>JAPPMP010000020.1 GCA_028819005.1 Acidimicrobiaceae bacterium
AGGAGATGGAGATGCTGGTGATCTGGTTGGACGGCGATCAGCTTGTGAACCGCCGGGCTACGGGGACGATCATAGACCCGGGCTCGAATCCGGAAAACTGAAATAGAGCTGATTCTGACATGGCGACTTTGGCTTGGGGCGCGTTGACCGACACCGGTCGTATTCGCGATGTCAACCAAGACAGCGTTCTTTCATCCGAAGACTTCTTTGTAGTGGCCGACGGCATGGGCGGCCATCGTGGCGGTGAGGTCGCATCGGCCATCGTCGTCGGAGAGATGGCCAAGATCACAGCTGTAAGCAGCACTGATGAGCTGATCGAGATGGTGCAGCAAGCCAACCTCGAGGTGCTGGAACGCGCCCGGGAGGATCCGTCGCTCTACGGGATGGGCACCACGATGGTGGCGCTAGTGGCGATGACCGGCGCTGACGCCGAGCGGCTGTGCGTCGTCAATGTCGGCGACAGCCGTCTGTATGTCCGCACGGATGAGGAGATGCTGCAGCTGACCGACGACCACAGCCTGGTTGAAGGCATGGTGCGCGACGGCTGGATCTCTCCGGAGGAAGCCATGGTCCACCCGCAGCGCAACGTTGTCACGCGTGCGCTGGGCGTTGAGGACGAGCTGCTGGTCGACGCTTGGGAACTCCAACCGGTGACCGGGGACCGCTACCTGTTGTGCAGCGATGGTCTCACCAACGAGCTCAGCGATGCGGAGATCCTGGAAATCCTTGATGAAACAGACGATCCCGTAGAAGCGGCGTCGTCCCTAGTGCAAGCGGCGTGCGCCGCCGGTGGGCGAGACAACGTGACCGTCGTTGTCGTGGATGTCGTCGATGCCGAATCCACAGAATCAGAACCGCCCGCTGACCGAGTAATCGCCACCCGCAAGGCAGCGCCCGACGACGTCGATGCAGAAGACAGCACCGAAGCAGCCGACGCGGCCACCGACGACGAAGGCACGAGCGACGAATCGGAGTCGCTGGAGTCCGATTCGCTGTCGTGGCGCTCTTTTCTTGACTGGCGCTCCTTTGAGATCTGGTCGCTGAAGTGGCTCGCGGCCGTAGCACTCGTCGTGCTGGTGCTGCTGCTAGTGCTGCTAGCGGTCCTGTGACCGCTGCTGAGCAGTCGACAACGCCTCCTGCGGTGACCAACCTCCGGCCCCGCCGGGGTCGAGTCCAGAACCTGCTGGAATAGCCGTACGCCGTGATTCAGAGGGCCGCGACCGTGCAACGGTGAGCGGTGCTGCTCATGTAGACTCCGGGGCTATGTCGGATGGTCGGCCAACGGTCTTCAATGGCCGCTACGAACTGCTGCGCCATATTGCGAGAGGCGGGATGGCCGATGTTTACCTCGCCCGCGACGAATTGCTGAACCGCGAAGTCGCCCTCAAGGTTCTGTTCCCCGAGTTCGCCAACGATCCCAACTTCGTAGAGCGGTTCCGCCGCGAAGCGCAGGCAGCCGCGAACCTCAACCATCCCAACATCGTCGGGATCTACGACTGGGGCCAGGAACGAGGCACGTACTACATCGTCATGGAGCACGTGGCAGGTCGGACCATGGCCGATGTTGTGCGGTCCTCCGGGCCAGTGCCGGCGCAGCGGGCCGCACAGATCGCCTCCGACGTCGCCGCGGCACTCTCGACAGCGCACCAGGCAGGCCTCGTCCATCGTGACGTCAAGCTGGGCAACATCTTGATCTCAGACAGCGGAGACGTGAAGGTCGCCGATTTCGGAATAGCCACCGCTCTGGCAGGTCGCACCGACGCCGGGCTCACCCAGCACGGCTCAGTGATGGGAACAGCCACCTATTTCTCTCCCGAGCAGGCGCAGGGAAAGTCCGTCGACGGCCGCAGCGACCTCTACTCGCTCGGTGTTGTGCTCTACGAGATGCTCGCCGGTGAACCGCCGTTCACAGCCGAGACCCCGATAGCGGTGGCCTACAAGCACGTTCAGGAGAAACCCCAGTCGCTGATCGAGCGTGGTGTTGTGCCGGCTTCTTCGGCGCTCAACGCCATCACAATGAAACTGTTGGCCAAGAACCCCCTGAACCGGTACCCGACAGCCGAGGATCTCCGTTCCGACCTGCGTCGATATCTGGGCGGTACGACCGATATACCCAGTCGTGGTGCTACCGGTGCGCCCGGACCCACCGCCCCGGGATCGGAGCCCGGGTCAACGGGAACCGGCCGGCCTCCCGCGCCGCCGCCTGCCGCGCCCGCAGCCCGAGTCCCGGCAGCGCCCCCGGCCCGCGCGCCCGTGCCGGTTCGACAGGCCTCGGCGCCGGGCGATCCACACGGTCCCGCGATGTACGGCCAAGGGGCCTATTACGAACCCCCCGACCTGCGCCGCAAGGACGACTGGAGGCGAACCGCAGGTCTGTTGATCGGTCTGTGCGCGCTGGTTCTGATCCTTGGCTATCTGATCGTCGCCTTCGTGGACCAGGTCGGCGACGACGGCGGAGACGGCACAACGGTCCCCGTTGAACTTGTGGCGCTGCCGTCTGTGACCGGGCTGAGCGTGTCAGACGCCGAGAGGGATCTGCTGGGCCTCAACCTTGAAGTGACGATCGTTGAACGCAACAACGAGACCGTGCCCAGGGGCGAAGTGGTCCAGCAGAGTCCGGTGGCCGGTCAGAAAGTGGAACCCAGATCCGAGGTGACTTTGTTCGTGAGCGCGGGCGTGCCGGATCAGGTGCCCAACGTGATCGGCAGCGACCAGAGCTCAGCTCTCGACACCCTCGAATCGTTGGGCTACACCGCCACTGTCGAGTTCGTGTCCGACGTGCGGGAGTTCGGAGAGGTTGTCACACAGCTTCCGGCCCCGGGGACCGAATTGGCAGCGGGCGGGTCGGTGGTCATAACCGTCTCGACAGGCCCGGAGAAGGTACCTGTGCCCGAACTCGAGTCCGCGACGCTCAACACAGCCTTCGAAGCCCTGCTCTCGGCCCAATTCAGAGTCACCCCGGAGAATGCCGAGGAAGCCTCCGAGACGATCGGGGAAGGCCTGGTGATCCGCACTGAACCCGAAGCCGGCAGCCTGGTCGACAAAGGCTCCTGGGTGACCATCGTCATCTCGACAGGGTTCCCCACCGTGCAGGTGCCCGGCGTGGTGGACCTGTTCGCGGACAGCGCCGAACAGACCCTGCGCCAGGTGCGTCTGGAAGTTGAGATCCTGTTGGTTCCCGTTCCGGTCGGCGACGCCTCCGTCGGCCGGGTGATCACTCAGAACCCGGCGCCGTTCGAAGAGGTCCTGCTCGACACCGTCGTTGTGATCGAGGTCGGCGAGGCGTCCACCGAGCCGACAACGACCACCACCACCACTACGACCAGTACGACTCTCGCGCCTGAATCAGACGGCTAGCCCCGGCCGGACCTGCCTGAGGGCCGGTTTCCGGGATCCGGCTACGGCCCTAGCTGCAGCGGATCAGGTAGTTTTCGAGCAGGTCGTGACCGGCGTTGGTCAACACCGATTCGGGATGGAACTGCACGCCCTCGATGTCGAGTTCGCGATGTCGCAGGCCCATCACCAAGCCGTCTTCGGTTTCGGCGGTGATCTCGAGGGACTCTGGCACCGAGTCGCGTTCGACGATGAGCGAGTGGTAGCGAGTTGCTTCCAGCGGATTGGGCAGGCCCTCGAAGAGTCCGGAGTCCGTGTGGCGGATGAGCGAAGTCTTGCCGTGCATGACCTGGGGGGCCCGCACGATCCTGCCCCCGAACACCTGGCCGAAGCACTGCATCCCCAGACACACGCCGAATACCGGTGGCGTGCCGCGCAGCTCGGAGAGAACAGCAAGCGAGATCCCCGAGTCGTCGGGAGTGCCGGGACCCGGTGAGATGAGAATGCCGTCGGGGTTCAGCTCGCGGATGCCTGCAATGTCGATGGCGTCGTGGCGGTGCACCACGGGATCGGCTCCGAGTTCGCCGAGGTACTGCACGAGGATGTAGACGAACGAGTCGTAGTTGTCTATGACGAGCACTCTGGGCTTCACGCCCGTCAGGTTACTGCTCGCCGATTTCTATGGCTTCCAATATGTGGATGGCGATGTCGGCGACCTGAACCTCCTCCGGCTCCTTGCCGACCGCTTTCACGCCGTCGTCCATCATGATGTAGCAGAACGGGCAGGCGGTAGCCACCCGGCTGGCCCCGGTGTCGACCAACTCCTGGGCCCGCACATCGTTGACCTTCTCACCGACGGTCTCCTCCATCCACATGCGCGCACCGCCCGCTCCGCAGCACATCCCCTTGGTTCCGTTGCGCTGAGCTTCGACAACCTCTATGCCGCCGAGCTTGCCGAGCACTTTGCGAGGGGCCATGTAGACGTCGTTGTGGCGGCCTAGATAACACGAATCGTGATACACGACCCGTTCCTCGAGCCTCGCATCGCTCAGATCCAGCCGGCCCTGATCTGCGAGCCACTCGAGGAACTGACTGTGGTGCACCACCTCGTAATGGCCGCCGAGCTGGGGATACTCGTTGGCCAGAGTGTTGAAACAGTGGGGGCACTGAGTGATGATCTTCTTCACGCCCATCGCGTTGAGCGTCTCGATGTTCTGGCCGGCCAACATCTGGAACAGGTACTCGTTGCCCGAACGGCGAGCCGAGTCCCCCGTGCAGTTCTCAGCCGGGCCGAGGATCGCAAAATCCACCTCGGCACGTTGCATGAGCTGCGCCATCGCCTGTGTGACCTTCTTGTTCTTGTCGTCGAAAGACCCCGCGCAGCCGACCCAGTACAGATACTCGGCGGTCAGCGGATCGTCGCCGGAGATGACATTGAGGCCTTCGATGTTGCGACCCCAGTCGGCCCGCTCGCTCTGGCTCATACCCCAGGGGTTCGACGAGTTCTCCATCGAGCGGAACGCACTGCCGAGCTCGGACGGGAAATCCGACTCCATCAGGGTCAGATAACGCCTCATGTCGAGGATCTTGTCGAGGATCTCGATGTTGACCGGGCAGATCTCGTCGCAGGCCTTGCAGGAGGTGCAGCTCCAGAGCTCTTCGTTGGTGATGCGGTCGAACATCCAGTTGGCGGGCACTGTGATCTCGTTGTCGACTCCGATCGGCGGTGATACCGCCGGGTCGCCGGTGCGGGCCATCACCTCGCCGGTCTTCAGGACGATCTCGCGGGGATCGAGCGGCTTTCCGGTGGCGTGCGCAGGGCAGACCGAGGTGCAACGGCCGCACATCGTGCAGGCGTCGGTGTCGAGAAGTTGCTTCCAGGTGAAATCCTCAACGACAGCAGCACCGAAGGTCTCGAGCTCGGTGTCGCCCTCCACAAGGTTGGGCATCGCCTTCATCGCCCCCTTGGGGCGGTCCTTGTCGCTCAGATACATGTTGAGCGGCGATGTGAACATGTGACGCAGCATTGTGGTTGGAAGGATCACCAGGAAGGCGATGAAGCTCACGACATGGGCGGTCCACCACGCCTGATGCCAACCGGCGATGTTGCCGTTGTCCTCTACGAGCGTCGCCAGCGGGTAGCCGACGAAGCTCCATTTCTCGAAGTCGGGCGTGCCGTCGAGTGCGATGCGGTACATCTCCGCCCCGAAGCCGGTGATCCCGATCGCGGCGAACACACCGAGGATCACCAGATGCTCGGGCTTTGATTTGATGCGAATCCGGTAGGGGCGCCAACTCCAGGGTCCGTAGCGCCGCACGATGGCCCAGCCGATGCCGGCCAGGAAGACCACGCCGGCGGCGTCGCCGACGAACGAGTAGGCCCGGTAGACGTCGCCGTGGAGGAACTTCGCGCTCTCGGGCAGCTGATGGTTGACCTCGAGCACGGTGGTCACGCCCAGCAGCACCAAGAACCCGAAGTAGATCATGGAGTGCATGACCCCGGCGCCCGGCTCGCGCAACAGGGTTCTCATATAGACGCCGGCGCGGAAATCGGCCATGCGCCGCGGCGCGTTGCCGAAGGTGGTTCGACGGTTGTCCGGTCGGCCGCGCTCCCAGTTCTTCACCCGCATTGCGAACATGTACGCGCCGTAGACCAGAAGCACGGGCATGATCGAGTAGAAGGCGAGCTTCAGGGCGGTCGGAACGTTCCCGAATACTTCACGCTGCACCGCGCTGTCGTCGTGCCAGTTCGTGTAGCTCGGAACGATGCCTGAGACAAGCGTGAAGAGCGCGATCGCCAGGCCGAGGCCGATGACGAGTTGATGGGGTTTGAGGCGCGGTTTCATGTTGCCGAAACGATACCCCTACCAGTCCGCCGAATCAGTAACGGGTGCCCGCATTGATTGTCGGACTTATTCATGTCGGCGTAACAGCGCCGAAACCAGCCGCTCCTAGTTGTTGAACCTGGCGCAAGAACATAAGGGGACCACGAACATGCGAACAACGACCAAACGAACGATGTTGATCGCCGGTGTCGGTGCCATAGCCCTGTTATGGACGACTCCGGCCTCAGCACAGGATTCCGACGCGGCCGCGGCTGCCGTCCAACAGGTGATGGACAACCTCTGGCTGGTGATCGCCGGGTGCCTGGTGTTTCTGATGCAGGCGGGCTTCGCTTTTGTGGAGGCGGGCCTCACACGTGCCAAGAACCTTGCGAACATCATGGCCAAGAACCTGGCCGACATGGCGGTCGGAACCGTCGCCTTCTTCGTCATCGGCTACTCGGTCGCGTTCGGTGACGGAGGTGACTGGTGGGGAGGTCTCGGCGACTTCTTCTTCAACGAGAGTGCCGATCCCGCGGTGTTGAACGAGGGTGGGGGATTGACCGACAACGCCACACCGGCAGCGAGCTTCTTCTTCCAGGTGGTATTCGCAGCAACCGCGGTGACCATCGCCTCGGGGGCCATGGCCGAACGCACCAAGTTCGTGACCTACCTGTTGTTCTCGGTAGCGATGACCGCGATCATCTACCCAGTCGTCGTCCACTGGACCTGGGGCGGAGGCCTCATCGCCCAGATGAGCATCGGCGACGCCGTCTACTCCGATTTCGCAGGCTCAACGATCGTTCACTTGACGGGCGGAATCGCGGCGCTGGTCGGGGCCGCGATGCTCGGGCCGCGCGTCGGGAAATATGCCCCTGACGGCTCGCCCCGGGCGATTCCCGGCCACAACATCGGCTACGCCGTCATCGGTGTGTTCATCTTGTGGTTCGGCTGGTTCGGCTTCAACGCCGGATCGGAACTCGCCGCCGACAATCTCGTGCCGTTCCTGGCGATGAACACGCTGATCGCCGCCTCTGCCGGAGTGGTCGGCGCGACCGCGGTCATCTGGAAGATCACGGGCACGCCCGACGTGGCCATCGCCGGCAACGGCGCTCTCGCCGGCCTGGTCTCGATAACCGCCCCAGTTGGTGCGGTGGAGCCCTGGGCGGCACTGGTGATCGGCTTTATCGGCGGCTTGATCGTGGTGTTCGCCGTGCTTGGGATCGATCGGATTCGCATCGACGATCCGGTCGGCGCGATCGCAGTGCACGGCGTGTGCGGCATCTGGGGCACGCTTTCAATCGGCCTCTTCGCCCGCTACGACGATGCGTTCTTGGGCAGAGAGAACGCAGGTCTGTTCTACGGCGGAGGCATCGAGCAACTCGCTATGCAAGCCGTAATGGTCCTTGTGGTCGCCGCCTGGGTCGCAGTCACCTGCTACATCCTGTTCTACGCCCTCAAGAAGACTCTTGGCCTGCGCGTTGACGCCGACGAAGAGTTCGAGGGCCTGGACGTAGCCGAGCACGGGACTTCCGGCTACGGCGTAGAAACCGCGGTGGTCCACTAGACAAACACTGCCTGGTTCAACAGGTGTTGGGTTGGCTGGTTCTGGCGGTGTCAAGGGGTATCGCCAGAACCAGCTGCTGTTTTGATAGGCCCGCGTCAGGACCTCTCACATGAGGATCAGCCGCCGTCACATAAGTTGCTTGAGAGCGCTGATTGTCGAGAAGGCTCTCTGAAGCTGTAGTGGGTGCTTGTCTCAAGATCGGCCGTAGGCAAGTTTCGGGAGTCTTAGATCAGTCAGGAACTGGTCAGAGAAGGGGCTCACCCCCGCAATAAGACATGTTTCCTGACAAATCCCAAGAGAAGGTGAGCCCCCAAAGCAATCTTAGCCTGGATCCACCGGTGTTGTGGGGGGGGTTTGGGTTGGCGGGTCCATCGG
>JAPPMP010000019.1 GCA_028819005.1 Acidimicrobiaceae bacterium
CCATCCCCACATCGGGCAGCGCGACGTTCACTGTCGCGACGGCCGACGATCAGGCCGACGAGCCTGACGGGTCGGTGTCTGTGGCGGTCAGCGCGGGCAGCGGTTATACGGTGTCGTCGTCTCATGGCTCTGCGACGGTGGCGGTGGCTGATGATGACGATCCTCCGCCCACGCCGGTGGTTTCTGTTTCTGGTGGCAGTGCTGTTACCGAGGGGGGTTCGGCGTCGTTCACGCTCACTGCCAGCCCTGCGCCTGCAGCCGGCCTCGACGTCGCCGTCACGGTCTCGGCCTCGGGCGACTATGGCGTCACGGCTGGTTCTCGTACGGTGACTGTTCCGGCGTCTGGCAGCGTCACGTTCACTGTCGCCACCACAGGCGATCAGACTGACGAGCCCGACGGGTCTGTCACCGCCGCGGTCAGCGCGGGCAGCGGCTACACGGTGTCGTCGTCTCAGGGCTCTGCCACTGTGGCGGTGGCCGACGATGACGATCCGCCTCCGACGCCGGTGGTTTCTGTTTCTGGTGGCAGTGCTGTTATCGAGGGCGGTTCGGCGTCGTTCACGCTCACCGCCAGCCCTGCGCCGGCTGCGCCTTTGAGCGTGACGGTGAGCGTCTCCTCGTCGGGCGACTATGGGGTGGCAGCCGGTTCTCGGACGGTGACTGTTCCGGCGTCTGGGAGCGTCACGTTCACGGTCGCCACCACAGGCGATCAGGCCGACGAGCCTGACGGGTCGGTGTCTGTGGCGGTCAGCGCGGGCAGCGGTTATACAGTGTCGTCGTCTCAGGGCTCTGCCACTGTGGCGGTGACCGATGACGACGATCCGCCGGTTGTCGAACAAGACGAGCCCGACGAGGTGGTGTTGGCGGCTTGTGGCGACAGGAAGCCGACGTTGCTGATCGACAGTCCCGAAGCGTCGCGCGGCGACGCGACAGTAGATTTCGAGGTGAGCGTCGACTGCATCCCCGGCGGCAGCCTGATCATCTTGTTGGCGCCGGTGCGCGACGGCTTGCTGGGCCAGAACATTCTGGTCGTGTTGTCGCCGGAAAAGACGTCGGCCACTGTCACCGTGGCTGTCGGCTCGGAAACCCAGTTGGGTTTGACGCGGGTGTGGGCGCCGGGAGTGGCGAACCGCGACGAGACGACCGGCAACGTCGACTACACCGACTGAACCAGCCGAATCTGCCGCACGGGGCCGGGGCGCCGAACCGCCTCGGCCCCGTGCGGCATTCGCGCCTCGGGTGGGATGTCAACCTCTGTATGCATAGCCCCCTCGACAGCGTCTCGACAGCGTCTCGACATCGAGCTTGAACCAGAGCGTCTGCTCACAGCCGCGATCTGTGCCCGCCCTTGTGCCCGCGGCCGAGAACGCACTTGGCTTTGGCTCTCGGCATGAACTGTCCGCAACGGGTGTTCACGGTTTGTGGAGTGGGCGTCGCAGAGGAAAGTTCGTAGCTCAGCACCTTTTGAGTTTCTTCATTGGCGACCTTCGTAGGCACAGAGCTGGCGGCGACTCTCCGAAGTCCGGCGAAAACGGATTGTGCTCAATGATGTCTGTGAGTCCCACTTCCTCATTTTAGCGCATAACACCGCCGCATTACGCACAACACCGCCGCATTACGCACAACACCGCCGCATTATCAGCCGGCAAAAGGCTACTTTGACCCCAGGCCACATGGACATCCGGGTTTCCACCGCGACAGCGCCGTTCCCGGAGGCGTGCCAGCCAAATCGACTGCTGGGCGTATCGGGGCGACGATCTGTGTCCAGCGGACAGGTTGTGCGCGGGGCAAACGAGGATTTGTGCGCGGGGCGGACAGGTTGTGCGCGGGGCAAACGAGGGTTTGTGCGCGGGGCGGACAGGTTGTGCGCGGGGCGGACAGGTTGTGCGCGGGGCGGACAGGTTGTGCGCTAGACTTCCACCGTGAGCGCAGAGCCAAAGCAAGCCAGTGGCTTCAGTAAAGGCAGCCCGTTCTCGCCGGGTTTCGGAGCGTCGCCTGTATCGCTAGTAGGACGAGACGAGGTGCTCTCCGACCTATTCGCAGGATGGGCTGGCGGTCCTGCTGACGAACGGTTCACCAGTGTGCTTCTCGGGGTTCGCGGCTCGGGGAAGACTGTCCTGCTCAGCGAGATCGAAGACAGAGCAGCTCGAAACGGTTGGATCGTGATGTCTCTTGATGGTGTCGCTGATGGTCTCATGCAACGAGTCTCTGAAATGACCGGGCAAGTGGCACGTTCGCATCACACGCCCGGATTGGAAGTCTTCGACGGGCCAAAGTCCAAAGAGCGCACAAGTGGAGTCAAGATCGGTCCCTACCAGAGAGCTTGGGCTGAAAAAGAACTGCTCAGCGGCGCCTCCGATATGGGAGCGAGAGAACGGCTCACGGTTTTGGCCGAAGCTGCTCAACAATCCGACTCAGCCGTGCTGCTGACACTGGACGAGCTTCACAGCGCCAATCAAAACGATGCTCGACGTCTGGCGAGCGACATTCAACACATCACCAAGAGAGCGCAGTTGCCGTTGGCGTTGGTTGGAGCTGGGTTGCTCGAACTGAAGTTCTCGTTGATGGAGGGGAAGAAAAACACCTTTTTCAAGAGGTGCAATACCTACGAGTTAGCTCCGTTGAGTTACGCCGATGCGCTTGAAGGCATCGCTTCCCCCATCAGGGCTTCGGGCGGGAGAATAGCGTCCGAAGCCCTGATTCGCGCTGCGGAAGCTACCAACGGTTCTCCGTACAGGATGCAGCTGATTGGTCATTTGGCCTGGAAAACAGCGGGTGCTCCCGCGTATGAGATCAACGATTATGCCGTGGGAGTCGCCATAGATTCCGCAGAGAAGATCATGGTCGAAAAAATCAGCGAGCCTGCGTTCTACGATCTTTCGGACGACGAGCAAGAGTACCTTGTTTCGTTGGTGGCTCTCGGGGAACGCGGCACAGCTAGTGCTATCTCGTCGATGTCGGGAATGTCCGAGCGGCAAACTCGAAGGGTGGCGCGGAGGCTCGAACTCTCTGGCTACATTCTCAGAGGACAAGACGGTCGCTCTGCTTTGAGTTCTCTCGTGCCGAAGGAAGTCGTCCTCAAAGAGTCCGGGATGGGAGAAGACTCCAGCGACGAGTTGTTCCTGGGGGATGAACACGACATCCGCAATCTGCATCAGTCTGTCGAATCTGGGTCGTTGCCGGTTGCTCCTTGTCGTCAGTGGATGCCTCGCGCCAAGTCCTACTGCGTGTTACGGAAAGGGCATTCAGGCGGGTGCAGGTCGCGATGAGCGACCGCCTGGATTGGCAACAGCGGCGGCGGGGACTGGGCTGCTTCCGCGGCTAGGCGGTGGGAAGTCTGGCGAGAACGGGTTGCGCTCAGCGATATCCGTCCCCCCACATTAGGGCGGCGGCCGTCGACCTCGACCCGGACAGGTTGCGCTCAGCGATGTCCGTCCCGGCTTCCAACAACCGGCACACATCCGGTGGGTGTCGGCGTGCGGCAGCATCAAGCGCGGTGGGGCGGCCCATGGCGGAACGGGGCAGCACACATCCGGCGGCGGTGTCGGCGTGCGGTAGCATCCCTCCCGGAAGCACATGCAACAAAGGGGAGCAGAAGATGTCGTCGAACAAGATCGAATACCGAGTCGGAGACCTCGCAGCCGTCGGCCATTTGGCGGTTCCTCCGGCGCCGGGTCCGCACGGTGCGGTGCTGGTGTGCCATGAGGGCCCGGGCCAGGACGATCATGTTCGCCGGCGGGCAGACCGCATCGCCCAAGAACTGGGGTTCGCGGCGTTCGCCCTCGACTATCACGGTGGCGCTGCGATCCTGGGGCCTGACGCCTATCTCGCCCGGCTGTTGGAGCTTCGCGGCGATTATGAGCAGCTCCAGGCTGTGGCGCAGGCCGGCTTGGACGTGTTGGTCGCGCAGCCCTCGGTCGATGCCGGCCGTGTCGCCGCGATCGGCTACTGCTTCGGCGGCACGATGGCACTCGAGCTTGCACGCGCAGGCGCTGACCTGCGGGCCACGGTCGGGCTCCACTCGGGATTGGAAATGTCCGAGGCGGGTTCGGCGTCGAACATCTCGGGTCGGGTGCTCGTCGCGGTCGGGGACCAGGACCCGTTGATCCCCCGACAGCATGTGGACGCGTTCCGCGATGACATGCTCGCAGCCGGCGTCGATTGCACCATCGAGATCCACCCCGGCGCCGCGCACAGCTTCACCAACGCGGACGCGGATGCCTGGGGCGTTCCCGGCATCGCCTACGACGCAGCGGCAGACCACGCCAGCTGGGACTCGATGGCCGCATTCCTGCGCGACGCCATCGGGTAGCTCGCCCGAGCCCTGCGCGGCCGGTGGGCATTGCATCGCTGGCCCGCATATCGCATCGCGGTCGGCGTCGCGCATTGTTGAGGACAATCGCCGCATGGTATTATCTGATGCATGTTGCGTGGGTGCGCGCCGATCGCTTCTCACCGTGCGGGACATGACTGATACCCGCCTCAGGCCTCGCGTCTCGTTCAGGTCGTCGTTGGCGGTCTGGTCGTTGTTGGCCGTGCTGTTGGCCGGGGCGCCGTCGCCCGGCACGGGGGGCATATCGGAGGGCCTGGTGCCTGGTTCGCTGGCGTCTGACGGGTCGCGCGGTCCCGTGCAGGGCACAGGGCTGGGCGCGGTCGAGGTTGTGCATCCGAATCTGGGCTCGCAGCTCAGCGAGCTGGCGGTCGCGACCGCCGAAAACGGCGAAGCGGCGTTCGAGCCGGCGCCCGACGACGGCGCGAACGGCGCCGACAGCCAAGAGCCTCTGCTGTTGATGCTGCAGCTCGACGGCAACCGCGATGGCGTGCTGGAGTTCCTGGCCGACCACGGCGTGACGCCGGAGAATGATGTGGGCGACTACCTCGAGGTGTACCTCCCGCCTGGCCTGCTGGATCCATTGGCGCGCCAGACAGGGGTGGTGCGGGTGCGCGAGGTGCCCACCCCGTTCAAATTGCGCGGCAATGTCGTCGGCGCCGGCGCTCGCAGTCATGACGCGCTGGTATGGCATGCGAACGGCTTCAAAGGCAACGGCGTGAAAGTCGGTGTGATCGACGCGGCTTCTCGGCCGGACAGCAAGGACGGCTTCACAGGTCTGCGCGCGCTGATGGGCGCCGATCTGCCGACGACGGTGGTGGGCCGCTGTTACACAGATGTCGGCAAGCCGACCAGCGATCTGGCGAACTGCGACATCGCGGGCGGCGACGGCCACGGCACAGGGGTGGCCGAGTCGCTGATGGACGTCGCTCCCGATGCCGCCCTGTATGTCGCGAACCCGGTGTCGTACGCCGATTTCCACAGCACTGTCGTGTGGATGCAAGGCCAAGGGGTCAAGGTCATCAACTATTCCAACTTGACGGCGTGGCACGGTGCTGCGGACGGGACCTCGCCGTTCAATCCGAGTCCGCTGAACACGGTCAAGTGGGCGGCTGACAACGGGATCACATGGGTCGGCGCCGCGGGGAACAACGGGAGGAAGGCGTGGTACGGGGCGTTCGCCGATTCCGACGGCGACGGCTGGCATGAATGGGCGAACGGCAACGGCACGAACAATCCCGACGAGGCGCAGAGGCTGTGGTTGTCCAAAGACGACTATGCCTATGTCGCGGTGCGGTGGGATGACACCTGGCTCGGGGCAACACGCGACCTCGACCTGGAGGTCAGGTATTCGGACAGTGTCAACGGAGCGCAGACCGTGGTGGAAACCAGTGCCGACGTCCAAAGCGGCGGCAATAGCCACACACCCCACGAGAGCGTGGGGGTGTCGGCATCGAAGTCCGGTTTCTACTGGGTGTACCTGAAGAAGAAGGCCGCCAGCGCCACGCCGTCGTGGGTGCAGTTCAAAGTCGTCTCATACGACTTGTCCGCCATTGACCACTACACGGACGAGGGCAGCATCACGACCCCTGCCGACAGTGCCAGCACGGGGGCGATGGCAGTCGGCGCTGCTGCCTATGACTCCGACGGCGCTTTGGCTTTGGAGTCCTACAGCAGCCGCGGTCCCACGCCTGACGGACGCACGAAACCTGATGTGGTCGGCCTCGCCTGCTCGCCCACCAACACGTACGGGTCGTTCTGCGGGACAAGCCAGGCGGCGCCACATGTCGCCGGCCTTGCTGCGCTGGTGATCCAACGCAACCCTGCGTTCACCCCGGCTCAGGTGGTCACATATCTCAAGGCCAATGCGGCCGACCGCGGACGGTCGGGGATCGACAACCAGTGGGGGGCGGGTTACGCTCGGCTGCCCCAGACCGGCCTGACGCTGCCTGACGTCGCATGCACCTCCGTGCTGACCGGCAGCGGGACCACCAAGGGCGCCTGGGATCAGCACTGCGTGTCCGATGCCGGGACCGCCATGTTCGGACGCTGGTACAGCTTCGCCATCGACCAGCCGAGCACCGTGAAGATCGAGGTGTCCTCCGCTGCGCAAACCCTCGTGCGCCTGCGGCGGGGCGGCGACGCCAGGCGAGGGCCGAGCCTGTACAGCACCGGCGGGAGGACAGGCCGCGCCGCCCGAATCAACGCCGTCGACCTGCCTGCCGACGACTACACCATCGAGGTGATCTCAGAGCAGCCGGGGCGCGTCGGCTCATTCGACTTGAAGATCCAAGGTGTGTCGGCCCTCGTGCCGTCGGGATCGCAGATCAGCATCACCGCAGGCGGCGATGTGACCGAAGGCGGAGACGCGGTGTTCACGGTGTCGGCCAGCCCGGCGCCGTCGGCCCCGCTCACCGTCTGGGTGCAGGCGGCAGGCCAGGGCGCGTTCAGCTCGTCGGATGGCCGGCAGCAAGTCACGGTCTCGAAATCAGGCAGCGGCACACTCACGCTGTCCACAGTCGACGACGGCGCCGATGAGCCCGACGGGTCGGTGACCGCGACGGTGGACTCCAGCCCGCGCTACACCGTGTCGGCCACGGCCGATTCGGCGTCGGTGGCGGTGGCCGACAACGACGATCCGCTGCCACAGCCCGTCCCCGGCGACGACTGCGTGAGCGCGCTGACCGGAAACGGCAGCTTCGAGGCAGCCTGGACCGGCGACTGCGACTCACAGCACAAAAGCGGCTCGCGCAACCACCGGACTGTGCGCGGCGGCACTTGGCACGCCCGCTACTACACCTTCACGCTGAGCAGCCCCGCCCGGGTGACGATCGATCTCGAGTCGGCATGGGAGAGCCTCCCCGATTGGGTCGACAACTATCTCTACCTGCGCCGCGGATCTGGCACCAAGATCCGCTCGCTGGTCGCAAGTGACGACGACGGCGGCGACCGCCACTTCGACGCGCGGATCGACACTCACTTAGCCGCCGGCGACTACACGATCGAGGCGACCACCGTGTGGGGTTTGGTGACGTCGAAATTCCGGCTGTCGGTGGCCGGCCTGCCGGAAGTGGCTACGCCGGTGGTGAGCGTTTCCTCGGGCGCCGACGTCGACGAGGGTGGTTCGGCGTCGTTCATGGTGTCGGCGTCTCCTGCGCCGGCTGCGGATTTGAGCGTGTCGGTGTCGGTGTCGCAGTCGGGCGACTATGGCGCTGCCGTCGGTTCTCGTACGGTGACTGTTCCGGCGTCGGGCAGTGTGACGTTCACTGTCGCGACGGACGACGACGACGTTGACGAGTCCGACGGGTCGGTGTCTGTGGCGGTTGTCGCGGGCAGCGGTTATACGGTGTCGTCGTCTCAGGGCTCTGCGACTGTGGCGGTGGCCGACGATGATTCCGCCGGTTACACGGTCAACGTGGTTGTGGTGGCGATGGTGCAGTCGCTGGCGTCGCAGACTCAGCACGGTT
>JAPPMP010000039.1:0-21072 GCA_028819005.1 Acidimicrobiaceae bacterium
CCGACCACTACGGCGACCGCATCGCCGACCACACCCAATGAAAACCATCACAACCCGATACACAAAAAAACTGACAGTCCCACCGGTTACACAAAAAAACTGACAGTCCCCATGAGCGTACCCTAGGTATCAGTTCGCGTGAGGTTTTTGGCGCGTGGAGCCGGGTGAGTCGCCTGCAGTTGTGTCGTGTTTGGAATACAGCGGCGGTCCCGAGGAGGTTCTGCAACGAAGTAGCTATGTATCATCTGTGATACACTTCGGCCATGAGCGAAGTAACTATCCGGCAACTCCGAAACCATGGAGGCGATGTCGTGGACCGTGCGGAAGCGGGTGAACACCTTACGGTCACACGGTCTGGCAGGCCGGTGGCAGAACTACGCCCCCTTCCCCGCCGCGCGCTTGATGCCTCAACATTGCTCGAACGTTGGCGCCACCTCCCAATTATCGACCCAGTGCGACTTCGGTCCGATATTGACAACGTGGTAGACCCGTCACTGTGACCGCTGAACATCAACACGGCCGGGGTGTGCTCGACACCAACGCAGTGATCGGCTTGCCACATATCTCTGATGCCGGAGTGCTACCGGCGGAACCGACCATCACCGCCATCACGCTCGCTGAATTGTCTGTGGGACCGCTGGTAGCATCCAACCAGGCCGAGCGAGGGAGACGGCAGGCTCATCTGCAGCAAGCGGAAGCTGATTTTGATCCGCTGCCCTTCGACGATGCTGCGGCCAGGTCTTTCGGTCAGGTCGCCGCCGACCTCAGGGCTTCTGGTCGCAAGCGCGCAGCCCGGGCTTACGACGCGCTTATTGCCGCTGTCGCAATTTCAAATGGCCTTCCGTTATACACGGCGAATCCAGGTGATTTTGATGGCATTACCGAACTTGAGATTGTTGCTTTGCCTGTGCCGGGCACCTCATCCCCGAGCCATCCGCAGTCCGCGGGAGCCGACCAGTAGTCCAAGCGTGTACCAGTGCATACTCAAGACCCGAAGGCGATGGTGCAGAAGTTGTGGGACTTCTGTGATGTGCTGCGCGACGACGGCCTGTCCTACGGCGACTAACTGGAACAGCTCACGTACCTGCTGTTCTTGAAGATGGCCGATGAGCAGCACGAGATGCTCGGCGGTGAGCGCATCGTTCCCACCGCGTGCAACTGGCGGTCGTTGTTGAACCGGTCGGGCGCGGAACTTGAAGCCCATTACAGCGATGCGCTGGCCGCTCTGGGTGCTGGTGAGGACATGCTCGGTGTGGTGTTTCACAAGGCTCGCAACCGCATCCAGACACCGGCCAAGCTGGAACAGCTCATCAAGGAATTCATCGATCAACACGAGTGGATGAGCTACGACGCCGACCTCAAAGGCGACGCCTACGAGGGCCTGATCGAGAAGACCGCCCAGGAGGGTGCTAGGGGAGCAGGCCAGTACTTCACGCCGCGGGCGCTGATCAACGCCATCGTCGATGTGATGTTGCCCGAGCCCGACCAGCAGATTTGTGACCCTGCCTGCGGAACAGGCGGCTTCTTTCTGGGCGCGTACCGGTCTATCGTCGAACGTTTCCCGCACTTGGAACCCGACCAGGTCGCCCACCTGCGCTCGGGTGCGTTCACCGGTTGGGAGATTGCCGACCTGCCGGCCCGGTTGTGCGCCATGAACATGCTGTTGCACGGCATAGAAAGCCCGGAGTCCGATTCGCCGATCATCGTGGACGACGCCTTGCGGAACCCGCCCGGCTGGCCCTTCGACATGGTTCTGACCAATCCGCCGTTCGGCCGGTCATCCTCAGACAGCTACGAGAGGGAGGACTTCTGGGCGACGACCCGCAACAAACAACTCAACTTTGTCCAGCATGTGGTGAGCCTTCTCAAAATCGGTGGGGATGCAGCCGTGGTGGTCCCCGACAATGTGCTGTTCGAAGCAGGTGCGGGCGAGACCATCCGCCGTCGGTTGCTGCATGATTGCGAGGTCCACACCTTGTTGCGGTTGCCGACCGGGATCTTCTACGCGCAGGGTGTGAAGGCCAACGTGTTGTTCTTCCGCCGCCGCGAGGGCGCCGAGGACCCGTGGACCCGAGAACTGTGGGTCTACGACCTGCGCACCAACACGCACTTCACCCTCAAACAGAACCCGCTCACGAGAGCCGACCTTGACGACTTCGTGGCCTGCTATCGGTCAGAGACCCGCCACAAACGCACGGAGTCAGAGCGGTTCAAGCGCTACAGCTACGACGAGTTGGTCGCCCGTGACAAGACCAGCCTCGACATATTCTGGCTGCGGGACGAGAGCCTTGAAGACGCCGACAACCTGCCGCCTCCAGAGGTACTTGCCGCTGAGATCGCCGAAGACCTCCAATCCGCCCTCACGGAGATCCAAGCTCTCGCCGAAACGCTTTCGGCATCCACCAGCGCACCCCAGACCTGAGCGTCGGCCGGTGGTATTGGTCACCGCGGGGTCAGAGTTGGGTGAAGTCGATCGTTACTAGGATCACGAGCAGGACGATGATCGCTCCGTTGATCGTGATCAGGGGAACCTTCCAGCGATGGTCGGAACGATGAAATCTGCGGATGCTCACAAAGTTGGCCACAATCGCTGCCAAGCCCACCGGAATCCCGATCGCTGGACCCACTCCTGTGCCGAAGCCGACCAGTGGGAATACGAACGGAATCAGAACGTAGGTGAGGCTGCAGCGCACCCCGGAGATGAGAACCGAGCTGGAAAATGCGCGTTCGGCCGACTGGTCGTCGTCGGTTGTTGCGAGGCGACTCGGCGAGATCACGTTCGTCATCGCCTTGACGGTACCCGACAAGGCGACCGATAGCGTTGCGGAGTGGAGCGATTCGGATTTGTCGGGCTGCCAAACGCGGGCAAAAGCTCGTTGTACAACGCGCTGGCGGGCGGGGGAGCGCACGCGGCTCCCTACGCATTTGCCACCACCGACCCCAACGTCGGTGTTGCCAAGGTGCCCGACTTGCGGCTCGACCAGTTGGCGGAGATGAGCAACAGCCGCAGGGTCGTACCGGCGGCGGTTCAGTTCACTGACATCGGCGGTTTGGTCGAGGGCGCGAGCCACGGCGAAGGTCTCGGCAACGCGTTCCTGTCGCATATTCGCGAGGTTGACGCCATCGTTTTCGTGTTGCGGGCTTTTCCCGACAGCGATGTGCCCGGTCTGGTAGATCCTCTCGAGCATCTGCGGATTGTTGAAATCGAGCTGGCCCTCGCTGATTTGGCGAGCGCTGAGAAAGCACTCGACCGCCATGCTCGGATGCTCAAGGGCGACAGTTCTCTGGGAGCTGTGGTTGCCTTGCTCAAGCGGTGCGTCGATCATTTGAGCGCGGGTGTGCCGTTGTATCGGGCAGATTTTGATGCCGACGCCAGACGGCAGCTCAGGGAGTTCTTCTTTCTCACCAACAAGCCAGTGCTGGCCGTACTCAACATCGGCGAAGGCCAAATCGGGCAAGAAGCCGAGATAGCTGCTCCGGTGGCCGCGGAATTGAACGGTGCGGAAGTCGTCGCTCTTTGCGTGCAACTCGAAGCCGAAGCCGCGCAACTCGGCACAGAAGACCGCAATGAGATGCTTGAGGCGCTCGGACTCGGCGAAGGCGCGGTGCCTCGTTTCCTCACCAGCGCTTATCACTTGCTTGGTTTGCGCACGTTTCTGACCACAGGCGAAAAAGAGAGCCGCGCCTGGACTTTTCGTGCCGGAGCGACCGCTCCCGAGTGCGCCGGCGCCATCCACAGCGACTTTCAGCGAGGCTTCATCAGAGCCGAGACGATCGCCTGGGACGAGCTTCTGCGTGCCGGGTCCTGGTCGGCGGCCAAGGACCTGGGCAAGGTTCGCTCGGAGGGCAAGGAGTACGTCGCCCAGGACGGCGATGTCATGGAGTTCCGATTTGCAGTATAGTTTCGCCCACTGCCTGCCTACTGTCAGGTAGGCTGAACGAAGATGGTCATTCCTGCGGACAAACCGGTGCTCGCGGCACTTGAAGAGACGGCCGAGCGGTTGCTCGCGCGCCACCTGTCGACAACCAAGGAATGGTTTCCGCACACGTTGGTCCCATGGGGCCGCGCAGCGGGGTTCGAAGCCGACTACGAGTGGTCGCCTGCTGAAGCCGGTCTTCCGTCCGCGGTGCGCAGTGCCCTGTTCGTCAACGTCTTGACCGAAGACAACCTGCCCTACTATTTCCGAGACATCGAGCGGATGTTCGGGCGCGACGGCGCCTGGGGTTCCTGGGTTCGACGCTGGACCGCCGAAGAGGGCCGCCACGGGTTCGTGATCAACGCATACCTGTTGGCCACCCGCTCAGTGGATCCAGTGGAACTGGAACGAGCGCGAATGGTCCAGGTCCAGACAGGCGCCGTCCCAGAACCGCCCAATGCCGCAGAGGGGCTTGCCTACGTTGCGCTTCAGGAGTTGGCGACACGCATCTCGCACTTCAACACGGGTTCTCGGATCGATGATCCGGCCGGTCGAGCCGTCATGCGCCGAGTAGCGGCCGATGAGAACCTTCACTTCCTCTTCTACCGCGACGCCATGAGTGCGGTCTTCGAGATGGATCCCTCCGCGGCGGTGATAGCGACCGAGAAACAGGTGACCGGATTCGCCATGCCCGGAGTGGGGATTCCCGGCTTCACCGCACACGCCAAAGCCATAGCAGACGCCGGCATCTATGACCTGGCGATCCACCACGATCAGATCTTGCAGCCGGTGGTCATGCGCGAATGGAAGCTGGCCGACATCGAAGGGCTCAGTGGTGAAGCGGAGCAGGCGCGGGAGCGTTTGATCCGATATGTCGGGCGGGTCGGCAAGGTTGGCCGACGCATTGCTTCTCGACGTGAAGAACGCCTGGCTGCGGACGCGGAGCGCCAACCAGTCGGAGTCTGATTTCACGGTTTCCCGATCGCCTCGGAGAGCGGAAGGTTTCGCAGAGCCCTACATTGCGAGTTATGGCTTGGCTCCTAGTCGAGGATCGAGTGGTCGCATCAGTAGAGGTTGTGAACACGCGTGGCGCTCGCCGCAGGGGACTGTTGGGGCGTGAGGGCATCGACGGTGCGATGCTGTTGTCACCTGCCCGGTCGGTTCATACGGTCGGAATGCGGTTCATGATCGACGTTGCTCATCTCGACTCCGATATGTGTGTGCTGGCCGTGACCACCATGAAACCCGGCCGGGTCGGTCGCATCGGTTGGCGGACGCGGCATGTGCTGGAGGCCGAGGCGGGATCGCTGCAGCGTTTCGGGGTCACCCCCGGCGTTCAGATTGGTGTCAGATCGTGACCCCGGCGCTGGTGATCGTGGCGACACCGATTGGCAATCTGGCCGACCTGTCGCCCAGGGCAGTGGAAGAGCTGGCGGGAGCTGAGCTTGTCTGCTGTGAGGACACTCGCAGAACCGGACGCCTGCTGAACCTCGTTGGTGTGCGAGCGAAGGCCCTGCGGCGAGTCGACGCCCACACTGAGGCCGAGGCGTCGGCCGAGGTGGTTGAGCTGATCGCTGCGGGACACAGGGTCGTGCTCGTGAGCGACTCGGGCACGCCCGGGGTCTGCGATCCAGGTCAACGTGTGGTGACAGCCGTCGTGGATACAGGCCATGAGGTCGTGGTTGTTCCCGGACCGAGCGCAGTTATCGCAGCCCTGATGGGCAGCGGTTTTGTGACCGATCGCTTTGTGTTCGAGGGCTTCCTGCCCCGACGCGGACGCGAGCGGGAGGCCCGTCTGGAACATCTGGCGCTCGAGCAGCGGACCTGTGTGCTCTACGAATCTCCCAAGCGCATCGCCGCGACCCTGGCGGACCTCGCGCGTTGTTGCGGCACGGAGCGGCGGGCGGTGGCCGCCCGGGAGTTGACGAAGTTGCACGAGGAGTTCGTGCGCGGCTCGCTCGCTGAGCTGGTTGCCTGGTCCGCCTCTGAGCCCAAGGGCGAGATCGTGCTGGTGCTCGAGGGGGCTTCCACTGCTGCCGAACCGGATGACGACACTGTCATCGCCGCGCTCAATTCGGCGCTGGGGCAAGGTTTGAGCTCGAGGGACGCCGCTTCGCAGGTCGCTGCTGAAGTGGGTGTTTCGAGGCGCAGGGCCTACGAGTTGTTGCACGCAGACTGACTTCGACCGCGACGTGCCTCAGGGGTCGGGCTGCAGTCGCCAGATGGCGAACGAGGGGCCGTGTGCGTCGAATACGAGCTGATCGCCGCTCCGCGCTGAGGTCGCTGCGTCCCTTCCGAAAAGCAGCTCGGCTTCGTCGCCCATGATCGAAACGGGACAGCGCAGTGGCGGGGCGTCATAGCGGGTTGCGCGCACGAGGAGCCGCTCGGCTCGGCTCGCCCGGATGAACGCAAGCGCGTCCGCAGTGCGCTCAACCCAGCGAAAGCCGCCCCGCGCGAGCGCAGGCGAGGAGCGGCGGAGCCTGATGAGCGCGCGACGGCGGGCGAGCAGATCGTGATCCCAACTTGTCTCATCCCAGCACATGGGCACGCGGGCCTGTTCGTTGTTCTCACCCAGCAGGCCGATCTCGTCGCCGTAGAGCAGGCATGGCGAGCCGGGCAGCGACATCAGCAGGCCGACGCCGACGTCGGCGAGCTCGCCAGTGGCCGCGAGGGAGCGCCAGCGGGGCGTGTCGTGGGAGCCGAGCAGCGCCATCGAGCCCAGCAGGAACGCCCAGGGAACGCTCGCCCGCACCTCGTCGATGGCGCGCGCCACCTCTTCGCCGCCTCGCGGATCCTGTCCCGGTCCCGCCGTCAGTGTCCTCAGCAGTTCCGGATCGCCGAGCCAGCTCGCGATCGGGCGCGAGACTCCGGAGTAGTTCATCCAGCCGTGCCAGCCAGGTCCGTCCACATCGCGGCTGACGTCATGGACGTGCTCGGCGACGAGCCAGCGCTCCGGCGAGATCGCGTCGGAGGTCGCGCGTACGGCCCGCCGGACTTCGCGGTTGAGATCGATGGGGCCATCGCGGCCGGTCATGTTCGCCACGTCCACGCGCCAGCCGTCGAGCGAGAACGGGGGCGCCAGGAATCGGCCCGCCACCGAATCCGGCCCGCGGTACAGCCGGCGCCGCAATTCGTCTGAGCGGTGGTCGAGCTTGGGCAGCGAAGCGACGCCGAGCCAGCACGCATAGTTGTCGGGATGATCGCTGAAGCGGTAGAAGCCGGCCTCGACCGCATCGGCATCGGTGCGCGCGGCGCGGAACCACTCGTGCGCGTCGCCGGTATGGTTCAAGGTGATGTCGGTGATGAGCCGCAGACCTTTGTCATCGCAGGCTCGCCGCAGACCGATGAGTGCCTCGTCGCCGCCCAGGAGCGGATCGACGCGGTCGAACGCGGTCGCGTCGTAGCGGTGATTGGACCGCGCCGGGAAGATCGGCGTGAGATAGACGCCGCCCACGCCGAGACTGACGAGATGATCGAGCCTTGCGGCGACGCCTGCGAGGTCGCCGCCGTAGATCTGGGTCATGGCGCGGGGCCCGACGGCAATCGGCGCGTGCCAGTCACAAGACCAGCCCCACTCCGGTGCGTCGACAGCAGATCCGGAGCGGGCGAAGCGATCCGGGACGATCTGGTACCACACGGTCTCGGGGACCCACGAAGGCGGCCCGCCGGTCGTCATCAGGCGGAAGTCGAACTGGTCCTGAGGGTCGTGGCCGACTGTCCCCATCCCGGTCAGCCACTGCGGACCACCGCTGCCGACGCACCGGAAGCGGTACGGCACGATCTCGTTGTGGCACGGCAGTTCGAAGTGCCATAGTCGGCGTGATCCGATCACCTCCGAACGGCCCTCGATGAAAGCGGCTTCGCCGTCATGCACCGTTCGAAGCCCGACATCGGTGATGCCGGCGTCGGCGGGAACTTCCATGCTCACCTCCACGGTCTCGCCCAAAGACGGGTGCGGATCAGAGACGTAGCGTTCGGACGAGTCGTGGTGAGGGCCGGTGGGCAGACCTGCCATCGGGGTCGGCCTGTTCGGGGCGAGCGTCATGGGCGTGCTCCTACGGTGGCGGTTGTGGTTGCGGACCGGGGCGGGGTCGGCCCGGTCACGACTGTCGCGGTGAAGACTGCCTCGGTGTTGTCGGAAATCTGGCTGGTGTCCCAGTAGATGCGGTATGGAGCGGTCTCGTCGACGCCCAGCAGGATCGGTTCGCCGCCGTCGATCTGGGCCGAGAATGTGACCTCGGCGTAGGTGCTGGCGTCGACCTCCGCTTCGATGCGGTAGCGGTAGGAGGGGATGGTGCCGCCGGAACTCGGTCGCAGGAATCTGATATCGGGAGTCTCGTCGGGATGGGGCAGCATGTCTGAGGCTCGATACACGTAGGCCGTCAGCGGCGGTACCTCGACGAAGAACTCGCCGTTTCCGTCGGTCTGCACCGGTGGCCCCTCGTTCAGGCCGATGGAACGGAACACGGTGTCGCTGCTCAGGACGTCGAAGCGTGCGGGCACCGTCAGCGACTGGTTCGAGTTGGCTACGACCACGTACTCGACCCGTTCGTCGCGCTCGAGCCGCGAGAAGGCCAGGATCGGACCCCCGACGTCGTGGGTGATCTGTGCGCCGCGCTGCAGGGCAGGGTGACCGCCGCGCAGCGCGGTGAGCGCAGCAACATGCTGGTACAGCGGGTGGTCGGGGTCGAAATTGTCGGCCGCCGGCGTTACGTCGGATCCGATGTTGTCGTCGTCGATGTACTCGGGCGTCACCGAGGGGAACATCGACTGGCGGGCGAGCTTGTCGCCGCCCGAGCCTGTGAAGCCCTGTTCGTCGCCGTAGTACACGGTTGGAATCCCCCGTATCGCGAACAGCAGGTCGAAGCCGAGCTTCATGCGCGCCAGCAGCACCTCCTCGGATGCGGACCGGTTCGCCCGCGAGATGAAATAACCCATCCGACCCTCGTCGTGGTTCCCGAAGAACGTCACCAGCATCGAGGCGTTGGTGTCGGCGTCGGTGTACCAGTCGTCGCGGTCGAACGCCTGCACGACCACCCCGCTGTTGCCGCCGCCGACGTAGTGGGCCAGCGCGGCGTCGACCAGAAAGTCGAGCACGCTGGGCACCCCCCGGTTGGTGTAGGTCGACGCGAGGATCGGGTCGGCGCCGCTGACCTCGCCGAAGAAGAAGAAGTCGGGCTTTCCGTCGGCGGCGGTCCGGTCGAGCACCGCGGCCGCGAAGGCGTCCCAGAACTCGATGTCGACGTGCTTCATGGTGTCGACGCGCATTCCGTCGATGTCGTAACGCTCGATGACGTCCAGCCACAGCTCGATCAGGCCCTCGACGACCACCGGATGCTCGGTGAACAGGTCGTCGAGGCCGAAGAAGTCGCCGTAGATGTTGCTGTCGCCGTGGAAGGTCGTGTTGCCGCGGTTGTGGTACAGCGCCACGTCGTTGAGCCAGTCAGGCGACTTGGCCGTTGCGTACGCGGGGTCGGTGAACTTGGGCGTGTAGGGGAACGACGCGGCTGGATCGAGCTCGGGGAAGTCGGCGGAACCGGCCACCTCGGCGGGGTCGAATTCGTTGCCGTCGGCGTCACGGTACGGGTAGGCGCTCGTCGAGCGGTAGGCGAAGGAGTTCTCCTCGAAGGTGATGACGTCGCCCGTGTGGTTCAGCACTGCGTCGAAGAACACGGCCATTCCGAGGTCGTGCGCGGCGTCGACGAGCTCGATCATGTCGGCCTCGGTGCCGAGGTGGGGGTCGATGGCGTCGAAGTCGATCTGCCAGTAGCCGTGATACGAAGACGAACTGGCCGCGATCGTGCCGCTGCCCTGGACGTAGCGGTTGGTGAACGGCGGGGTGATCCACAGTGCGTTCACCCCGAGGCCGGCTATGTAGGGCAGGCGGTCGATGAGGCCGCGCAGGTCGCCGCCGTGGTGGTAGCCGCGATTGGTGGGCAGGAACCCGTGGTCGAGCGGACCGCCGTCGATGCCCGCCGTGTCGTTGCTCGTGTCGCCGTTCTCGAACCGATCGACCATGACGAAATAGATGGAGCGGTCGAGGTACGGGTGGCGGGCGGGTGCGGCCACCGGCCCGTGGCCTGGCACTGGAGGCGCGGTCGCCGTGGGGGCGGCTGTCGTCTCAGTCTTGCGGGACGCGGCCTCGGTCGGGTCAGCGGGTTGCGACGCGCTTGTCTCTCGGGACGACCGGCCGCTCGGCTCCTCCGGTGCCGCCGACGAGCACGCCGCAGCGAGCACCGCGAGCGCTGTGAGCGTGACGAGCGCCGGCGCTGTGGCCCGGCAGTGTCTCCGCTGTCGGGCCATCAGCCCTTCACAGCACCGCCGGTGAGTCCGGCGATGATGTGCTTCTGCGCGAAGAGGAAAACGGCGACGACCGGCGCCGACCCCACCAGCGCCGTCGCCGCCAGCACGCCCCACTTGGCGTTGTAGCCGTCGGCCAGGAACACCTGCAGGCCGACCGGCAGGGTGAGCTGTTCCTCGCCCTTGAGCAGGAAGCTGGCCAGAATGAACTCTCCGAAGATCGCCACGAAGCTGATCATGAAGATCACCGCCAGCATCGGCCGTGCGAGCGGCATGATGATGCGGCTGAAGATGATCCAAGACGATGCGCCGTCGATTTTTGCGGCTTCATCCAAAGAGGTCGGGATCGAGTCCAAGAAACCCTTGAGCAGGAACGCGTTGAATCCGGCGGCGCCACCGAGGTACACGACGATCAGGAACAGGTGCGTGTTCAGCCCGATCGGCGCCCACACGTCACCGAACTCCTGGGCCAGCACGAAGAAGGCGACGAAGCCGAGAAACTGCGGGAAGATCTGCATCACCAGCAGCGAGGTGAGCAGTGTGCGCCTACCGCGGAACTTGATGCGGCTGAAGGCGTAGGCCCCCCAGGCGGCGACCACGACGTTGAGGGCCGCCGACGTCACCGCGAGGTAGAAGCTGTTCCACATCCAGCGTCCGACCGGGCTGACGTCGTCGGTGAACGCTTCGACGAAGTTGTCCAAGGTGAGATCGCTGGGGATCAGCCTCGACGCGGTGAGGTTGTCCACGCTGTTGAAGGAGGCCGAGACGATCCAGACGATCGGGAACAGCGAGAAGAAGCAGGCCAGCAGGGCGAGGGTGTGGCGCCAGGCGCTGCGGCGCAACCACAGAGTCAGACGCTGGAGCGGGGGAGTGTCTCGGGGAAGGCGTCGGGGAGCGAGCGGGGCGTCGCGCAGCAACCCGGCGTCGTGCACTGGCGGGGACTGATGCTCAGCGGTCATAGATCTCCTCGAGTTTCTTCGTGAGTCGGAAGCTCAGCGCCGACGTGATGGCCAGAACCAGGAAGATGACGACGATGATCGCTGACGCCAGGCCGAACTGCTGCCCGCGTCCCGAAGACTGCGCGAGCCCGAACGTGAACGAGATCAGCAGGTCCGTCGACCCGACCGGCACGTCGTAACCGGCCAGTGGCGGACCGCCCCCGGTCAGCAGGAAGATCAACAGGAAGTTGTTGAAGTTGAAGGCGAACGCGCCGATCAGCAGCGGCGCCGTGGACACCAGCAGCAGCGGCAGCACGACCTCGCGGAACCTCCGGAACGGTCCGGCGCCGTCCACCCGGGCCGCTTCGATCAGCTCCGTCGGAATCGACGTAAGCGCCCCGGAGGAGATCAGGAACATGTACGGGAAGCCCAGCCAGGTGTTGACGAGAAGGACAGCCGCCATCGCCTGGTAGTTCCCGCTCAACCACGCCACGTCGGGCAGGCCGAACGCGTTGAGCAGCTCGTTGACCTTGCCGAACTCGGTGCTGAGCAGGCCGCGCCACACGAGGATCGACAGGAAGCCGGGGACGGCGTAGGGGATGATGAAGATCGAGCGGTAGAAGCCGCGGAAGCGCATCTCCTCCCGCTGCATCAGCATCGCCAGCCCGAGGCCCACAGCGAACGTGAGCAGCACCGACCCGACCGCGAAGGCGATGTTCCAGATGAGGACCCGCAGGAACGGCGACCGGATCCTCTCCTCCTGGGCAAGGTCGATGTAGTTGTCGAACCCGATGAGATCGCGCCAGCCGGTCAGGCTCGGATCCAGGGCGAACAGCGGAACGCGGTCGCAGATCCCACCGCTGCAGCGGATCGTGGAGTCCTTCGCGATGATGGCGATGCGGGCAACGTCGGTCTCGGGTACGTCGTCGCAATAGAAGGTTCCGGTACCGGCCGCGCACCTCCGGCCCTGTTGGGCGTCGAACATCGTGTCGGTTGCGGGGTCGTAGGCGAACCGCTTGCCTCCGGTCGTGACCCGGAACGAAGTCAGCGTCTCCACTACCACCGAACGCCCGTCGGGGAGGTCCAGCTCCAAGTCCTGCAACCGGCCCGCCACCGCGGTGACGCCGAGGCCGCTCAGCAACTCGTAACCCTCTATCTCCTCGGGGGGCGCCTCGGGTTCGAAATCGGCCGGGACAGCGAATGCGGCGGTGGCCGCGCCCGGTTCGTCGTCGCTCGACCGGGGGACGCCGGCGAACGCTTCGACCGTTTCGCCGACGACCAGCAGCACGAGGTCGTCGGCGCCGTTGCGGTAGACGATCAGGTCGCCCGACTCGCCGCTCTCGCCCGTTCGCACCCGGCGCTGCTCGAGCTGTTCGATCGCCTGGTCCTTGGTGAGGATGTTGCCAGTCTGCCAGTTGGTGAGCGAGACGTAGGACGTGTAGAGCACGGGGTAGACGACGAAGAACGCCATCAGCACGAGCCCGGGGGTGAGCCAGCGCGCACCCTGGGTGCGGGGGCTCAGGTAGGCCCAGTTCACCAGCGCGAGGGCGAACGCCATGAGCGCTGCGACCGACAACGTCCCGTTCCCCGCGAAGCTGACGAGGGCGTAGACGCCCATGGCGTCGAACAGCGCGACCGCCGCCGTTCGAACGACGAGGGCCCGGCCCGTGCTCCGCTGCAACCGCCGACGGAGAAGTCGAGTGTTGCGAGCGGAATCCACGAGCCGGGCCCTCAGTGAGCGGCTGTATGAGCCGAAGTTCTAGATACGAGTCCTAGCACTAGCCTCCGACGGCTGCTCGAACGGCCTCGGCCGCCGCGGTCATCGCATCCGCGGCAGTGCTTTCGCCGTTGCGCACCTGAAGCAGGTTGTCGCCCAGCGGACCCCACACGGCGCCCATCTCTGGGATGTTCGGCATCGGGATGCCGTTGGCGATGGACGCGCCGAACACCTGAACGTCGGGATTTGAACTCAAGGCCTCCACAACGGGCAGCCAAGCAGGGGGGCGGCCGTCGGCGTCGAAGAGCGCCTGCATGGTTTCGTCGGTGGCGATGAAGTCCAGCAGGAACGACTGCGCGATCAGCGAGTTCTCCGAGAAGGCGTTAAGGAAGAACCCCTGTGCTCCGACGAACGGCTGCACCGGTGCGTCGCCCATCTGCGCAATGACGGACACCGCCCAGTTTATGTCGCTCTGGTCGCGCATGGAGCCGAGCTCCCACGGCCCGGTGATGAAGAACGCCGCCTGGCCTGTCAGGAAGAGGTCCTTGGCGTTGCCGTAGTTGGTCGAGGAGACGTAACCGTCGGCGACTTGCGCCTCGAGGATCTCGACGCCGGCGATGGTGTCGTCACTGTCGAGCACGACCTGGCTGGCGTCGAAACCGCTGGATGCGTCGAAGGCGAAGATCCCGCCGCCGCGCGCGGAGACGAACGGGTAGTTGTGGTAGGCGTCGGCGGCGTCCTCGCCGCCGGGGACCGTAACACAGTTGGCCACTTCGACTGCATCGCAGGCGGCGCGCAGATCATCCCAGGTCGCAGGCGTCTCCGGCACCAGGTCGGAGTTGCGATACATGGCGACTGCTTCGGTTGCGTAAGGCACGGCGAAGACCTCGCCGGCGAAGTTGAAGCCGTCCAAGGCCACCTGTACGAAGTGGTCGGCCTTGTCGCCGAGGTTGATCGGTGCGACGACGCCGTTGGCGGCGAGTTCGCCGGTCCAGTCGTGTGCGCCGACGAAGATGTCGGGGCCCTCCCCGGCCGGGGCGGCTTGGGAGACCTGATCGCGGATGCCGCCGAAGTCGACGAGTTCGACGTTCACCTCGACTCCGGTCTCCTCGGTGAAGGCCGGGGCGATCGCCTCGAGCGGGCCGACTCTGCTGTCGTCTGCCCAGATGGTGATGGACGCTATCGGCTCTTCGGCGGCCGGCGGGTCGTCCTCTTCTGCCGGCGGTTCCTCTTCGGCGGCCGGCGGGTCGTCCTCAGCGGGCGCCTCATCCTGCTCAGCCGGGGTGTCGCCACTGTCGGCCTGGGTGTCTGCGGTGGCGGCATCGGTCGCGTCCTCGTTGTCGGCGTCGTCACCGCACGCAGCGGCGACAAGCGCCAACACGATCAGCGTTGCGAACCAGATCCCGGTGCGTCTGCGCATTGTTCTTCTCCTCTTTGGAAACTCCTTGGAAGCCGACTTTGGTTCGGCCGGCACCGCGTGCCGTGCTGGGCGCGAGGTTGCGGGACCATACCGTATTTGCACCAGAACGACAAAGCTCGCGAGGAGAAGCGGCGTGCCCGCGTCGCTGCGCGGCGCAGCGCTGAGGCCGACGGTTCGGCGCCCCCAAAAGGCTGGCGTCGCTTTGACTGTCACACCCCCTTCGTAATGTTGTGGCATGGATTCAACAGCTGTTATCTCATTGCTCGTTGCCGCTGTGGCGATTGCATTCGCCGGCGGGATTCTGCTCGCTCGGACTCGCCGCCACCAGGTGTTCGAGGACCGTTGTCAAGAGCGCGACGCTCGCGACCAGAAACTGGTCGAGCGAGTGGTCGAACTGGTCGACCGCCGTTTGAGCTCGGGCATGCAGGAGATGGACGCCAAGGGGCAGATCACCGCCAAGGAGATGCAGAATCATTTTCAAGGAGTGATCTCTGGCCTGCAACAGCAGAGCGCGCTCCAGCACGGCGAAGTGACGAAGACGCTCGAGGGCGTTTCAGAGGGACACCACGTGCTGAGCAAGACCACAGGCGATCTCCGCGAAGCACTGGCGAGCAACCAGACGCGCGGACAGTGGGGTGAACGTGCAGCCGAGGACGTGTTGCGGGCAGCCGGGATGAAGGCAGGTATCCAGTACCACCAGCAGGGAACCCTGGCAGATGGGTCCAGGCCCGATTTCACATTCCTGCTACCGGGGAACCTCAAGCTCCACATGGACGTCAAGTTCCCCTACAACAACTATATAAGGCACCTTGAGGCCGAGACGGACCACGAGCGCGAGGCAGCCAGAACGCAGTACATCAAGGATGTGAGAGCGCGGGTAAAAGAGGTGGCCAAGCCTGCCTATATCGACAAGGACGCGACAGTCGGCTACGCGCTGCTGTTCATTCCTGTGGAGAGCATCTATGGGTTCATCCACGGACACGATTCGACTGTGATTGACGATGCCATGGCGCAGGGCGTTGTGCTGTGCTCTCCCTATTCGCTGTTCGCGCAGTTGGCGATGGTCCGCAGGGCAATCGACACGTTCGCGTTGGCACGCTCGACAGATGAGATTCTCAGCCGTCTGACTTCGTTCGGCATGCAGTGGCAGAAGTACTCAGACGAGATCGACAGGGTAAAGAAGCAGCTGGGTACGGTCAGCAGCACCTTCGAATCGCTGTCGGGCACGAGGCGCAGTCAACTCCAGAAAGAGATCGACAAGATCGACGAACTTCGCGGAAACGCAGGAGTGGAGGAGACCGCACCGACGCTTCGGCAAGTGGAGGCCGGCTAGGGCCTGTGCCGAATTGCCCCTTGGGGGCTCAGATGCTCCGGTAACCTCAGGCAGATGTCTGTTCCAGTTCTTGTAGCGGTTGCCTGGCCGTATGCTTCGGGTTCGCGTCACCTCGGGCACCTTGCCGGCGCTTACCTGCCGGCAGACGTCTTCGCCCGCCAACAGAGGATCGTGGGCAACGAAGTTCTGATGGTCAGCGGATCGGATGTCCACGGCACGCCGATCACGGTCAGAGCCGACGCCGAGGGAGTGACTCCCGACGTGATCGTTGATCGCTACCACACCGAGTTCGTTCGCCAGTGGGAGGAGCTGGGATTCTCCTGGGACCTGTTCACCACCACCGGCACCGAGAACCATGCCCGGGTTGCTCAGGAGATGTTCTTGGCGCAGTTGCAGAACGGCCACATTGACCGCCGAGTCTCCGAGCAGTACTACGACGCGACAGCCGACCGGTTCCTGCCCGACCGCTATATCGAAGGCACGTGTCCGCATTGCGCCTACACCGAGGCACGGGGCGACCAATGCGACGATTGCGGCCAGACGCTCGATGCCCTCGACCTCGGCGACCCCCGATCCAAGATCAGCGGAGCGGTCCCGGAGCGCCGCGAAACCGAGCACTTCTATTTCCGATACTCCGACTTCACCGAACAACTAGCCGAGATCTACAAGAACAAGTCGCACTGGCGCTCGCACGTTCTCAACTTCGTGCTCGGCTACATAAGAGAGGGGTTGCTGGATCGGGCCATCACCCGGGATATCGAGTGGGGAATTGAACTGCCGGTCGATGATCTCGGCCCCGGCAAGCGCATCTACGTCTGGTACGACGCGGTGATCGGCTACCTGTCCGCATCCAAGGAGTGGTCGACGCAGCAAGGTGACGATGAGGCTTGGCGCCGCTGGTGGGAGAACGACGACAGCCGTCACGTCTATTTCATCGGCAAGGACAACATTCCGTTCCACTGCCTGTTCTGGCCGGCCCAGCTGATCGGTGCAGGAAACCTTCACCTTCCCGACGATGTGCCGGCCAATCAGTACGTGACGTTCAAGGGGGGGAAGGCGTCGGCGAGCCGCGGCGTCGGTCTGACTATTGACGAAGGCCTGGCTCTTTTTGAACCTGACGGCTTGCGTTATGCGTTGGCGGCCAATTTCCCCGAACAAGCCGATACCGAAGTATCAGTTGAGTCAATCGCTCGCCGGATCAACGAAGAGTTGGTTGCCACTTGGGGGAACCTCGTCAATCGGGTGTTGTCGATGCTGCACAAGAACCACGGCGTTCAACCGCCGTCGGGCGACCGCACTGCTGAGGACCAAGCGTTGCTGGACGCCGTTGAAGAGACTCTCGCCGTCTGTGGTCAACTGTTCGAACGGGTTGAACTGCGTGCCGCGCTCCGTACAGCAATGAGCGGGGCACAGGCGATCAACACCTACCTCAACGCAACTGAGCCATGGAAATCGGCAAAGAGTGACGCCCAGCGAAGCGCCACGGTGCTCGCCACGGCACTCGATGCGATCAACTGCATTCGCGTCGCTTTAGCTCCGTTCCTGCCATTCTCGTCGGCCCGTCTTGATGAGATCCTGGGACCGATTGATGGCTGGTCAGCCAGACCAGTGCCGCCCGGTACGGAGATCTCAAAACCCACACCGCTCTTCAAGAAAGTCGATATCGACTCTGTCCAGGTCTCCTGAGATGGCCTGGACAGACCAGCACTGCCATCTGCCCGCTGGAATCGAAGGTCGTCGGCTTTCGGCCGAAGCGCGTGAAGCAGGGGTTCAACGGCTGGTCACTGTGGGGACTGGGGTCGAAGGATCTCGCGAGATGATCGCACTGGCCCGCGAGATCGAAGGAGTGTGGGCGACGGCTGGGGTTCATCCCCACGACGCCAGGAGCGGCATCGATGGGCTTGAAGCGCTGCTGTCGGCGCCTGAAGTCGTAGCTGTCGGGGAGTGTGGCCTCGACTATCACTACGACCACTCGCCGCGCAGCACTCAGGTCGACGTGTTCTCCCGACAGATCGGCCTGGCCCACCGTCATGGCCTTCCGTTGATGATCCACACCCGGGAGGCGTGGCCCGAGACGTTCGAGACCCTCGATCGGGAAGGCGTCCCGGACCGCGTGGTGTTCCATTGTTTCAGCGGTGGCGCAGCTGAACTGGAGCAGTGTCTGCAGCGGGGAGCGCTGGTCTCCTTCTCGGGCATCATCACGTTTCGGAGTGCTGACGAGTTGCGTGAAGCCGTGGCTGCATGTCCGCTTGATCGCCTGCTTGTTGAGACCGACAGTCCGTATCTGGCACCGGTGCCTCATCGCGGAAAACCCAACCGTCCAGCGTTGCTTCCACTCGTCGGAGCGGCCGTAGCGGAGGTCAAGGGTCTCCCTGTGGACGAAGTCGAGGCGATGGTGTGGAAAACTTCATCGCTCTTCTACGGTCTCGACGCTGCGTGAGCAGACACAGACACGATGTGACACCGTCCCGGAGGCCGAGCCTTGCAAGGGCTCGGGTGCCGGGGGTTTTTGCAGTTGCGCAAAGCCCTGCGTTACAGTCGAATGCCTTACCAGGTCAGTCACCGCAGAGACGGCACGGCCAGAGGAAGGGAACGCAGTTCTGGACGCCACCCGAAACGGACGACGCAAGCTCGTCGCTGCCTCGGTGGCGGTTCCGATATTGCTGGGTCTGTACTTTTCCGCATCCGTTGACGCGACATCAGAGCCTCCTGTGGAGAGCCGCCTGAACCCGCTGGTCTCGGTGGATCTGCGTTCGTTCTCGGATCGCGCCGCGGCCTGGACCGAGGCGCACAGGCAACACCGAGACGATACCCGTGACCGGGCGATGTCTCTGGCAGCGGCCGCCCGTGCGGCTGAAGAGTCCCAAGCCCTCTCTAATCCCACGACGACAGCGGCCCCGACGACGACCTCCGTTCCGGCCACAACCGCAGCGCCTGCGACGACCGCCGCGCCCACGACAACGACGGCCTCTGGCCCCACGACCGCGTCCAGCACAACCGCTGCCACCCCATCAGATCCGACAGAAGAACAGTGGGAGGCTCTTCGCCAGTGTGAGTCCAGCGGGAACTACCGCGCGATAAGCATCAGTCCCGCAGGCCGTTATCGAGGCGCCTATCAGTTCTCCCGCTCGACATGGGACTGGGTCGCTCCCAAGATCGGTGCCGACTATCTCGTGGGCGTCGATCCTGCCGAGGCGTCCCCGGCCGACCAGGATCGAATGGCGCTTGCTCTGTGGCGGATAAACGGCTGGGCCCCGTGGCCTGCCTGCTCAAAGAGGCTCGGATATCTATAGGGTGCGCGGACAAGGCCGAAAGCAGTGACGCACACACCTCAGCAACTCCGTGAAATACTGGACCGTCACGGCCTCGAGCCACGCCGCAGGCTGGGTCAGAACTTTGTCGTCGATCCCAACACCGTGCGCCGCATCGCCAAACTGTCTGGGGCGAGTCCCGGCGACCCGATCGTCGAGATCGGCGCAGGGCTGGGATCGCTCACCCTGGCGTTGGCGGAAACCGGCGCAGAGGTCACCGCCGTCGAAATCGACGGTGGTCTGGCCCTTGCGCTCAGAGATGTCGTTGCTGATATCGCAGATACCGAGGTGCGGGTGATCGAAGCCGACGCGCGAACTCTCGACTGGGAGGCCCTCCTCGCCGGGCGCGACGGCTGGCAGCTCGTGGCCAACCTCCCCTACAACATCGCGACGGCTCTGATCGTCGACCTCTTGAGCAGAGTCGTGGCGCTGGAGTCAATGTTGGTGATGGTGCAACGTGAAGCGGGCGAGCGCTTGGCTGCGGGCCCTGGCGACAGCGCCGTGGGCATACCATCGTTGCTGGTCGCCTATCACGGCACTGCAAAGGTGGTCGGACGTGTCCCAGCGACGGTGTTCTACCCGAAACCCAAAGTTGAATCCGTGTTGGTTCGGATCGATCGACACGCCGCGCCGCCCGTCACTCAGCCGCTGGAAGTGATCGAAGTCCTGATCCGAGCGGGATTCAACCAGCGGCGCAAGATGTTGCGGCGATCACTCGCCGGTTTGGTCGATTCTGACGGGTTTGCGAATGCTGGATTGGACAGCCGGACACGGCCGGAGACTCTGTCGCTTGCGGATTGGTCTCGATTGGCTTCGGTGGCCGATATTCCCGCGGCGGCTCCTCGTTGATCGGTCGAAGATGATCGTGATCGGTTGAGGCGGAAGCCTCCGTTCGCTAGTCGGTCGTGTCCGAAGACTCGACGTGTGCCTTGATGCCGTCGACCACTCGGATCATGTTGGACCGCAGGGCGCGGAGGCGGTCGGCGATTAAGCGGTGCTCTTTGTCGGGGGCTTGTTCGATGAACGCAGTCAAACCTGAAGGACCGGGGCCCAACAACAGGCGAAACAGCAATCGAGTACCGCCGCCGATCAGGGGCTGCATCTCGAAACGCCAGCGAGCGCCGGGATTGGCCGGGTCGGAGGTACACCAGCCGAAGGCGCCGGGTTCGTCGTAGACGTCGACAAAGCAGCGGGCCTCCCATTCACCGAGCAATTCGTGGTAGTTGCGGCCGCGAAAGGATGCGCCCAAACTTGGCCCGTCGTGCCCGTCGTCCCAGGCGGCGGAGATGAACTCGTCTGAGAAGCTCGCGGGAAGGTTGACGTCGGTCGCCGCTGCCCACACCCGCTCGATCGGCGCGGCAATGTCGGTTTCCGCAACGACTCCCGGGCCGTCGGCCATGCTCACCGGGGTTCCTGGGCCTGATTCGTAGGTGCGGCCGTAGCCGTCAAAGAAGGTGATCCGGCGGGCCGGGGTTCTGGCGACCGGGCGAAAATCGGTGCCTTTGGTCCAAGCGACCGGCAGCATGGCGACCTCGGTGATCTCGTCTGGAATGCCGAGCAACTCTTTGAGCTCAGGGGCTTTCGCGAGAACCGCGGTGGTCCAGGCACTGCCCAGGCCGCGGGCGCGCAGCGCCACGCAGAAGCTCCAGGCGCTTTGGATCACCGAATCGAACAAACCGGGGGAGCCGCTGCCGTCGTGGCGGCCCACGATCGCAGGGATGACGATCACCGGCACCTCCGCAAGGTGTTCGGCCAGATAGGCGGCTGAGCGCATCGCCGGAGCGCTCGGATGGTCGGCGCCTTCCATGCGGTCCCGTGCGGCGATCATGAAGTCTCCCGCTGCGTCGCGGTAGAGCCGGGCCAGTTCGGCCTTCAGTTCTGGGTCGCGCACCACTATCCAGCGTCTGCTGGACTGGTTGCCTCCCGTGGGCGCCTGTTCGGCGATGTCGATGCAGTCGAGGATGATCTGATCGTCGACCGGTCGCTTCAGATCCAGCCGGCGTCGAACTGCCCGAGTGGTTGTCAGCGCAAGATCGACCGCCGTTGTGTCAATATTCATGCCGCGCAGCCTAGCTGCGTCCCCGAGAGTTCTCTGCGAGCGAGGCTCGGCCCTGCGTGTGGGGCGGGTTCGCCGGG
>JAPPMP010000039.1:21172-63041 GCA_028819005.1 Acidimicrobiaceae bacterium
TCTCCGAGAGTTCTCTGCGAGCGAGGCTCGGCCCTGCGTGTGGGGCGGGTTCGCCGGGGTGCGTCTCCGAGAGTTCTCTGCGAGCGAGGCTCGGCCCTGCGTGTGGGGCGGGTTCGCCGGGGTGCGTCTCCGAGAGTTCTCTGCGAGCGAGGCTCGGCCCTGCGTGTGGGGCGGGTTCGCCGGGGTGCGTCTCCGAGAGTTCTCTGCGAGCGAGGCTCGGCCCTGCGTGTGGGGCGGGTTCGCCTAGCTGCGTCTCCGAGAGTTCTCTGCAAGCGAGGCTCGGCCCGTCTGAGGGCGGTGGGCAGCGCCAGAAGGGAGGACAGTTCTCCGCAAGCGAGGCTCGGCCTCCTACTCTGTTCGTGTGGATGCGATTCTTGCGCCGGCGAAACTGACGGTGTCGTTGCGCATCACGGGAGTTCGCGATGACGGGTATCACCTGATCGACGCGGAAATGGTCAGTCTCAACCTCTATGACACGGTCGAGCTGGGCGAAGGCGACTCCCTTGAGATCGTCGGCCCCGATCGTGCGCAATTGCTGGGCGGCGAACAAGACAACCTGGTACGACGGGCGCTTGAATTGTGCGGTCGTGCCGCCAAGGTTCGCCTCGACAAGCAGATCCCCGCGGGAGCCGGTCTCGGCGGTGGTTCTGCAGACGCGGCTGCGGTGTTGCGATGGGCCGGCCACACGGACCTGGAAAGCGCCGCGGGAATCGGTGCGGACGTGGCGTTCTGTCTTCACGGCGGCCGTGCCCGAGTCACCGGCATGGGTGAAATTGTCGAGCCTCTGCCGTTCGTCGAACGGTCGGTGACGCTGCTGATCCCACCGCTGCGCTGTTCCACCGCTGAGGTCTACGCAGCGTGGGACCGCCTCGGTGGGCCGGTCGGCGACAACGGCAACGACCTCGAACCGGCGGCGCTCGCGGTCGCGCCGGAATTGGCGCGGTGGCGAGACAAGCTCGGTGAAATCTCGGGCCGACGCCCGCGGCTGGCCGGGAGCGGAAGCTCCTGGTGGGTGGACGGCGAGCACCCCGGCGAAGGCCTGCTTGTTGCACGGACCGTCCCCGCTGGGTTTCATTCCGGTTAGCGAGCACAGAAACGCACAACCAGTACACAGAAACGCACAACCAGTACACGGGGTTGTGCCGTGGGGGAGGGTTTACTTGCGGCGCTGGTGGCGCGTCCGTCGCATCATCTTCTTGTGTTTCTTCTTGCGCATTCGCTTGCGACGTTTCTTGATGAGTGAACCCACGACCGCCGACGCTACCGGAGTCCTCGGGAAAACCGCGCGCGGCGGAAATTGTATGGTGCGGAGCGTCGCGCGAACGGTACCGTAAGGCCGTCGCCCAACGCGATGGCCCGTAGTTCAACTGGCAGAACGTCGGACTTTGGCTCCGGATGTTGCAGGTTCGAGTCCTGCCGGGCCAGCCGGCATCCAAGGATGGGACCGCCTGCCAACCTCTACACTGCCGATACGGGGCCCGAACTATCGACTGGAACCGAATGCAACTGGTCAACAAGAAGAAACTGCACATCGTGGCGGGGCGGGCGACACAGTCGCTGGCCACCGACATCTGCAAGGAGCTGGGCGTGGCGCTCGGCACACCGAACATCTCCGAGTTCGCCAACGGCGAGATCCACGTCAAGTACTTCGAGTCGATCCGCGGTGCTGATGTTTTCATCGTCCAGACCCACACCCCGTGGGACGGTCGCTCGATCAACGATGCGATCACCGAACAGCTCATCATGGTCGACGCGGCCAAGCGTGCGTCTGCCAAGCGCATCACGGCGGTCATTCCGTTCTACGGCTACAGCCGCCAGGACCGGAAGGCCTCGGGCCGTGAGCCCATAACCGCCCGCCTGCTGTCCGATCTCTTCAGTGCGGCCGGTGCTGACCGGTTGGTGTCGGTCGATCTTCACTCGGGTCAGATCCAGGGGTTTTTCGACGGCCCGGTCGACCATCTGACTGCCATGCCGGTCCTCGTCGACTATCTCTCCAACATTGAAGGAGACCTGGTTGTGGTGTCTCCCGACGCGGGCCGGATGAAGGTCGCAGAACGCTACACGAACCTGTTGGGAGCCGACCTCGCCTACGTCCACAAGCGCCGCTCCACCGTTGAGGCCAACACGGTCGAGGCCAAGGAGATCATCGGCGAGGTCGAGGGCCGGGTCTGCGTGCTCATCGATGACATGATCGATACTGGCGGCACCATCTGTGCAGCCGCGGACTTGCTGGCAGTCAACGGTGCAGAGATGGTCATCGCGGCCGCAACTCACGGCGTCTTCTCAGAGCCGGCGATCGATCGCCTGAAGAACGCGGCGATCGAGACGGTGTTGATTACCGACACGCTCCCGCTGGAGTCCGACAAGCAGATAGACAAGATAGAGATCCTGTCGGTGGCTCCGGTAATCGCGAGAGCCATCGCCGCGGTCTTCGCGGACACTTCTGTCAGCGAGATTTTCGCGGGCAATCATCTCGCCTGATCAGTCGGCGGCGACTGCGCGATTGTGATGATTATGCCCTTACGGGCTTGGGGATCACGACGCGTCCCGGTAGCCTGATCCGCCGGTTCGCTTCGAACCTCCAGCTATTGTTCTCTATTTGATTCTGCCACTTCAGGAGTCCAAGTCCCATGTCTGACCAGTTGCTGCTGAACGCCACGCTCGGCCGTGCAGCAGGCACCCGCGCGTCGCGTCGCCTACGCCGCGAAGGACGAATCCCGGCCGTTGTCTACGGACTCGACAACGAACCCGTCTCGGTGAGCGTTGCGTGGCCTGATCTGCGCGTCGCCCTCAATACCGACGCCGGAATCAACGCTCTGATAACCCTCGACGTAGAGGGAGAGCAGCAACTCTCGATCGTCAAGGATCTCCAGCGTCACCCAGTGCGGCGCGACGTGATCCATGTCGACTTCCTGCGGGTCACCACCGACCAGGAAATCGAAGTCGACGTCCCGTTGGTGCTCGTCGGAGAGGCAGTCGAGGTGACCCGGGCCAACGGTATGGTCGACCAGACGCTCTACACGCTCACTGTCTCGGCCAAACCCGCCGATGTGCCCGATGAAATCGAAGTCGACGTCAGTGCGCTCACCCTCGGTGATTCGATCAAGGTCGGCGAAGTCGTCCTCCCGCCCGGTGTTGTCACTGCCACCGATCCCGACGACTCAGTCGCAACCTCGCTGGTCACCCGCTCGACGCGTGAGGCGATGGCAGCAGCAGAAGCCAGCGCTGAAGCCGCAATCGCCGATGAAGACGACGACGAGACCGCTGTCGACGCCGCCGACTCATAGCATCGCGGCGGCCGGGTGATGGTTCGCCTGTCTTCATCCAAGCGTTCCAAAAAACGCCGCGGCGCATCAGCCGATCTGCTCGTTGTCGGACTCGGCAATCCAACAGACGAGTACGCACAGACGCGCCACAACGCGGGCGTCTGGGTGATCAACGAACTTGTTGAGCGCCACGGCGGCCGACTCGGCGCCGGACGCAGAGACAGAGCAGAAGCAGCGGAACTGCGAGTCGGCGACAGGTGTTTGGCGGTCGGGGTCCCGAAGACTTTCATGAACAATTCAGGCTCGGCTGTCGCGCCTCTGGTGAGACGTTACGGAATCGACGATCTGAGCAACCTGGTGGTCGTCCATGACGAGATCGACCTCCCGGTGGGGCGGATGAAGGTCAAGCTCGGCGGCGGCCTGGCCGGACACAACGGCTTGAAGTCGATTCGCTCCCACCTGCACTCCGTTGAGTTCACCCGCATTCGGATCGGCGTCGGCAAACCGATGCCGGGCACCATGAAGGGCCGTGACTACGTGCTGAAACGCCCCAAACGCAGCGAGCGCCCCGAACTCGAACGAGTGGTGGGCTGCGCCGCGGACGCGGTCGAGTTCCTGCTCGACAACGACCTTGACGCCGCGATGAACTTGTTCAACCGAAGCTGATCGCCCGCATGCTGAACGCGGTCGGGAACCTTGGCCAACTGAGATCTCTGCTCGCCTCTGAGCCGTCCTTCGACTCGGCGATCACGGGACGGGACGCGGTGCTCGTCGTCACCGAGGCAGCTCGGGCACTGACTGTGGCGGGGTTGGCCGAAGCGGTCGAACGTCGCCCGATCCTCGTCGCCACGGCCACCCACGGTGAAGCGGCGCGACTGGCCCACGACGCGGCGGCGGTTCTCGGTGAGGATGAGGTAGCGCTCTTCTCTGCTTGGGGAACACTGCCGTTCGAACGCGTGAGTCCCGCGATCGAAACGATGGGCCGGCGACTGCGACTGCTGTCCCGAATGAGCGACCCGGCGACGGCGCCCTCGGTCATCGTGGCTTCTGTGCGCGCGTTGGTGCAGCGACTCGATCCGCAAGCCGCTGCGGACCCGATCATCTGCGGCGTCGGAGACGTGGTCGATTCGATGGATCTGATCCAGCAACTGGCCGAGTTCGGTTATCGGCGAGAACCCCAGGTTGAACATCGCGGGGAATTCGCGGTGAGAGGTTCGATCGTCGATGTGTTTCCGAGTACTGCCGACCGACCCGTGAGAATCGACCTGTGGGGTGATGAGGTCGAGCGAATCACCGAGTTCTCCGTAGCGGACCAGCGTTCCACGATCCCCGTGTCAGAGATCGAGATGCACCCGTGCCGTGAGCTTCGGCCCAGCCGTCAGGCACAGCAGCGAGCACGGCGCCTGCTCGCTGAGGAGCCGTGGGGTCGCGAGCAGTGGGATCGAGTCGTCGACGGGGAGCTGTTCGACGGGATGGAGTCTTGGCTGCCGTGGCTCGTGAACGACGATGTGGTCCTGCCGGATCTTCTTTCAGAGGACGCGTGGGTGATCTTGGTCGAACCGCGCCGGATTCGGGACAGGGCGGCCGATATCGAGGCAGAAGAGGCAGATCTGGCGGTTTCGTTGTCGAGGACCTGGGACGTCGACGCCGACGACCTGCACAGGCTGCACGTTCCGTACGACCGTCTGTTGGCGCGCACGAACGTTCCGATATTGACTGTGCTGGGCGTGGCGGACCGCCCGGGCATTGCGACTGTGGCGGCGTCGGCCTGGGCCCCAGTTGTCGGCGACGTCGAACCTGCAGTCTCGCGAGTCCGGCAGTTGCTCAACGACCAATATTGCGTCGTGGTCGCGGCTGACAGTCCCGCGAGCGCTGAACGCCTGGCTGCGCTGCTGTCCGAGCACGGAGTCGAGGCCATGCCCGCGGGCGCCCGCACGGAGGGCCTGTCTCAAGACGGCCTGTCTCAAGACGGCCTGTCCCCGAGTGAGCTGTCTTTGGAGGCTCCGACTCCGGGGGCGCATCTGGTGGCTGTCCCGCTCGAGAGGGGAGCGGTCCTGCACGAGATCAAGTTGGCGGTGCTCTCCGAGAGCGACTTGACAGGGCGTCGTCGAACCCATCGCCAGGCACGGACCCGCGCAAGAGACGCCCAGAGGTTCTTCGATGATCTTCGAGAGGGGTCCTATGTGGTGCATGCCCATCACGGCGTCGCCCGCTTCGGTGGGATGGTCACCCGATCAATGAACGGCAGCGACCGCGACTATCTGCTGCTCGAGTACCGCGGCACGGACCGGTTGTACGTGCCGTCTGACCAGATCGATGCGATCCGGATCTACAGCGGCGGTGAAACTCCGAAACTGTCGAGGATGGGAGGCGCGGATTGGCGAGCGAGCAAGGCCAAGGTTCGTTCAGCGGTCTCAGAGATCGCCCAGGAACTGGTGGTCCTGTACCAGACCCGGGTGACCGCGCCAGGCCACGGATTCGCACCCGACACGCCTTGGCAGCGCGAGTTCGAGAGCGCGTTCAGGTATCAGGAGACGCCAGACCAGATGCAGGCCATCATCGACGTCAAAGAAGACATGGAACGCCCTGTTCCGATGGACCGTCTGGTTGTCGGAGACGTAGGTTTCGGCAAGACCGAGGTGGCTCTGCGGGCCGTGTTCAAAGCGGTCCTCGACGGTTCACAAGCAGCCGTGCTTGTGCCCACCACGCTGTTGGCCCAACAGCACCACGCCACATTTCGCGAGAGGTTCGCCCCGTATCCGGTGAGAGTCGAGGTTCTGAGCCGTTTTCTGAGCAGCGCCCAAGCCCGCAAGGTTGTCGACGGGGTGAAGAGCGGCGAGGTCGATGTGGTGATCGGCACTCACCGTCTGCTCTCGGCCGATGTCGAGTTCGAGAAACTGGGCCTTCTGGTGATAGACGAGGAGCAGCGCTTCGGCGTGCAGCACAAGGAGAGAATCAAGTCTCTGCGCTCCAAAGTCGATGTGTTGACGCTGACCGCCACACCGATCCCGAGAACCATGGAGATGGGACTGGCGGGGATCCGCGACATGTCCGTGCTGAACACCGCGCCGGCGGACCGTCAGCCGATCTTGACCTATGTGGGGGAGTACTCCGAACGTGCTGTTGCCGAGGCGATCCGGCGGGAACTGCTGCGGGAGGGGCAACTGTTCTTCGTCCACAACCGAGTGCGGGACATCGAGCATGTTGCGCGGTCGCTGCGCCGGCTGGTGCCCGAGGCGCGGATTGCAGTGGCGCACGGACAGATGGATGAGGGCACGCTCGAGCGGGTCGTGATCGACTTCTGGGAGGGCGAATACGACGTGCTGGTGTGTACCACCATCATCGAATCGGGCATTGACATGCCCACGGTCAACACGTTGGTGGTGGATAGGGCCGAACTCCTGGGTCTCGGGCAGCTTCACCAGCTTCGGGGTCGGGTCGGCAGAGCCGGTCAACGGGCTTACGCGTACCTGTTCCACCCCGAAGATCGGGTGCTGAGCGAAGAGGCTTACGAACGACTCAGGACCATCGGCGAGGCCACCGAGTTGGGATCCGGGTTCCGGATCGCCATGCGAGATCTGGAACTGCGCGGCGCGGGCAACCTCCTGGGAACCGGGCAGTCCGGCCACATCGCGGCCGTGGGCTATGACCTGTACTGCCAGATGGTCACCGAAGCGGTGGCGGAGCTGCGAGGTGAGCAACCGTCCGAACCGCTCAGAATCACAATTGACGTCCCCGGCGACGCTCACCTCCCCGACGACTACGTGCTGAGCCAGACCAGCCGCCTTGAGGCATACCGCCGGCTCGCCTCTGTGGAGACCCGGGAGATGCTCGATGACGTGCGCGCGGAGTGGTTGGATCGTTTCGGCCCGATACCCGCCGCGGCCGAGGCTCTGTTGCAGGTGGGCCAGTTGAGGGTCGAATGTGTGCGCACCGGCGTGCGGGAGATCATTGTTTCTGAAGGCCCGGGCTTCGGTGGCCCCGACCACATGGCGCGTCTGTCGCCCGTGGAGTTGCCCGACAGCAAGCAGGTGCGTCTGCAGCGACTCTATTCCTCGAAGGGCATCGGCAACACAGCGGTCTACTCCGAAGCGAACGCGGAGATCCGGCTTCCTCTGCATGTCCGACGCGGCCCGGTCGTCGAGCAGATTGCGCAGATCATGGTCGACTTGTTGGCTGACGCAAGTCCATCGGTTTCCAGCGGGTAGCCTGCACGACTTGTGAACGCGAACCATCCCCGTCTCGTTGTCAGCGCCCTGCTCGTGGCGCTGAGCCTGGTCGCGTCGGCTTGTGGATCTGTTGGTGGCACCGCGGTCGCCACGGTCGGCGAAGCGACTCTCAGCGAAGAGGATTTTGAGGCGATCCTTGAAGGAACCGGCACCGAGAACACTTCGGTTGTCCCCTCGGAGACGGCTGCGCGCCATGTCGGCGACTGGATCTTCTTTGAGAGTTGGATCGACCTTGTAGAACAGGGCGGGACCGAGCTCAGCGTTCTGCACCTTGAGTCCGCTCGGGAAGAATATGAGGCGGCTCGGGCCCTGGATCCGACCGTGCCCGCGGCCGGTACCCGGTACGGCCGGATCCAGCAGCGCTACCGGGCGGTTCCTCATCTGATTGCGGACCATATGATCGCCGTCGCAGACGTGTCCGCTCTTTGTTCGAGCCACCTGTTGGTTGAGACACAAGCCGAGGCGATCGCAGCTATTGCCCGCCTCGACGCGGGGGAGGACTTCGCCGCTTTGGCAGCGGAAGTGTCTATAGGTCCCAGCGGGCCGACGGGCGGCGACCTTGGTTGTGTCGCGCCGGCTGTCTTTGTGTCGGAGTTCGTCGATGGCGCCGCCGCGGTCGGCGGAGCTGGAATCTCGGATCCGGTGCAGAGCCAGTTCGGTTGGCATGTGATCAACGTTCGAAGCTTCGGGCCGCCGGTACGAGGTCGACGCCAGGAGATGACTTCGGACGAGTTGACCTCGTTCGTGTTCAACAATTACGGAGCCGAATTTCAGCAGCTGCAGACTGAGTTGTTCAACCGTGACATAAGCGTGGACCCCCGCTTCGGGGTGTTCGACCCGAACACTGGGGAGGTCGTGTTCGGGTCGCCGGCGACCGGCGCGGTCACCGGTTTCGACAGTTCGCAAAGCTGATTCCGGTCATGGGAACGGTCACTGTCGTCGGTCTCGGCCCGGCGGACGAGTTGCTCCTGACGACCCAGACACGCGTCGCTCTCGAAGCCGCTCCGCGGTGCTTTTTGCGCACCCGGATGCATCCGGCGGCGCGAGTGTTGCCCGACGCTGTTGCTTTCGACGACGAATACGACAAGGGCGAGTCTTTCGAGGCCGTGTATGAAGCGATCAGCGAGCGCCTGATCCTCGAGTCTGCCGAGGGCGATCTGCTCTATGCGGTTCCGGGTTCTCCTTTGATTCTTGAACGCACTGTGGAGTTGTTGCGCGACGCGGCTGCATCGGGGCGGGCCGCCGTCGAGATCCTGCCCGCAATGTCGTTCCTCGATGTTGCTTGGGCCAGGCTCGGGATCGACCCGGTGACCGACGGCGTGCGCCTTGTCGACGGGCAGGACTTCGCGTTCTCGGCGGCGGGCCGGACCGGGCCGCTTCTGGTCGCTCACTGCCATGACCGCCGTGTGCTGTCCGACGTCAAGCTCTCTGTGGAGGACGGGCCTGAATCGGTGGTGGTCCTGCAGCGCCTGGGCCTGCCCGACGAAGCTGTTTTCGAAGTCGCCTGGGACGACCTCGACAGGGAGGTTGAGCCCGATCATCTGACCTCGTTGTGGATCCCGGAGCTTGACACGCCGGTCGCGGCCGAATTCGTTCGGTTCGAAGAACTGGTGCGTGAGCTGCGGGAGCGCTGCCCGTGGGATCGAGTCCAGACCCATGGGTCGTTGCGCAAGCACCTGCTCGAAGAGACCTACGAAGCTCTCGAGGTCCTCGACGCCAGATCCGCTCTGTCTGACAGCGAGGTGGAGGCCGACATCGATGCGCACCTTGTCGAGGAATTGGGAGACCTGCTCTATCAGATCTTCTTCCATGCTCGACTCGGGGCGGAACGCGGGTCGTTCACCGTCGCCGACGTCGCCCGCTCCGTGCACGACAAGTTGGTGGCTCGTCATCCTCATGTGTTCGGTGACGGGGCCGCTGACGGGGTGCGCGGTCCCGAAGACGCCGACGACATGGCGCGCAGGTGGGAAGAGATCAAGCGCGACGAGAAGGGCCGCGCCTCTGCGATGGACGGGGTGCCGATGACGCTTCCGGCTCTGATGTTGGCCGCCAAGGTCCAAGAACGGTCCGAGAGCGCCGGATTGGAGGTCGGCCGGGTGGGCCGGGCGGGCGTCGAGGACGTTCGCGGCGCTCTCGCTGCCGCCGGGAGGACCCCGAGCCCCGAGAGAGTGGGGGAGATTCTGTTCGAGACGGTTGCCTTGGCACGATGGCTCGACATTGACCCCGAAACAGCCTTGCGCGGCGCATCGCTCCGCTTCATGGAGCATGTCCGCTCAGCGGAGCGATAGCGCAACCCTTTCGATCCTTTCTATTTGACGTGCTTATCGAGTATTATTCAATCCGCTTCGTGAATTAGCGGAGCAACGACTAAGGCTCCCCCGCCGTCGAGAGGTTGCCAGTGAGCATCATCGAACGTGTCCATGGCCGCGAGGTATTCGACTCCCGCGGCAACCCCACAGTCGAGGTGGAGGTCGAACTCGACACCGGAGCGCTAGGCCGGGCGATGGTCCCCAGCGGTGCTTCGACCGGTGCGTTCGAAGCGGTCGAACTGCGCGACGGCGGCGACCGGTTGGGCGGTAGGGGAGTGCTCAACGCCGTCGGTTTCGTCAACACTGAGCTCGCCGAGGCCGTTGTCGGCCGCGATGCGGTGGATCAGCGGGGACTCGACGGGTCGATGATCGCGGTGGACGGCACCGACAACAAAGGCCGCGTCGGCGCCAACTCCATTCTCGGGGTTTCCCTGGCCGCAGCACGTGCCGCTGCCGCTGAACTGGGGATCCCGCTCTGGCGCCATATCGGGGGCGCCAACGCCCATGTCCTGCCGGTGCCGATGATGAATGTGCTCAACGGTGGTTCGCACGCCGACAACAGCGTCGACTACCAGGAGTTCATGCTGATGCCCGTGGGAGCAGCGTCGTTCAGCGAGGCGCTGCGCTGGGGCGTTGAGGCATATCACACACTCAAGAAGGTTCTGACCGAGCGTGGTTTGTCGACTGGCATCGGAGATGAAGGAGGCTTCGCTCCTGATCTGGCAAGCAACGAAGAAGCGGTGCAACTGCTGGTCGACGCCATCGAGCGCCTAGATCTCGCTCCCGGCGACGAGATGGCGATCGCGATGGACATCGCCTCCACAGAGTTCTACAACGACGGGTTCTATGAGCTGGAGAGCGAGGGCCGCCGGCTCAGCTCTGACGAAATGGTCGCCGAGCTGGTGTCCTTGACGCGCAAGTACCCGATCGTGTCGATCGAGGACGGTATGGCCGAAGACGACTGGGATGGCTGGGCTGCCCTGACCGCGCAGATCGGCTCAAGCTGTCAGCTGGTGGGCGACGATCTGTTTGTGACGAACTGCGAGCGGCTCGAACGGGGCATCAAGGCGGGCACTGCCAACTCGATACTGGTGAAGGTCAACCAGATCGGTTCGCTGACTGAAACACTCGAGGCTGTCGATCTCGCAGCCCGCAACGGCTACACCTCGGTGATGTCGCACCGTTCAGGGGAGACCGAGGACACGACCATCGCGGACCTCGCGGTCGGGACCAACTGCGGCCAGATAAAGACGGGAGCGCCGGCGCGCTCGGACCGGGTGGCGAAATACAACCAACTTCTGCGAATCGAGGAACAGCTCGGCGAAGCAGCCGCTTTCGGCCCCACGGACCCGATAGGCGGAGCGGATCAGTGAAACAGGTCCTGTTCCTGCTCATCATTGCGTTCGCGCTGTTGGCCGGCCTGCTCGTCGAGCCCTCAGTGAGCAGCTACCTGGAACAGCGAAGCGAGCTCGAGAATGTCAAAGCCGAACGCGCCGCACTCGAAGTTGAGATCGCAGAGATCAACGCCGACATTGAAGGCATCATCGACGACGAGGGGCTGCGTCATGAGGCCCGTTGTTACGGACCGTTCGTGCAACCCGGAGAAGAGGTCTATTCGGTGCCCGGCCTGAACGGCTGCGTTGTCTCAAGCCCCAACTAACGCCGCGTCCCGTTAGCCTCTCATCGGGTCCGGGTTGACGGTTCAGGCAGATGCTCGGACAGATGGTTCAGAGATGCAGCGAGAGGCGCGCTAGATGACGATTATCGGAACGAGGGTTCTGCGCAAAGAAGATCCGCTGTTTCTCACCGTCGGAGCTACCTACACCGCTGACCTGGACGACACGCGCCTTGACGGCGCACTGCATGCGACTTTCGTTCGGTCGTTCGTGGCCAACGGCACGATCATCGACGTCGACGCCGACGATGCCCGCGCCATGCCCGGCGTTGTGCTGGTGCTCACCGGTGCTGAACTGGACCTGATTCTCCCGGGCAGCGTGCCGATGTTCCCTCCCGATCTGTTGAATCGCCCCGTGTTGGCTCGTGATCGTGTGCGCTTCGTCGGCGAACCGGTGGCCGTGGTTCTCTCCGAGACTCCCCAACAGGGCCAGGACGCTGCAGACATGGTGTTCGTCGACGTCGATCCGCTCGACGCGGTCACCGACCTCGAAGAAGCGGCAGCCGACGCGGCGGTCGTGCACGAAGGCCATGGAACCAACACGGCTCTCACGTTCTCTGATCTGGGTATGGCCACGGGGATAGGCGACGATTCGTTCTTCGCCGATTGTGAAGTAGTTGTCAGACAACGGGTTGTTCACCCCCGAATGTCGGCTGCCCCCCTCGAGGTCCGCTCGGCTGCGGCGTCATGGACCGATGAACGGTTGTCGATGTTCGTGTCGAGCCAGGGATCGCACCGTGTGAAGGACACGCTCGTCCAGTTGTATGGACTGGCTCCCGAGGACGTCCATGTGATCACTCCCGACGTCGGCGGTGGATTCGGAGCCAAAGTGGCCCCCACGCCCGAAGACGTGCTCATCCCACATCTCTCACGGTTGGCGGGGCGCCCGGTTCGATGGTTCGAGACACGCACAGAGAACCTGATCGCAGCGGGGCCGGGAAGAGCCCAGGTTCATCACGCTGCGATCGGCGGAACCCGAGACGGCGACATCACCCACTACCGACTCGACGTGCTGATGGACGCAGGCGCCTACACCCGTGTCGGTGCATTCCTGCCCTTCTTCACGCTGCCGATGGCCCCGGGGAACTACGACATCGCGAACATCGAGACCCAGGCACGGTCGATCATCACCAACGCTGTGCCTACCGAAGCCTTCAGGGGCGCGGGCCGCCCTGAGGCGACGCTGACGATCGAGCGGATGTTCGACCTCTTCGCAGCAGAGGCCGGGATCGACCCGATTGGGCTCCGGCGCAGGAACCTCATCGCTGCGGACGCCTTCCCTGTGACCACCGCGGTCGGAAGTGAGTACGACACCGGCGACTACGAAGCAGCGCTCGACCGGGCGCTGGACGCGGCGGGCTATGCCGCGCTGCGGTCAGAGCAGGCAGCTCGCCGTGCCTCAGCCGATCCCGTCCAGATCGGTATCGGCGTCGCCAACTATGTCGAGATCACCGCTGGTCCCGCCCCAGGGGGAAACGAATACGGCAAGGTCGAGATCACCCCACAGGGCAGGGCACGCGTCTACTCCGGCGCTCTGTCGCATGGACAGGGCCATGCCACGACCTTCGCCATGATCGCCGCGGAGAAACTTGGCCTCGACGTCTCCGATATCGAGGTGATCCAGGGAGACACCGACAGAGTCGAACGCGGCGGGGGCACCGTGGCGAGCCGCTCGACCCAGCTCGGAGGTTCGGCGGTGCTGAACGCGGCGGAAACTGTTGCGGATGCTGCCAAAGAGATCGCGGCTGAGCTGTTGGAGGCCGCAGTCCAAGACGTCGTGCTAGACGCCGACTCCGGTGTGTTCCATGTTTCGGGAACTCCGGCGGTGACCAGAACCTGGGCAGAAGTGGCCGCCGCAGCGACTGACGGGCAACTTGTCGCCGACACCGACTTCAACGCCAAATGCACCTACCCCTTCGGCACGCATGTCGCGGTTGTCGAGGTCGACGCCGAGACGGGCGGAGTTGAGCTGAAGCGCATGGTGACCGTCGACGACGCGGGCACGCTGATCAACCCCGTGATCGTGGAGGGCCAGAGACACGGCGGAATAGCTCAGGGGGTCGCCCAAGCGCTCCTCGAAGAGATCTGCTTCGACGAGGACGGCAACCCGGTGACCAGCAACTTCGCGGACTACTCGATCATCTCCGCGGCGGAGCTGCCCTCGTTCGAGCTAGTTCCGATGGAGACGCCCACACCCAACAATCCTCTGGGTGCGAAGGGCATAGGCGAGTCCGGAGCGATCGGGTCGACCCCGGCTGTGCAGAGCGCGGTCATCGATGCACTGAGTCACCTCGGTGTGAGACACATCGACATTCCCCTGACGCCCCAGAAGGTCTGGTCGGCTATCGCAGAGGCCAGTTCGTGACTGTCCCACTCGGCGGTGGCAAACCTGACATGGCAAACCTGACATGGCAAACCTGATATGGCGTCGCCATGAAACCCGTTGAAGCCGAGAGGCTGGTTCGGACATGCGCCGCAGTTTGCCAAAGCAACCGCTCTGCCCAGTTTCCCGGAAGTCGATTCCTTCCTCCAGTGTCATATGCCGGCCACGATTCTCCGAGGGTTTGCTTCCAGTGCTTCCAGCCGTGCTTCAGTTTCCGGCAGGTCGGCTATTGACTGCCGAGGGTTTGCTTCCAATGCTTCCAATGCGGCACCGACATGGCTACAGACATCGAGAACGGGGTTTTTGATCGTCTGGTTGTGTCTCCATGTCGCGCGACAGTCGATTTTCGTCGGTCGAGTGGCGGCTGCCTGAGTACTTGAGCACCTGAGTACGATTGGGTGTTGACTAACGTTGACCACGTCAGTCGTTCAGCCGTTCGGAGGTCCGATAGATGGCCGACAGCTATGATCCCCGCAGCGTCTCATCAGTGGCGCAGGTCAGCGACGCTCTGCGCGAGAATCGCTATCTCCCCGATGACGGACTCGCCACAGCGGTCTATCTGGCGTTGCGTTTGCGCCGACCGCTGTTGCTCGAGGGAGAACCCGGAGTGGGCAAGACCGAAGTTGCCCGAGTGCTCGCGGACTGGATCGGCGGGCCGCTGTTGCGGATCCAATGCTATGAGGGCATTGATGTCAACCAAGCTGTATATGAATGGGATTACGCCCGTCAACTGCTGTATCTGCGCACGGCTGAAGCAACCGGCGCGGCCAGAGCCGGCGAAGCCGAAGCGCTCACCGATGAGCTGTACGACGAGCGTTTCTTGGTGCGCCGTCCCCTGCTCGAAGCCATCGCTCACAATTCCGGCCCGCCTCCGGTGCTGTTGATCGACGAGGTAGATCGCGCCGATGACGAGTTCGAGGCTTTCCTGCTCGAGGTGTTGGCCGACTATTCGATCACGATCCCGGAGATCGGCACCTTCTCCGCGGTGGACCCACCGGTGGTTATCGTCACCTCGAACCGGACCCGTGACGTACACGACGCCTTGAAACGACGGTGCCTCTACCACTGGGTCAAGCATCCCGAGGTCGCTCGCGAGATCGAGATCATCAAGCTCCACGCCCCTTCGGTCAGCGAGCGTTTGGCCGCTCAGGTCGCGTCGGCGGCAGCGGCGGTGCGCCAGGTTGGCCTCTACAAGCCTCCGGGCGTGTCCGAAACCATTGATTGGGCTCGTGCCCTGGACCTGTTGGGTGCAAAAGAGCTTGCCGTTGAACAGGTGGAGGCGACTTTCCCGACACTGCTGAAATACCGCGAAGACCTGGAGCGGGTCCAAGACCACGGTCTCGAAGCGCTCCTTGCCGCAGATCGCGAGTGATTCCCATGGAGGCGCGCCGATGACGATCGCCACCGCAGTCGGCTTTGTGGAATCGGTGCGCCGCGGCGGCATTGCCGTGTCGTTGGGATCTTCGCGTTTGTTCACCGAGGCGCTCGCCGAGATCGATCTCGGCAATCCGGATGAGGTCTATTGGACCGCCCGTGCGGTGTTGGTGCACCGGCCCGAGGACATTGAATTGTTCAACGGCCTGTTCGCCGCGTACTGGCGTGGTGTGGATTCCGGACTTGTTTGGCGCCCACCTCAGGAGCCCCCGCCGGTCACGTTGGCGCTCGACGATCCCGAGATCCCTGCCGACGGCCCTGACGAGGATGACGCCGGCGACGACAACGACGACAGCGATGACAGCATCACCGTGCGTTACAGCACCACCGAGACGCTGACCCAGAAGGACTTCGCCGACTACTCGGACGAGGAACTGGCTGAGTCCCGGCGGTTGATGGAGGAGATCTTGTTCATGGGGTCGTGTCGGCGGAGTCGTCGTCGTGTCCCCAGCCGCAGGGCGCGAGGCGCTCTCGACATTCGACGCACGGTGCGACAGGCCCTGCGATCCGCTGGTGAACCGGCCGAGATCGCCCGTGAGGTGCCTGGCAGCCGGCAGCGGCGCCTGGTGCTGTTGCTCGACGTGTCGGGGTCGATGGAGCCTTACGCACGGGCTCTGATCGGATTCGTGCATGCCTCGGTGGCGAGTGGGGCGCGGGTGGAGGCCTTCACGTTGGGCACGCGGTTGACGAGACTCACGCGCGAGCTGTCGCAAAGGGACCCGGATCGGGCGCTGCAAGCCGCCTCGCGGGTGGTCAAGGACTGGTCCGGCGGTACCCGCCTCGGCGATGGCCTGGGTCGCTTCAATGACGAGTGGGGTTGTCGGGGGATGGCGCGGGGAGCCACGGTCGTGATTCTCTCCGATGGCTGGGACCGCGGCGAGCCCCGAGAGATGGAAATCCAGATGCAGCGCCTCGCTCGTGTCGCCCATCGGGTGGTCTGGGTCAATCCCTTGAAGGCCTCGCCGGGATATGAGCCCCTGGCTCGGGCGATGGCCGCGGCGTTGCCATTCGTGGACGACTTTGTCGAAGGTCACTGCCTCGACTCGCTTCACGAGCTTGCCCGACTCGTGCTCGGTGGCTCGGATGGGCGTTCACCCGAAGGGGACCGGGCGCTCAGCGGCGTAGGATCTCAGCGATGAAAGAACTGCTCGACGACCTGGACCGCTGGCGCAGCGCGGGAACTGCTGTGGCCATGGCCCGGGTCGTCGACCTCGAAGGGTCCGGGCCTCGGTCGGTGGGTGCGGCCATGGCGGTGACCGAAGTCGGCGAAGTGTCCGGCTCTGTTTCGGGCGGTTGTGTCGAGGGAGCCGTCGTTGTCGAAGCCCTCGACGTTCTGGCCACCGGCGCCCGGCGCATGGTCAGCTTCGGTTACAGCGATGATGAGGCCTTTGAGGTGGGGTTGACATGCGGAGGCACGATCCACCTGTTCATCGAACCCCTCGATTGGTAGAAGCCGGTGTCGCCCTCGGCCCGACAGCCCTTCTTTGAACAGCCGCTGTTCGAACAGCCGCTTTTCGAACAGTTGCGCGACGCCATCCGCGCCGAAGCGTCGGTGGCGCTGGCCACGGTCGTGGAGGGTGAGTTCACCGGCGCCAAATTGATCGTGCGGCCGGATGCTCAGTCTGCAGGAACGCTCGGCAACGCGGACCTCGACCGGGTCGTCACCCGCGATGCCCGCGGCGAACTGGCGGCCGGTCGAAGCGGTATCCGCCACTACGGACTGCACGGCGAGGCCCGCGAGGGGGCGGTATCGGTGTTCATCGAGAGCTTCGCTCCGCCTCCCAAGATGCTGATCTTCGGAGCGGTCGACTTCACCGCCGCTCTGGCTCGGGTGGCCAAGGTGCTGGGCTACAGAGTCACGGTTTGTGACGCTCGGGCGGTGTTCGCCACCGAGACTCGTTTTCCGATGGCTGACGAGGTTGTGGTCGAGTGGCCGAACCGGCTGCTGGACGAAGTGGGCGGCGAGCTGGGCGAACGCGATGCCGTCTGCATTCTCACCCACGACGCCAAATTCGATGTGCCTGCGGTGGTTTCTGCGCTGGCAACGAATGTCGGCTATATCGGCGTTATGGGGAGCCGGCGCACCCACGATGACCGCACCAAGCGCCTGATCGAAGCCGGAGTCGACGAAGCCGGTCTGGCTCGGCTGCGGTCGCCTATCGGCCTTGACATCGGGGCTCGAACCCCCGAAGAGACCGCCGTGTCGATCACCTCGGAGATCATCGCTCGTCGCACCGGCCGTGACGCCAAGTCGCTGACCGTCACCGAAGGACCCATACACGGCTGAGCGCTCGCAGGTGCGGTGATGTTACCAACACTGGGTCGTCAATTGTGGCCCGGGTTCGCTCCATGTGCCTAGCGATGGCTCCATGCCTAGCGATGGCTCCACTTTGCCAACGTCGCCGAAGAACACTTCTTGGTTCGGTCCATGTACCTAGTGGTGTGTCGCGGATTTGGTGATCCGGTCTAGGGTTGCTTGTCCTGAGGCGACTTTGTGGATGATTTGTTGGGCTGTGCGGGTCCATGCGAAGGGTTCGGGGTTGTTGTTGCAGTGTTTGACCCACCAATCGATGCGGTCTTTGAGTTCGGCGACCGATGAGAAGCTGGTGTTGGTGAGGGCTTTGCGGGTCAGCACGCTGAACCAGGCCTCGACGAGGTTGAGCCACGAGGAGCTGGTCAGCCACAACCTCGATCGTTGCTCTAGAGCGGGTGTGATTCTGGAGCGTGCTTCCGTTCTTGTGGACCTTGCAGGCCACAACCTCGATCGTTGCTCTAGAGCGGGTGTGACCCCAGAAACGCAGTGGGCGAGAGTCGTGCCCGCGTCCCGTTTCCCGAAATTCCCGTATAGCAAAACGAGTCTCGCCTGACGCATCGAGAGACATCTCCGTAGGTCAACGGTACCCAGGCAACTAGGGTCCGCTGTAGTCGGGTAGGGGGTTGTTGGGGTTGATGATCTTGTAGCCGGTGTCGGTCTTGACGACGATGTAGCCGCGGTCGTGGATGTTGTGGTGGCAACTCGGGCATGCCAGGCACATCTCGTCGATGTTGGTCGATCCGCCATGTTGCCAAGGCACGATGTGGTGGATTTCACAGCGCTCGGGGCCTGCCGCGCAACCGGTGCAGTGCCGGTCTCGGGCCATGATCGCCTTGACTTGCGCGCTCGTCGCGTGGCGGTGGTCTCGGCCCACCCAGATGGGTTCACCCTTGCCGGAAAAGATCACGCCGGTGATCGTCGAGGCGCACCCCAAGCGTTCCAGCACGGCCTGCGGCAGGGCCTCACCGTCGATAATCTCCGCGGCGGCGCTGGGGTTATCGCTCTGCAAGCGCTCGATGTCTACCACCGCCGTGAGCTGCATCCGCGGGCTGGCCGGGCCACGAGAACCCGAGTTGGTGACAACCGAGACAAACGCGTCGCAGCGGCGTTGTGTGGGGGTGCGCAGATCATCGGGCCTGCCGTCGCGTCCGCCGTCTTCGCGCCACAGGCGGTCGTACTCGGCGTTGATGGCCTTACGGACTTGTTGGTAGCTGGTCGGATCCAACTCAGCGACTAGTACCCCCATGCCCTCGTCGTTGACCCAGTCCTTGAACGACCGTGCTCGGCGCAGTGCTTCGTGGGCGCCGGCACCGTCGTCTTTCTGGTTGCGGTTCGCCCAGCGCCGGGACTGCTGAGCGAACACATCAACCGAAGATGTCTCAGCCAGCCTCAACAGATCCTCGTCGGCCTTCTCGGGAGAGGTCTTACCGGCCGCCGCCACCGCAGCAGCAGCATGCTCAGCAGTGATATTCCCTGCGGCCAAGGACTCTGCGGTGCGGGGCATCTCAGCCAGACCAGCGGCGGTCTTGGCGACCGATCCAGCGGCACGGTTGGACATGCGCCCAGCCTCACGCAACACCGTCTTGGAATCCACGCCGCCGTCGCCCAGAGCTTCGATCTCAACCGCGCAACGGGTTTGCAGAGACACCAAAGCCGCGATCAGCCGCCCGGCACCGTCGACCACGCCAGCCAACTCCCGACGGCCGAGGCCCTTCAGCGCCACGCCCTGGGCCTGTTGAATCATGGAATCAAACATGGCTATAACTTACTCAAAGGGTATGACAGCCTATATCAAGCTATGCAGATCCGAGACTTGCCAGAGACTCCCCTGAGGCTTGCCCCAGTGCCAGCCCCGCAGTGCCAACTCCGCAGTGCCAACCCCGCAGTGCCAACCCCGCAGAGCCAACACTGCGACCGAATCGCTCAGCGGCAGGCCCGTCGAGTAGGGGACTAGCGGTTTGAGGGTGGCGTGCTGGGAGAGCCGGTTTGCTTCGGAAGACGGACGAAGAAGCTCTGACGCCAGTCCGAGTGGGTCGCGCCGTTGATGGAGAGTTGCCAGGTGTAGCTCTTGCCACCTGTGACTGGAATCGTCGGGAAGTTGATCGCGAGAGGGACGCAGAGCGGCGTACCCGGACGCAGACCGACCGGTCGCCCGGCCTCGAAGTTGCCCTGCACCACGAGCGGTCGATCACCGACTAGCAGCGGGTGCCCGTCCTCGTCGAGCAGATCGATGCGCCATTCGTGCGAAACGTTGGCCCGGTCCCAGGGAACCTCAATGCGGATCGCCACTCCCATCGGCTGGGGGCGGGGGCCGACAGCGGTCAATCCTCCGCCGAGGATATAGAGCTTGCCGTCGGCGACCTGGGCTGCGTCGGCGATCAGAAGGTTGACCCGAACCAGCGGCTGCTCAGCGATGCTCGGCGATGAGGAGGGAACAGATTCGGGGCCGGCGGAATCACTCATTGCTGACACGCTAGGCGCATGGCTGCTCTTTGGTGCTGCCACACTGTGATAGTGACCAATCAGACTGGCTCCACCCCCGACCGCGATGTGGTGACAACCGCAGCGGTCGTGCTAGCAGCTGGTGCCGGTTCACGGTTCTTGGGCGAGGACCACAAGCTCCTGACCGAGGTGCGAGGAAAGCCGATTGTGTGCCATGCAGTCGACGCGGCACGCGTCGCTGGATTCGATGAGGTGATCGTTGTCTCCGGGTGCGTGGACCTCACAGAGGTTCTGCCGGAAGATGTGACGATCATTCACAATGAGCATTGGGACCATGGCCAGGCAACCTCGCTGCGAGGTGCGGTCACCTATGCCGCTGACAGGGGGCACAAGGCGATAGTCGTCGGTCTGGGTGATCAGCCCGGTGTCGGCGTGAGGGCTTGGCAGGCGGTCAGGGACAGCGAAGCCGACCTCGCCGTAGCGGATTTCGGTGACGGTCGGCGCCCCCCGGTGCGGCTGGCTGCCGCGGTGTGGGCGTCGCTTCCCGTGTCGGGAGATGAAGGGGCGCGCAGTCTTTGGCGTGAGCGGCCCGAGATGGTTGAGTCGATACCCTGTGATGGCGACTCAGCCGACGTCGACACGCTGGAGGATCTGCGACGATGGACCTGAACAACTCTTTTGAAGTGGCTCGGCCGATCGATGAAGCGTGGGCTGTGCTCACCGACCTCGAGCGCATCGCCCCCTGTCTCCCCGGAGCGCAAATCACAGAAGTCGAAGGTGGCGAATACCGCGGTTTCGTGAAGGTGAAGGTCGGGCCGATCACCGCCCAGTTCAAAGGCGCTGCGAACTTCGTGGAGCGCAACGATGTGGACCACACCGCAGTGTTGAGCGGCAAGGGCCGAGACACTCGGGGCGCTGGCAACGCCAGCGCGTTGATCACCGCCAAGCTCGAAGAGGCGTCGGATTCGACCACCAGAGTCAACGTCGACACCGACATGAAGATCACGGGGAAGTTCGCCCAGTTCGGCCGGGGCGTGATGGCTGATGTGAGCGCCAACCTGATGGATCAGTTCGCTCAGAACCTCGCTGAGATGCTGGCCGCCGATGGCTCTGAAAACCCGGGCGACGGCGCAGCCGAGGCTGTGGCCGTCGACGCGTCCGGCGCCGCCGCCGAGGCTGATTCTGGGACCGATGCCGATGCTGGTACCGCTGCGAAGGCCCCCGAACCTGACGGCGCTGCACGCAAAATTGACATGCCCGAACCCGAAGCGATCGACCTGATCGATGCTGCGGCTGCGCCGGTGATGAAACGTGTGGCGACGCTGGCTGTCGTGGTTGTCGCGTTCCTGCTGTTGCGGCGGTTGCTGCGTCGCTCGCGGTGACAACGTCTGTAGAGCGCAAGCGGGTGGCGGAGCTGCTCGGGCGGGAACCTGAAGGGCAGTTCGAGATCGTTGTCGTCGACGATGCCGGCGACCCCGTGGTTCTCCGCAATGCGCCTCTGCTCGACGATGGTCGCCCGATGCCCACCCTCTACTGGCTTGTGGGCGAAGAACCCCGCCTTTTAGTCAGTCGGCTGGAGTCGGCGGGTGGAGTTCGACAAGCCGAGGCGGCTGTGGAGGCCGACGAATTGGCCGAAGCCCATGCCCGCTACGCGGCGGAGCGCGACGCCGCGATCGAAGCGTCCCATCACGGTCCTCGGCCCTCCGGTGGCGTGGGCGGCACACGCCGCGGCGTCAAGTGTCTGCACGCTCACTACGCCTGGTATCTCGCAGGTGGTGACGATCCGGTTGGCCGCTGGGTGGCTGACCAGTTGGCCGTCGGGCCGGTTGACGAGCCCCGTGACCGCGGTGCGCCGGCTGATGGTGGTGCGCCGGCTGACGACGGTGTGCGGGCTGATGGCGGTGCGCCGGCTGACGACGGTGCGCCGGTCGATGGTGGTGCGCCGGCTGATGGCGGTGCGCTGGCTGATGGTGGTGCGCCGGCTGACGGCGGTGTGCGGGCTGATGGTGGTGCGCCGGCTGATGGTGGTGCGCCGGTCGATGGCGGTGTGCGGGCTGATGGTGGTGTGCGGGCTGATGGTGGTGTGCGGGCTGATGGCAGTGTGCCGGTCGATGGCAGTGTCTCTTCTGAAGGCGACGCCGGTGCATCGGAGTCGCTGTGACCGCGCGTGTGGCCGCGATCGACTGCGGCACCAACTCAACCCGTCTGCTGGTGCACGACGGTTCGGCCACCTTGGAACGGCATATGACGATCACCCAACTCGGTCAGGGAGTCGATGCCACAAAACGGCTGGCGCCGGAGGCGATTGAGCGCACGGTGGAGTGCCTAAAGGGCTATCGCCAAGTGATGGACCGTTACAGCGTTGAGCGGGTTCGCATCACCGCGACATCGGCGGCCCGCGACGCCGACAACCGAGACGAGTTCTTCGATGCGGCTGAAGCAGTCATCGGAACCCGCCCCGAACTGCTATCCGGTTCAGAGGAGGGCAGGCTGTCATTCGCGGGCGCTACTGCTGAACTGGACCCCGACGACGGCCCGTTCCTGGTCGTCGACATCGGCGGCGGCTCCACTGAGTTCGCCTACGGAGTGACCGAATGCGAAGCGGCGTTGTCGGTCGACGTCGGGTGTGTCCGCCTGACCGAGAAGTACATCGAATCGGACCCCCCGGAACCCGAAGAGCTGTTGGCCTGCCTGTCGATCACCGAAGCCCATCTCGACGACGTTGTGCGGCTTATTCCTGCGTCGTTGCACGCCAAGACCTTCGTGGGATTGGCGGGCACGGTCTCGGCCGTGGCAGCCGTTGAGATCGGGCTGGCCGAATACGACCGCGATCAGATCCATCATTTTGATCTCAGCAAGGAAGCAGCCGAGGACGTGTACCGCACGTTGGTCACCGAGCCGCGTGCCCAGCGCCGCCACAACCCGGGGCTCGAGGAGGGCAGGGTGGATGTGATCGTGGGGGGCATGTGCATTCTTGTCAGGATCATGCGCTATTTCGGTTTCGACCGGTGCCTTGTTTCCGAAAGCGACATCCTCGACGGCCTGGCCTTCTCACTGTTGGACTAGCGGGGCCCTGCTGGACCAGCCCGGCTAGGCAATCACGAGAATAGAGATCGCCAACGCCATGTAGGCGGCGAAGCCCAAGCCGAATCCCAGAGTGAGCAGTCCGAACGGGTCGACACGACGCCGTGCGATTCCCAGCGCGAACAGCGTGAAGCCGACCGCCACGGTCAGTGCCAAGGCAAAGACTGTGAGACCGAACCCACAGACCGCTCCACAAAGAAGCCATGGCATCGCCTTGCAGGAAGGAATCTCGATGGGTTGTCTCAATGTTGGTTCGGTTGATGACATCGCCGCATCCGTCTCGTCGTTCTATGGGTGAACGATGATGTGTTCGGGGCTGAGCAGATTCGTGCATCCCCCGGACTTGCTGGCACCCCTTGCACCCCACTGAACGTACCATGCGCCGTTCGGCTTCCCGGAGAAGAACGTGTTGTAGTGATCAGTATCGGTAGCGCCGGTTGGACAGAATACCGAGTTGTGGTAGGTGCCGTACGTGTTCATGCTCGCGTATCCGCAGGCGAAGCCGTGCTGCCAACTAGATGTTTCACGGCTCCAGCCACTCGGAGAGCACCAACCCCAGTGCGCATTGAAGTTCGCTCCGCTCAAGCACGACGAGCCCTGTATTTGGCGCCGGCGTACCGAGGACTTGGTGGTAGTCACGTCGATCTGTGGCGGGTCTTCCCAGTTGAATTTGATGTATCCGAAATAATGCGTGACAGCGGCGCTCGCTCGTGCCCCAGATTCAGCGGAGTTCGCTCTTTCGACAGTCGCCGTGCGACTCTCTTGCGCCGAAGCAGTGATTGATCTGTCATGCCTCGAGAGATCGTCGAGTGGTATCTCCAGCCGTTCGAGAGTGATCCGGCACGTTGTCAGATTCACTTTGACGATCCGCTGGACGATCGCGCCCGGATCGCCCCCGTCACCCTCGAATCGACCCTGGATCAAGCACTCGCCGTTTTCGACGACACCGGGTTCCACGACGGTTTGTGCGCCGGGCAGCGGGTTTGAGTGGGGAAAAATGAGAATGTCGTCTGATGATGTTCCACTCGCGGGTTCTGGCGCTGATGCGCCGCTGATACCGGTGACGGCAGTGAGCATCGCGACGACCGTCGCGGTCAACAGCAGTCCGCGGCTCGGTGGTCTTCAGCATCGCGGGCAAGCGGGTGAGCATCGCGACGACTGTCACGCTCACCAGCAGTAGCTTGCGGGTTCTCCGGAAATGAGAGGGAAGTGATGTCCCGTTGGCCGAGACGATCGGGAGTTCAAGGCCGGTCTCGTCGGGTCGTTTACGGGACTCTGGCGAGTCGCTCCCATTGTGTTGAGGTGTTGTTCCGTTCATTGGGTTGCCTATCTCTCTGTCGGGTGGATTGGGGCACATACGCGAGTCTGCCGACGAGCACTGGTCGGGTCTAAAATCGGCGCCATGCCGCGCGGACCGGATGCTTGAGATGGGCAGAATGGCTCCTGGTTCGCTGTTCGGCCGCCGGGTGCTGCTCCGGCCGCTCGAAGTGAACGACTTCGGCGGCTGGCGAGAGGTGCGTCGCCGCAACCATGACTGGTTGACGCAATGGGAACCACAGCGTCTCAGCGGTGCGCCCGACGTCGTCGAGGACCGCACGGCCTTCGCCAACCGCTGCTCAGCTCGCCAACGTGAGCGGCAACGGGGTTCTGGTCACAGCTTCGGGATCTTCGTCGACGACATGTTCGCCGGTGAGATCAACCTCAACTCGATCCAACGAGGCCCCTTCCAGTCTTGCTACGTGGGGTACTGGATCGACGAGGCGCTGGCCGGCAACGGCTACATGCCTGAAGCGCTCGTCGTGGTCGCCCGGTTCGCTTTCGAGGAGTTGCGGCTGCACCGAATCCAGGTGTCGATCGTGCCGAGCAACGCGGCCAGCCGCAGGGTCGTCGAGAAGCTCGAACTGCGTGATGAGGGCATTGCGGTCAGATATCTCGAGATCAACGGCGTATGGGAGGACCATGTTCGCTACGGGCTCACCGTCGAGGAATGGAACGAGCGCTCAGATGAGTTAGTCGGCGAGTGGATAGGCGGGCGTCGGTAACTCGGATTTCAGGACTTTTCCCATGGAGTTGCGGGGAAGACAGTCAAGCACCGAGATGTGATCCGGGATCTTGTAGCGCGCCAAGCGATCAGCGAGGAACGCACGCAGCGCCGCTGGGTCGGGCTCAGCGGTTGCTGTCACGATCGCCGCGGCTACCCGTTCACCGAGCCGTTCATCGTCGATGCCGTAGACCGCTGCTTCGAGCACCTCGGGGTGATCGAGCAAGGCCTGTTCAACGTCGAAGGGAGACACGTTGGCGCCGCCCCGAAGGATCAACTCGGAGCGGCGGTCGGTCACCGTCAGGCGCTTGTTGCTGTCGAGCATGCCGATATCGCCGGTGTGCAGGAGGTTGCCGCGGAGCAGTTCGCGGGTCGCGTCGGGGCGCCGCCAATAGCCCAGTGTCGGCGTCCAACAGTGCGCCCACGGACCCGCAGTTGTGTGACGCAGACAGATCTCGCCGGATCGGCCCGCCGGCAGTTCGGCGTCGTCTTCGTCGACGATCACCACTTCGGCGAGTTCCAATGCGTAACCCGTGGCAGAGTCGTCGATCGCTTCGCTGATCGATTCGCGCACGATGCCGGTGGGCGCCTCAGAGAGGCCGTAGCCCATCAGCGCACGGATATCGAACTTCTCGGCGAAAGCGCGGCGGGTGTCGGCCGGAGTCGCTGCACCGCCGACGAGGATCGACTCGAGCGACGCCAGATCTTTTGGATCGACGCCCTTGTGATGCACAAGATCATGGAGTTGTGTCGGAACGAGCGTGGTTCTCGTGAGCCGGTGGCGTGCCACCTCAGCACAGAACCCTTCGGGATCGCCACGGTGCAGGACGACGCCGGTGGTTCCCCGAGTCCAGGCTGAGATCACTCCGAGGATCAACATGTTGAGAATCGTGTGTGCCAGCGGCGTGCCCTGACGATCGGCCGGCTTGGGCGGATGGGTGCTCAGGGTTATGAGGCCGGGCCACAGCAGATTGTGTTGACTGTGGACCGCGCCTTTGGGTGTGCCGGTAGTGCCCGACGTGTAGGCGATCGCGGCGGGCGCATGGGGGTCGATGTCCGGCTGCGGAGCGCTCGCTGGGTCCGCTGTTGAGACCGCGGCGTTGTATTCGGACTCGCTGATCACTGTCCCGTGAAACGATGTGCTTCGCGCTGCGGCGGTTGCATCGTCAGAGGTGATCCACAGACGCGCCTGTGAGTCGTCGAGAAGGTGGGATTTCTCCGGGGGAGCGAGGTTCATGTTGATCCCGAGCCAGACAGCAGCGAGGCGTTGGGTTGCGAGGAACCCGATCGGCACTTCGGCGCAGTTCGGAAGCGACCACGCGACCCTGTCACCGGGGTACACGCCCAGCGATGCCAGAGCCGCCGCGGCCTGCTCCACGCTGCGGTCCAGATCCGTGAAGGTCCACTGGCGATCATTGTCGATCAGGGCGATCCGCTCGGGAAAGTGCCGGAGCGGCTCATTGAAGAGGTCGGTGAAAGTGGACGGCCCGATGGGAAACGGAACCGGAGAGCGGCGCGCGACGAGACCAGTTGTCTCGTCCACGTCGACTTCAGCGTTGATCCCAGCTTCGACCTCCACGCCGGCTCAATCCTTGGAGCTGATCTTCTTTTGAAGGCTTTCCACCAGGTCCCGGAAAGCCGGCTCGCCCATTGACCAGAGTTGCGGGTGAAGTTCGTGTTCGACGGATTGGGCAGACTCGCTGATCGTGTCGAGCGTCAGGATCGTCGCCTTGGTCCGAGCCGTGAGATCTTTGGGCTGTGCAGCCGCTCGCTCCGCGAGTGTCAGGCACTCTTCGAGCAGTTCCTCGTCGTCGGCGACCTTCCAGACGAGTCCCAGGTCGAGCGCCTGTTCGCTGCGTATGACCTCACCGAACAGGACCATCGCCATAGCGGTCTGGCGGCTGGTTATGGACCGCAGGCGCCAGGTGTGGCCTCCGCCGGGATGCAGCCCGATCTGCAGGAACCTGGAGTCGAAACGAGCCTTTCGGCGTGCAGCCACGACGATGTCGCAGGCCAGAACCATGTTGAGTCCGGCCCCGACGGCGGCGCCGTTGACCGCGGCGATGGTCGGCAGCGGGCAATGTGCGATACGCAAGAACCCCTCGTAGATGCGCCGCATGCCATCTGGCCCCTGGTCGGCGAGCAGATCGTCGAGGTCCGCGCCTGCACAGAAGGCCGGCGGGGCGCCGGTCACCACGACAGCGCCTATGCCGTCGTCGGTCTCCCATTCGTCGAGGGCCGCGCTGATCTCATCGTTCATGGCCAAGGTGACGGCGTTGCGTTTTTCGGGATCGTTGAGCTTCAGCACGGCGACCCGGTCGTGAATCTCGGTGGTGGCTAACGGCATGGCGCCCATTCTGGCAGGCCGCCGACCAGTCCACTCGTCGGTCCACGATCGGGTTGCCGGTCCTTGATCCGGCGGGCCGGTTCCACGATTGAGAACTGGGATCCGTAGCCTTGTCGGATGGACCAGGTTGCCGACACGGGAGCAGGCGCCTTCGCAGCTCTTCGTTATCGCAACTATCGCCTGATGTGGATCTCGGCGATCATCTCCAGTTCCGGGCGTTGGTTTCAGGTCTTGGCGATCCCGCTCATCGTCTATGACCTCAGCGGCCAGAGCGCTGCGTGGGTCGGGTTGGCTGGGTTCACCCAACTGCTGCCGGTTGCAGTGCTCTGCCCGTTGGCCGGTGCTGTTGCGGACCGTTATCCCCGCCGGACGATTCTGATTGTCACCCAGTCGACGCAGACCGTCGTGGCCGCTGTGTTCGTATCGATGTGGTTCGGCGGTGTCCGATCACCGGGCGCCTACGTTGCCGTGTCGGTCCTGGCGGGGACGGCCGGCGGTTTGAACCTCCCGGCTTGGCAGGCGTTCGTCAGCGAACTCGTGCCGCGCGACACGCTGATGTCGGCTGTCACCCTCAACAGCGCTCAGTTCAACATGGCCCGCATGCTGGGTCCGTCGATAGCCGGTGTCGTGATCGCGCAGTGGGGGCCGGGCTGGGCGTTCGCGATCAACGCCGTGTCGTACTTCGCGGTGATCGCGGCTCTTGCGTCGCTGCGGTTGCCGCGGCTTCAAGTCGAAGCTAAGGGACGCTTGCGGCCGCTGAGCGAGTTCGGCGAGGCTGTCGCCTACGCGCGGACCAAGGCCGGAATCTCCACGGCAGTCTTCGTGGCTGCTGTGATCGGGTTCTTCGGAATCACAGCACAGCAGATGTCGATCATTGTCGCCGAGGACGTCTTCGGCCAGGGTGAGAGAGGGTTCGGCTGGATGCTCACGGCCTCGGGGGTCGGCGCCCTCGTCGGCTCACCGATGGTCGCCGAGGCGGCGCGCCGGTTGGATCGCTCGCGGATCCAACAAGCAGCGCTGCTGTTGTACGGCAGCGGCGTCTGTGTGGTGGCGGCAACCCCGTGGTTCACAGTGGCACTGGCTGGCATGTTCGCCGCGGGCATGGCCCACATTGCTTCGGCTTCGACGCTCAACACGGCGATTCAGTTGCAGGTTGACGAGCGGCTGAGGGCGCGGGTGCTGTCGGTGTACTTGACGGTGTTGTTGCTGTCGAGTCCGCTGGGGCAACTCTTCATGGGGCAGGCTATCGAAGTGTTCGGCGTCCGAGAGACCTTCTTGGCGTTCGGCCTGTTGTTCTTTGCCCTCGCGATCCTGCTTGCGTCGACCCAACGGCTTCGAGCCCTCGACTCGGGCAGCGGGACCTACCAGCCCTCCGCGGTGGCCGAGGCCCACCCGAGCACACCGGCCCCACCGGTTAGCTCGGCCCGACCGCGTTAGCTCGGCCCCACGGCGCTAGTCCTCGGCTCAGCTTGCGACAACGCGGGACACGGGACCTTCGAGCGAAAGGGTGTAGAGCTCGCCGTCGGCATCCTGGCCGAAAGAGGCGAGCGAGCCGCCGGGCACCGCAACTCCGAAGTCCCGAAACACCACTTGACCCGATGAGATCTGCACTGCCCAGAGCCGCGAGGTGCAGTAGTCGCCGAACAGGTATGAGCCGGTCAGCTCGGGGACCAGCGAACCCCGGTAGACGTAGCCTCCGGTCACGCTGCATCCGTCGTCGCGGCCGTACTCCCATACCGGGTCGACATTGCCGGGGGGCTTGTCACCGGTGAACTCGTGCAGACCCTCCCGCAGACGCCAGCCGAGGTTGGCCCCGACGCCGCCGCCGTTGGCAGCCAGCAGGGCCGTCACCTCTTCATAGAGGTCCTGTCCGACGTCCGCGATCCAAAGGTCGCCCGTGCCTGTGTCGAAAGAGAAGCGCCAAGGGTTGCGCACTCCGGTCAGGAATATCTCCGGTGATCCGATCGGGACGCGGTCGGCGGTGCCCGGGTCGGCGACAAAGGGGTTGTCGGCGGGGATGAGGTAGGGTGCCGCCGCTGTCGGCGTCGGCTCGATCCGCAGAATCGACCCCAGCCAGGTAGCGGAGTTCTGACCATGGTCGAACGGATCATTCGCGGCCCCGCCGTCGCCGAGGGCAATGTAGAGGTAGCCGTCCGGGCCGATCGCCAGCGCACCCCCGTTGTGATTTCTGTACGGCTGGGACTGGCTCAGGATTGTTCGGCGTTCACCGCTCAGAGCGGCGCCCTCCCGCTTGAAGGCCTCAACTTGGGTGTCGCCGTTCCGGTCGGTGAAATTGGCATACAGCCAGTCATCGCTCACCGCGATGCCGAGCAGGCCCTGCTCACCTCTGGCGATGGTCTCTGCGGAGATGTCCAAGATCGTCTCGTCCACCTCGCCTTTTGCCAGGTCGACCCGCAGCACTCGACCGCCCCGTTCGGCGATCCAGACCATCGGGTCGCCGGGCGCGGCGGTCATGTCGATCGGCTCATCGAGGATCATTATCTGTTCAACGGCAATATTGGCGTTCAGCACGTTTCCCTCAGAGCGAGAAGCCTGCGCCGAGTCGTCGGTTCGCCCGTCTCCGCCGTTTGGCAGCGGGCTGCCGGGTTGCGCAGAGTCGTTGGTTTGCGTCTGGTTGTCGGCTGAAGCGTCTGTCGGCAGCTCCTCGACCGGAACTGTCGTGACCACCGGCACAGTCGGCCGCGGCTCGGCCAACTCGTCGTCCGTTGCACAGGCCCCGACCACTAGGAGTCCGCCGGCAGCAACCGCCGACAGGCGTCTGATCAAGCGCGTTGTGAACATAGCTTGCGAGTCCGGGGTCGACAGCCGGGGTCGTGTTGTTCAGGGACTGTCGACATTGTCGAGATATTCCGGGTTGTTGCGGAGCCAATCCCGGGTGGGTTGGTGAGCGAAATCGATCCGTCCTCGTCCGGTGGGGAATACAAGTCCGGCTGATATGAGTCGCTTGCGATAGACGCTGGTGTATTGGAGATCAACTTCGAGTCGGTTCGCGATTTCCGCCACCTTCGATTCGCCGTCATCAACGGCCATTGCCAGCAGGAACTTTCGGTCCACATCAGAAAGGTCCTGCCAAATGGGCGCAAGGACGAGTCTGCCTATCCTGCGTTCAGCCTCGTGAATGCCGGTGACGACATCTGTTGCGGTGATACCCGTCGTCGGATTTGTTGCAGCCTTCCACGAATGAAACCCTACGAGTTGCACCATGAAGGCGTAGCCCCTGGTCGTTCGCACGGCGTTTTCAAGTGCAGTCGGGTCGATTGAGGCACCGCGTTGGCGGATTGGCTCGATTAGGGCTGTGCGGGTCGCTTGTGGATCAAGGCGGTCAATATCATGGCGTGCGCATCGCTGAAGAAAAGTTGCCTTCGCGCCCGAGAGCAGGGTCGATTCGATAGCGGGAATACCCGCGCCGACGAACGCGACAGGTTTCGGCCTGGTTCGGGCGGCGAGCTGCAGTACCGAGCCGAACTCGCGAATCTCGTCGAGATCTCCGCTATGGAGTTCGTCGATGGTGATCAGCAGGCCGGTACGACGTTCAAGAAGCAGTTCACCGAGTTCGCTCAACACTTCTCGAAGACTGCTTGGAAACTCTGGGATCGGCGCCGGCTCGAGATCTATGCCGATTCCAACTGCGTTCAACCCTGTGACCCTTCGTTTCGGCTCGCCGTTTTGCAACCCTGTGAGCAGAGAACCGGTTGCGCGGGTCAGCCTGTCGATCAGGCCCTTCGGCGAAGCGTTGTCTGACAGCGTCAACCAACCGAGGCTTTCGGCCGAGTCCGCGATCGCGTTGAGAGTTACGGTCTTTCCTGAACCTCGGGCGCCGATCAGCAAACTTGTGAAGTCCGGATGACTTGGGCCGGTCTCCAACGCGTCGCTGATGTCGTCAAGAACCTCGTCGCGGCCCGCGAGTACTGGCGGTGGCACGCCGAAGGTCGGCGAGAAGGGGTTGTCTGTGGCCATAGGCAACTCCGAACGGTGAACGGTCGAGTTTTATTTCTTTAGAGTATTTTATTTCTTTAGAGTATTCGAGATGCCAGCGAACAACAACGGATCTGGAGGCGGGAGTGCGTCGCCCACCTCTTCGCCGTTACCAGCCCGAGTCTTCTTTGTCCTCTTCCAAGTGGCGCCTGCCGGTGTCGCAGTCATCGAGAGCTGGGCACCAGCGACAGATCGGCCCTGCCACGAGGTTTGGCTCGCGCTCGGAACCCAAGAGTTCGACGATCTTGGTGGCGCCGTCGATGAGGCGAGCCGCGGCTGCGAAGAGAACATCCCCGGTCACGTCTTCGGGGACGAAACTGCCCCGGTCGAGGTAGTAGGTGGCGATGCGCCTGGGCGGGGTTCCAAGTCGGATTGCCTCGATCAGCGCGTAGAAACGCATGTCTTCGAGGTGAAGGGGCGAGAACCCCCCGGTTTTGAGGTCGATCAGAACCTTGCCTGCCCGGTTTCCCTCGGGGTGGCCGAGGGTGAGGTCGACCTTGCCGCTGAACACGAAACGGTCGTGAACCTCAAGCCGGAGGCGGCTTTCGGTGACCGGTCGCCATTGGGCCTTCAGCGGGGGAAAGCACTCTATGAACTTCACGACCCGGTCGTTGCTCTCGGCTCTCAACTCGGCGCGCTCGGCCTCGCCGGCGGTCTGCAGCCAGTCGCCGAGGCTGTCGTCGCCCTCTGTGAGCCGACTGAGGGCTTCGTCGACCAGCGCCAGCGGTTCAGGCTCGCGGCGCCAGTGGATCGACAGCTCGATCGCCTTGTGAGCGATCGAACCTCTGGCCAGGGGCACCGACCACTCGAATTGCGCTTCTCTTTCGGCCAGGTATTTCCGCTCGCAACCCATCACCTGTCCCAGAGCGTGTTTGGAGACCCAAATGGCGTCGTCGATCTTGGCGGCCTTCTCCAGCAGGGGCTCCAAGCCCTGTTCGACGGCGCTGTTCAGTTCGGTGCGAAGGGTCGGCTCGAACACGGGCCGATCTGCGCGGCTCGCCCCCAGCATCTCGACGACTTCTTGTTGCGCCGGGTTCAACTCGACAGGAGTCTCCATGCATTGCACTTTGGCACAAGTCGCACGCTTCGGGTGTCACACCCGCCTGAGAGTATGGGATTCATGGAAGCGACATCGCTGAGGTTTGCGGCAGCGGCACGTGCGTTGGGTCAAGCCGCGAGACTGCGCGAACTTGTCGTGCCCTGCTTTCGCTCCCCACCGGGAATCGAGGGCGTCCAACGCACCATCAAGCGCCGCCGCGGCGTGCCTACGGTGGCGGTGCGCCTTCGGGGACGGCCCTGGCCCGCCGTGGTGTCCGACATGATCGAAGGGATCGTTGTCGGCAACGGCCTCAGCGGCGCGCGAGCCGATCGAATCCGAGCAGCGCTGTGGTTGGCTGTCGACGGTTCGACCGAAAGAGTCGAACAACAGGCAGCGGCCGATGTTGAAGTCCGACGCGAGCAGCTGGTGGCAATCTGACCCTCGGCGTTACCGTATGGCTACGCCCGGGTGGCGGAATCGGTAGACGCAGGGGGCTTAAACCCCCCGGGAGGGAAACCTCCATGCGGGTTCAACTCCCGCCCCGGGCACTCATCAGCTTCCCCCTTAATCCGGCCAAGAGGCCGAGCGGATTGATCCCGAACACGGTTGCCGAACAGCGAGGCCGTGGCCCGAGCGGCCCGTGAGCGCAGCGAACAAGAGCGGGGAACAACAGGTATCAGCGCAATGACCTTTTCAATCCGCGCACGCTCAAAATATAAGTCAGACTGATATAAGTGTGGGATGTTGAGTACACGGACCAGTTCGACGACTGGTACCAGACCCTCACCGCGGAGGATCAAGACGCAGTGATCGCAAGGGTTGAACTGCTGGAGTTGGCAGGACCGGGCCTCGGGCGTCCGGCTGTAGACAACGTCCGCCAATCACGCCATCCGAATATGAAAGAACTGCGGGTGGAACGAGCAATGCGAGTGCTGTTCGCTTTCGACCCTCGCCGGGCCGCGATCCTTCTGATCGGCGGTGACAAAGTCCTGAGGATCCGAGAAGCGCTAACTGGAATGATTGGTACGACCGCTACACGCCTATCGCCGACGATCTCTACGACACACATCTCGACGAGCTTCGACAGGAAGGACTCACCTGATGCAACGCGCCAAGAAATTCAGCACGCTACGAGACGAGGCGCGTCAGGACCCTGAACGCGCTCGTCGGATCGACGAAACCAAGCAACGGGTCGCTGACGAGATTGTGAGCTGCCGTCTCGCTGAGCTTCGCAAAGCGCTCGGTGTCACCCAGGCAGAGCTGGCGGAGATGGTCGGGAAGTCGCAGTCGGCCATCTCGCAGATCGAACACGGCGAGATCGGCCTGTCGCTCGACATGCTGCGCTCCATCGTGCATCAACTCGGCGGCGAGGTCGAGGTCGCTGCGGTGTTCGACGACCGGCGAGTCCTGATCCATGCCTGATTTCCATAGATTCTCGCCGTGCCCTGCATTGAGCAGGTCAGGCGGGTTACCGCAGCCCCGCTTCGACGCATATTTCGCCGGAGAATTTCAGAACCATGATTCTAATCGGGGCTCAGATGCGGCCCAATGGATGTGCTTGTTGCCGCTTCGTGACAGGTGTCCCGGTTCGGCCGACCGATGACCCGCTATGCAGTGCCCAATGGATGTGCTTGTTGCCGCTTCGCGACAGGTGCTCGACCTCGCGGAGCAGCTATCAGGTCTCGTTGTCTAGGGCCTCTAGGAACTTCTCGTGCTCGCCGTCGTGCATGGAGATGGTCTGGGCCGGGTAGGGGAAGTTCCCGGCGAGCGACTCTTGGTGGAACTCCTTGAGAGCTGCGACGCGCTCGGCATACATCTGCCGGTGGAGGCGACCCAGGTTCCCGAAGGCGTGGGCGTGCCTGGGCGGCGACGCTTCCTCGCTGTCCTCGCCGCAGACGTCGGCCACGAAGGACATGATGACATCGCCGGCTCTGCCAGAGCCGAGCGAGAAGGTGACGATCGAGGTCCTGTCGTTGACCGCTTCGAGGACCTCCTCGGCAATGCACTCTGCCTCGACGGCGAACACACCGACATCCTCCATCCGCTTGAGGGTCCGGTAGACCTCTATCGCTTCGTCTGCGGTGCGGCCGAAGGCGCGGAGTCCACCGGCCCAGTGGGCGAACGTCGGGATCAGCCCGATGTGGCTCTGGACAGGGACGCCCTCGTTGGCAAGGGCCTCCATCACATCGTAGGAGCGCAGTGTGTAGTACATGTCGCCGCCGCGGCCCATCAGATCGATTGCATGGTCAAGAATCTCGTCGGTTGTGCCGAACTGCCTCCAGGTGCTGCCGATCCCCATGAAGTGATGCGGCGCGATCTGGCGGGCCTCGTCGAGCTGCTCGTCCCAGACGACCAGAAGGTCGATCCCGGCATCGACGCACGCCCGGATCTCGATCGGGTTCGCGGGGTTGCTCATGGACAGCTTTGTGCCGGTTCCCTTGAGGGCCTTGAGGTCGGCGACGGTGTAGTTGCGTTTCGCGGGTCTGCGCCCGAAATCATAAATCCGTTTCATTGAGTGGCCTTTCTCAGAGCGGCGCGTCGGGCCGCCATGTGGGCGTCGCCGTCGGCGGTTCCGTCATGGAAAGTGTCCAACATTTCATCGAGCGGTGATTCCAGGCCGCCGTAGTTGCACTCGAGGAAGCGGTGGTGGAGCTGGTGGTGGAAGTCCCCGACACGGAACTTCAGACCGCCCGGCAGAATCACCGCGTCGTAGCCGGTATGCGACAAGGGCGCGCCCAAGCTGTGGTGCAAGACCATGAAATAGAAGTGGATCGGATGCGATGGCAGCAGGAACAGCAAGAAGACGTCGCCGAAGAGGACTAGGTGCTCGACGGGGTGCATGGCCAGCCCCGACCACGGTCCGACGTTGACGTTCTTGTGATGCCAGGAATGGACCTTGCGATACGCCCCGCCAATGTGCAACAACCGGTGTCCCGCGCCGAAGTACAGCACCGACCACCACGGGATGATCAGGATGAGCGCGATGAACCAGACTGGATTGGAGTCGAGCGACGCAAGCGAGAGCCACCCCCTGCCGTAGCCGTGGAGGATCAAGACCTCGGCCGCCGTCCAGACGAGCACGGCAGGCCCGAGGCTCAGCGCCATGTTGTCGAGAACCTGATCTCGGAACAGGAAGATCCGTTTGTTCTTGGCGAGAGGTCGGGCGTCGTAGCGGAGCTCGTCGCCCTGTCGGCGGGCTCGGTACAGCCAGAGGTGGACGCCTCCGGCGACGATCAGCATCACGCTGAGATTCCGGGCCCAGACCGCCGCGATCCACCCGAACGACAGCGTTGCGGTGGTCTCGATCGAAGGGGAGAGCCACCTCCAGAACACCAGAGCGAAGGCCAACATCGTCACCCGCGGTGTGAGGGGTCCCCAGCTGCGGGCCAGGTGGCGCAGCGTGGCGCCGGGGTCCAGTGGCCAGTGAAGAAAGGGCGCCGAACGTATCGGCAGGGGAGGGGTGTAGTTCCAGCGACTGCCCCGGTTGAGACTCATGCCGATTCAACATCCCTTCTACGCAACCAGAGCCAGTCTAGAGTCGCCGAGCTGTTCCACGTGCCGGCACCGCCCGCGAACCAACGAGTCCCGGCAGTCTGACGCCTCGGCCGGCGCTGGACCCGCAGCGAGTTCGTCAGCCCGTCAGAACTGGTGGGTTCTTGTCCGTCGGGGCAGAACGGTTAGCATGGCGGACGTGAACGGCAACGGGCTTTCCGGATCGCCGAGCATGCTGCTTGACGGTTACGACGCGAGCCGGGTCTATGACGAGGTGTTCGACGCCGACGGAGCGGTCCGTGGCGCCTACAGCCGGATCGTGGAACGGTTCAGCGAACTCGACGCCGCAGAACTGCAGCGCCTCGGAGAACTCGTCGCCGACGAGTTCCGCCGCCAGGGCATCACCTTCACGGTCTACAGCGAGGACGAGGGAACCGAGCGGATCTGGCCGATGGACCTGTTCCCCCGGCTGATCGCTGCCGCCGAGTGGGAGGAGCTGGCCCGCGGCCTCGCACAACGGGTGACCGCCCTGAATTGTTTTCTGAGCGACTTGTACAGCGGTGAAGCAGCGGTGCTGGCCGACGGGCTGGTACCCCGCTGGTTGGCGGTGTCGTCGCGGGGCTTTGAACGCAACGCCGTGGGAATCACGGTTCCGCACGGCGCGCACTGCAACATCGCCGGGATCGATGTGGTTCGCGGCGCCAGTGGGCGTTACCAGGTGTTGGAGGACAATCTGCGCAACCCGAGCGGGATCTCCTATGTGGCCGAGAACCGGGCGGCCATGGCCAAGGTATGCAGTTGGCTGTTCGAAGACCACACCGTGCAGCCCACCGAGCAGTACGGACAGATGCTGCGCTCGACGCTGGAGTCGATGGCGCCCGGCGGAGCCGACCATGCCCGCCTCGTCGTGCTGACGCCGGGCATCTTCAACTCCGCCTACTTCGAGCACGCCTTCCTCGCCCGCTCGATGGGAGTGGAACTCGTGGAGGGCCGCGACCTCGTGGTCGAGGATCACACCGTCTACTCCCGCACCATCGAGGGGTTGGTGAAGGTAGACGTGATCTACCGGCGGATCGACGACGATTTTCTGGACCCGGTGGCATTTCGACCCGATTCGTCATTGGGGGTGCCGGGGCTGCTCGGCGCGCTGCGCGCCGGGACCGTCACGGTGTGCAATGCACTCGGCAACGGCGTGGCCGACGACAAAGCCGTGTACCCCTATGTGCCCGACCTGATCCGCTACTACCTGGGCGCTGAGCCGATCATCGACAACGTCACCACCTACACGATGTGGGACGAGGAGCAGAGAGCCGAGGCGCTGGGGCGGCTGCACGAACTGGTCGCCAAACCGGTGGGGGAGTCGGGGGGCTACGGCGTGCTGATCGGCCCCCACGCGAGCGAACAGGAGTTGCAGGCGGCGCGCGCCGCGATCACCGCTGAGCCCCGCGAATGGATCGTGCAAGAACTCGTTCAGTTGTCGACGCTGCCGGCTTTGGCCGAGGACCGCTTGGAGCCCCGCCACCTGGATCTGCGCCCCTTTGTGCTCACCGCGGAGCGGACCGAGGTGTTCCCGGGCGGGCTGACCCGGGTGGCTATGCGACGCGGTTCGCTGATCGTCAACTCATCGCAGGGCGGCGGTTCCAAGGACACCTGGGTGCTGGCCCCGGAGTCACCATGATCCTGGTCCGCCACGCCGAGGCGCTGCTTTGGGCGGGCCGCTATCTGGAGAGGGCCGAGAACACGTCCAGATGCCTGAACTACGCGGCCAACTCCATCACTCACCTGCGTGCCGAAGAGGCCCGCGTCGAGAGCGAGTTGCTGGTGAGGACTCTGGGTCTGACCGAGGAGCTGCAGGCGGCCGGCCCCCTCGAGAGCCGACCGCAGTTGATCGCTTTCTTGCTGTCGGACAGCGACAATCCCGGCTCGGTGGTGTCATCGGTCAGCGCGGTGCGCGAGAACCTGCGCTCGGTCCGGGACCGTATTCCCATCGAACTTTGGGAGGAGGCCAACGGACTGTATCTGAGGTTCCCGTTCCTCGGTCACGCCAACAACGCGCCCAAAGAGCTGCACGAGGTTCTGTTGATGGTGCGGCGGGCCTGCCTCGCCGTGTCCGGCGTGCTGAACGAAGGCATGCGGCGCGACGAGGGGCACGCCCTGATGGTGGTGGGCCGAATGCTGGAGAGGTCGATTTTCACTGTCAACCTGCTCGAGGCCTCCTGCAGCGATCCACGCGGGGCTTTGGAAGCCAGCCGCATGCTGCGTCTCACCAGCTCCACACAGGCATATCACCGCCAGTACGGCAATGCCCCTGACTTCGAAATCGTAGTGCGGTACCTGTTGCACGCTGCGGATCTTCCGCGGTCGGTGCGCTCGTGCCTGAGCCACGCCGAGGAGTCTCTCAACAGTCTGGCATCGGGCGCCTCGGCATTGGATCGTCCGCGCCGGCGGACCGCGCTGGTGCGCTCCCGTCTCGAGTTCGGAGACATCGCGGATGGCTTGTCGTCCGCTCCGGTTCAGACGCTGTCAGAATTGGCGCTGGAGTTGGCGGCGCTGGCAGACGACGTACAAGCCGGCTTCGTGCCGCCGCTCGCCCTCTCTGAGATTCACTCGCAGTATCTGCGCCCCGGCACGGCGGATGGAGCCGCGTCGTGAGGCCGGTGGCCGAACCTGCTTCAGGCGGTTGGCCGCGGTGAGGCTCTCGATCTCCTACCGGATGCATTTTCGCTACTCCGAGGCGGTTTCTGAGTCCCAGAACGAGGTGCGGGTGCGACCCCGCAGCGATGAGCGCCAGCAGGTGCTGTCCTACCGGCTCAGCTCACTTCCAGAACTGTCGGTGCTCTCGGTGATCGACTATTGGGGGACCTGTGTGGAGCACCTCGGCATTCGTACGCCCCACACCGAACTGGAGCTGTTGGCCGAAGCTGCCGTGGAGACCGAGCCGAGTCCCGCGATGGAGGTCGCTCCCGCCCCTCAGTCCTTGGCCGACGAGGACTTCCGGTCGGAACACTACGAATATCTGGCACCGTCTATGCACGTGTGCTGGGAACCCGGTGACGCGGTAGCGGGGCTTGCCGAGGTGGCCGTCGCCGATGCTGTATCGGTGCCCGAGATGGTTACAGGGGTGGTTGCTGAGGTTCGTTCTGCACTGCGTTACCAGCAGGGCTCTACCGATATCGGCGTCACCTTGCCGGAACTGCTCGCGGGCGGCGCGGGCGTGTGCCAGGATTTCGCCCATTTGGCCGCAGGCATGCTGCGCAGCACGGGCGTTCCGACGCGCTACGTCTCGGGCTATCTGTTCGCGCTCGATGAGGCTGCCCCCGATGCGGGGGACGCCGACTCCCTGGACGGCGCCCCCGAGGATGCGGTCAGCGTGCAGACCCATGCCTGGATCGAGGCGGCGATTCCCGGCTGGGGTTGGTGGGCGCTCGACCCGACGAACGGGGGCGAGGTCGGCGAGCGCCACGTGGTGATCGGCTGCGGTCGCGACTATGGCGACGTGCCGCCGGTGCGGGGAGTGTTCGCGGGCTCGGGGACGTCTGAGGTCGTCTCCGAGGTGGTGATCGGCAGGCAAGCCGACGACGGCCCCGAGAATCCCGCCAGCGCCTCCGCGAGGCCGCGCCCCGTGCGAGTCGTGCCGCAAAACGCCAATCGGCGCGATCAACAGTCCGCCCAACAACAGTGACGCCCGGCTGCGACACCTGATGCAACTGATTGTAGTTGCGTTTTAGTTGCGCTACGGTAGTCGTATGGTTTCTGCCGAAGAACTGTTCGAAGCAGACCTCGCCACAGCCTCGCGCGTGGTTTCCGAGACGATCCCAGACATTGTTGCCGCGCTCGACCAACTCGTTCCGCGGATCACCAGCGGAACGGACCGCGCGATACTGCGCCGCTATGTTGTCTTTGTCGACGCTGCTGCGCAAGCGTTGACGGCTTTGCCTGTGCGTCGTTCTGAGCATTCCCCGTCGTCTACGGTCGTGTATCGACTGCTTCGACGGGACAACGTCGAGTTGCCTTGGGTCGCTCCGTCGCCGGATGGACTCGGTATCGTGACGGCGCTCGTTGATCGGCTGCGGGGTGTGGTCGCGGGCGTGCCCCAGCAGTGCGTACAAGCTCGACGCGATATTGACGACGATCAGTTCAACTGGTTCATGAAGGCCATCGCCGAAATTGAGTATGAACAAGAAGTTGCGTCGCCGCTGCGGAGAGCTATGACGACGCTGGATCTTTCGAGCGCCGAGGTTGCCGGCCTCATGGGTGTGACGCGTCAAGCGGTCGACAAGTGGCTGCTCTCGGGTCCGCCCTCTGAACGGATGGGCAAGATCGGGGTGATCGCGGAGATCTCCGATGTTCTGCGCTATCGCCTGCGCGCCGGAATGCCCGCTGTCGTGGCGCGCCGAGAGGCTGACGCCTACGGCGGCCGCTCAATGCTTGATCTGATCGCCGGAGACGAACACGAGTGGTTGCTTCAATCAGTCGATGAGAGTTTCGACTTCGCGCGTGTGGCGTAGGCATGATCACGACTCCGATCGGCGGCGTGTACCTTCGCGTCGCTGATCCAGACTGGGTTGATCCTCTCGATCCGCAGTTCGCGTCGGGCTTGTCGGGGCAGCGGTGGAACCCGCCAAGTGTTCCGTGTCTGTACCTGAACGCGGATTTGGACACAGCGCGTGCAAATGTGCGGCGACTCTTCGACGGTCTTCCATACGGGCCGCACGACCTTGACCCGGCAACGGCACCTTTGTTGCTCGGCGTTGAGGTCCCAGATGGAACAGCGGCTGACGCTTACGCGGATGACGGTCTTGTGGCTATGGGTTTGCCGATCACGTATCCCCACGACGACAACGGCGACCTGATCCCGCACGATGTCTGCCAACCTGTCGGTCAAGCGACCTTCGATGCGGGACTCGACGGTGTCGACTGCCGTTCCGCCGCCCTTGGAGGCAACCGTGAACTCGCCTGGTTCCCCCGCTCAGAAAAACCTCACGAAACCTCCAGACAAGCTTTCCAAGACTGGTGGTGAGTGCTGTTGCGAATCCATGTAGACGAGAGTTGTGTGATCTGATAACTTCACGGTATGGCAATTGCTGCGGAATTGATTCGCGAAGCTCGTTTGATGGCTGGTTTGACCATGACGGAGCTAGCCGAGCGCGCGGGAACTTCGAAGCCGACACTCTCGAGGTATGAGAACGGGTTGGTCGACCCAGGGGCCGAGACTCTGAATCGGCTTCTTCGGGCTTGTGGGCACGAGCTTCGGAGTCAACCAGTCGGGCTCCCGTCGTCGCTCGCTGAGATAGCAGACAGGTTCAAAGGACGGAGCGAGCCAACTGCCGAAGACGTGACCCGAGCGAGCGGTGGCAGAGAGCTGCGAACCGCCTCTGATCTTCAGGCATTCGCTGCCGAACTGCGCGAACAGGGGTTTCTCGCTACGTGAACAATCCGGCTGGCGACTACGGAGACCTTGACGAGACGAGGATCTTTCTGGCGCTCGAGGATCACCAGGTAGAATACGTTCTCGTTGGCGGGAGCGCCGCAATTTTGTGGGGTGCAGAACGAGCAACACGAGACGTGGACTGTGTTGCTCGCCAGACCACAGAGAACTATCGACGGCTATGCGGCGCCCTGAAGCAGATGGGCAACCCCCGTTTGCGAATACAGGGAGTCGATGACGAATTGGCAGCCGAGTTGTCGAGCGAGCTGCTTCATGAGGACTTCTTCGCTCGAACGGAGGCGTCGACTTGGAGGACCGATAGCGGCAGCATTGATGTCCTAAGAGCGCGCGCAAATAGGTGACCATCCACCTGTCGTTGTGTTGGCCCGG
>JAPPMP010000045.1 GCA_028819005.1 Acidimicrobiaceae bacterium
GCGTCGCCTGTCACCGTCGCCCGCCGCCACCGTCGTCCGCCACCGGCACCCGCCACCGGCACCGTCACCCGCCACCCTCGCCCGTCAGCGTCGCCCGTCGTCAGCGTCGCCCACCACCGGCACCCGCCACCGGCACCCGTCAGCGTCGCCTGTCACCGTCGCCCGCCGCCACCGTCGTCCGCCACCGGCACCCGCCAGCGTCGCCCGTCGTCAGCATCGTCCGTCGTCAGCGTCGCCATCACCACAGCGACGGCTTCGACGTTGGGCCCCGGGAGCAGGGTTGAGGATTCGGTGTCATGCGTCGCCCACCATTGCCAGGCCGTTCAGTGCTCGGGTTCGGGTGGGGGTTTGAGATAGAACTTCTTGGTGGTCGGGTGTCGGTGTACTTGCCAGCCGTGCAGATGGATCTTCTTGTGGCACGCGTCGCAGACCAAAAGCAGGTTGTCGAGGTCGGTGGGACCGTCTTTGGACCACCACACGATGTGATGAGCCCGACACCACAACGGATTGGCTTCACAGCCGATGCAATGTTCATCGCGGGCCATCAAAGCCACGCGTTGAGCCTCAGAAGCAGTACGCCGGGAACGACCCAACCACATGTTCTGGGTCTTGGCATCAAAGATCGATGGCAAGATGTTGGCTTCCAACGCCAATTCACGCAGTGTCGCAGTCGGAATACGAGTGCCGTCGGCGAGACGAGCGTTGACCAACTGTTGTTTGATCACGTCGAAATCAGCCAGCACCAACAGATTCGTGCCCTGCTTGTTGCCGTTGCCCTCCTCACAGATCAACTCGGCCAGCGCATCGGCCATGCGCTGTTGGGGTTTGCGGCGGTTCTTGGCGTCTTCGTTGTGCCACAGCTCGCGTTCTTTGGCTGTCAACGCGGTAGCGATACGCGCTCCGGTGATCTGATCGAACTGCGCGGTGAGGACGAACATGCCCGTCTCCGGGCTTTCGAAGATCCGGGCGGTCCGGCGTTCACGCTGACGGTCCAACAGTGTCTGACCGTCATCTGCTGACTGATCTTGTTGATGACGTTTCACCGTCTTGGCGAACTGGTCAAGATTCTCGTCACGGGCTGCTTGCACCAACACGCCCTCATCCACAGGACCTTCACTGAATGCGCGCGCTATCAACCTGGCATGGCCTTGGGGGATCTCACCCGAACTCAGAGCGCCAGTAGTCTCGGGCAGCTTCTCAAGTTGGACAGCGGTTTCAACATCGCGTTTCGCTTCACGCCGCGATGACAACAGTTCATCACTGGCAATTCGCTGAGCCTCCACTGTGTTCGTTCGACGACCCAGTTCGGCAAGAATCTGGGACTTCATCGCCGCCAAACGCGACTCACTACGACCAACCACACCCAACCGAGACCGCAAATCCTGCTCAGACAACCCCGCCAAGTCAACCACCCCGACACACACCGCGTTCTGGCAAACACCAACAGAAGCGCTCTCACCAGAACCTGTGTCGGCAATGGCGACAACGCCCGCAGCACCACATGACTCGGAACCAAACAGGTCGGGCGCAGAAGCAAATTCCATGCACGTAACTCTACCCACCCCCTGTGACAATGACATCAAAAATAATCAATTAGATATGGAATAATATAAAATTCTCCACATATCGAACGCTCCAGCAGATCACCGTTGCGCTGAGTGGCTCACAAGGCGAGTTTGTCGGGTGGAGATACCGGACCCGGTCACGACATCGCCGCCACGCGAGGCTAGGTCTGCCTGCGTCTCACTCGCCGGGCCGGTTGATCAGGTGGGTGGCCGCGTTGTCGAAGTGATCGAACATGGCGTCTCGTATCTCGGTGGGCAGAGGGCAATCGGTGCCATCGGCGAGAGTGGCGACGCTGAGCGATGCCTCCATGTGCCTCATCCAGGCGTCGCGCTCTTCTGAGCCGATTACGAAGGGCATATGGCGCATCCGCAGACGGGGGTGGCCCCGCTTCTCGCTGTAGTGCGAGGGCCCGCCCCAGTACTGCGCCAGGAACCCTGCGAGACGCTCCCGCGACGGCCCCATGTTCACCGGGTACATGGGACGCAGCAGCCGGTCGTTCTCGACGGCGTCGTAGAACCGGTCGACCAGTTCATCGAAGAAGCGCTGTCCACCGACTGCTTCGTACACCGTCGGCGGAGCTTGCATTGCTTCCCGCATCGCCCCCTGCAAGCTCACACTCCCCGGCGTCACCCAACGGCGCCGGCCTTGCGCCGTCGAGTTCCGAGAATCAGAGTCGATCTGTTCAGCTCCGGGAGATTCGTCGGCCACCCGTTCAGGCTAGACACAACGCGTGTGCTAACCCTCAGCCTCAGGAGAAAGTCCGAGCCGACGCCTCTCACTGTCAATGATCCATTCTTCCTGGACTGATTGGGAGGAGGTCGCCGTGTCGACAGCAGCGGCAGCGGCATCCTTCATGGCGCTGGGCCGGATGTAACTGTCGAAGATGGCCGACTTATGGGCGAGGATGGCGAGCATGTACTCGTCGACGCTGTCCTCCGTGAGCAGTCGGTGTACTTCTACAGGTTGGTTCTGACCCATGCGGTAGCTTCTGGCGATGGCCTGTTCTTCGGTGGAGGGCTTCCACTGGGGTTCGGCAATGATGACAATTGAGGCGACCTGGATGTTGAGCCCGATGCCGCCGGCTTCGATCTGGCTGACGAGGACTGCCGGTTCGCGTCGAGTTGAGAATTGGTCTACCAGTTCCTGTCGGCGTGGTCCTGTCACACTGCCGGTCAGAGGACCCATGGCTAATGGCCCGAGAGCTCCGTGCACACGTTCGAGCACATCGCGGAAGCAAGAGTACACAATCACCTTGCGATCGTTGTCTTTGGCTTCTTCGACGATCTCGCGCAGGCGACCCAGCTTGGGCGAGTCGGCAGGGTTGTCGGTTAAGAACGCTGCTCGGCGCATTGCCATGAAGTTCCGCGAGGCAACGGCTCTTCGGTACGTGTCTGCGGCAGCATCTTCGAGCCGCAGCCAGTCTACCGTCTCGATCTTTTCAGGGAGTTCGTCGAGCACGTCGGTCTGGTTGCGCCGCAGGTAAACGGGGGCGGCGACTCTTTGGAAGGCCTCGGCACCCTGGTGGGGCCGAAGCCTCGTGGCGATGGCAGGTTGAACGTGATTGACGAGCGCCCGGAACTCCTCCAGGCGGTTCTCCAGCGGTGTCCCGCTCATCAACAAAGCGTGTTGTGAGCGCTGGAGGCAGGCGTGGACCGCTCTGGTGCGAAGCGCTTCGGGATTCTTCACGTAGTGGGCCTCGTCAACGACGACGGCAGCAATGTCGATGGTGGAAATGTCAAGCTTGGGGAGGGTGCCGAACGTGGTAATTGCCACGCCGCCGTTTCGTATCCATTTTCGGAGGAGTTGTTCCCGGGGATCGCCGTGGAGCCGCAACGGGATCGGCAGCTGCGAGTGACGCCTAATCTCGTTCTCCCAGTTCGCCAGCACGCTGGTGGGGCACACAACGAGGAAGTGGCTCGCGCCGCGGGACCGAAGATGGCACAACACCGCCAACGCCTCAATGGTCTTGCCGAGACCCATCTCGTCACCGAGGATGACCCTCTTTTGGAGCAGAGCGAACTTCGCTCCGAAGTCTTGGTAGCCGCGCAGAGACGCGCCGAGCAAGGTAACGTCCAAGTCGAACGAGTCGATTCGGTTCGCGACGTCCGCCGGTAGAAATTGTCGATCGCCGAGGGAATTGCGGCCTCGCCGGTCGGGGCCAAACTCAAACCCAAACTCAAGCTCTTCAATCTCGGCAAGCAAACCGTTGTAGGTCGCAGCCCGCGAAGTGTACTCCTCCCAGATTGCTGTCTGGCCACTGCGGGGTTTCTCCAGCCGACTCCTGATGTCAGCGATCTTGGACTCGAGCGCTGCCGTTTCCGGCTCGTTCAGAAACTCAACCATCCGTTGGAGGGCTGCTCTTGAACGTTCCTTGCGTCGCGGCCCTGCGAAGGTTCGCCGAAATCTGTTGACCGCGACGCGGGCGTCGGCGAAGTCGGCGTCGATGCGACGCTTGGCCGCTTCAAGCCTGGGACTGACAGGCCTGACGGTTCGGCGCGCTTCGTCGAGAGCACGAAGCGCGTTCAACAGTTCTGTCTGCTCGCTGGGCCGGCGCCCGATCTCGAATCGGACCTTCAGTTCCCTGCGAGTATCGTTCTCAAACCGCTTGGCGACGGCGTGGATTCGAGCGGAACTCTTCGGCCCGACGCCTCTGATCGATTCGAGGCGGGACGGACTCGTCGACATGACAGAGCCCACGGTACGAATTGCTGCCGACTCAATGGCACTGTAGCTGATCCGGCCCTCTGAGAATCGCCGGAGTTCTCGAAGCGGTGTCGTCGCGAGTTGAGCCCTGACGGCGCGGTCCTTCTCGGCCCGGTACGCAGCTTGGGCGTCACTGACACAGGCGTGTGGAAGAGCTAACACCGCCGCGATGTCGGCCCAGAGCCGCTTCAGGCGGCGAAATGCTCGCCGGTGCGGCTCAGGAGATCGGTTTGCGGCGGGGCCGATCTGATCGGGGGGTGTTTCGGAACTCACGGGGAGACTCGACGCACTGTAGCGGGCGCGGCCATCACAAACCGCATCCGCCATGATTCGAGATGGCTGGCATCCACTTCGAGTGCCTTGAGATGGGGCCGCTCAGTAGGGCGCCCGCAGTCTCGCGCGAGTTCGCCGAGCTCAAGGTGCGGCACAGAGCATAATTCAACGATTCGGACCGAACCAGAGGCGAGTGGCGTTTCTAGCGAGGATGGCCGCCCGGGTTTTCTGGTCGAGGCCGGCGACTGCGTCGATGGCCAGCGCGACCAGCTCGGGGTAAGAACGATCATGCACCTGGGGATGGTCCGAACCCCAAACAATGCGCTCGGCACCGAACAGGTCGAGCAAGCGGGAGACCACCGAGGCCGGGTCGACAGCAGCCGCGTCGAACACTCCCGTGCTGAGCTTGACGACCAGGTTCTCGCAACCGGCCAGATCGGCGAGAGCCTGATCGTCTCCCCCAACCGCCACGAAACCGCAGTGGTCGACGGCTATCTCACAATCGGGTACAGCCGTTGCGAGACAGGCGACCGCCGGCAGTTCCTCGGGCAAACAGCACACGTTCGGGCCCACCTGCAGGTCTCGGCAACGACGCACCAGATCCACGGCAAGATCGTTGTGCAGCCACGGATCAGGGATTGAGAACAGCCGCAGCCCCGAAGCTCCCTGCGCTGCGGCCGCCTCCAGCAAACTCACCGGATCCTCGGTGCTCCGGCCCGCCGCCACCATCGCCCGCCAGTCGCCGCCGAGCACTTGGGCCGCTTCAACAACCAGCGAGTTGTCGAAACCATGGGCACCGACCGCCTGTACCAAGACACCACCCGACACACCAGCGACCCCCACACGCGCGGCTACAGCCGCAGGGGAAGAATCAACACGTTCCCACCACCGTGCATTGGGATTACCCGTGAGGTCATCCACGCAGGCCGCTACATCGACGACATGCAGGTGCGCGTCGAGCACCCCACCGACAGCCGAGCCAACAGGATCACCCATCGCCAAACCGTACCCCCGGGCCCGAACGGCCCGGCGAGCAAAGCGAACAACAGCGGGCAAGCCCCGCCCCGAGCGGCCCGGCGAGCAAAGCGAACAACAGCGGGCAAGCCCCGCCCCGAGCGGCCCGGCGAGCAAAGCGAACAACAGCGGGCAAGCCCCGGGCCCGAACGGCCCTCCCGAATCCAGGCAACCGATGGCTTTCCATACACGCGTTGATCCATCGGAACCAGACGGGTAGCGTCAAGATCAATGAACGACCGTGAGTTGCTCCGACCCGTCGAGGTTCGAGCGCGCGCGCCATACCGCATCTGGCTCAGCTATGCCGACGGTATTGAAGGGGAGGTCGACCTCTCTCACCTTGCGGGCAAAGGCGTGTTCACTGCGTGGACAGACCCATCGTTCTTCGCCCAAGCTCGCATCGGCCCGGGAGGCGCAATTTGCTGGGGCGACAGCATCGATATGTGCCCCGATGCTCTCTATCTGCGCCTGACAGGCATGTCCGTGCAGGAATACATGCCGAAGCTGCGCCACTCCCTCGCGGGTGCCTGAACTCTGCCGGTTCTACGGCATCGCCATCCACATGTACTACGGCGACCACGCACCACCGCACTTTCATGCGAGGTACGGCGATGAAGAGGCCGTTGTGGACATCAACAGCCTCGCGGTGATCCGAGGTCGTCTTTCGCCTCGCGCCAACGGTCTCGTCGTCGAATGGGCGGCGCAGCACCAAGCGGAGTTGCGTGAGGCTTGGAGCCGTGCCGAGCGCCACGAGAGTCCAGGCAAGATCGCCCCATTGCAGTGACAACCCACGGCACCCGTGCCCAAGCGAACGGGAGCGGACTACCCCGGCCCGAGCAGCCCGGCGAGCAAAGCGAACAAGAACGGGCAAGCAGATACCCTTCTCGGGGTGATCGGATTTGAGGGCGCCTACTGACTGGAACTCCAGATCGGGCACGCATAGGCCCGACAGGACTCATAGCCCGTTTCGTCCGATCGGATCTGGGGCGCGGGTTCGTCGCGTTCCGTTTCAAGGCCTACCGCTGGATTTATGCCAGTTTCGTCATCCAGCAGATCGGCTTCTGGATGAGCCACCTCACCTTGCAGGGCCTCATCGAGGAGCGCAGCAACGGCGACACCCTGGCGATCACAGTCCTGTTCGCAGCTCTTTTGGCGCCGGCGTTGTTCGTGGGCCCGTTCGGGGGTGTGCTTGCTGACCGTGTCGAGCGCAAACTGGTAGTGACGCTGTCGTACTACGCCTCCGCGGCCTCCGCCGGCGGACTGGCACTGCTCACGGGGATCAACGGCGCTCCCCCGCTGTGGGCGATCTACGCGCTGGCGTTCACTTTGGGGACGACATTCTCCTTGCTGGGCCCCTCAGCGGGTGCGCTGGTTGTCAACTCGGTTTCGAGCGACGCTGTGCAAAGCGCCATTTCATTGCAGGCCGCCGTGCAGAACCTGACTCGGACGGTCGGGCCGATCATGGCCGTCGAGGTCATCGGCTCGGGTCGCTTCCACATAGGTTTCACAGGATTCGCGGTCGCATCGGCGCTGGCCGGCCTGATGATCACCCGAGTCGTCGTCGACGCTCACGACGTCACCATGGACGGGCTGGGCGTGTTCGGACGCATCCGAGACGGTTTCCGGCACGCCCGCGAGCGAAAACCCGCCCTGTTGGCCATCGCCACGACCGCCATGGCATCAGTCTTCGGCGTCTCCCATACAGCACTGGTTCCGAGTTTCACCCGCGAGATTCTTGAACAGGAACCGGGGCAGTTCGCCAAGGTCATCGCCGCGACCGGTTTCGGCGCAATCGTGGGGGCTCTCACGGTCGGTTACAGCAGGGTCGAACCCAGCCTGCAGCGAGCATCGTTATCGCTGCTGTTCTACGGCGTGTGCCTGGTAGGGTTCACCGCTTCTGAACAGCTCGAGACAGCGATGGCGTGGCAGTTGGGAATCGGCTTCTGCTATTTCGCAACCATGACGACACTTCAGACCCTGCTGCAGCAGGTCGTGTCGGACTCGGCGCGGGGGCGGGTCATGTCGTTGTTCGTCATCTCCTGGAGCGGGGTGGTGTGGATCGGCATGCTCATACTCGGAGCCTTGGCTGACTCCGACGGCCTCAATCTCGGAGTGCGGCCGACACTCCTGGGCACGTCAAGCGTCATCATCTGCTACGGGCTGGTGGTAACCGCAATCTCCAAAGGGATGCCCACCGGCTCCGATTACCCCGAATAAGAGGGAGCGCGGATAGGTGAAATGGACGCGCTGAAAGACGTTGTTCGCCCGCTCTTGTTCGCTTCGCTCACGGGCCGCTCGGGCCACAGGTCGTGGCCATCAGGGACACGTCGGCCCAGACGCTTCGCTCACGGGCCGCTCGGGCCACGGCCTCGCTTTGCGAGCGAAACGATCTGCGGTCTATTCGCTCGGCCTCTAGGCCACGCCTAGGGTGGGCACATGGAACTCGTCGATCCACGCCCGCTCGACATTCTCGACGGTGACTTCTACGTCAACGACCCCTACCCGCGGTACGGCTGGCTGCGGGAGCACTCGCCGCTGCACTGGGACGCGATCAACGAACTCTGGGTGGTGACCCGTTACGACGACATCATCGAGATCGAGAAGAACAAGGCGGTCTTCATCAGTTCCGACAAGGTCAAGGGGGGCAGCAGGCCCAACATCGGTGGCGACAACTCGATCATCAACCTCGACGACCCGCTTCATCAGACCCGGCGGCTGCTGGTCTCACGCCGGTTCACTCCGCGTGCGGTACGCAGCTTCGAAGACCACGTGGCAGACGCCGTCAACGAACTGCTCGACTCCGCCCTTGCCAAGGAACAGACCGAGATCGTGGGAGAGCTCGCCGCTCCCCTGCCCGCAAAAATGATAGGCCTGCTGTTGGGTTTCCCCGACGAGTTGTGGCCCAAGCTGCAGCACTGGTCGGAGACGACGATCGCTCTCGGCGGCGGCCCCCGCTACGCGAACGAGGAAGGTTTCAATTCGGTCCTGGAGTTCGCCGGCGCGGCTACTCGACTGTACGAAGAGCGAAAGGGTTGCCCGGCCGAGGACGTCATGTCTCGTTGGGTCTCAGCGGAGCGGGACAGCGACGGCGTCATCGGCGGTGCGCCGTTCGGGCACGACCAGATCCTCTCGGACTGTCTGCTGGTCCTCGACGGCGGGGCCGAGACGACCCGAACCGTGATCGCCAGGACCCTGCTGGCTCTGGCCGATCACCCCGAGCAGTGGGAGGCGCTCCAGGCGGGCGCCGACATGACGGTCGCCGCCGAAGAGTTCATCCGCTGGGTCACTCCGATCCACAACATGTGCCGGGTGGCAGCAGAGGATTACGAGATGCACGGCCAGACCATCTCCGCAGGCCAGCAGGTGGTGCTCGCCTACAGCGCGGCGAACCGTGATCCAGCCCAGTTCGACGACCCCGAGACTTTCGACGTGACCCGCAACCCGAACCACCACGTCGCCTTCGGCTTCGGAACCCACTTCTGTCTGGGAGCATCGTTGGCCCGCCTCGAGATCCAAACGTTCTTCGAGCAGTTGGTGGCACGAGTCTCAGAACTGCGGCGCATCGCTGAGTTGCCCCATGTTGAGATGCCCAACGCCTTCGTCTTCGGCCTCAAAGAGTCGCACATGGCATTCACACTCAAATAGACCTGATTCGCAACTCTGAAGTAGACCGTAGGGGCGCAGCGCAAAACACCGAGCCGAGATCGGCTGGAGGAGCTTATGTCTGAACTGTTCAGCTATGCCGACAAGCGGGTCGTGTTGACCGGGGGCGCGACCGGGGTCGGCGCTGCGGCGGTAGAACTGCTCGCCGATCTTGGCTGTCGCGACCTCACCGTGCTCGATATCGCCGAGCCGACAGGACCGGCCACGCGATACATATCCACCGACATGTCCGATCCGTCGTCGATCGACTCGGCCATCGCCGATATCGGCGGAGGCGCCGACGTGCTGTTCAACAACGCCGGAGTGGCCGCGACCCACGCAGCGGACTTCGTTGTCCGGGTCAACTACCTGGGACTTCGCCGACTCACCGAGGGACTGCTGCCCACCATGAACCAAGGCGCGGCCATCGTCAACACCGCTTCGATAGCAGGACAGGGCTGGCCGCAGAACCTCGCCAAAATCCAAGAGCTGATCGCCATCGACGACTGGGACGAAGCGCTCGGGTGGCTCAGCGACAACGACGAACTTGTCAGTGCAGACTCCTACAGTTTCTCTAAACAGCTCGCACAGGTGTGGACGATGCACAGCTCGGCCCGCACCCGCAACACCTTCGGGGTGCGCACCAACTCGGTGTGCCCGGGACCGATAGACACACCGCTGATGGACGACTTCATCAAGACCATGACCGAGCAGGTCATCCAATGGACCATCGACCAGACCGGCGGCTCGATGCTCTCGGCCGACGACATCGCTCGCACTCTGGTCATGTTGGGCAGCGACGCATCGGTAGCGATGAACGGCCACAACACCATCGCCGACAACGGTTTCAGTGCCTTCATGACCACCGGGCAGATCGACTTCTCCGGCCTGGGCTGAACTGTCAGTTCACCTCGAGTTGCGCTCGTTATGTGGCGGATGCCCGCCAGATCCGGTGCCCTTCGAGCCACAGCAGGATCGGCAACGCCGTGTCGATCAGGTGCCAGATCGTGAAGTCGTCGCCACCGTCGAGCATCGCGTGAAACCAGTTGGGGACGAAGGCGATTGTCACGGCAACAGCGAAGATGAACATGCCTGTTGCGCTGCGATCATCCGAACCGGCCGAATTGTGGCGCTGCCATGTCGTGAACAGCACCATCACCAGCGCTGCCGCCATGAACCAGTCGAGCACGAGCCAGACATCGAGATTGGCGGGATCGTCCGGCCCGTCACCGGGACCGTAGAACGGGAAGGCGAAGAAGTTGACCACTACGGCGGCCGCAACCAGTTTCAAATAGATCGCTACAGGCTTTGCGAGATTCATGTGGCGTGCCCCCTAGGCGCCGCTTGCGTTAGCGGTGTTCGCGATTCCGCCGCCATGCTAAATCCCGTCACGCCTTCACTGTCGGATAGTCTCCCCAACGGACGTGCGCAACGGGGCGACCGGGATACCGACTCGGTTCGGCCACTCCGACCAGGTTCTGCGTCAGATCGACTGAAGGGCCGGCCTGTACAGAATTTCGACATATCAACGCAGTTCAACAACTTTGTTTGGAGGGTTCGCGCATTTGCTTGTCACAGCGTGTTTGTATGGTCTCAACTACACCTTCGGGTTGCGTGACGACGAAAGGACGACACCTTGCCACGGCTGAGTTTCAAGGGACGGGTGTTCGTTGAGAACCATCATCTGGCCGTGCCGTTCCACGAGTTGGCGCCGGTGCGCGACAAGGGGCTGAGCGAGACGGCGAGCCTTCACGACAACCTGATCGTCCACGGTGACAACCTGGCCGCGCTGAAAGCTCTGCTGCCGACGTACCACAGCAAGGTCAAATGCATCTACATCGATCCGCCGTACAACACGGGGAACGAGGGCTGGGCCTACAACGACAACGTGAACTCGCCGCTCATGCAGGACTGGCTGGGGCGTGTGGTGGACCGCGACGACCTGACCCGCCACGACAAGTGGTGCGCCATGATGCTTCCGCGCCTCAAGCTCCTGCGGGAGCTGCTACGCGAGGACGGCGCGATCTTCGTGTCGATCGACGACAACGAAGTACACCACCTGCGAGCGCTGATGGACGAGGTGTTCGGAGAGGACAACTTCATCGCGACCATCATTTGGCAAAAGGTCTTTTCGCCGAAGAACACGGCCAAGCACTTCTCGGAGGATCACGACTACGTGATCGCCTACGCTCGCCGACTGGAAGAATGGCGTCCAAACCTGCTCGCACGAAGTGAGAAGGCGGAAGAACGATACCGAAACCCAGATAACGACCCCCGGGGACCGTGGTCCTCCAGTGATCTGACAGCACGCAACTACTACAGCGAAGGCACCTACGAGGTCATGAGTCCGTCTGGTAATGCGTTCAGTCCCTCCGTTGGCAACTACTTCCGTGTTTCCGCGCCGAAGTTCCGCTCCCTCGACGAGGACGGGAGAATCTGGTGGGGCAAGAACGGCGACAGCATGCCCCGCCTCAAGCGGTTCATTTCTGATGTGAAGGAGGGTGTGGTTCCGCAAACCCTCTGGCTCCATTCCGATGTCGGGCACACCCAAGAGGCGAAGAAGGAGTTGGTCGCGGCGATCGACTTCGAGCGGTCGGAGGATGTGTTCAACACAGTCAAACCCTCGCGACTGATATGCCGTATCCTCGAAATAGCAACCGACCCCGACTCGATTGTGCTGGACTCGTTTGCGGGGTCTGGCACTACCGCGCACGCGGTGCTCGCGCAGAACAAGGCGGACGGCGGGAACCGGCGCTTCATCCTAATTGAGTGCGAGGACTACGCCGACAGCATCACCGCAGAGAGGGTTCGGCGCGTTGTCAAGGGAGTCCCGGACGCGAAGGACGAAGACCTCAAGGCGGGTCTCGGCGGCACGTTCAGCTATTTCAGGCTCGGACAGCCGATGCGCCAGGAGTCGCTGCTCGACGGCTCCAACCTGCCGTCGTGGGAGAAACTGGCCCAGTACATCTTCTTCACGGCCACCGGGCAGGAGTTCGACCCCGCCGAGACCGACCGCGAAATCGGGCTGATCGGATGCACCGACTCTCATGACGTCTTCCTGATCTACGAGCCCGACGTCGAAGAGCTCAAGAGTCTCGCGCTGTCACTGCCCGTTGCCCGCGCCCTGCCCTCAGGAACAAAGCGAAAGCTCGTATTCGCTCCCACCAAGTACCTCGACCCTGAGTTCCTGCATCAATACCGAATCGACTTCCAGCAGCTCCCCTTCCAAATCTACGAAGCGATCGAAAGGCTGGAACGGTGATCCTCAAGGAGTATCAGCAGCGGACGCTGGCGACGGTGCGCGGCTTCCTTGAGGAACTCGCGAAGTGCCGCGAAAAAGACCGCGAAGCACGAAGCCTGGATCCTGAATTCGGCTTCGACTGGGTACAACGGGCATGGGAGAAGACCTCTAACGGTCGGCCCTACCTTGCCCGCCGCAACGGGCTCGGTGAGTTGTTGCCTGCCTTCTGCCTCAAGATCCCGACCGGAGGCGGCAAAACGCTGCTCGCGACGAGGGTGATCGATCTCGTCAACGTGCACTTTCGACAGAGCCGGCGGGGCTTGGTTCTGTGGATCGTGCCGACGACCCAGATCTACAACCAGACGCTCAAGGCACTGAAGGACCGCGACCACCCCTACCGCCAGCAACTCGACCTGTCATCGGGCCGGCGCACTCTCATCCTGGAGAAGAACAGAGTGTTCACTCCCAGCGATGTCGAAGAGAACTTGTGCGTGCTGCTGCTCATGCTGCCCTCGGCGAACCGTCAGACGAAGGAGACGCTGCGGATGTTCCGCGATGCCGGAGGCTTCGACCAGTTCTTTCCACCAGACGACGATCCGATCGCGCACGCGGAACTGCTGGGCGCGAATCCCAATCTCGACACTTTCGAGCAGTCCGGTGGTCCGTGGGGAAGGCTCATCAAGACGTCGCTCGGAAACACCGTGAGGCTGCTGCGACCCCTGATCATCCTCGACGAGGGGCACAAGGCGTACAGCGACAACGCCAAGGCGACCCTGGAAGGGTTCAATCCCGCCATGATCGTCGAGCTGTCGGCCACGCCGGTCAAGGGGGCCAACGTGCTCGTCGAGGTCCTCGGGCGCGAACTGAACGCCGAGGAGATGATCAAGCTCGACCTGCACATCCGCAACAACGCGAGCGGCGACTGGCGCGGCACGCTGCTGGAGTCGATCGATCACCGGGAGCGCCTTGAAGCCGAGGCGCGCCGCCACGAGGCAGAGTCCGGCGCCTACATTCGGCCCATCTGCGTGATTCAGGTTGAGCGAACCGGCCGGGAACAACGCAAGCCGGGTTACGTCCACACCGACGATGTGCGCGAGTACCTCCTGCAACACCCTGGAATCACCCCCGAGCACATCGCGGTCAAGACCAGCTCGACCGACGAGCTGAAGGAAGTGGACGACGTCGGCGGCTTGACGTCGCGCGACTGCCCGATCCGCTTCATCATCACCAAACAGGCGCTCCAAGAAGGCTGGGACTGCCCGTTCGCCTACGTCCTCGCGATCCTGGCGAACCCGTCGTCGAGGACGGGCCTCACCCAGTTGGTGGGCCGCATCCTGCGCCAGCCGCACGCACACAAGACGGGCGTGCCCCTGCTCGACGAGAGCTACGTGTTCTGCTTCAGCAGGCGAGGCGCGGAAGTGCTGCAAGAGGTCAGGAAGGGATTCGGCCTGGAAGGCTTGCAGGGCCTAGAGGGGAAAGTCGTGCAAGACGGCCCGAATCTCGCGCCCGAGATGCTGCTGACCCGGCAACGGGAGAAGTATCGAGCCGCGGCCAGCGACTTCGTCCTGCCCGCCTTCATGATCTCCGATGTGGACGGGTGGAGACTGGTCCGCTACGAGGCAGACATCCTGTCGCGGCTTGTTTGGGATGAGATCGACCTCTCACCGCTGAACGAACTCTCACTCGACGAGGGGCGCGCGGCGCTCAGCCACATGCGGACGAACTTGGAGGAGCGGATCCTGGAGCCTGAGTCCGGTCGCGTAGCGGCCAACGGACAGGACGGCGCTTCGGGGGGAGTCGACCCGAGTGAGGCCGACGACCCTGTCGACTACTTCTTCACTGCCGGCCACCTTCTGGACATTGTGCCGAATCCCTGGCGCGGCCGTGCGTTGGCGCGCAGTGTCTTCGATGAACTGCTCGGGCGCTATCGCCCAGAAGTCGTTGCGGCCAATCACACCTTCGTGCTTGAAGAACTGCGCCGACGAGTCGAGATCGAGCGGGATCGCTTGTCGTGCGAGGTCTTCCACCGCTTGCTCGACTCCGGCGAGATGCGCTTCATCGTTGTCACAGAAGACCTCGACTTCAATCGCCTCCCCACCGAGATCAAGGCGCCCAAAGCCAAACAGGCGAACCGCGAAGACGGCGCTCCCTACCAGCAGAACCTGTTCGACGTCACAACTGAGGACGACTTCAACCAGTTCGAGAACACGGTCGCCACCTATCTCGACACCCAGGCGAGGCTGTTCTTCTGGTACCGCAACCGCGCCCGCAAGGACTACTACGTCCAAGGTTGGAAGCCGCGCAAGATATACGCCGACTTCATCGTCACCCTGCGAAACGGTGAGCCCGCAACAGACGACGGCTATCACGAAGTCTTTGTGCTCGAGACCAAGGGCGTCCATCTGAAGGCATCCGAAGACACCGACTACAAGCGCAAAGTCTTCGACATATGCAGCGACCACGCCGAAAGGACAGATTGGGCCGAGTTCGCTCCTGCCATGCGCGACAAATCAGTGCGTTTCGAGGTTGTCGATCAGGACGAATGGCAGGCTCGCCTGAACCAGATGCTGTTTCCAGAGCCGGTATGAAGCTCCAGAACCGGAACCATCGATGACTTGACGCTCGATCAGCATCCGTTGCGCGGCCCGCGGGCCGTAGCGTTGGCCGCAGTGACCGACACAACCGCGCTCATAGATCTCACCCCCAGCGAAACCGACGAGGAATCGCTGCTCGAGGCCATTCTCGAATGGGCCTATGGACGCGGCCTTGAGCCCTACCCGCACCAACAGGACGCCATCTTGTCGCTGCTGGCGGGAGACAACGTGGTGTTGGCCACGCCGACAGGGTCGGGCAAGTCCCTGGTGGCCGTATCCGGCGCTTTTGCCATGCTCGCCAACAACAAGCGAACCGTCTACACCGCGCCGATCAAAGCCCTGGTGAGTGAGAAGTTCTTTGAGATCGCAGCCGAGTTGGGCGCCGACAATGTGGGCATGGTGACCGGCGACGCGGCTGTCAACGCCGCTGCCCCCGTGGTCGTCTGCACAGCCGAGATTCTGGCCAACCGGGCATTGCGCGAGGGGCCCGACCTCGACGTCGACCTGGTGGTGATGGACGAGTTCCACTACTACGGCGACCGAGACCGCGGCTGGGCATGGCAGGTGCCGTTGCTAGAGCTGCCTCATCCGAGTTTCCTGCTGATGTCGGCAACGCTGGGCGACACCAGCGACCTGCGGACCGACCTCAGCATCCGAACAGGCCGAGACACCGCTCTCATCGACGAAGCCCCGAGGCCGGTGCCGCTCGACTTCGAATATCGCGAGACGCCCCTGCTGGAAACGCTGGCAGATCTTCTCAAGGCCGAGAAGACGCCGGTCTACATCGTTCATTTCACCCAACGAGAGGCAACCGCGCGAGCCCAGAGCCTCACCAGTCTCGATGTTCTCTCCAAAGACGAGAAGAAGGCGGTCAACGAGGCGATCGGAGGTTTCCGCTTCGACACTCCGATCGGCAAGGACGTGCTGCGCTTCGTGAAGGCCGGGATCGGCGTCCACCACGCCGGCCTTCTGCCCAAGTACCGGCTGCTCATCGAGAAGCTCGCGCAGCAGGGCCTGCTCAAGCTGATCTGTGGCACGGACACGCTGGGAGTCGGAGTGAATGTGCCCATTCGCACGGTGCTGTTCACCCAGCTGTGCAAGTACGACGGTCGCAAGGTTCGAGTGCTGTCGGTGCGCGAGTTCAACCAGATCGCGGGACGGGCGGGCCGCCGGGGGTTCGATACCGCGGGCAGCATCGTCGTGCAGGCCCCAGAACATGTCGTCGACAACAAGCGGGCCGAAGCCAAGGCCCTGACCGATCCCAGAAAGAAGAAGAAACTCGTCAAGAGGAAGCCGCCCGAGCGCGGCTACGCCCATTGGGACGGTGACACCCTCACCCGTCTCAGCGGAGGCACACCCGAGACGCTCAAGTCGAGCTTCTCGGTGAGCCACGCCATGATGCTGAATGTGCTCGGCCGCCCCGGCGACGGCTGCGCTGCCATGAAACGCCTGCTCACCGACAACCATGAGCCCCGAGCCGCCCAGCGCCGCCACATCCGCAGGGCCATCGCGGTCTACCGGTCTCTTCTCGAGGCCGAGATCGTGGAGTTGGACCCGCTCCGCATCAACATCGATCTCCAAGACGACTTCCGCCTCAACCAGCCGCTGTCGCTGTTCGTGGTTGAAGCAGCCGAGGCGCTCGACCCGGAAGCGCCGGACCACCATCTGCAAGTGCTCAGCCTGGTGGAGTCGATACTCGAAGATCCGACGGTTGTGCTGTTGGCCCAGAAGGACAAGCTGAAAGACTCGCTGGTGAGCGAGATGAAGGCCGCGGGCGTCGAATACGAGGAACGCATGGACCGCCTCGAGCAAGTCACTTGGCCCAAACCCGAGGCGGAATTCATCGAGCCTGCTTTCGCGATCTTCGCCCGTCACCATCCCTGGGTCGGACGTGACACGGTCAGCCCCAAGGGCGTGGCCCGCGAGATGCTCGAATTCGCGGAGACCTTCAACCAATTCGTGTCCCGCTACGGGATCAAGCGGTCCGAGGGGCAGTTGCTGCGCTACCTGACGGACTGCTACAAGACGCTGATCCAGACGGTGCCTTCAGCACACCTCACCGACGATCTCGAAGACGTGATCGAATGGCTCGGCGCCATGATCCGCCGGGTCGACTCAAGCCTCATCGATGAGTGGGAACGCCTCCGCAATCCGGACCTGGTCGAAACGGAACCGGCACAGCCAGACGACGTCGACATCACCGCCAACCAGCGGGCTTTCAGCGTGCTTGTGCGCAACGAATTGTTCCGAACAGTCACCGCGCTTGCGACCCGACGCCACCTCACCCCCGAGATCGAGGGCGTCGAAGAGTACTGGCAGGCCCATGACGTCATCGGGATAGACGCCGATGCGCGCAGCAGTCGCTGGGTCGTGATCGACCTGCCGCGTGGCCGGGCGACTCAGACGTTGTGCGATCCCGAGGGTTATTCCGAATGGGTGCTTGAGGCCGAGATCGACCTCGAAGCTTCCCGCAATCAGGATCGGGCGGTGGTGACCCCGATCCTGGTGAGGCGCCTGTAGTTTCGTTTCCGAAGACACGGGACCGCTAAGGTGCCGCGTCATGGGATCAATTGAAGGATTTGCGACACTAGTCACTGGCGGTGGAAGCGGTATCGGCGAGGCGTCGGCGGCGAGGCTCGCCGCAGACGGAGCTCACGTCACCATCTGCGGACGCACCGAGCAGAGGCTGCTCGACGCCATCGATCGCATCGCTGAGGTCGCAGCGGATGGGGTCACGGTGCAGCACATAGTCGCCGACGTGACCCAGGAGGCCGACGTGAACGCTGCCGTGGCAGCCGCCGCCGACGTCACCGGACGGCTTGACGGACTGTTCGCCTGCGCCGGCGGTTCCACCTGCATGGGTCCTCTGGCGTTGGCAGACGTGGACGACATCCGCTCCACGATGGAACTCAACTACATAGGCACATTCCTGTGCCTCAAAGCCGGCGGCACGCAGATGGCCCGACAGGGCGGCGGCGGATCAATCGTCGGGTGTTCGTCACACGCCGGCCAGGATTCGATGCGCTGCCTCGGGGCTTACGGCGCCGCCAAAGCCGCTCTCGACCATCTGTGCAGGGTCAGCGCCGATGAGATGGGCCGATTCGGCATCCGCATCAACTCGGTTCAGCCGGGGATCGTCGCCACGGAGCTGATGACGCCGATCACCAGCGGCGGTGCGCTGCTCGACAATTATCTGCCCGCGATTCCGCTGGGTCGTGTCGGTCGACCCGCAGAGATAGCCGACATGGTGAGGTTCTTGATCGGCCCGGAATCTTCATGGATCACCGGGCAGGCATTCGCTGTGGACGGCGGACAGAACCTACGTCGGGGCGCCGACTACGGCACGCTGTTGCGAGAGTTCGGACCCGACCCCCTCGACAGCCTCGCCCCCTGAGGGTCCGAAAACAGGCCCTGAGGGTCCGCGACTGCCCGGGTGCAAGGGCCGCTCGGCCTTTGGCTTAGGGCTCGAGCGGACAGGCAACGACACCGGGGGCAAATTGGGCGCAGTCACCGTACAGTGTCTGCGAAAACCGCTGGTCAGGCTCCTGCATGCCGGACAGATCCAATCGGCGTTTCCCCAGGCCGGCGCCTATCCGCGCAGCCCCTTATTCGCTTGAAGTCTTCGACTTGTCGGGGACGATCGACGACCGCTGCAGCAGCTCGGTCAGACCGGGATAACCCGGGATCGGCTGGAGTTTGTGGTCGATGTACATCAAACCCCCGGTGATGGCGATGAACCCGAGGGTGAAGTTGACGCCGAAACGAGTGAGCACGAACAGGTTGATACCGGCGTTGTTGTAGAGGTAGATGTCCCAGATGGCGGTGAGGATCTCGAAGGCGACGATGAACCACGTGGCCGTCGCCATAGTTCGGACGAATCGCCGGTCTTCGGCCATTCCTTCGGGCAAACGCAGGAGCCTCTCCGCGATCCACGCCATGAAGGACCTACCGCTGAGGATGGTGACAGCCAACACCACACCGATCAGGATCTTCGTCGCGAAACCGATCCCGAAGTACACGGCCTCGGTGCTGATCCCGAAATCGACGAACTCGCGTTCAGCGGCAATCGTGACCGCACTTCGCACGAGCAGATAGGCGGTCACGCTCGGCAGCATCAGCCCGATGTTGAGGCCTCGGCGGCGCCTGCTTACAGCGGCCTTGAACGACCACAGCGTCGAGGCCACAACAGCCGCTTCAATGCTGAGCAGGTTGTAGAAGCCCAGAAACAAGACCACGGGCATCAGCTGGTCCAGCGTTCCGCCGCCGCCCAGACGCGGTTTGGGGGGGGGCACAATATCGCTGCCGGAGACAAGATCGCTGCTGGTGACAAGATCGCTGCCGGTGAAAGCGTCGTTGCCAATCACAACGTCCTCGCTGCCAGCACCGGCGCCGGTGACAGTGTCTGGATCGGTCATGGCGACAGGGCCATCCATTCGGCCGCAACCTCGACGTCGCCGAAGATCTGAAGCCCGTCGAGGGGCCGCCTGCCCCAGGCGCACAGGAAGAGCTCCTCGCCGCTGGCGCGGACCGCCGCGTCTCCCTTGGCGTGTTCATGGGTCACAGTGATCGCTCCGTCGACGGCTCGGAGCATGAACTCTCCGTCTCCGTCGGTCTGATGCAGATGCAGTGAACCTGAGGGCATCACCCTCTCCCGCCGGGCCAGCACCTCAGTGAAGAGCTCGTCGACGCCGTCTATGCCGTCGGCCGCCGGAACCGGCGTCGGGTCATCGACGGCCTGTTCTGCGTCGACACGGTGGATCGCCGTCTCAAGATGAGCCCTCCTGATGAAGAACCCGACCGTCTGGTCGGCGCCCCAAGTCCAAAGCGGCGTCGCCGGATCAGCTTCGCTCAACACCGCGACCACCTGGTCGAGCGCTTCGGCTGGTGATTGATCGGGAAGGTCTTTCCATGAAATCGGGGCCGGGGCCCGCTGCTGCACCTGCGCTGCGACCGCGCTCCACACGACTCCCATGTGCGACAGCAGATCTTCGTTGGCCCAATCGGGACATGCCGGAACCTTTGCGGTCAGATCACGGGAGGCAGCGTCGAGCAGCCGTCGACCATCCGCAGCAAGCCTTTGAATGCGGTATGAGGGATCCATCCGCGGTGGGCCGGAGTGGGAGGGCCCGGCGCCTGTTTCTCCATTGTCCATTTGCTTAGTGTGGCGCAACTGAACGATCATCGTGCGCCGTGAGCACATACGCGATAAGCGGGTCAGCGTCCGGCATGGGGGCGGCCACCCGAAAAACCCTCGAAAACGCCGGCCACACCGTGATCGGCATTGATTTGCGAGACGCCGAAGTCATCGCTGACCTCTCCACCGACGAAGGCAGATCCAGCGCTGTCGACGAGACCATGCAGCGTTGCGACGGTGTGCTCAATGGTCTGGTGACCGCTGCCGGTCTGGGTCCACCCGTCCGCGGGGAGCTGATCGCCAGGGTCAACTATTTCGGGTCTGTGGCGTTGCTCGAGGGTCTGCGCCCCGCACTCGCCGCAGCGAACGGCGCCCAGGTCGTGCAGATCGGCTCGAACTCTTCAACAACTTCGCCCAACCTGCCCGCAGAACTCGTGGAGGCATACCTCGACGGCGATGAACCCGAAGCGGTCCGGCTCGTGAACCTCACATCGCAGCCTTTCGACGGTGCGATCGCCTACGGAGCATCCAAGCTCGCCGTTTCACGCTGGTGCCGCCGAGCGGCGGTAAGCGACGACTGGATCGGTCAGGGGATCACCCTCAACGTGATCGCTCCCGGGCCCGTGCAAACACCCCTGCTCCAGATGGGCAAGGACGACGACGATTACGGTCCCCTGCTGGATGGCTTCCCGGTCCCCGCCGGGGATCCTGCCACCGCTGACCTGTTGGCGGACTGGATCGTGTTTCTCCTCTCACCCGCGGCCCGTTTCGCCTGCGGATCGGTGATCTTCGTCGATGGCGGCACCGACGCCCTGCTCAGAGGCGACGCCTGGCCCGAGACCTTCGCAATGGAGTTCTAGGCAACCCGGAGTTCAGCCCGAAATCTGCGCGTCTAGCCACACTAGATGTAGTTGAACGCGCAGATTTCGGTGGAGTGGGCCGGGAGGGTCAGTCCAGAATCCCGCCTTGGCCGCGAGACTCGCCGAGGGCTTGAGACCGCGCCGCGTCGTCGAGCATCTCCTGGGTGACGCCGAAGGTGCCGCCGAGGCCGGCGTCCACGATCTGTTTGGGAATGGCCTTGATCCGATAGTCGTCGGCCACCGGCTCCGGAGCAGGGGGCCTGCGGGCCAGAGCCGCAGCGATGATCGGCTCCCATGAAGCCGCCAACGCATCAGCGTTGGCCAAATCCCGCTCCTTGAACTCCGGGAGGATCTCGGTGCCGAAACGGTGCAGCGACTCCATGATGTCTTCGTGGCGGTTCTTGCCCGCCTGCATCACGAATATCAACTGATCCACACCCACCTCCTCGTAGCGGCGGCAGAACTCGCGGATCTGTTCGGGCGTCCCGACCGCCCCACGAAGTCCCTGACGGTCGCCTACCGCCGTTTTGGCTGCCAGTGCTCCCTGTTGAGCGAGGGCCGCCTCGGGGTCATACCCATGCTCGGTGCGCTTGTTCTGGAACTCCTGCCACACGTCGGTCACACCGGGCTGATGTTCCCCGAACAGGTAGTAGTGAGCCAACGAGTAGCCGAAGAAGTTGCCTCCCTCGAGCCCCATGCGCATGGCCGTCGACTCGTCGGGGTGACACATCATCGGGGTGACGCAGGCAAGATTCGGATTCACGGCCTTGCCGACCGGCACGCACTCGGTCGCCATGATCCGCCGGTAGTCGTCGACCCAACCCTTGGCGTCCTCGGGGTCGATGAATGCGAAGGTGAGCGCACCTATGCCCTTCTGGGCCGCCAGTTTGATGGTCTCATGGCGCGAACAGGCAACCCAGAGCGGCGGGTGGGGCGACTGCAGGGGCTTGGGAACGACATTGCGAGCCGGCATCGACACGAACTCGCCCTCATGGCCGCCGAACGGCGTCTCGGCCAGGCAGCGGAGCGAAACCTCGAGACCTTCGAGCCAGGCGTCGCGTTTGCGTTCATAGGGAATGCCGAAACCGCCGAGTTCGGCCTCAGAGGACGATTCGCCCGAGCCGAACTCGACCCGTCCGCCGGACAGGAGGTCGAGCGTTGCGATCCGCTCCGCCACCCGCGCCGGATGGTTGAACTGCGGCGCCGTGAGACAAATGCCATGCCCGAGCCGGATCTGGCTGGTGCGCTGCGAACACGCCGCAAGAAACAACTCGGGAGCCGACGAGTGCGAATACTCCTCCAGGAAGTGGTGCTCCACCTCCCAGAGATATTCGAAACCGAGCGAGTCGGCCAACTCAACCTGCTCAAGAGCGTCGCGCAACAGCTCGGCCTCACTGCGCTCGTCCCACGGTCGCGGCAACTGATGCTCGTAGAAGATTCCGAATTTCATATCCGGCGACTATATGCGTATTCGCAGAGCGGTCAGTAGGCGAGCGATATCACCAAAAGGGTGTGACAAGCGACCGCAACCACGACATGCACATGCCATATTTCGTGATAGCCGAAGGTATCGGGCCAGGGATCCGGACGGCGGGCGCCGACCACGACCGCGCCCAGCGTGTAGGCAGCGCCCCCTCCGAACAACAAGACCGACTCCAGGATCGACAAAGACATGATGAGCCAGGGGGCGAAGACAACCATCGACCACCCGAAACCCAGATAGGCGCCGTTCATCACTCCGGCCCGCGGATGCATCGGCACCCAAACGCCCGCGATTCCCAGCAGCGCTCCAGTCCAGGCGACCGCAATCAGAAAGATCGACACAGGCGGATCCAGACCCAGCAGGGCAATCGGTGTGGCACATGTGCCGAACATCAAGAAGATCACCGAGTGGTCGACGCGAACAAGCAGTTCCACTCTTCGCGCCGACCAGTCCCGCCCGTGAACCACCGCGCTCACCCCGAGCATGGCCGTGATCCCCAGCGAGTAGGCCAGCATCGAGAGCTGTGCGCGCGTGCCCTGAGCGAACACCGTCAGCGTCACCCCCAGCGGAATCGAAGCCAGCGCTGCCCAACGATGCAGACAGCCGCGAAAACGGGGTCGGGGCCGACGAAGCAACCGGACCGCCGAGGCCGAAAGCTGCCCGTCTCCACCTTGGTCGGGAACTGTCACAATCCCAAGAATAGACGCTCCACATCGTCTGTGCGGACAGCGGTAGACTCCCGATTCGGCCCACTATGACGACCATCTCGACAACCTCGGTATGTGACAGCGCCGAGTTGCAGCAGCGTCGACAGCCCCGTACAGACATCGTGGAGGAAGCTGCTGACGGCCCTGACCGCTGGAACTGCAAGCAGGGCCCCTTTCGCCAGTACCAGCGCACCTTGGTTGCCCAGCCATTGGTCGCGAAACCGCTGGATGCCCTACCAAATGACGAAGACAACTACAAAGTCACCGAGACGACTTCATACAAGCTGGCCGTTCCGGTGTGGGCCTGGTTGTTCTACTTTCCCGTGCGCCGCGCAATCGAGAACCGAAAGGAAAAATACGGCTACTGGTGGGCGCCGCCGGATCGTCTCGACCGACGGGCGGCGACCGTGCTCGGTCTGCTGGCAGGAATACAGGTGGTCGACGGTTACCTCGGCACGGTTCTGACTCAGACAATCACCTTCGCGGTCGACGAGTTCGGCCATGGCAATCAAGCACAGGGCTGGGTTCTAGGCGTGGTCCGCGCCGGTGTTCTGATCGCGCTGGTCACGGCTGCCCTCGCCGACAAACGAGGGAGGCGCTCGCTGTTGATCGGTGCAGGGATCGCCAGTTGTGCCTTGACTGTGCTGGGAGGGCTCTCGCCGAATCTGTGGGTGCTGGGCGGTTCTCAGCTCGCCGCTCGAGGCCTGTCGACCGCGCTCGGGATTCTGATTGTCATCGTGGCCGTCGAGGAGATGCCCTACCGCTCACGCGCCTGGGCAGCTTCGGTTCTGACCCTCAGCGCCGGACTCGGCTCCGGCATGGCCGTGTGGATTCTTCCCGTGGCCGATCTCAGCGTGCGTGGTTGGCGGGCGATCTACCTCGCAGCGATCCTCGGCATAGCGGTGGTGGCAGTCCTGGGGCGACGGCTGCCCGAAAGCCGGCGTTTCGCCGAGACGGCGCCTCAAGCACCGCTTGGCGAACCGTTGCGCACTCGTCGGCGAAATCGCTTCGCGCTGCTGGCGACATCGGCGTTCCTGCTGGCCATGTACTGGGCACCGGCAACCGGCTTCCGCAACGACTTCCTAAAAGACGAGCGGGGATTCTCAGCGGCGGACATCTCCTTGTTCACAGTCACGACTGCCACGCCGATCGGCATCGGGATCCTGTTGGGCGGCTATCTGGCAGAACGGCACGGCCGCCGACGGGTCGGGGCTCTGGGGGTCGTGCTGGGCGCCGCCTTGACCAGCGCCGCTTATTTCTCCCATGGGATCACGCTCTGGTCACTCACCTTGCTGGGAGGTGTGCTGGGCGGAGCTGCGGTGCCGGCGTTGGCCGTATACGGGCCAGAGCTCTTCGGCACCTACAGCCGCGGGCAGAGCAACGGAGCCATCGTCTCGGTGGGAGTGCTCGGCAGCGCCATCGGGCTGTTCTTTGTCGGCCAGGTGTCCGATCACATGTCGGCGGTCGGACCGGCTCTCGCCATTCTCACCGCCGGTCCACTGATAGTTGCCGCGTTGATCCTCACCCGCTTCCCCGAAACCGCCGGACTGGAACTCGAAGAGATCAACCCCGAAGACGCCTGATTCACCAACTCAGTCACAACGACTGTTGCAGCCGCTCGTGTCTATATGTACGATTCGTACATGAATGAGTTGGCGGTAAGCGAGGCGCGAAACCGGCTGGCGGAGGTGATCGACGAGTCTCGGCGTTCCGGCGAGCCTGTCTCGGTGACGCGGCGCGGTCGCCGGGTCGCGGTGATCGTGGGCTCCGATGACTTCGACCGGCTCATCGACAAGGCGAACGATGCCGAGGACCGTCGCGAACTAGATGCTGCGCGGGACGCCGACGACTACGTGCCCTGGGATGAGGTCAAAGCTGCGCTGGGATTGGAGTGAGCCGATACAGCGTTGAGATCGCCCGCCGAGCGATCAAGTCGATCGCCGGGTTGGCGCCCAAAGAACAACGTCGGATTCAAGCTGCGATAGACCTGTTGGCCAACGAGCCCCGACCCCCGAACTGCGCGGCCCTCTCAGGCGAGGAGTCCGTGTACCGGGTACGAGTCGGCGACTACCGGATCTTGTACGAGGTCATCGACACACGCCTGTTGATCCACGTGATCCGCGTCGGCCGCCGCCGCGATGTCTATCGACCTCGATGAAGCAACCGCGAAGCCTGAAGAGTCCGGTGGTCAGCGGCGGCGAAGGGAGGACTTGAGACGGCCGTTGCCAGAAGCCTTCAGGGCCTCCAGTTCGGTTTCGTCGACTTCGGTGACGCCGGGCCCCCAACGCGGATGCAGCACCGTGTAGAGAGCCAGCGCAAACGCCGCGATGCCTATCGGCACCACCGCGTCGCCCTTTCCGGTGTATGTCGGATAAAGCACAAAGGCCGACAACAGGGCTGTCCACATCCACAGAATGAACACAGCACGGCCATGGCCATGACCGATCCGCATGAGCCGGTGGTGAAGGTGCTCCTTGTCCGCGGCATGAACCGCTCCGCCACGCGCCGCTCGGCGCACAATGGCGAAGACTGTGTCGAGGATCGGCACGCCCAGGATGACCAGCGGAATGAAGATCGGGGCGAAGAAGAAGAACGCCTGACCGGAGAACTCCTGGGTGGTTCGGCCTCCAACCGACATCGTCGAGACCGCCATCAGCAGACCCAACAGAAGGGCTCCCCCGTCGCCCATGAAGATCTTCGCCGGATGCACGTTGTGAGGCAGAAACCCGACACACACACCCAGGGTGATACAAGCCCACAGAGCCCCTGGATTGTTCGGGCCGATCACATCGGCATCGCTGAGGCGGAGCGCGTAGAACAGGAAAGTCCCCGAGGCTATGGCAATCGTTCCACCCGCAAGCCCATCGAGCCCATCGATCAGATTGACCGCGGTCGCCATGCCCAGAACCCACAGAACGGTCACCAACGCAGACCAGTCCGCCGAGAGGAACAACAGATCAAAGAACGGCACCCGAAACACCAGGATCGAAACCCCGGTCATCGACAGCACACCCCCGGCCAGCACCATTCCAGCGACCTTCGCCGGAGCGGAAATCTCGCGCACATCATCGACGAACCCGACGCTCCAAATCACCGCCGCGGCGACAACCACGCCCAGCATCTCCGTGCGAGCAGACATGACGTCGGAGAAGTCGTCCATGAGCGCAGCGACACAGAACGCGCCCACGACGCCCACGAGCATCGCCGCACCGCCGCCGCGTGGCGTTGCGACCGTGTGGACGTGGCGTTCATCGGGCGCAGCGACCGCTCCGAGACGGACTGACAAGCGGCGCACCAGAGGTGTGGCCGCAAAGGTGACCGCCGCCGCGACAGCGGCAACCAGCAGGTAGGCCGACAACGACGGCGCCGGCACCCCTGCTACCTCGACTCGCGGTTCATACCCCGAGATCGGGGTATGGGCGGAACCTCGAACAGAGTTCCGCCACGTCGGCTCTGACCGCGTTGACCACGCTCGCATCGTCACGGCCGCGCAGCGTTCTGGCGATGAGCTCGGCGATGGCCGTCATCTCATCGGGTCCCATGCCTTGAGTCGACACCGCCGGCGTGCCGACCCTGATCCCCGAGGTCACGAAAGGTGAGCGGGGGTCGTCGGGGATCGTGTTCTTGTTGAGGCTGATGCCGGCAGCGTCGAGCACAGCCTGAGCTTCTTTGCCGGTGAGGTCAGGATCAAAGGTCCGCAGATCGATCAGCAAGAGGTGATTGTCGGTACCGCCGCTCACCAACCTGAACCCGTGGCCCGCCAGCGCCTTCGCGAGTGCCGCGGAATTGGCGATGATCGAGGCCGCATAGTCTCTGAATTCTGGAGTCGACGCCTCCGCGAAGGCGATCGCCTTGGCTCCGATCGCGTTCTCGAGCGGCCCGCCCTGGATGCCCGGGAACATCGCCTTGTCGATGGCCGCTCCGTACTGCTCGGAACTGAGAACGCACCCGCCTCGGGGACCGCGCAGCGTCTTGTGGGTTGTGAAGGTCACAATGTCGGCAAATCCCACAGGGTTGGGATGAACACCACCCGCGATCAAGCCGGCGATGTGGGCTGCATCGAACATCAGCAACGCGCCGACCTCGTCGGCGATCTCGCGCAGAGGAACCGGATCGATGAGGCGCGGGTAAGCAGTCGCCCCGGCAACAATCAGCTTCGGGTTTTCGGCGTGGGCCTTGGCGGCCATGTCCTCGAAGTCGATGCGCTCGTCGCTCGCCGTCACGCCATAGGAGACGAAGCGGTACTGCCGGCCCGAGAAATTGACCGGCGAACCATGGGTGAGATGCCCGCCGTGATCGAGACTCATGCCCAGCACGGTGTCGCCAGGCTCAAGTACTGCCTGGTAGACAGCCATGTTGGCGATCGCTCCCGCATGCGGTTGCACGTTCGCGTGATCAGCGCCGAAAAGGGCGCACACCCGCTGCCGTGCCTCGTCCTCGATCTCGTCGATGACCATGTTGCCCCCGTAGTAGCGCTTGTAGGGGTAACCCTCGGAGTACTTGTTGGTCAGAACCGACCCGGTAGCGGCCATCACCGCCGGAGATGCGAAGTTTTCCGAGGCGATCAGTTGAAGGGTGGAGTTCTGACGGATCTCCTCTCGAACAATCATCTCCAGGACTGGATCATCGCCAACGCGGGGCCACGGCATTCAAGTGCTCCTTGCTTGTTCAAGGTCCGGGACTCTACAAAGGTTGCCGAACAACGAAATCGTAGCGTCCCCGAACAGGCGCTCAGACAGAACTGCCGCCGAGGTTGTCGATCTTCTGCACTCGCGCCACATGGCGGCCGCCCTCGAAGTCGGCGTCGAGCCATGCCTGCAACGCTGCGTCGGCCACCTCAGGGCCGACGAGCCGCTCGCCGATGCAGATGACGTTGGCGTTGTTGTGTTCACGGGCCAAGCGCGCCGAGGTTGCATCCCACACTGTCGCAGCACGCACACCTGCGATCTTGTTCGCGGCCATGCCGATGCCGATTCCGCTTCCGCAGACACACACGCCGCCCTCGGCGCCGCCGCCGGCAACCGCCCTTCCGACGGCCGCCCCGAAGTCCGGATAGTCGACCCGCTCGGGCGAATAAGTGCCGCAATCGACTACGTCATGGCCCAGTTGCCGTAAACGCTGAGCCAGCATCTCCTTCATCGCGAACCCAGCATGATCTGAGCCGACCGCGATACGCACAGGGCTAGTTTAGCAAAGGGCCGGCTTAGGTTCCTGTGTTCACCGCCGCGGTGATATCTGCAATGGAGACGGGACCCTCGCGCAAAAGCACCGGAGCACCATCGACGATCGATACCACCGTGCTCGCCGAGCCCTCCCGAGGGCCGCCGTCGACCGCGATCTCCACCGTGTCGAAGATTCGAGCAGCGTCAGCGCACAACTCAGGCGTCGGTTCGCCGTGAACGTTCGCGCTGCTGGCAGCCACCGGTCCGACGAGCGCGGCAACGGAACGGACGAACGCGTCGTCGGGGCAACGAACCCCGATCGTCGAGCCGTTTCCCGCGGCCAGCGCACCGTCGTCAATACGATTCGCAACAATCGTGAGCGCCCCCGGCCAGAAACGCTCGGCCAACGCGTTCCCGGCGAGACCGAGGTCCACATAGCGCGCAGCCTGAGCGGCATCGGCAACGAGCACCGCCACCGAGGTATCGATCGGACGCCGCTTGAGCGCGAACACCGCAGCAAGAGCCTCACTGTTCGTGGCCATCACCGCCAAGCCGTAGACCGTGTCCGTCGGAAGCAGCACAACCTGGCCTGCGCGCAGCGCCGCAACGACACGGTCAAGATCGCTCATCTGCGCGCCACCACGGCGCGGGGGCGCCCATTGAGGTCTGGATGAACCGTCGCCTGCCAGCCGAGATCTCTGCACCATCGCTGCACGGTGGAAGTCTGGGGAGGCGACATCTCGAGCACGACCACGCCGCGAGGCGCCAACCACCGCGGCGCTTGCGTCACGATGCTGCGCAGGTCGGCGAACCCTTCGGAGTCGGCCCACAGTGCCGTAGGCGGCTCCCAGTCCGCCACCACCGCGGGAAGCCCTTCGCTCTCCGACACGTACGGCGGGTTCGAAACCACCACATCAAGGGTTCCTTGCAGCTCGTCGGGCAACGCCTCGAACCAGTCTCCGTGGTGCAGGCTGACCGACCTTGCCGCCGAGCCGATCCCCGCCAGGTTCGCTCGAGCCACCGCCAAGGCGTCTTTTGACACATCGGTGGCATAGACCCGGGCGCCGGGGCATTCAACGGCTATTGACAGCGCGATCGCCCCTGATCCGGTACCGAGATCAGCAACCTTCGCCGAACCGCCGGCGTCGCCGACAGCGCGGCTCTTTGTCCCGAGCACCTCATCAACAGCATTAATGGCGAGGCCGGCGACAACCTCCGTCTCAGGACGGGGAATGAGAACCCGCTTATCGACCATGAGATCAAGCGTGCGGAACCCCCAGCGGCCCAGCACGTATTGCAACGGTTCGCCGCGCTCGCGGCGTGCCACCATCTCGTCGAAGCGCGCCATCGCCCCAGTCGTGACGAGATCGTTGAGAACGCCGTGCACGCCCGACGGACGCACTCCGGTTATCTCCTCGACCACCCTCTGAGCATCGATTAGTGCCGTGTCGATACCGGCACGCTTGAAACGAGCGACCGCTTCAGCGAACAACTCCGACCACCTGACCGTGCCGACAGTCAACGCAACGCCCGCCGCGCCAGCAGCCATCGCAACGCCCGCCGCGTCGACAGTCAACGCAGAATCCGCCGCGTCGACAGTCATCGCAACGTCCGCCGTGTCAGCGGTGGACTCAGCCATCGTCTTGGAGTTGGAGCTGGCGCTCCTCGGCCACCAGGGCGTCGCTGATGTCGTCCAACTCTCCGGCCAGAACCCGATCGAGTTTGTGGACCGTGAGCCCGATTCGATGATCGGTCAGACGGTTCTCTTTGAAGTTGTAGGTGCGGATCTTCTCAGAGCGGTCGCCCATCGAAACTTGTCCCCTGCGCAGATTCGAAGCCTCGGCGTCAGCCCGTTCCTGTTCCAACTGCCCCAGACGCGCACGCAGCACGCGCATCGCCTTGTTCTTGTTCTTGAGCTGGCTCTTCTCGTCTTGCATGGTGACCACCAAACCCGTCGGCTCATGCACGATCCGCACCGCGGAGTCCATCGTGTTGACCGACTGACCACCATGGCCCGATGCCCGATAGGTGTCGACGCGCAGGTCGTTGTCGTCGATGTGGACCTCGACCTCTTCGGGTTCGGGCAACACCATCACCGTGGCCGACGACGTGTGGACCCTGCCCTGCGACTCGGTCACCGGCACGCGCTGCACTCGATGGGTGCCAGCCTCATGCTTCATCCGGGTCCACACGGAGTCGCCGGCGAGCAGCGCCGTCACCTCCGAGAGTCCACCGAGCCCGGTGGGAGACGAACTCAGAAGTTCCATGCGCCAGCTCATTCGCTTGGCGAACGACTCGTACATCAGGAGCAGGTCACGGGCGAACAGATTCGCTTCATCACCGCCGGCCGCCCCTCTGATCTCGACGATGACATTGCGCCCATCGTTCGGGTCGGGGGGCAGCATCAGCACGCGGAGCTGTTCCTGGCTTTCGGCCACCAGCGCTTCGAGTGCCGCGACTTCTGCGCGCATCTCTTCGCGTTCGGCGCCCTGCGCGTCCCGCAGCATCTCATTGGCGACCTGCAAGTCCTCGGTCGCAGCACGCCAGCGCAGGCCCGCAGCGACGATCTCCTCGAGTTGCTTGAAGCGTCGACCCAGGTCCGCCAGTTGGGACGCGTCTGCTTGCACTGCTGGATCACCGAGACGGATCTCAACGTCACGAAGCTCTTGTCGGAGGCGCTCGACACGTTCCCACATGAGATTGAGGCTAGTTAGAGGGAAGCTAGGAACTGACCCACGACTGCGATGATTTCGGGATCGCACTTCGGCTTGGGATCATGGCCCTCACCCGTCAGCCAGTGCATCGTGACAGGCCCCGCGATCGCTCCGATGTGGGCGGCTACCTCCTCAGGCGTTCCGAAAGGGTCGCGGTCGCCGTTCACGAACAATGTCGGCACCACCAGATCCGGAAAATGCTCGACGCGAAGACGATCGGGCTTGCCGACGGGATGCAGCGGGTAGCTCAACGCCACCAGGCCGGACGCAAGCATCCCTTGCGCCATGGCCATTGAACAGATCCGCCCGCCCATCGAGCGACCGCCGAACGCCATGGCCTCGGGATCCACGCCAAGGGACTCCGACGCGGACTCCACCTCGGCCAGCAAAGCGTCAATCAGTTTCGGAGCGCGGTCTGGGAACCTGCGACCCTGTTTGCGGTAGGGGAAGTCCATGCGCCATACCGGCAGGTCCAGTTGTTCCTCCAGCGCGACCAGCAGCCGATGCGACGAGTCGCCGCCGGCACCATGAGTCAACAGAAGCGCTGAAGGCGCCGTCATTTCTGGGCCAGCAAGATTCGACGCGCCTCAGCAATGTCAGCAATCCGCTCGGCGGCGCCGTCGACTTCACCGCCGTGGTCGGGATGCACGGTCAACAGGGCGTCCCGGTAACCCTGCTGGATCTGGCCCCTGTCGAGCCGGTCAGCGACAGCGGAAAGACCGAGCACACGCCTTGCCCAGCCCACATTGTCGCTCATCGCGCCTTGTCGCGCCGCAGACCTCAAGAACGACGACGAAACCCCTCCGGCCAAATACGCCAAGAACGAAGTGCTGATCTCGCCACGCCACGCCAAAGCCCGGCGAATCGTCGCGAACACGCCCGCTCTGAGATGCGGAGGCAAACCCCCAGCAGCATAAACAGCGACCAGAACATGCTGAGACGGCGCACCCTTGTCGGCGGTGAAACTCAGCCTCAGTTCACCCTCGCTGTCGTCGACCCGGTAGAGCCGATGCGAGCTCCGGGCCAAACCGACCCGATCAGCCTGGAAACGGTGCCGCAAACGTGGTTGAGGGATCCGACAGCCCGAATCCAGGTCATAGATCAACGCCAGCAATTCGGCGATGTCGTCAGGGTCCATGTCCTGGGCGAAACGGGCCGCAACTCCGCCGAGCAGCAGACCGCCTAACCCCGGCTCCGGATCGCAAGGCAGAAATGTGCGCCCCAGCGCAACCCGCCGAGTCGGCGCGATAGGCCGGGAATGGCACACTTCCAACTCAGCCAACAGCATCGGTCACAACCTAACCCGCTTCCTAGACCATGTGCGGATTGAGAACTCAATGTTCCGGCATCCCTTGTTTCCCGCTCTTGGCTCGCTTCGCTCACCGGGCCGCTCGGGCCACGGCCTCGCTCCAACGCAGCCGATTCGGGATCAATCCGCTCGGCCCCTAGACCAACCGCTGCAGAGTGTCGCGCAAACGGATCGCAAGTTCGGAGATCTCGATGTCTGAGGAGTCCTCCGACTCGATCAGGTCGACCAGTTGATCAGCCGTTTCGCGCAAGGAGTTCCAGCCCGTTGCCGAGAACCCGAACGGTGTGGCGGACGCAGCCAGACGCTGTCCATGGGTGACCGCCCCGAGCACGCCCTTGGAGTCATGCACGTCGCGGCGCAGCCGGTCGGTCGCCTCGAACAGGGCACTCAGCAGATTGTTGGCTTCGAGACCATCGAGTTCCTCCAACCCCGAGTCAGCCGTCCGAGCGAGCAGATCCTCAATCAGCAACTCGACGTGTTCCTCGTCGTCCTCGTGGCATATCAGGTCACCATCGGAATCGAATTCGTGTGGCACACCCGCGGAACCAAGACGCTCCGACAGCTGGGCCAACAGGCTGGGGGACCACCCGTCCATCTCGAAGGCCAACTGCGGTCGTTCAGGGTCGAGTTCGCGGGCCTCAGCCTTCTCAACTTCCTCGATCAGCGCATCGACTTCGGTTTCGGTCGACTCATGGGCGAGCAAGGTCGTCCCCTGCCAGGAATGAACCACTCCGTCGGCCAGCAGCAGCTGGGCCAACATCGAGCGGGCCTCAGAGGCCCATTCGTGAAGCTCTATCGCCAGCCATTCCCCCTCTTCGTCGTCCTCCAGCGAACCGTCATCGACGGCATCTCCGGGGGACTCAGCGGGGTCACCGTCCACTGCGTTGTCATCTTTGCGGTCCTGTTGTTTGGAACGGAATCGGAAGGCCACGCCCGACATGTTGCCACGAGTTGCGCCATAGCGAGACGGCGGAAGCAAAACTGCTACCGTCGGGCGTATGAGCACACAAGTAGCGCCGGACAGAAACCTTGCACTGCCACTGGTACGGGTCACCGAAGCTGCAGCCATGGCAGCGTCCCGTTGGATGGGTCGAGGCGACAAAGAGGGGGCCGACGGCGCCGCGGTAGACGCCATGCGGGCGGTGCTCAGCTCGGTGCAGATGGACGGAATAGTGGTCATCGGCGAAGGCGAGAAGGATGAGGCCCCGATGCTCTACAACGGCGAAGCCATAGGCGACGGCTCACCGCCTCTCACCGACATCGCCGTAGACCCGATCGACGGCACAACCCTCGCCTCGCTGGGCCGGCCCAACGCCATCGCGGTGATCGCCGTGGCCCCCAGAGGAACAATGTTCAATCCCGGCCCCTGCTTCTACATGGAGAAGATCGCCGTCGGCCCCGAAGCTGCCGGGGTCATCAGCATGGACAAGTCGATAGCCGAGAATCTGGCTGCTGTTGCCGAGGCCAAAGGCGAGTCGGTGCGGGACCTGACCGTGGTGATCCTCGACCGAGACCGTCACGCCGAAATGATAAACGAGGTGCGGGCCGCCGGCGCGCGGATACGCCTGATCCCCGACGGCGACGTCGCCGGCGCAATAGCGACCGCCTGGCCCGACTCCGGCGCCGACGTACTGATCGGCATAGGCGGAACTCCCGAGGGCGTGATCGCCGCTGCGGCCCTCAAGTGCATGGGCGGAGAGCAACTCGGGCGACTCTGGCCCCGCAATGAACGTGAACGAAAGATCGCCAGCGAAACCGGTTACGACGTGACACGTGTACTGACCGCCGACGACCTGATACGAAGCGACAACTGTTTCTTCGCAGCCACCGGGATCACCGACGGCGCCCTGCTCAAAGGTGTGCGCTTCGACAGCAGCGGATGCCACACCGAGTCACTTGTGATGCGCTCACGGTCCGGCACGGTGCGGAAAATCGAGGCGCACCACAAACTCAACAAGCTGGCCGAATTCTCAGCCGTCGACTACCAGTGAAGCCGGCACCGACAAGCGCAGCTCCGGCTACGCCCGGCAACCAACCCGGCGGGTCCACGACGTCAACCCTTCTTGACGCCGCCCTCGGCGGATAGACGCTTCAAGACTGTCACCGTGAGCAAACAGACCAAACCAGCAAAAACTATCGTCGCAGATGTTGTCCCGACGAGGTTCATCCAACTCTCGCCGCGCGCCTCCCAAGCGGACACCGCCCCTATTCCGACCGTCGCGCCGACAGCGGGCGACCACTTCATGAGAAAGGCTCTCCAAGATCGACGACTCTCGTGACTTTCGGTCAACCGTTGGCTTTCCCGTCGTGCTCGACTCTGCTCCGCGCAAACCTTATCTGTGAGAGTTGTCAAATTCCGCCGTGTCAGTTTCAACAACCCGGCCGATCCGAGTTGGCGCCGACAGTCAACCGTTAGCGGCCACCCTGAGGCGCAGTTCGGCACGGCCCTTGGCGGCCTCGGCTTCGGCGATCTCTGCGTCGTCGCCGCCGGCAACGAGTGCCGCTTCAGCGCTGTCGAGGGCCGCCTGGGCGCGGGCCACATCGATGTCCTGTGCCGCTTCGGACACGTCGGAGAGGATCGTGACCTGATTCCCGTGTACTTGCACGAAGCCGCGATGCACCGCGAAGACGTCACGAGTGCCGTCGGGTTTGATCACCTCTACGGACCAAACCGCCAGGTTGCCGATGAATGGCACATGCCCAGCCTGGAATGCGATGTCGCCGCCGTCAACGGTGCGGGCGATGACCATGTCGGCCTCGCCCGTGTAGGAAACCGCCTCTGGACTAACGACTTCGACGTTGAACATCAGACCGGTCCTCGACCCTAGGTCTGTGCCCGGAGCTCAGCGGCCTTGCGCTGCGCGTCCTCGGCGCCGCCGACCATGTAAAACGCCTGTTCGGGAAGGTCGTCGAGGTCGCCATTGAGAAGCGCCTCGAAGGAGTCGATCGTCTCGGAAACAGGCGTGAAGATGCCGTCCTGACCTGTGAACGCCTTGGCAACGAACATCGGCTGAGACAGGAACCGCTGAACTTTGCGTGCCCGGTCGACGGTGATGCGGTCCTCCTCGGACAGCTCATCAAGACCCAGGATGGCAATGATGTCCTGGAGTTCCTTGTACCGCTGCAGCACCTCTTGGGCCCGACGGGCTGTCTGATAATGGCGATCACCGACAACCAGAGGATCAAGAATCGTGGAACTGGAGGCAAGCGGATCCACCGCCGGGTAGATGCCCAGCGCGGCGATGTCACGGCTCAACTCGGTGGTTCCGTCGAAGTGGGTGAACGAGGTGAACGGGGCCGGGTCGGTGTAGTCGTCAGCAGGCACGTACACAGCCTGCAGCGAAGTGATCGACTTGCCCCGAGTCGAGGTGATGCGCTCTTGGAGCTCGCCCATCTCGTCAGCCAGGGTCGGCTGGTAACCGACCGCTGAAGGCATGCGGCCCAGCAGCGTCGACACCTCCGAACCGGCCTGCACGAACCGGAAGATGTTGTCGATGAACAGCAGCACATCCTGGTTCTGGACGTCACGGAAATACTCCGCCATCGTCACGCCCGCCAAGGCCACGCGCAAACGCACACCGGGTGGTTCATCCATCTGGCCGAACACCAACGCCGCTTTGTCCAACACCGTGGTCTCGCCGTCGCCCATGACGGTCTCGCCCATCTCGATGAAGAGGTCGGTGCCTTCACGAGTGCGCTCCCCCACGCCCGCAAACACCGAAACACCGCCGTGGTTGGAGGCCACGCGGGTGATCATCTCTGTGATGAGCACGGTCTTGCCGACCCCTGCACCACCGAAAAGGCCGATCTTGCCGCCCTCCTTGTATGGGGTGAGCAGGTCGATCACCTTCACGCCGGTCTCGAACATCTTCGCCGAGGGCTCGAGGGTGTCGAAGGCCGGCGCCGGACGGTGGATGTCCCAACGTTCGGCCGTGCTACGACCCGGATCATCGAGGCAGTCGCCCATCACGTTCCAGATGTGGCCCAAAGTGTCGTCGCCGACCGGTGCTTGCACACCGTGGCCGGTGTTGCGCACCTCCGCACCACGGGTGAGGCCGTCGGTCGGTTTCATGGCGATGGCCCGCACCCGGCTCTCGCCGATCTGCTGGGCGACTTCGGCGGGCACGTTGACCGTCTCGCCGTCGACCTCGACGTTGAACTCGAGCTGAGTGTTGATCTCAGGCAGGTCCCCGGGCGGGAACTCGACGTCGACCACAGGGCCGGCGATGCCGACGATGCGACCGGATTTGCGTTCAGTTTCTGTGACAGTCATTTCTGGGGTGCTTTCAGGTCTCGGTATGGGAAAGGGAGTCGGGGACCGTTGAGGCGAACACCGCTGCAGCATCGCTGTCGCCGGGCACGGCCGGAGCCGCGGCGGCGAACGCTGCGAAGAAGTCATCGATCGGGACTTCCGCGCCCAGCGCTTCAGCCCCACCGACGATCTCCATGATTTCGGTGGTGATCGCAGCCTGGCGGGCTGCGTTCATTTCCCGCGACAATTTGGTAATCAACTCTTCGGCGTTGTCGGTGGCGGACTTCATGGCCCGCTGCCTGTTGGCATGCTCAGAGGCCGCGCAGTCAAGCAGCGCACCGTACAGGCGCGCCTCCACATAGCGGGGCAGCAACGACTCCAGCACAGCCTCAGGCGACGGTTCGAACTCAAAGGAGGAGATCGCCGCCGCGGAACCGCTGCCGATTTCGGCCATCACCTGGGTGTCCTCCAAAGGCAGGAACCGGCGTACGGAAACCCGTTGAGTTCCCATCGAGACGAACTCTGTGTAGATCAGCTCGACTTGGTCGATCTCGCCGGCAACGAATGCAGCGGCTACATCGTCGGCGATCCGGCGGGCGTCCTCGTACGTGGGGTTGTCGGTGAAACCCATATAGGAATGGTCAACGCGATAGTGGCGGAACTTGTAGTAGGCGATCGCCTTCTTGCCGACGGCGAACAGCGAATAGTCCTTGCCCTCGCTCTGGTGTCCCATGATCTGGCGCTCAGCGGCGCGGATCGGATTGGTGTTGTAGGCCCCGGCGAGACCCCGGTCACCGGCCATAACGATGAAACCGACCCGTTTGACGTCGGTGACCTCGCGCAGCAGCGGATGATCGACCTCGGCGCCGCTGGCAGCCAGGTTCTCGATGACCGAGGTGATCCGGCGGGCATAGGGACGGGCGGCATCCGCGCGCTGCATTGCTTTGACCACACGCGTGGCGGCTATCAGTTCCATGGCGCGCGTGATCTTCTTCGTCGATTGGACGCTTGAGATGCGTCGACGAAGCTCGCGCTCCTTGCCACCGGGCATTGCTCAGATCTCGTCTCGGGTAATCTCTTCTTCGGGCAGCGTGGTCTCGGAATCAACCAAGTCCATGTGCGCCTCGCCTTGGGCTTGAGCTTCCGGCTCAGCGGTATCGACCGTGGAACCGATGAACTGATCGGCGAAAGCGGAGATGGCAGCCTCAAAAGCCTCTACGTCGTCGATCACACCCTCGTTGCGAATCTTCGCCATCACCTCGCGATGACGGGTCCGGAACCAGTCGAGCAGTTCCGACTCGAAACGCGTCACGTCGGTGATCTCCAGGGAGTCGAGGTAGCCGCGGGTGCCCGCGTAGATCGACACAGCCTGCTCATCGACGGGATACGGCGAGTTGACCCCCTGTTTGAGCAACTCGGTCAGGCGGTAGCCGCGCTCGAGCTGAGCAGACGAGACCGCATCGAGGTCCGAGCCGAACGCTGCGAAAGCCTCGAGCTCGCGGAACTGCTGCAAGTCGCCCTTCAGGGTGCCCGTAGCGGCTTTCATCGCTGGGACCTGCGCTGCCGAACCGACACGGGACACCGAGATGCCCACATCGACGGCGGGACGGATACCGGACTTGAACAGATCGTCCTGCAGGAAGATCTGACCATCGGTGATCGAGATCACATTGGTCGGAATGAACGCCGACACGTCGCCCGCCTTGGTCTCGATGATCGGCAGCGCGGTCAGCGAGCCTGCACCTCGCTCATCGGAGAGCTTGGCCGCGCGTTCCAGGAGACGGCTGTGCAGATAGAACACGTCGCCAGGGAACGCTTCGCGTCCGGGAGGACGGCGCAACAGCAGCGACACCTGACGGTAAGCCTCGGCTTGTTTGGAGAGATCGTCGTAGACGATCAGGGCATGCTCGCCGTTCTCCATCCAGTGCTGGCCGATAGCACATCCGCCGTAAGGGGCCAAGAACTTGAACGGAGCTGGATCAGAGGCCGGGGCGTTGACCACCACGGTGTACTCCATTGCCCCGAGTTCGGTGAGCGTGGCCACCGACTGAGCGACGGTCGACGCTTTCTGCCCGATCGCGACGTAGATGCACTTCACGCCCTGACCCTTCTGATTGAGGATCGTGTCTAGGGCAACGGTGGTCTTGCCGGTCTTGCGGTCGCCGATGATCAGCTCGCGTTGCCCGCGCCCGATCGGGATCAGAGAATCGATCGATTTGATGCCCGTCTGCATCGGCTCATGCACGGGTTTGCGTCCGGTGATGCCGGGCGCCTGGATCTCCATGCGCCGGGGCTCGACATTGCTGAGCGGACCGGCTCCGTCGATCGGCTCGCCGAGCGGGTTGATGACCCGTCCGAGCAGGCCGTCACCGACGGGAACCGAGAGAATGTCGCCGGTGGCCACCACTGCTTGGCCTTCGACGATGCCTTCCACGTCACCGAGCACAACCGCGCCGATGGAGTCCTCGTCGAGGTTGAGGGCTAGACCTACGAGTCCGTTCTCGAAGCGCAGCATCTCGTTGACGGCCGCACCGGGGAGACCCGACACGCGTGCGATTCCGTCGCCGACCTCCAACACTCGACCGACCGTGGTCTGCTCCAGGCTCGGCGCGAAATCATCGAGGTTGCCGCGGATCGCGGCTGCAATGTCATCGGTGTTGATGGTTAGGGTGGAGTTGACCGTGAGATCTGACATTTTCCTGATCTTTTCTTCTGTGTTGATAAAGCTCTGTGTTGAATGAACGCTGGGTTGAATGAACGCTGTGTTGAATGAACGAGGTGTTGGTCAGCCGAAGTTCTCGCGAAGCTGCGACTGTCGGCGTCGCACGCTGCCGTCGATGACATCGTCGCCGATTTCGGTGACGAGACCACCGAGCACGCTTTCGTCGATGATCACACGGATTTCGACATCAGCGCCGGTGGACGATTTGATGGCTTGAGCCAATCTGGTCTTCTGGTCTTCTGTCAGTTCGATAGCGGACCGCACCTTGGCCAGAACGCGGTCGCGGTTGGCTGCTCCACGAGCGACCATCGCATCAACGATCTCGGGCAGACGGCCGCCATGCCCGGTACCGACCACCATCGATACGAGCGCCGTGGTGACAGCGGACGCCTTTTCGCCGAGCAGGTCCTCGACGACTCCCTGACGCCTCTCGATCGGCAGCCGACTGTCCGACAGCGCCGTCAACAGTTCGTCGTTCTGACGCAACGCTTCACCTACGCGGAACAGTTCGTCCTCGATCACCGTTGATTGGCCCTCAGCGGCAGCGACCGCCAAGAGCGCCTCGGCATAACCGTCAAGCCGTTCGTCAGCCATTGCCGCCGGCCACCTCGTCGATGTAGGCATCCACGAGAGCGCGCTGCGTGTCGACGTCGAGGTTGGATTTGATGACCCTTTCAGCTGCGCCGACAGCAATGTCGGCGACCACGCCTCGCAGATCTGAGACGGCCTGGGAACGAGCCGACTCGATGTCGGCCGCGGCCCGGGCACGCATCTGCGCAACCTCCTCGTTGGCACGAGCTTGGATCTCCGCGGCGACCAGGTCAGCCTGCGCGCGAGCGTCCTCAACGATCTGCGCGGCCTCTGCCTTTGCCCCTGCGAGTTGCGCCTCGTGGTCGGCAAGGACAGTCGTCGCTTCTGTCTTGGCCTGCTCTGCGGCGTCGAGGTCCGCGGCGATCTTGTCGGAACGGGCCTGCATAGCCCGCTGCACGGCGGGGAAGCCCTTCCACCACATGAACCCGAAGAGGATCAGGAACGCGGCGCCACCCCAGATGACCTCATCCCATTCGGGAAAGATGGGGCTGGGAGCCTCAACGCACTTCTCCAAGTCCTCCTCGAACTTGACGAGGTCTTTCTTGTGCTCGGCCTCCTCTAGTACATGAAGCGAGCCGAACTCTTCCTCGGCATAGAGAATCTCTTCAAACACGCAGGTGCCGATGGTTTCACCGGCCGCCCCGGCGGGAACCGCGCCGAGCAGCACGAGCACACCGACCAGTCCGAGTGTTCCGGCTGCACGCCGAATAGTTGTTGTCATAGTTAAACCTCTTGGGTGGAGTGCTGCCTTCGCTCGTCTGCCGCGATCAGGGCAGCAGAAGGATGAAGACTACGAAGCCGATAAGGGCAAGGGCCTCGGTGAACGCAATTCCGAGGAACATCGTGGTGCGCACCATCCCGGCAGACTCGGGCTGACGTGCCATCGAGGAGATGGCATTTCCGACCACGGTGCCGATACCGATGCCCGGCCCGATGGCGGCGAGGCCGTAACCGAGACCGGCACCAATCGCTTTGAGCCCCTCGAGGAACTCGCCGGCTTCGGTTGCGGATTGCGCTAGTAGATTCAACACTGCTTTCTTTCTCCTGTTGTTTTGAGATTGGGTTGGGTTTGATGGGACGGCGGACGCCGAGTCCTCAGTGCTCGGGGTGCATTGAGCCGCCGATGTAAACGGCAGTGAGGATCGTGAAGATGAAGGCTTGAAGAACCGAAACGAGGATCTCGAATCCGGTCATCAAGATGAGCATTGGGAACGAAAGCAGCAGCGCACCGCCCCAGCCGACACCACCAGAAGCCCACATGGCTGCAGAGAGGACGGCGAAGGTGACCAGCAGCAAATGCCCTGCAACCATGTTGGCCCAGAGCCGGATCGCCAGCGAGAAGGGCTTCATCACGAACGTCGAGATGAATTCGATGGGCGTCACGATCAGGTACAGCACCTTCGGCACACCCGGCGGGAACAGCGAGTTCTTGAGGTAGCCGAACAGACCCTGGCTGCGTACTCCCACGAAGTTGTAGATCAACCAAACGAGCACAGCCAGCGTAACGGGAATCGCCATTCGGGAGTTCGCAGGGAACTGTATGAACGGGATTACTTCAGTGATGTTCGAAAAAAGGATGAAGAAGAAGATCGTGGTCAAGAACGGCATGAACTTCTTGCCGTCCGGCCCGATCGTCTGCATGACCACGGAATCTTCGATGAAGTTCACACCGGACTCGGCCACATGCTGGATCCCCGCGGGTACCAGCGACTCGCGTTGCCTGCCGGCGAAGCCGAAGATCATCATCGTCACCAGCACCGATCCAAAATAGATCAGAACCGTTTTGTTGATCGCGAGCAACGTCCCCTCAAACCAGATTGACGGCCAATCGAACAAGTGGTTTACGGGCGGAAACTCCAAAGCGAGAAGATTCATACTGAGCGCTCCGCGGTTGAGTCGATTGAACAGTCGCGCGGCGACAGGAGCGCCGCGCCCGGTTTCAGACCTGGGAAGGCCAGCGATGCGGCAACATGGCGGGTCTCCCAAACCAGCAGCCCGATGTGAGCGACCAGCAGGCTGATGGCGAACGGTGCCACCTCGAACCACTCCGCGTTGCGAATCGGCAGGACCGCGGCGGTGATGACGCCGAGGCGGGCGATGAATCCGAACATCACCGCGCCGAACATCACGGCGGGGCTTATCTTGGCTGACCAACCGATGATGGCAGCGCCGACCAGGAAGTTGACCGCCACAATGGCCAGGCCATAGCCGGACGACCAAAGTCCTGCCCATCCCCAGAAGATCACGCCGACGGCGAGCATCACCGGGGCGATCAGCAGCGTGCGCAGCGCCAAGTCGCGGGCAATTTCGCGCTCAGGGGCACTGGCGGATACCTCCTGCGGAAACGGGGTCATGCGATCTTGCGCTTTTGCCTTCATGCCGAAAGTGCTCATACCGGACCCTGCCCGTAGGCGGCGCGGCGCTGTTCCAACGCCTCATCAAGCGACCGGCGATAGGAGACGCACAACTTCTGTGTCTCGTAGGCGAGCACGATGCCGGCGAGAACCAGCGTGAACACGGGAAACAAACCGAGACGGGAGTCAATGAACCAGCCGAGCAGGCCGAACAAAGCAGGCGTGGCAATCAGTTCGAAGGCAGCAGCAAAGGCATCGCCCGCGCCCTTGCGCATCTCGCGTTGCTCCCGTTCGTCCACGGTAAGAACCTCTTTGAGTTGGGCCGACGGCGCCCGCTCGTGAATTGATGCACAATCTATTGGCATGTCACGACAGCGCCAACCTCAGGAGTCGAGCTTCTTGCGTCTTCCGTAGCGCTTTTCGAAGCGCTCCACACGGCCTGCCGTATCGACGATCTTCATCTGGCCCGTATAGAAGGGGTGGCTCTCGCTGGAGATCTCCACCTTCGCGAGGGGATACTCGTTGCCGTCCTCCCAGACGATCGACTCTTTGGTCTCGATTGTGGACCGCGTGAGAAACGACGTGCCCGCCGAAGTGTCCTGGAATACGACGGGGCGGTACTCGGGGTGGATGTCGGATTTCATAGCCCCACGAGTCTACGACTCCGATACCCGCCAACAACCCTACGCGACCAGGACTTGGCCGCGTCAACGGAGAAACTTGCTATGACTCCGAAAGCTCGTTCAACAGCGCCGACACATCGTCGCCGGGGGCGGCGTCATCAGCCGAAGCGAGCGCCATCATGCGCCGCCGCAACGAACGAGACTCCTCGAGTTCTGCCGCGGACAGGAGGATCTCCTCGTTGTGGGTGCCCGATCCGCCGATATCGACAGCCGGGAAGATCCGCCGCACAGCCAGATCCCGTGAAAGCCGCAGCTCCAGATTCGCAGTGTTGGCCAACTCCTCATAGATCGCCTCGTCCACCGAACTGCCGCTGTCGACGACGACCGTGGCGATGACCGTCAGAGAACCCCCGCCTTCAATGTTGCGAGCGGCGCCCAAGAACCGTTTGCATGCGTGAATCACCGATCGGTCGATGCTGCCCGACGCAGAACGGCCCCCCTGGGGGGATTCGAGAATGTAAGCACGAGCCAATCGGGTGATGCCGTCGACGACCAAACAGACGTCAGAACCGTCTTCAACCATGCGTTTGGCCCGCTCAATCGTCATCTCCGCGATCGTGATCTGTTCATCGTTGGGTTGATCGAACGGCGACCCGACAACTTCACCGCGCTGCACCCAGCGCGTCATGTCGGTAATGTCCTCGGGACGCTCGTCAACCAGCAGGACAAGCAACTCCACATCGGCGTGGTTGACTTCAATAGAGCGGATCAAGTGCTTGAGCACCGTCGTCTTGCCGGCTCTCGGAGGCGAGGCGACCAGCGCCCTCTGACCCTTGCCCAGCGGAGTGAACAAATCGACAATCTGCGCCGTGGGGTCTTCAGGCTCCTGAGTTCCTGCCAGAATCAGGCGCTCGTCCGGGAAGACCGGCACCTGCTCGTCGAAGGACACGCGCTCCGTCGCCGCTTCCGGAGGGCCGCCGTTGACCGCTAGAAGCTCCACCATCGCAGGGTTCTTCTCGTTGCGGCCCGCGGGGCGCGACGTGCCGGCGAGATGGACGCCTTTGTCAAGGTTGTACTGCCGGACCATTTTCACCGGCACATAAGCGTCGTCCTTGGATGGCAACGCCCCGTCGACTCTCAGGAACCCGTAGCCCTCCGGACGCAGCTCGAGATAGCCCGCGACCGGGACAACATCGCCGTTGTACGGCTCGCTCGTGTCCTTGTTGTTCTCCCGCTCCCGGCCCCGACGGCGCCGGCGCCGGTTGCCGGGGTCGGCCTCCTGTGCCGCCGCTTGGGCAGCAGGGTCTACGTCGTCCGCGGCTCTTGATTCGGGGGCGGCTGTTTGCGAGGCCTCTTCACCGTCGGTTGCGGCGGTCTTGTCGTCATTGCCTGGGCCGGCGACCGCACCAGCGGCCTCCTCGGTGTGCGCGATGGACTCGGTTGCTGCGGCGCCGGATTCGGCCGGGTTGTCGTCGGTCCCGTTCACCAACTCGAGTATCAGGTCGATGATCTCGCCCTTGCGAGCCCGGTTCGGCGGCTTCTTGCCGAGTGTGCTGGCGATTTCGGTGAGTTCTTCGCGGTCTTTGCGTTGAAGGGTCGACCGGCGCATCTCCGCGGTTTCCACGGATTCGTCTCCTCATGATCGTGAGTGTCGCTGCATCCGGCATGTGGCGGCCGGGGTCGTACGAAACACGACTCGCCGTCGGCAACCGGGGCAGCGAACAACAGGCTAGAGGCGCACGTTGCCAGTCGCAACCAGACCAGCCGCAACCAGACCCCGCCCGCGGCCCGAGCGGCCCGGTGAGCGCAGCGAACAGGAGCAGGGGGTGGAGCGCAGCGAACAGGAGCGGAGAACAACAGGTATCAGCGCAACGACCATTTCAATCCGCGCACGCCCTTATGGAACTTCGACGCAGCCGTCGGCGTCGACGCCCAGCGGCACCCAGTCACCCCGAGGTTCAGGACGCAGGCTCTCACCACCGGATTCGATGAGCACCCCCACGCTCGGGCCGGACCCGCTCAGCCAGGCTGCGTGCCCTGCGGCCCTCAGCGAACTGACCACTTCAGCGCTGTCGGGCAAGGTGCTCAACCGGGCAGTCTCATGGATCTGGTCGCCGTTGGCGCCCGCGATGAGAGGCCATGATCCGTTCAACAACCCGGCATAGACAGCGGCACATGATGCAGCGTGAGCGACCACATCGACGATGTCGAGAGCTTCTGGAAGCACTGCCCGAGCCGACGCTGTGAAAGACACGCTCGCGGGAATCCACATGTAGAACTGGCCCGGCTGCAGACACGGAACGTCGGTGTGGATCCCGCCGCCCACCGCGAGGTTCAGCCCCCCATAAGCCGAAGCGGCGGCGTTGTCGGGATGGCCTTCGATCTCGTCTGCCACCGTGAACGCTGCTTCGCGCGCTCGCAGGTGGTCCAAGCCGTCGTTGCGAAAGCCCAGATACGCCGCTCCGACGCAGGCAGCCGCGCTCGAACCCATGCCTCTCCCGATGGGAAGTTCGCTGCGGGACCACAGCCGGTCGAAGGAGGCCCCGGTTCGCTTCAACGCGGTCCACACAAGATCGTCGGGGCCGACCATCTCGAAACCGTCAAGGGGCTCGTCGGAGAGCTCGTAGTAACGATCGACCGCCAAAGCCAGCACATCGAACCCAGGGCCGAGATTGGCCGAGGAACCCGGCACTCGAACGCGCATCAGCTGAGCCCGTCCACACTGAGCCCGTCCACACTGAGCCCGTCAACACTGAGCCCGTCAACGAAGGCCTCGACAGTCGCAAGATCGTTGGGAAGCACCGCGTAATCTTCGCGTCGATCGAAGATGTCGGCTAGACGTGCCGGCAATTCGGGCCGAACACCTGTCGCCTGCTCAACCGCGTCGGGGAACTTCGCCGGGTGCGCCGTAGCCAAAGAGACGATCTGCTCGCCGGGTTGACGGTGGCGCTGAGCGACGCCAACGCCCACCGCGGTGTGGGGATCGATCAGCATGCCGTGGGTCTCGTAGACCTCGCTGATAATCGCAAGCGTCTCCGAGTCGTCGATCCGGTCACCGGCAAACTCGTCGGTCAAGCGCTGATGCTGCACCTCGGTCAGCGCAGCCCGGCCATGGTCTCGGAATCCGGCTATCAGCTCGGCGGTGGCCGGTCCGTTCCCGTCGAGCAGTTCATACAGCAGACGCTCGAGGTTCGAGGAGATCTGAATGTCCATGCTCGGCGACAGCGTCGGAACCACCTCTTCGGCGCGCATCTCACCCGTTTCTATCAGGCGCGAGAGGACGTCGTTGCGGTTCGATGCAACGAGGAAGCGATTTACGTTCAGCCCCATGCGAGCCGCGACATGCCCTGAGAAGACATTTCCGAAGTTGCCTGTGGGGACACAGAAAGTGGTCGCCTGTCGGCCGCGGTCGAGTTGCTCGACAGCCCACACGAAATAAACGATCTGCACCATGACCCGAGCCCAGTTGATCGAGTTGACCGCGGCCAGACTGTGGCGCAAGCGGAACGGCTCATCGCTGAACATCGCCTTGACCAGATCCTGGCAATCATCGAACGTTCCCTCGATGGCAATCGCATGCACGTTGGGATCGCTCAAGGTGGTCATCTGGCGACGCTGAACTTCGGTGGTGCGACCATGCGGGAACAGCACCACGATGTCGACATGTTCGCTGCCCCGCACGGCTTCCATCGCGGCCGAGCCGGTGTCGCCGGAGGTGGCTCCCACGATCATCGCCCGCTGCTGACGGCGTTCGAGTTCGTGGTCGAACAGCCGTCCCACGACCTGCAGGGCGACGTCTTTGAACGCGAGCGTCGGCCCGTGGAACAGTTCCATCAGGTGGTGGCCCTCATCGACCTGAACCAGGGGGCACACATCGGGATGGTCGAAAGTGTCGTACGCATCGACCAGAATCGCCTGGAGTTGTTCGCGCTCAACTGCCCCCGCGACGAACGGCTCGATCACTCCGGTCGCCACGTCCACATACGACGACGGCACATAGGACGTCGGCAACGAAGCCGCGCTCTCCGGCAGCGACGGCCACGTGGTGGGCAGGAACAGCCCGCCGTCGGGCGCCAACCCGGTCAGCAGAACGTCAGCAAAACCGAGTTCCGGCCCTCGACCTCGTGAGCTGCCGTAAACCACGGCCATGGTCAGACCTCACCACCGATCACCCGGATTGCGCGGTGGACGTCCACAACCACGTCCAGATGCCTGAGTTCGGCCATTGTGGCTTTCACAGCCGACTCACGAGACTCGTGGGTGATGAATATCAAACGGGCGCGGTCTCCGAGGCGCTGCCCGCCGACTGCCTGCTGCTCCATCGATTGGATCGACACGCCGTGGCGGCCGAACACGTCGGCAACTTGGGCGAGCACCCCCGGACGGTCGGTCACCGCGAGGCTCATATAGAACGCTGAGCGCAAGTCGTCCATCGGTCGGATCCGCGCAGGCGCCAGTGCCCCGATTCGGCCCGGGGTACCGTGAACCATGTTGGTGGCCGCGTCCACGACATCGCCGAGAACCGCGCTCGCGGTGGGACGACCGCCGGCGCCGCGTCCGTAGAACATCAGGTCGCCGACCGCCTCGCCCTCTATGAAGACGGCGTTGAAGCTGTCGCGCACCGCGGCCAGCGGGTGGGACTTGGCCACAAACGCCGGGTGAACCCGGATGGCGATTTCCGGATCGTTGGCCGCGTGATCTCCGAGCGCCTCGACGACCGCGATCGCCTTGACGGCAAATCCCAACCGATCTGCCACGGAGACGTCCTCGGTGGTGATGTTGGATATTCCTTCGTGGAACACGTCGCTCGACTGCACCACCGCGCCGAAGACGATCGAGGCGATGATCGCGGCTTTGGCGCCCGCGTCGTGTCCCTCCACATCAGCGGTGGGGTCGGCCTCCGCATAGCCGAGTTCCTGGGCTTCAAGCAGCGCCTCCGGATAGTCGATGCCCGCTTCGCTCATTCTGGTCAGGATGTAGTTGGTGGTGCCGTTGATGATCCCCATCACCCGACGAACAGGCTCACCCGCGAGCGACTCCCTCAGCGGTCGCATCAGTGGGATTCCCCCGGCCACGGCGGCTTCAAACAGAAAATCAACGCCTGCGCTGTCCGCTGCCCCGAACAACTCCGCACCGTGGGTTGCCAGCAGCGCCTTGTTGCCGGTGACCACCGGCTTGTTGAGTTCAATGGCTCGGCGCAGCAGGCCCAGCGGCACGTCGATCCCGCCGATCAGCTCAACGATTATGTCGACGTCGGGGTCTTCGACCACCGACATGGGGTCATCGGTGAACACCTCTGGCGCCAGATTGAGTCCGCGGTCTTTGCGGAGCGAACGAACCGCGATCCGCGTGACTCGAAGCTCGACGCCCGTGCGAGCCAGGATCGCGGCTCGCCGCTGGTCCAACAAGGACGCGAACGCGCGTCCGACATTGCCGCATCCGAGCACACCGATCGATACCTGTTTCACGGGCGACGAGCGTAGCTGACGCCCACCTGCGTCAAGCGGTGATTTGCAGCGAGCGGCGTCGCGGACAAATGAGAGCGCCATGCAGTTGAGCATATTTTTTGCTATTCTGTGAATTTCAATGTCATCTATTCACCGAAAAGTCGCTCCAGTCGGCCGGGCCGGCCATGAACGCACGGTCCTGCGGCTGGTGCAGGGCCCCGGCGTGGTCCCAACACCGACAGCCGCCTTGCAAGGGGCCAACGCCGACCCCGCAGTCGTGGAGACGATCGCGGGCAACGGCAGCCTCGCCGATGTACTGGCTGAGCGCGGCCGCCTGAGCGAGACGGAATGCCGTGCGATCGCCTCCCGGGTTGCTGCCGCGCTTGGAGCGATACACGAACGCGGCATCGTCCACGGCGACATCAAGCCAGCGAACATCGTCATGGCTCCCGACGGGGACCTCTGGATCGCTGACTTCGACGCAGCGGGAGCTCCTTCAAGCGCCCGGTTGCGGGGCACACCGCAACGCCTTCGCAACCACGGCACACTCGACCGAAGCGACGACTTCGTCGGGGTCGCGCTGCTCGTTGCGGAATGCGCCACCGGCATTCTGATCGATCCGACCGCCGAGTGGACGGCGTCGGCGTTGACGCAACTCGGTTGCGGAAGCGAACTCGCTCACGATCTGGCCGCGGCCCTTGCCGACCCCGGCGATCCGCGACGCGTCGCCTCGCTGCTGGGCTCCTCCACCGACGCCCTGCCCCGCGCCGCGAAGCTCCGCGCCGGCGCCGACCCCTCACCCACGGTCGATTTTGAACCGACGGCCATCGCGGGTCTCGACCCATTGCCGACCGCAGCCGAAGCGTTTCCCCAACCTTCAACCCCCGTGGGCCGGCAGCAGGCGATCCAACGGACTCTCAGCGAGTCTTTGACGTGGCTCCGCAACAAATGGACCCGGCTATCAGGTTGGCTCAGAGGTCGAGGCGGGTGAGGTCGTCGAAGGTCGCACGGCGCACGACAAGGCGTGCGTTGCCGTCTGCTGCGAACACCACCGGGGGCGCGGCACCTTGTTGTGTGATGTGTAGCGCGACCCGCCGAAGCGATACCGTCGCCTCGATGTCTGAAACCGGGGTGCCCGATGCAGAAGCGGAAACAACCCGGTTCGCATCTCTTCAGATTCCTGAATACCGGTTGTTGTGGTGGGGTGGAATGTTCATCTTCCTCGCCTCTCAGACACAACAGATCGCTCGGGGTTGGCTCGCTTACGATCTGACCGGCAGCAACGCAGCGTTGGGCGGGGTGGTTTTCGCCTTCGGCGTCACCAGCTTGTTTGCAATCCCGGCCGGCGGCGTGCTCGCAGATCGGATCGGCAAGCGCTCCATCCTCATGTTCGCCCAGTCGACGATGACCGCCGCTGCACTGGGGATCGCGGTCGCCATTTCCACCGACGCCATCCAATACTGGATGCTCGTGGCCGGGGGTGCGGTTCAAGGCCTGGGCATGTCGCTGCTGGGGCCGTCCCGACTGGCGATGACCGCAGACCTCGTGGAACGTGAATCGCTAACCAACGCCATCTTGTTGAGCAACGCCAGCGTTCAGATGACCCGAGTCCTGGGGCCCGCCGTAGGGGGGATACTGATCGGGATCGCGGTGATCGGCGTCGGCGGCGTCTACTACGTGGGCGCGACGCTCTCTGCCCTGTCGGTTGCCGCCACCGTGAGACTTCCCTCCGGCGTGCCGAAGTACAGGTCTCGGCGCTCAGCTTTCGGCGACCTCGCAGACGGACTCTCCTACGTCCGACAGAATCGCGAGTTGACAAGACTGCTCGTGGTGTCGTTGCTGATAGTGATGTTGGGCTTTCCTCACATAACGTTTCTGCCCGGGTTGGTGGAGGGCGTCTACGAACTCGATGCTTGGGCGCTCGGCCTGCTCACGACCTCAGGCGCGCTGGGCGCTGTCATTGCCAGCGTCGCGTTGGCCGCCGCCAAGCAGTCGCGGCTTCCATCGCTGCAGATCCAGGCAGCCGTCGTGTTCGGCGTCTCGCTCATCGTATTCGCCGTTGTACCGCAGTACTGGGCTGCGGTGGTCGTGATGTTGCTGGTCGGCGGCGGTTCCGCTGCGTTCCAGGCGCTGAACAACTCACTGGCGCTCACCATCGCGGACATCGAATACCACGGAAGGGTCCAGAGCCTCATCATGTTGAGTTTCACCGGATTCGGACTCGCCTCGCTTCCCTTCGGCAAGCTGGCCGACATTTATGGCATCCGCCCGATCATGTCGTTGATGGGCGTTCTGGTGCTCATCTCCATGGGCGTCGGCATGCTCTGGCGACAACGGATCGCCCCGACAAAACCCCCTTCGCTGTGATTGCCCTACGCTCGGACTGGAGGAACCGATGAGCCGCGAGAACGAAGCCTTGATCGAGACTCTGTGGAACCACATCTGGATCGACCAATCCCTGGACCGGCTCGGGGAGGTGTTGGCTGATCCGTTTATGCGCCATACCCGTGACGGCACCGAGCACACAACACCGCAACGTTATGCCCGCCATGTCAGTTCATCGACCGCGACTATCCGCCCTGCCAAACTCCATTTCGATCAGATCTCCGCGGTTGACGACTACGTTTTTGCGCGCCTTGCCCTGGAAGGCGTCAACGTTGCCATCGGCAGCACCTTAAAGATCACCTGGCTCGCGCAATACAGGATCGCCGAGGGACTCATCGCCGAATCTTGGAGTATGCACCAAACCGGTCTCGATTGGTAGCTGCGATCGTGACCGAATTGGCGTTGGAAAACGCGGCAGCGCTGGTCGTTGGAGCCGGTCAGGGCATCGGGCGTTCGGTGGCCTTGGCCCTGGCAGGTGAGGGTGCTGATGCGACCCTCGCAGCTCGCCGGGCCGGGCCGCTCGAACGACTCGCCGCCGAGGTCGCCGAGACGTCCGGCAGACGGACTTTGGCGGTTGTCGCCGACATCGCCGACCCGTCCCTGGGCCGAGCCGCGGTCGATGCGACCATTAGGGAGTTCGGAAGGATCGATGTGGTTGTCAACATCGCCACCTATGGGGGTGGCAGCGTTTCTGTTGCCGACCTTGATTGGGACGATTACCTGACCGCAGTGCAGATCAACGTGATCGGCACCATGGAAATCTGCCGCATCGCGGCGGCGGCGACGGGACCGGAGATCGCGCCGTCACCTGTTCCCTCAAACGGGGAAGCGGACTGCGGTCAGTTCTTCTGAGGCTTGCCAGAGTTGTCGTTGTGCGCCTGTGTCGTGTGACCGGTCACTGGAGGCGACCAACACCGGGTGGCCTCGAGTCTCCATGAACCCGTCGGGACCGTAGTACTGGCCTCCTTCGGCCGCCGGATCCGTGGCGGCTCTCAGCGTTGGAAGGGCGCCCATGGCTGCGCTCTGCGCCAGCGCTCCAAGCAGCGGTTCGGCGATCCGGGCTCCCGGAATGTGGCGTCCGAGTTCGGTGCTCGATCCACCTGGGTGAGCCGCCAGCGCAACGGTCTGTGCCCCGGACGCAACGAGGCGACGTTGTAGTTCATAGGTGAACATCAGGTTCGCCAGTTTCGAGCGGCCGTATGCGGGCACTCGACGATAGCGCCGTTCGGCCTGAAGATCACCGAAGTCGAGGCGGGAGAGGATCCGGTGGCCGACGCTGCTGACAGTCACAACCCGCGACCCCTCCACAGCCAAGAGCCTCTCCAACAACCTGCCAGTCAGAGCGAAGTGGCCCAAGTGATTCGTGCCGAACTGCATCTCGAACCCGTCCGCAGTCTGTTGCCGCGGCGTGTACATGATCCCGGCGTTGTTGATCAGCAGATCGAGGCGCTCGAAGCGGCTGAGGATTTCCTCTGAAGCGCTGCGAACGGAGTCCAGCGAAGCCAGATCGAGCTGCTGCAGTTCGAGCTGGGCGCTCGGATGGTCGGATCGGATGTCGTCGACCGCCTGCTCGCCCTTGTCGAGGTCTCGGACTGCGAGCACCACCGACGCGCCCCGACCGGCCAGCACTCGCGCCGTTTCGAGCCCGAGCCCGGAGTTGGCGCCGGTCACAATCGCCACCCGCCCCGTTTGATCACCGATGTCCTCAGCAGTCCACTTCTCGTCGCCCATTTTTCACTCCCTGAATTAGCCGGTGAAGTTTACCGGCTCTTCGGAAATGAGGGGGGAGTGGGGGTGGTGGGTATCCGCGGTTGAATGTGGGGGTTCCTCCGGAATCGGCGCTGTTGATGGCTGCCGAACCTGGAGGTCCCCTGTGGACACTGTGAGGTTCCCCCCTTTTTGTGGAGACGTGTTCTATAGGGAGGAGCTATGTCCAGACTGCGAAGAGATTTTGATCGGGAGTTCGGTGATGGGGCTGTGCGGATCGTGAACGAGACCGGCAGGCCGGTGGCCCATGTGGCCCGGGATCTGGGCGTGAACGAGGGCACGCTGGGGAACTGGGTGCGAAGGGATCGCGCCGAGCGATCTGGCGGGCTGGGCTCTGATGAGCGGGCGGAGCTTGTTCGGTTGCGCAAGGAGAACGCGGCTTTGCGGATGGAGCGTGATGTGCTCAAACGATCCGTGGCCGGTTGGGTGAACGACCCAACGCGATGACAGCCGAGACGGCCGGGTTCATCGCTGCCCAGAGGACCGATCACGGTGTGCCTCGCTCAGTGGCCTGCAGGGCGCTGGAAGCCCCGGAGCCGGCGTTTTGCAAGCACCTCAACCGGCCCCCGACTCCGGCCCAGTCGCGCCGGCGGGTCCTCGACGCCGAGGTGAACAGGGTGTTCGGCCGCTCTGAGGGGACTTGCGGGTCGCCCAGGGTCACAGCCCAGCTCCGCCGAGACGGCATAGCGGCGTCGAACAAGACGGTGGAGGCCTCGATGGCCCGCCAGGGCCTGTGCGCACGCCCCAAACCCAACAAGAGGGGCCTGACCGGCCAGAACCCCGGCGATGCGGCCCCCACAGACCTGCTGAGGCGGGACTTCAGCGCCAATACTTCCCGAAGGGCACGGACCTGTCGCGATGGTCTGCCGAAGAGATCGAGGCTGTCGCCCACGCCTTGAACTCCCGGCCCCGAAAGACACTCGGATGGAAGACCCCAGCCGAAGCCCTCGACCAGCACCTACACTCCCTCCAACAACCCCGTGTTGCAACGACCGGTTGAATCCGCTCAATACACCGCCGGAGCTTTCGCCAAAGCCTGCGAGCGGCTCGGCATCACCCAATCCACAGGGCGAACCGGCAACGCCCTGGACAACGCTCCGGCCGAGTCGTTCTTCCCCCGCCCTCTGACACGAACTCATCGACCGGCGCTGTTGGGCCAGCAAAGCCCAAGCCCGCCAAGAGATCGCCACATGGGTCTGCGGCTGGCACAACCACCACCGGCTCCACTCCGCCATCGGCATGGCCCCACCAGTAGAACACGAGACAACCAACACCCCCAACCCCCACAACCAACCTCTCCACGATTAGGGGGGAAGCTCACCCCGAACCGGCAAGCACCGGCCACGCCCACCGGCAGCGCCATGCAACCAAAACACTGGCCGACCGAACCGGACCCCGCAACCAGAACGCGAACCAACGAAACGGAACTTTTCGACTCGTGGAACCGCCCCACGAAACGCCCCTCCGTTGCCGCTGCCCAAAGACTCGATACCGGAACGTCCGAACGTCGTCAACAGATTGCAGAACCAAACCACTCGCGGCACTGTTCCCGAACATGGCACCGCACGAACCAACTCTCCTGAAACACCCTGACCTCATCGAACAACCCGAAAACGACCGGAACAACCCGCACGACACGAACACCCTCCGACAGGTCGAAAGCACACCACTCGAACAGGAACCCGACAACGAGCACCCGCACGAAACAACAATCGCCGGGGAGCTAACCTACATGGAATACGGTACCAGCCGTCCGCTGACCAGCGACGAACACGCAAAGACGCACTGCGACATCGCCAGCTACGTCTACAACAAATGGAACGAACTTGACGAGGCGCAAATACGGAGCCAAATGCGCAGCGGCAAGCTAGAAATACGCGGGCGGGTCAACACCACCCCAACCCGCGCTCAGCTCGCGGAGTTCGTCAGCCGTGCATGCCACGCCGCAGGAATACGCTCGGCAACACCCGAAACGAACGACCTGCCCGCTGACATGAACACAATACTGTGGACGGTCACAACCCTGACAATCAGCGCCGGTCACGCCGCACACAACACGTAACCCGACACGAGCGCAATCCAGCAACGGCCGTTCAAATCCTCTCCCGAGCACGGACGCCAACAAGAACTCTTGACCGTCGAGCGGCCGAATCATCTGAACCGCCCGACGCTGCCGGACCTCCCACAACCGTCCCGTCATCCCCGTCACGAAACAAAGTCAACGGCTCGACACTGGCCCACCCCAGCAACGACCTCACCACAAAACACATCCCGACACCACCCACAACAGCACGGCCGACCGGACCGAACCAACAACCCACCGACACTGACCCTGGTTCGCGGCGGGCGAGGATCCGACCGTTTGCCTTTTCGGTCGACAAAAGTTAAACGGGAGGCGGTTTTCCCCAAAACCTTAACTTTTTCTCAACCGCAACAACAGAACGACACCCCGCCGGCGGAGTGCGATGCGGGACCGGGCGGAACCAACCAGCCAGCACTGCGCATCCCGGCACAGTCACAACCCGAACGACCGCACCGCCGACATTCGACGCGACGCTGTTCACAAGCTCACCACCCGTCTCGCCAAAACCCACGGCGAGACAGTGATTGAAGACCTGGACGTCGCAGGGATGCGCAAAGGCGAGCCAAGCACATGCGAGACGCGCCGTTAGGCGAGTTCAAACGCCAGATGATCTACAAGACCGGCTGGCACAACGCGTCTCTGGTGCTTGCCGACCGCTTCTACCCGTCGTCAAAAACCTGTTCGGCGTGCGGCGAGCTAGGCGAACCTGACAGGAACCGAGAATGGCGCTGCGTTCACTGCGGCACATTCCAAGACCGCGACAACAACGCCGCGACCAACCTTGCCCGATACCACCCACAACAACAGTCAAACGGGAGAGTTGACCCCGTGCAGGCCCCGCCTTAGAAAGCGGAGGGATCAGTCATGCTGATCGAAGGGTCATAAGACCGGACACTCAACCGGCAATCGCACAGCCCTGCGAACACAAAACCTCGAAAGAGGCAGCGTGACTCCGCAAGGAGGGACTCGTGAACAAAACAACACGAACAATCAACGGCATCTGGAGCGTCATGAGTGCTGTCACCGGATGCCTCGGGATAGTTGCAAAAACCCCAGAACCAACATCGCACGACCAAGCCACGGCGCTGATCGAAACACTATGCGACGCCATCAACGCCGCAGCACTGCCCTACAACGCGACGGTACCAGCAGCCGACACAACGCTGTGGCGGTACGAACCCGGCGAAGGATCGCTGAAAGCGACCCGCTCGCAGGAGGAACATTGATTGCGGGACGATGAGCGCTTCGCACAGTACCGGCCATGTCAACAGTCAAAGACCAACGAGGGCTGCGAGAAAAGACAAAAAGCCGGCGAGCTGACGAAGAGTTCATGACCCGTCTTCGTAAAACGATGGAAGAGAGCAAACGAGTACTCGACCGGTTGGCTGACACCTGACCAACCAACGCCACTGACCAACCAACGCCACACACGTCCGGTACGTTCGGACCATGAGCAAACGACCGTCACGAAGCAACCGCGACGAAGCTCTTCTTCGGATCAAACAAACGCAAAAGTGCACACGGTGCGGGTTGGAACCGTGTCAACAACGCAGCCGGCAGCAGAGGATAACGTCCTGTGCCGGCACGCCATCTGTCGGTGACTGTCTCTACGGGGACCGCTGTCATGCACCATCCGCAGCAAGCGACGACTGTGCCATCTGACTTGTCGGTTACGACGAACACTTTGGATGTGTTGGCTGCGGCTGCGTTATGGGCGGCATGCAGAAGCCAGTTCGTCTGCGCCTGTGAACGACAAACGAACTGCTTTACGCTGTCGTCGCGTTCCAGCAACCGCGGTCGGTTGTAGCTCACTCGTCGATGAACGGCGACGGTTGTTGGAACAGTTTGTCGAGTTTCGGCGTGTCACGTGGCGGACGCTCCAGCATGTCTTGAAGTTGACGCAGCCCTTCCTCCGTGCGAATCACCGGGGGAATATCGGCTGAGATGTCGACGTTGACCAGTGCCGGGCGGGTGCGAGGGACCCGAGGCGCAGAGGCGGCAGGCGCGCTGATGACGAACCCTAGCAGCGGCGGACTCGCTGAACTTGGTTCTGGCTGGTCCATTATCTGACTCCTGAAAGCTTGTCTTCACTATACATGCCCGCGCCGCACCTTGTGGAGAAACGGCAGGCATGCGTCTCATACAGTGAGCGGACCGCGGCACCCCGCAACCAACTCCACCCGCCGGCACACTCTACGCTACGACCCGAATCACCCAATCGGACGGGCCGGTCGAACAGCTCCCGCAGGAACCGACGAGACAACCGCGGCGGCGGGCACAGCAACCTGCACGGCCACAACCCCGGCCGGCGACAAGAAAACGTCCCATGAGCAGGGATTCCCGGGCCGCAACACTGACCGTTCAAAAACCGCCGAACCGCTGGTACGGGATCCAATACCAACCCGGGTCGTCTTAAATGCACGCAGGGCTTGAGCGGACCCGGCTCAACAGGAACACCGTGCGGGCTGTGCGAACACACGCAGCCGGCACAGGCTGACGCTCGCGGCACGCCCCATCACGGGCCATCCTTCGCTTTCGTTGAAGATCTCGCATGGGCGTGTCGGCGACACGGTCTGTGCCGGCCTGCGGCCGAACCCCCGGAACTCTCTCATTCAGCCCCCTCTGGCCCGTCGGGCTTTTTCGGCTCGTTAAAGGTGCGGAGGGTTCGCGGCTCCCCCACAGGGACGAGTGGGCGCAAGTGTTCGAGGCGTAAACTGTCCGGGTACGCTCCTGGCGGTACGCAAGTATCTACATGCGCGCTGACGGGCCAAACCAGAACCATGACCACATTGCCTGCACAGTGCGTGACATACTGGACGACAGAACGCAAGACATAGTATGCTTGGATCGATAGAGCAAGGAGTTGCCAGATGCCTGAAAGCGCCGCCTTCGCGGAGACCTTGAACGCCATTTCTTACGCGACCCGCCTCACCTACTACGATGTCGGGCGGATTGCGGGCGCGAGCGAGCGTTCAGTGAGCCGCTGGCGCAACGGTGCAGCCGCACCGAACCGGGTTGCTCGGCAACGTGTTTTGGAACTTGCTTACATCGCTAACGAATTAGCGGCGGTGCTTGACTCTGATCATGCGAACCTCTGGATTTTGTCTCCGAACCGTCTCCTTGACGACGACACACCAGCGGCAAGGATCGAAAATGGCGACTTCAAATCTGTCGCGGCGCTGATCGAAGCTTTGGCAGATGGTGTCGTTGTTTAACGATCACGTTCTCAAAGAATGGCCAATCCTGACATACACCGCGTCCTTGCCGAGTTCGAACCCTCGGAAATATCTGACGATTTCTATCGTCACACCGCACCCGGTCGACAAGCATTATCCGGTAGGGGTGCGGGCCTGGCCGGGGGCCGTTGGAATCCGCCAGGGCTCGAAACGGTGTACCTAGCCAAGCCGTGGTCTGCTTGTCACGCAGAGTTCATTCGCATGGTGGAGGGTCAAGCCGCCGGCCCAGCATCGTTTCTCCCGCGAACAGTCCACACAGTAGCGGTCACAGGCCTCATTGTGGTTGATTTAACCACAGAAGGTGCGATGGCGGCTGTGGGGCTCTCTCAACGATTTGTCGAGTCTGTTGGAGTATGTCGACAGATCGGTGACGCAGCGAACACGCTCGGGTTTGACGGGGTTGTTGCCCCTTCGGCTGCTGGCACCGGCGAAGTCCTTGCTGTATTCCCAAGCCCCGACGCACATGAAAAATTGACGGTACGGGAGTCTAGGTCAGTTGACAACGAGCAATGGTACTAGCCATGTTTACGAGCGGTACGCGCGATGCTGCTGTTGGTGTTGATACCAGGAGGTTTCGCTGCAGTCGGCACCACAGTCAGTTTCGCACTGTTGACGGCACTGTCCGCGGGGTTGGTGCTGCAACCGCTGCAGCAGGTACTCGAGTGGGCAACCCAAGCCAATGAGCAGCAGCCGTAACTGGATTTGCTGACGGTGCTGCGAATTATCCCGAATTCGAGGGTCACCTTCTTCCATGGTTTGCCCCACACCGTCGGATACGGGCGCAACCCTCGTCCTCATCCTCATCCCGATACCACTTTTCGGGCCGCAGGGTTCGTGTGGAACTCACAACAAGTTGAGATCGCCGCAACCCACACAAACAACCGGTGGAGGGTTCTGTTGACCACCGTTGAGCAGCAGGTTTCTAACACCGCGCTGATAGATGGCACGACCAACCCCGCCGGCGAACCGTTCACCGAGTCAACAACGTACAGCGAACTCAGCACCGGCGACAGCCTGGCCTTGGCGACCGAACTGTGCGTGAACCACGGTCTCCGCATCAAAAACTAACTCCATCGAAGCGCTGCATGACACCGAACAGTGAACCGATACTGCGTAGGATGACGGACCGGCAACCATGAAGTTCAGTTACAGGAGGCGGCGTGGCCGACCATTTCAGCTCCGACCAGTGGAAGCAAATCAACAAGACGCTCGACGAGGACCCTGAACGTTACGGTTTCCCCCAACGACGCGAAGGTTCGGTGCTGCTCGGCTCGTTCAACATTCGCAAACTCGGTGACCCAACCAACCGAACAAACGACGACTGGGCGTTCCTGGCGAGAATATGCGCCCAGTTCGACCTGCTCGCGGTTCAAGAAATCATGTCGAACCTTGACGGGTTGCGACACCTTCGCGAAAAACTGAAGGCATCTGTAGACGGCCGCGATGAGGGTTTCGCCGCGGTTGTCTCCGACGAAACGGGAGCGTTCGCCGGCGACCGCGGTTTGCGGGAACGCCTCGGTTTTCTCTACCGATGGCCGATCGTGGAACGCATGGAAATAGCCAGCGACCTCACCTACGACAGGACCAAGACGTTGCAAACTCTCGTTGACAACGCCGAAGCACTCACCGAAGCGTTGGATGAATGCAACGGCAACGCAAAGAATTTCGATCCGGAGTTCTTCGTGACGTTCACCCGTCAACCGCACGGCGTCGAGTTTCGTATACCAGGAGCGGACCCGTACGAGTTCATGGCGGTCAACGCCCACCTCATCTTCGGCACTCGCATCGACCACCGACGTCAGGAGTTCACGGCGTTGTTGGAACTTCTCAAAAGCCGACTCGTCGACAACGACAAGATCAACCTGATACTCATGGGGGACCTGAACCTGGACTTTAACGATCCTGAAAATGACCGACCTCGTATCGACAAGGAGATCAAAGACCGCAACGGAGCTCTTGCCGATGCCGGTTCTCACATCAACTTCCCGTTCCTTGACGCGCACAAAAACCACGATGGCGTGTTTCGTACCAACGCCCGGCGCTCGCAGACCTATGACCACATCGGCTTGTTCGCGCACGACCCGCGGTTGCCGACCTACGGCAAAAACGAGCAGATGCCCGAAACTCCCGAAGGTCCCGACTACGGCGTTTTTGACTTCATGACCCTGTTCAGCGAAGCGCTCTACGAAAAACCCTGGACAGATCTCACCAACGCAGAACGCAAAACTCTCTGGAAGAACGCTGAACATTCGGTGAGTGACCACATGCCGTTGTGGTTGCGGTTGCCTCACACGGCCTGACACCCGCCACCGAAAACGAAGAGCAACATGTCGACAGCGACAGGGATGGGTCGACAGCGACCGGGATGGGATGTAGCAAATCGCGGTGCTAAATCAGGCTCCCGACCCCCATGTCAGCTGACACCGCCAGTTGCGTTGTTCGCAGAGCGTTCTTCGGTTGGTAAAGCGACTGCGGTTGCCGAGCGCGCTTCAATGTAAATGTCGAACTCGCGGCGGCTTCGTGGCGGTGCTGGGAAGCCAACCCGGTTCGTGCTCAATCAAAACAGCCGCAGAACGAACACGGTTCGGGTTGGCGCCCCCGCAAACATGATCGTTGCTGAGCACGAACTCGCAGGTCACCCAACCGAAATCTAGGAATCATCCTTCTGATCGTGGTTGCCGCCAGACTCAGCGAATATGGAGAAACACCCCTCCGAAGGTGGAGAAACTGGGACCACCCCTTTAACCCCCCAGGCACAGAGGGGTCCGATACCCCGCTGTGGTTAGACAAGCGTGGCGATGTGCGGGTTGCGGCGGACAGCGGCTTTGAGTTGCGTTTCGTAGTACTTCTCACGACCGTGCGCTACGGCCGTTTGCCACTTGGGATGAGCGTCCACCAACTTCTCAACCACAAGCATTTCTATGATGTCTTCCAAGATTGGGCGGTAATGGGTTCCGCCAGGACCGTGCTGTGTGCCGCCGACCGGAAAATGCAGGGCGGACAACGGATCACGGGCACGTCCACGAGCTTCGAACACTTTCTTGTAGTCCTCACCGACCGGTGCGTTCACGTGGAAATGTGCTTCCGGGTAGACGTTGGCTACGTCATGGGTGTAGTCGTATCGGAACAATGTGCCTTGGCCTTTGCCGGGTTTTGTTTGGATCGCGTAGCTGGTGGTTGCCACGGTGAGCCATTGGTTGTCGATATTGTCCAAGGTCAGGGTGTGCGCAGCGCGCAAATACAGAAGCGGCGGTTTCTTCGTGAGTGTCAAACTGATCGGTGATGGCTGGACTAAATTGCTGCGCGTTAAGCCGCAACCAATCCGATACTTGCCGTCGCTGAGTTTCACGGCGCTGATGGTTGGACCGTTGGCGACAGTGGCGTTAAGCAGACCGGTCAGGTCGTTTGCGAACTGCTGCGCTTGCCGTTGCAGTGAGTCGCGCAACGTCAGTCCAGGCAAAACCAGGTTTCGCGGGCTGCTTCTGAGTCGAATTTCCCTGCTATTGCTTGCGCTTCCAACTGTTCACGGGTCAACCCGATATCGTCCAGTTCTTTTTGAACGGCCGCGGCGACCTCTTCCGGGGTCGGGCAGATAACTTCAATTTGGCTGGGGTCGCCTGGCGTGTAACTCATCGGGATCTCCTAGTTTTGAGGTGAACACTAGGTTCACAACAGTATAGAGGGGGTGTGCCAACCCTGCGGCCGGCGGGCCGGAATCTCGGGGCGCCATATAATCGTGATTGGTTTGCTGCCCCAGGCAACCATCCCGACATCGGGTTCGGCTGGTCGCATAACGCTGACAGCCAAAACCTGGCGGAGAGCACGGCGTTGCTGCCGTGGCTGGTTGACGGCTTCTGGCCCAGGGCGCAACGAGAGCACGGTGTACGTGTGGGTTTGGCTGCCCGGGGCTGTCGAGCCGGTGGTGGCCGGGCGGTTGGACGACCGGGGCGCTGTCACCAAGTTCACGTACGGGCGCAGCTATCTCGACAACCCCGATGCCATGGCGCTGTACCTGCCGGACCTGCCGTTGGAACGCGGCGAGCAGACACCTCGTTCAGGTACGCTGCCCGGTTGTGTCGCCGACGCCGCTCCAGATGCGTGGGGCCGTCGCGTGATCGAGTACCAGCAACGCAGCGCACACGGGAACCTTCCAGAACTGGCTTAGCCTGGATCCACCGGTGTTGTGGGGGGGTTTGGGTTGGCGCGTCCACCGGAAAGGCCTCCTGACATGGGAGAATGCTGTTTGAAGTAACGGTCATTCCGGCCATGTGAGGAGGCACTTGTTGTGAGCAGCATATCTGGCGGTGTCGACGGGCTGGGGGTTCGTTTCGACGACGGGTCTTTGGTGGCCGACGCGGGGCTTGTGCTGGCGGGCACGGTGATGGAGCGCCTTGGGTTGGAGGCGCTCATAGACGAGGCGGTGCGCCCGCCCGAGTCGGGGCGCGGGTCCGGGGCCAAGGCGCTGTCGGCGGCGGCGTCGATGCTGGTGGGCGGATCGTTCATCGGCGACGCCGACAGGCTGCGG
>JAPPMP010000010.1:0-42312 GCA_028819005.1 Acidimicrobiaceae bacterium
CAACACCCCAGCGCCGCGCCACCGCAGCCCCCGACACACCCGACAACAGCAACGCCAGCATCATCAGAGGGGGCGGGGCTCGAATCGTGGCCAACATGGAAGCGTCGCTCAATGTCCCCACAGCAACAAGCTTCCGCGAGATCCCAGCGAAGCTCCTGGAGATCAACCGCAAAATAATCAACGGCTACCTAGGGCGGAAAATGGCCGACAAGATCTCGTTCACACACCTGATCGGATACGCGGCCATACGAGCGATAGCCGACGATTTCCCGGTGATGAACAACTCGTTCAAACACGGTCCCGAAGGCGAGCCGATACTGGTTCGCAACAAGCACGTGGCGCTCGGCATCGCTGTCGACATCGCCAGATCAGACGGTTCCCGCACGCTCATGGTGGCCAACATCAAAGAGGCCGACACTCTCAACTTCCGGGAATTTGCCACACGCTACGAAGACGTCGTCCGCCGGGTCCGCAACAACGAGATCAGCCCCGACGACCTCGCCGGCACAACCGTCACCCTCACCAATCCGGGGACCATCGGCACGATGCAGTCCGTGCCCAGACTGATGCCGGGCCAGGGTCTGATCGTCGGCGTCGGCTCGATCTCCTACCCCACCGGATTCGAGGCAGCAGACCCGGCTACTCTGGCCGACCTCGGGCTTTCGAAAGTCGTCACAATCTCATCCACCTACGACCATCGGGTCATCCAGGGCGCCGAGTCCGGCATGTTCCTGCGGAAAGTCCACGACCTGCTGCTCGGCAGCGACGATTTCTACGTCAAGGTCTTCCAGTCGCTGGAAGTCCCCTATGAGGCGGTCAAATGGCGCCGGGACGTCAACCCGGTCGACCGTGAAACATCCCTGCTCGAGAAGCAGGCCAAGGTCAACCAATTGATCAACATGTATCGGGTCCGCGGCCATCTGATCGCCGACCTCGACCCGCTCCAAGTCAAAGAGCCGAAGATGCATGCCGAACTCGACCCCGCGACTTACGGTCTCACCATCTGGGATCTCGACCGGGAGTTCCTGACGGGCACCGACACGGGTATCTACGCGATGGTCGGCAACACCCCCAAGATGGCCTTGGGAGACCTTCTGGGAGTCCTGCGCGACGCATATTGCCGAACCGTCGGCGTTGAGTACATGCACATCCAAGACCCGGTCGAGAAGCGCTGGATGCAAGAGCATCTCGAAGGAGCTGACTCCCACATCGAACCCGACGAGCAGCGCCACATCCTCAGCCGCCTCAACGCCGCCGAAGCGCTCGAAACCTTCCTCGGCACCAAATACGTAGGACAGAAGCGCTTCGGCATCGAAGGGGCCGAGAGCACCATCCCGCTGGTCGACGCAGTGCTGGGTGCAGCCGCCGACAGCAACATGGCCGGAGCGGTGATGGGGATGGCCCACCGGGGTCGTCTGAACGTGCTGGTCAACATCGTCGGCAAGACCTACAAGGAACTCTTCACCGAGTTCGAGGGCGGCGACATCGAGCAGATGACCCAGGGATCCGGCGACGTCAAATACCACCTGGGACAGAAGGGCACCTTCGTCAGCCGCAACGGCAACGAGCTCCCCCTGGAACTGGCGGCCAACCCGAGCCACCTCGAAGCAGTGGATCCCGTGGTCGTCGGCATGGCGCGGGCCCAGATGGACGGCATCAACCCCGAGAAGGGCTACGGCAGATTCCCCGTGCTGCCGCTGCTTATCCACGGCGACGCAGCCTTCGCCGGCCAGGGCGTGGTGGCCGAGACCCTCAACCTCTCACAGATCCAGGGATACCGGGTCGGCGGCACGATCCACGTGATCATCAACAACCAACTCGGTTTCACAACGACTCCCGACGTTGCCCGCTCTTCTGAGTACTCGACCGACGTCGCCAAGATGATCCAGGCCCCGATATTCCACGTCAACGGCGACGACCCCGAGGCATGCGTGCGTGTGGCGCGGTTGGCTTTCGCATACCGCCAACGGTTCAACAAAGACGTGGTGATCGACATGATCTGCTATCGGCGACACGGGCACAACGAAGGCGACGACCCCAGCTACACCCTGCCCGAGATGTACCGCCGAGTCGATGTCCGACCCTCGGTTCGGGCCCACTTCACCGAAGCGCTCACCAAGCGCGGCGACCTGACCCCGGCACAGGCCGAGGAGGCGTTGGCGGACTTCCAGGCACGCTTGCAGTCAGCTCTCGACGAGACCCGCGGCATGGCCTCGGACCCGGACGCCGTGGCGCCGCCTCCGCCGCACCCCGTCGGTGTGCTGCCCCACGTACGGACGTCGATCGACCACGTGAGCGTGCAGCGGATCTATCGAGCGTTGTCGATGATGCCCGACGGGTTCACGTTGCACCCCAAGCTCGCCCAGCAATTCGAGAAGCGCGACGAGATGTTCGCGGCGGGCGAGGTCGACTGGGCGCTGGCTGAGGCGATGGCGATGGGCTCGCTGCTGCTAGAGGGGAACAGCATCCGCCTGGCAGGCCAGGACTCGCGCCGGGGCACGTTCAGCCATCGCCACTCGACCCTGGTCGACTACGAGACCAGCGCCGAGCACGTCCCTCTGCGCACGCTCGCCACCGGCGACACCCGGCTGTGGATCTACGACTCTCTGCTGTCGGAGTACGCGGCCCTGGGTTTCGAGTACGGATACTCGATCACCAACCGTGATGCACTGGTCATGTGGGAGGCCCAGTTCGGTGATTTCGCCAACGGCGCCCAGATCATCATCGACCAGTTCATCGTCGCCGCCAAGGACAAATGGGACCAGGAGACCGGCTTGGTAATGCTGCTCCCCCACGGTCTCGAGGGCCAGGGGCCGGAACACTCCTCGGCTCGCGTCGAGCGCTATCTGCTGCTCGCCGCAGAGGACAACATGCAGATCTGCAACGCCACCACGGCTGCACAGTTCTTCCATCTGCTGCGCCGTCAAACACTGCTGAACGTGCGGGTGCCGCTTATCGTGTTCACACCCAAGTCTCTGCTGCGTGCACGGTCTTCACGGTCTCCGGTGGCCCATCTGCTCTCGGGAACCTTCGAGGAAGTTCTGGGCGACCCCGCCGAGCCAGATCCCGCCTCGGTGAAACGCGTGATCCTGGCGAGCGGCAAAGTCGCCTTCGACGCCATGGCCCAGCGAGACCGCATAGGAGCGCCGGTGGCGATAGTGCGCGTCGAGCAGCTCTACCCTTGGCCCTATGACGCCATCGCTGCGCAGCTCGCCAAGTACCCCGCCGCGTCGGAACTTGTTTGGCTCCAGGAGGAACCGGAGAACATGGGTCCCTGGAACGCCATAAAAGGCCGCCTGTACGGCGCGCACGAGAACACGCATTCAATCCGCCGGGTCAGCCGCTTCGAGTCCGGCAGCCCGGCTTGCGGAAGCGCCAAGGTCCACGCGCAGGAGCACGCCGAGCTTCTGCGCACGGCCCTCGGCTTCTGAGTCGCAACTGTGAGCGCTCAGTTCATCTTCACCATGCACAAGGTCGGCCGCTTCGTCGCGCCCGACAAGGACGTGCTCAAAGACATCACGCTGGCCTTCTACCCCGGAGCGAAGATCGGTGTGCTCGGCCCCAACGGCGCCGGCAAGTCGACTCTGTTGCGCATCATGGCCGGCATCGACGCCGAATACAGCGGGGAGGCCCGTCTGACCGGTGGCTTCACTGTCGGCATGCTCGAACAGGAACCGCAGCTCGACGCTTCAAAAAACGTGATGGGCAACATCTCAGACGGCACCGCAGAGGCAGCCTCTCTGCTGTCGGCGTACGACGAGGTGATGGCCCAGTGGTCTGACCCCGATGCCGACTACGAGAAGCTCGGCACCCGGCAGGCCGACATCGAGTCGAGGATCGAGGCTCTCGGCGCATGGGACCTGCAGCGCAACATCGAGATCGCCATGGACGCCCTGCGAACTCCTCCGGGTGATACGCCGGTCGAACACCTGTCCGGCGGAGAGATACGGCGCGTGGCCATGGCCCGCCTGCTGATGGCAAAGCCCGACCTGCTGCTGCTCGACGAACCGACCAACCACCTCGACGCTGAATCTGTCGCATGGCTCGAGCGCACCCTGCAGGACTACAAGGGAACCGTCGTGGCGATCACCCACGACCGCTACTTCCTGGACAACGTGGCAGGCTGGATCCTGGAACTCGACCGCGGCAGGGGTTTCCCCTTCGAGGGGAACTACTCGGGCTTCCTGGAGCAGAAGGAGGCGCGTTACGCGGCGCTCGACAAGCAGGACGACAAACGCCGGCGCACGCTGAAGCGGGAGCTTGAATGGGTCCGAATGGCGCCCAAGGCTCGCCAGGCCAAGGGCAGGGCGAGGTTGTCGCAATACGAGAAACTGCTGGAGGAGCAACGCAGCGCCGAGGGCCGCGTCAACGATCTCGAAATCGCGATCTCCGCCGAATCCCGGCTCGGTGACGTGGTGATCGAAGCCGAGGGGCTCTCCAAGGGCTTCGACGACAGACTGCTTATCGACGATCTGTCGTTCTCGCTGCCGCCGGCGGGGATCGTCGGTGTGATCGGCGCCAACGGCGCCGGCAAGTCGACGCTGTTCAAGATGATCATCGCCGCTGCCGCCGACCACGACGACGAACAGCCTCAACCCGACCGCGGGACTCTGCGGATCGGTCCGACTGTCAAACTCGGCTACGTGGACCAGAACCGGACCCTCGACCCGAATAAGACCGTCTACGAGGAGATCACCGAGGGAGCCGACAACCTTCTCGTGGGCGGGCGCGAGGTCAATGGTCGGGCCTATGTGGCCTCGTTCAACTTCCGAGGCTCGGACCAACAAAAGAAGGTGGGGATTCTGTCAGGCGGCGAGCGAAACCGCGTACACCTGGCAAAAGTTCTCAAAGGCGGCGCCAACGTCCTGTTGTTGGATGAGCCGACAAACGACCTCGACGTTGACACCCTGCGCGCGCTCGAGGACGCCATTGAGGCCTACCCGGGGTGCGCGGTCATCATCAGCCATGACCGCTGGTTTCTCGACCGGGTTGCCACACACATTCTGGCATTCGAGGGCGATTCGCAGGTTCGCTGGTTCGAGGGCAATTTCAGCGACTACGCCGACTACCGGCGACGCGAGCACGGAGTCGACGCCATGCGCCCCCAACGCATCAAGTACAAGCCACTGCATCGAGACCGCAGGTGATCCCGCGTTGCACGCTGCAGCGCGTCGACGAGCAGCGGCAGGACCTTCGAACTGCATCGAGACCGCAGGTGATCCCGCGTTGCACGGGCGTCCACAGATCAGGGGCCGCCCAGAGAACGGAGTCGAGGGTGATCCCGCGTTGCACGGGCGTCCATCGTGGGATCAACGCCCCAACATGGAGGAATCCCCGCTCCGAGCCGCAGCCGACACGATGTGGGCGCGCACCCGAATTGACCTGCACCGATGCAGACACCGCTCAGTTGCACGACAGATTCAGCGTCATCACGCTGACGGCGATCGAAGCCCTGGGTTTCTGCGCCATCGGTGAAGCGGAGGACTGCCTCAAAGGCGCACACCGGATATCTCCGGACGGCGAACTTCCGCTGAACACCGCCGGCGCTCAGCTCTCCGCCGGCCGGCTGCATGGTTTCGGGCTTAGATGGTGCGCGAATAGGCACTGACCTGCGGAAACGCTTGCTTGGCTACCGGCAGATACAGCGCCTTGACCTGCGGCTTTGCTGGGACCGCTACACGATTCGCACCCATTTGGCTGAAATCCGGCCCACCTGCCCGCGCACGCTCTGATGCACGAAGCCTGCGTTCAGTTACGCGGCCAGGGTAGCGAACGCCGGGTGTCAGGCGAACCCGAAGTTGCCGCAGTCGCCAACGGCGGCGACCCGGTCGCAGGGACAGTGCTTGCAACCCGCGGCGCGTCCTGAACAGAGTCGTCGAGCTCCGGCTACGCCCGCAGAACGAACAGGGTCTATCAGGGCTCCGGCTACGCCCGGCCAAAAACAAAGTCTTCGATCAACGCGGCCAGCTCTCGCGGTGTGTCGCCCTGAACGCTGTGCCCGGCATTCTGCACGTGTTCGACCCTGGCTGTCGGGCAGCGGCGAATCAACTCAGCCTCATCCGCGTCGTCCACAACAGACTGTTCACGCATTCCACGGACAAGCATCAACGGAACCGTCAATTCAGACACGACATCCCAAAGGTCCCCGAATCGTGGGAAACCTTCGCCTCCCGTCACGCGGCTCCCGCCTCCCATATCGCTCACGCCACCCCCGCCTCCCATATCGCTCACGCGGCCCCCGCCTTCAGTTTCGCTCACGCGGCCCCCGCCTCCAGTATCGCTCACGCGAAAACGCGCATAACGCCATACCCACGAACCGTCTGGTCGCTGCTCGGCGTTGTGAAGGATGCCCCGGCGCAGCGACTCCACGGTTCGGGTCGGGTTGAACTCGATGGTCCGAGCCAATAGGTCGTCGAAGCTGTCGAAGCTCTCCGGTCCGTTGATGAACGCTGCGATGCTGCTGCTCTTCTTCTCGTCGACGCCCGGTGTCACATCGACAAGCACAGCTTTGCGCACCAACTCGGGCGCGTGGCCGGCCAACGCCAACATGGTCATGCCCCCGAGCGACATGCCGACCACGGCACTCGCTTGCGCCCCGAGGGCGCGTACGGCGTCCGCGACATCGGTGGCATTGCCGAATACATCAGCGCTGCCCGTTCTTGGGGGACCCGAGTGTCCATGACCGGGAAGGTCAATGCAAACCAGCGGACGACCCAGCGCCAGAGCGACCGTGTCCCAAGTGTGGGCATTCTGCGCGCCCCCGTGCAACAAGACGAGCTCAGGCGGACCTTCGCCCCAAATGAGCGCGCTGATGTGGCGGCCGTTGTCCAGATCCACCCGCTCGCGCCTGACAACCGGCGGACCGTCATATGCCAACCCGAACTCCGAAGCGTTCTCGTGGAACATCGAGAACTCGTCGTAGGGCACCATTTCAACAGTCATAGACGGGGTCCATTTCTCTCTTGGCGCACATTCTTCTATTGGCGCACATTCTCTCTTGGCGAGCTGAGCCCAGTTATTCTGCCCCGCGGTCGAGCAGCTCGAGCACCAGCCCAGCCATGGCTCGGGCATCGCCGTAGGCCGGGACAAGGCGGAGTTCCGGGTTCAGCGGCGGTTCGTATGGATCGTCTATGCCGGTGAAGCCGCTCAGTTCGCCCGCACGGGCCTTGGCGTACAAGCCCTTGGAATCGCGCTGTTCGCAGACCGACAACGGCGTGTCGACGAACACCTCGATGAACGGGATCTGCGCTGCTTCATGCAGCGCCCGAGCATTGGCGCGGGCCGCTCGATAAGGCGACACCAGAGGGATCAGCGAAACCGCTCCCGCGTCCGCCAGCAGACGACCGACCTCAGCAACACGGCGGACGTTCTCGTCGCGGTCCGAAGCCCCGAAGCCGAGATCGCGGTTCAAGCCGTGGCGAATGTTGTCACCGTCAAGGACATAGGCGAGCCGGCCGGACTCGACAAGAGATTGTTCGACCGCAACGGCGACGCTGGACTTTCCAGAACCCGACAGACCGGTGAACCACACGGTCGCCCCGCGTTGTCCCAGGGCTTCCCAACGCTGAGATCGTGAGAGGCGTCCTTGATGCCAGACGATGTTTGCACTGAGTGGATCGCTCACCGCGTCGCCGTCCTCACGACGCCGAACCCAGGATCATCCCCGCCCCGACAGTCACATTGGTGGCCTCGTCGATCAACACGAAGCTGCCGGTCTGACGGTTCCGCCGGTACTCATCGAAGAACAACGGCGCCTGGCTGCGAAGCTGCACCCGCCCGATCTCGTTGAGCGACAACGCAGCGGCGCTTTCGTCGCGGTGCAGAGTGTTGACGTCGAGCAGGTAGCTGAGATCTCTCACTATGACCTTGGTGGAGCGGGTGGTGTGTTTGATCACGAGCCTGCTGCCCGGACGCAGAGAGATGCGCTCGTTCATCCAGCAGACCATCGCATCGATGTCTTGTGCGACGGTCGGCTGATTGTTGGGCCGCACGATCATGTCGCCACGCGAGACGTCGATCTCGTCGTTGATGCGAATCGTGACCGCCATCGGCGAGAACGCCTCGTCGACCGGGCCGTCGAACGTTTCGATGCTCTTGACAGTCGATCTGAAGCCCGACGGCAGCACCGTCACCTCGTCGCCAGTACGGAAAACTCCGCCGGCGACAGTTCCCGCGTAGCCGCGGTAGTCATGGTAGTCGTCGGACTGCGGACGGATCACATACTGGACCGGGAAACGGGCATCGATCAGGTTCCTATCAGAGGCGATATGGACCTCCTCCAAGTGATGCAGCAGCGAAGGCCCCTGGTACCAGGACATATTGGCGGATCGATCGACGATGTTGTCCCCGTGAAGTGCAGAAACGGGGATGAACGCCAGGTCCGCGATGTTGAGCTTGGCCGCGAAGTCCCGGAACTCGTGCCTGAGGGCCTCGAAACGCCCTTGGTCGTAGTCGACGAGGTCCATTTTGTTGACCGCCAAGACCAGATGCGGGATCCGCAGCAGCGAAGCAAGGAAGGCATGGCGCTTGGACTGTTCCAGCACGCCTTTTCGGGCGTCGATCAGCACGATCGCCAGGTCGGCGGTGGAAGCGCCCGTCACCATGTTGCGGGTGTACTGAATGTGACCCGGAGTATCGGCGATGATGAATTTGCGCCGTGGTGTAGCGAAGTAGCGATAGGCGACGTCGATGGTGATGCCCTGCTCGCGTTCGGCGCGGAGGCCGTCGGTGAGCAGCGCCAAGTTCGTGTATTCGGCACCCATCTGAATCGAGGCCTTCTCTACAGCCTCGAACTGGTCCTCGAAGATCGTTTTGGCGTCGTACAGCAGGCGGCCGATGAGCGTGGACTTTCCGTCGTCGACCGAACCGGCGGTGGCGAAGCGGAGCATCTCCATCAGAAGTAGCCCTCTTTTTTCCGGTCTTCCATGGCCGCCTCGGACACCTTGTCGTCGGCGCGTGTGGCGCCTCGTTCGGTGATGCGAGTCGCCGCCACCTCTTCGATGATCTTGTCGACAGTGTCGGCGCTGGATTCAACAGCACCGGTACAACTCATGTCTCCGACTGTGCGGTACCTGACTCTCTCGATGAAAGGCTCCTCTCCGTCCATGAGGGTGATGTAGGGGCCCGTCGACAGCAACATCGAGTCGCGTTCGAACACTTCGCGCTGGTGTGCAAAATAAACCGACGGGATCTCGATCTGTTCATCCTTGATGTACTGCCACACGTCGAGTTCGGTGTAGTTGCTGATCGGGAACACCCGGATGTGTTCACCCATCCGGATCCGGCCGTTGTAGAGGCTCCAGAGTTCGGGGCGCTGGTTCTTCGGATCCCACTGGCCGAACTCGTCGCGGAACGAGTACACCCGCTCTTTGGCCCGCGCCTTCTCCTCGTCTCTGCGGGCACCGCCGAACAGCGCATCGAAACGATGCCGTTCGATCGCATCTAACAGCACCGCTGTCTGCAGCCGATTGCGGCTCGCTCGGGGACCGGTCTCCTCGGTGACCATGCCGGCGTCGATCGCCTCCTGTACGGAGGCGACCACCAGCCGCGCTCCGAGCTCGGCAATCCGGCGATCCCGGAACTCGAGCACCTCGGCAAAGTTGTGGCCCGTGTCGACGTGCATCACCGCAAACGGCAACTTGGCAGGCCAGAAAGCCTTTTGGGCGATGTGCAGCATGACGATGCTGTCCTTGCCACCCGAGAACAACAGACACGGGTTCTCAAACTCCGCGGCCACCTCGCGGAAGATGTGGACCGATTCCGCTTCGAGCTGGCGCAAATGGGTGAGGTCGAAGGACATCCGCATCAATGTTAGGGTCGCGATCGTGCCACTCCCCAATCAAGCGAAAGCGAAACCACGACCCTGAAACCGGGCCTGCTCTGGCATCCCGACCGTGCAAGCATCCGATTTGTCTGTGGGCAAGGCGACTGCTGAAATCTCTGCCATCAACACAGCACCAATCAACGCTTCGATTGAAGACCATCGTCTTGCGGCTCAATTGGCGGACGAGGCAGGTCGGCTACTGGTTGAACTTCGCGCTCGCCTCCACGGCCAGGACGCGCCCATGGCGGTATTGAAGGCACAAGGCGACCGGCAAGCCCACGAGCTTCTCATGAATCGCCTGCAAGCAGCGCGGCCAGACGACGCGATTCTGTCTGAGGAAGGCCCGTCTGAAACAGGCAGAGCCGATCTCACTCGTCTCGACGCTGAGCGCACCTGGATAATCGATCCGCTCGACGGCACCCGCGAGTTCTCAGAAGTTCCCCGCACCGACTGGGCGGTTCACGTAGCGCTGGTGGCGGACCATCGCCCAATCGCCGGCGCGGTGGCGCTTCCCGCTCTCGGATTGCTGTTGAGCACCGCGAATCCGCCATCGCCTCCTCCCGCCGGAGCTTCCGCTGTGCGTCTGATCGTCTCCCGCACCAGACCCCCTGCTGCGGCGATCCATGTCGCCGAGGACCTCGGCGCCGACCTGGTTGAGATGGGTTCGGCCGGCGCCAAAGCGATGGCGGTGGTTCGCGGCGAGTGCGAGATATATGCCCACAGCGGAGGTCAATACGAGTGGGACTCGTGCGCGCCGGTGGCCGTCGCCGCGGCGGCAGGCTGCCATGCAAGCCGCATCGACGGCTCCGAACTGCTCTACAACCAAGCCGATCCATATCTCCCGGATCTGCTGATCTGTCGTCGGGAATTGGCAGAACCAACACTCGCGAGCCTGGCGACATTCGCCTCCCAACAGACGTGTTGAGCCGCAAACTGGCAGCAGAGGCCACGGGAACGGCTTTCCTGCTTATGGGCGTGGTGGGCTCGGGCATCATGGCCGAACGACTCTCACCTGAAGACGCGGGCTTGCAACTCTTCCAGAACGCGGTCGCAACCGCCGGCGTGCTATCAGCCATAATCGTCATGTTCGGCCCGCTCTCAGGAGCCCACTTCAACCCTGCGGTGACCCTAGCCGACTGGGTTCTGGGCAGTTTCCCCCGTGGTCACGTCCTCGCCTATATCTGCGCCCAGATCACCGGAGCGGTGGCCGGCACTGTGTTGGCCAACCTGATGTTCGACTTGGACGCGGTGAACTGGTCCACCAAAACCCGATCAGCCGGACACCTGTGGCTCGGCGAAGTGGTCGCAACCGTCGGTCTGGTGGCCCTCATCTTCTCGCTGGTCCGCACCGGTCGGCTCCGACTTGTCGCCGGCTCGGTGGCTGCCTACATCGGCGCGGCCTACTACTTCACGTCCTCCACCAGCTTCGCCAATCCAGCCGTGACGATCGGGCGCATGTTCTCTGACACATTTGCAGGGATCGAGCCATCCTCTGCGCCCATGTTCATCGTCATGCAACTCATCGGGCTGGTACTGGCCGTGGGCCTGATCCGTTTCCTCTACCCGGACACGGCAGAGAGACCGGAGGCAAACTTTCAAGGCAACATCTGAGATCTACCTGGGAGAGCCATGAGATCCATCACGCTACGGAATTACCGCTGTTTCGGCGACGAACCTCAAACCGCTCGCCTTGCACCCCTAACCCTCACTCCCCCCCTAGAACGCGAAGAGCCGCGAAAGGTCGCTGAATATCCGGTAACGCCAGGTTGCCGCGGTCAATATCTTCAACCAAGAAACTCAAACTGTAGCCAGTGTCTCTATACAACGTGGGTGACATGGGGAGCCACCCTAGCAGGCCTATGACAGACCCGACTGCGCCCGACCGCGGGACATGGACCCCTTACAGGGCCAGAGCACGTTCGGGGGCTAGCATCGATGGATGCGTCTTGTCGTCGCTCGCTGCACAGTCGACTACAACGGGAGGTTGCAAGCCCACCTGCCCGAGGCGATTCGCCTGTTGATGGTCAAGGCCGACGGCAGCGTGGCGATTCACGCAGACGGCGGCGCCTACAAGCCGCTCAACTGGATGAATCCACCGAACCGACTCGCCGAGGACGCAGAAGAGGGCATTTGGACGGTCACCAACCCCAAGGGCGAAGTCCTCACGATCACCCTCCACGAGGTGGTCAGCGACTCGTCATTCGAGATGGGACGAGACCCTGGTCTGCAGAAAGACGGCGTCGAGGCACACCTGCAGGAGCTTCTTGCCGACGACCCCACATCGATCACCGAAGGGCTGCGACTGGTGCGCCGTGAATTCCCCACCAGCATCGGGCCGGTGGATCTCATGTGCCGCGATGCCGACGGGGTGGCGGTGGCCGTTGAGGTGAAGCGCCGAGGCGAAATCGACGGAGTCGAGCAACTCAGTCGCTACCTGGAGTTCTTGAACCGCGACCCGGCGCTGAGGCCGGTGAGGGGCGTGTTCGTCGCCCAGGAAATCAGGCCGCAAGCGAAAGTGCTGGCCACCGATCGCGAGATCGAGTGCATTGAAGTCGATTACGACGAACTTCGCGGCATCGAATCCCCCAACCTGAGACTCTTCTAGGGCTCTTTAGGCCACTTTCGGACCTCTATTGAACGGTCGCGGCCTATACGATTGGGCACCGTGCGAGCGACCCTCTCGGTGATAGCCGCGACTGTCCTGATTGTGATCGCCTGGGTCATCGACGATGTAGTCAACGGCAAGGACATCCCGAGGGGGGTGGAAGTCGACGAAGTCGCTGTCGGGTCGATGAGCCGTGAGGAAGCGGCGCTGCGACTCGCTTCGCACCTCTCCCTCGACAAATCCCTGACCCTGGTTTGGGACGGAGCTTCGGTGACTGCCTCCCCAGCGGAACTGGGCATCGGCATCGACATTGAGGCAACTCTTGATGAAGCTGCTGAGAGCGGTGGTGCAACCCAGCCCTTCCGGTGGCTGTTCTCGCCGGTCGCGAACCGCAGGGTCGCTCCCCGTTATCTTCTGGATCGGAGCACTCTGGTCGGACTGCTCGGCGAGGGCGCCAATGCGGTGCTTCTAGTCGATCCCGACGGCCCCGGCGTGGAGTTGGTCGAAGGGGTCTTCGTCTCCGCCGACACCGCCAGGATCCCGATCATCGACATTGCCGAACTTGAACGACGGCTGCTGATTGCAGTCACGTCCGACGGCGAAGCCCCCGTCGAGTTGCCCACCCTCGGAAGCGAGGCCATAAACGTCGGCGGCACGGAGCTCGCGCGCCGCGCCAACGAGTTGACCCAAGACGGCGTCGAGGTGGCGTTGCTCGGCTTCTCGGAGTATCACCCGATCCCTGCCCAAGCGTTGCGCCAGTGGGTTGAGTTCAGTCCCGACGGGGAGATCTCGCTGGACAATGAAGCTGTCGTGGAAACCCTGGCCGCCCTGTTCGTCGGCCTCGGCGACCCCGGGCAGGAGACTGCGTTCTTCGTCGACCACGCCGAGAACATCCAGATTGTCGGCGGTTCTCCCGGAAGCGTCTGCTGCACCGAAGACGCCGGCGAGCGGATTCTCGGGGCTCTGATCGCAAGCGAGGACCGCGTGATAGTTCGACCCGCCGAAGACCCCGACGCCAAGGGAGTCGCCTGGGCCGAGTCGTTGGGCATCCGCGAGGTGGTCGGCCAGTTCACGACCAACTTCGTGCCGGGACAACAACGCGTGATCAATATCGCTCGCATCGCCGAGTTGACTCAAGGTGCGGTGATCGAGCCCGGTGAGACCTTCTCCGTCAACGGGTACGTCGGTCCCCGAACGGCCGAAGAAGGCTTTGTGCCCGCGGGAATGATCTACGAGGGCGTCTTCGTCGATTCAGTCGGAGGAGGAATCTCACAGTATGCAACAACCCTGTTCAACGCTGCTTTCTTCGCCGGTCTCGACTTCGGCGTGTACCAGAGCCATTCGATCTATCTCGACCGCTACCCCTATGGCCGCGAAGCGACCGTGTCGCATCCCGCCCCCGACCTGCAGTTAGTCAACAACACGCCCTACGGCGTGCTGATCTGGCCGACGGTGACGCAAGATTCGATCACTGTTCGGCTCTACTCGACAAGGACAGTTTTCGCAGAGCAGACAGATCAGAGGACCGTCCCCCATGGTCTGGTCTGCACCAACGTGTACACCGAGCGAACCAGAACCTACGTGGAGGACGGCCGCCAGGAGGTGGACATGGTTTTTGCTCGTTACCACCCGGAGGGGACCCTCTGTGACGGCACGCCTAGCGTTTCAACGACGACCACAGCCCCTGACCGCGAAGAGGCCGACGGCGAAGACGGCGAAGACGGACCGGACCACAACAACGGCGACGAAACCGACGGCGACGGCGAAGACGGCGAAGACGGACCGGGCCACAACAACGGCGACGAAACCGACCGGGACCAGAAAGGCCGAGGCGAATCCAACGACGACAACGCCGAGCAGGATGCCCCTGAACAGGCCCTTGCCGAGCAGGACGCCCCTGAACAGGCCCTTGCCGAGCAGGACGCCCCTACGTCCGCCGGGACTCCGCGGGGCGAGTCATCGTGAGAGCCGAGACAGTCGTCGTGGGCGGGGGGCCGGCCGGCGCCGCCGCTGCGATCGTGCTGGCACGGGCGGGCCGAGACGTCCTTGTCGTCGACAAAGCAGTGTTTCCACGGGACAAATGCTGCGGAGACGGCCTCACAGCCCTCGCGCTCCGCGAATTCGAGTTCTTGGGCCTTGATCCTGGAGAGATCGCATCTTGGAACGTGGTTCGCGATGTCGCCGTGCGATCTCCCTCGGGAACCGAAAGGTGTTATCCCCTGCCGGAAGGACCCGGCTATCACGCAGCGGTGGTGCCGCGAATGGATCTGGATGCCGCGGTGCTGGAACTGGCACGGGCCGCCGGTGCTCGTGTCGAGCCGGGATGCACTGTTGCCGGCGCCGAAGTAGCGGGCGACGCCATCGACGTGCTCACAGACAAGACCATCGGGCACCGTATTCGGGCCTCGAATCTGATCGCCGCGGACGGCATGTGGTCGCCGGTTCGCAAATCGCTGGGGCTGGGGGTCGACCAATACCTCGGTGAGTGGCATGCCTTCCGCCAGTACTACCGCAACGTCACGGGCCAGGCTGAACGGCGACTGATCGTCTGGTTCGAACCCGACCTTCTGCCCGGCTACGCCTGGTCCTTCCCTTTGGGAAACGGTCGAGTGAACGTCGGTTTCGGTATCCGCCGGGGAGGGCGACACACGGTCGGCGACATGAAGCAGCTGTGGCTTGATCTTCTGGCCAGACCCCACATCCAACAGGCCCTGGGCGCAGAAGCGGTTGCGGAGGCCCCCCACAAGGCCTGGCCGATCCCCGCGCGAATCGGACGTGTCCCTCTGGTCGGGCCTCGCACGATGTTCGTCGGCGACGCCGCCGCAGCCACTGACCCGATGACCGGCGAGGGCATCGGACAGGCGCTGCTCACCGGTCGTCTTGCCGCTGAATCGGTGTTGGCCCACGACGATCCGACAGCGCACTACGCAAAGGCGGTGCGTCAAGAACTCGCAGCCGACGACCGCATGTCTCGAGCGCTGATCCCATTGTTGGCTCGGCCGTGGGTGACACGCGGAGTGCTCAGGCTCACCGGCTCAACGCCTTGGACGAAGCGCAACTTCGCTCGTTGGATGTTCGAGGACTATCCCCGGGCCCTGCTGGCAACACCAAGGCGTTGGAAGCGAAAAATGTTCACCGGTCCCGGCGCCTACCAACGGCGTCTACGCTCGACGCCATGAACGAACCGACGGGTGAGTCCATGAGCGAGTTCAGCGACGCCATCGACCGCATCGACGAGGCCGTCGACCAATGGTGGGAACAATGGCGCAACCGGCCGCTCGTCGACCGGATCTTCTACAGCGCTTCAGAAGCGGCGGACTTCTCCCTGCTCTGGCATGCCCTCGGCGTGGCGCAGGCAATCATCGAGGACGACCCGAAGATCGCCATAGGCCTGAGCGCCGCTCTCGGCGTCGAGTCGGCATTGTTGAACGGGCCGATCAAATCGATCTTCGGTCGTGGCCGTCCCTTGCAACCTCAGCCTCGGCCGCTCAATCTGCGTCAACCGATAACCAGCAGCTTCCCGAGCGGGCACGCGTCTGCTGCCATGCTCGCCGCCACCGTGCTGTCGCGCAGAGCCGGCGGCCCGATGTGGTACACGCTGGGCGCGGTCGTTGCCGCAAGCCGATTGCATGTGCGCATCCATCACGCATCAGATGTGGTGGGGGGCCTGATCATCGGCGCCGTCTTCGGCAAGATCGCTCGGCGCCTTCTCCGCTAGCGGCTCAGCTCGGCCGGTAGTTCGGCCACCGGGTCGGACTGCTAGTTCGAACTGGTTCTGGCTACTAGTTGGAACTGGCGGGCTCGGTGGGCTCCACGGCTACGAAGGTGAGCACCGAACGAAGATCAAGGAGCAGGTCAGCGACTTCTGCACTCGTCAACAACTCGCGCTTGATGAAGTCTCCAAGGCCATGGTCGATAATTCCCAGCGCCTCTTCGATCTGCACGCCGTCAATGGCTTCAGTCATTGTCCGTAACCTCCCTTGGTGTCTCGGGCCGGGATCGGCTCGTGTTGTTTGCAACCATACTCGCGCAATGTGACAGAGGGCGCGTTGTGTTCAACGAATATCGATCTACCATCCCGCTATGGACACAAAAGGGGCAACAATCGTAGTTACCGGAGCGGCCAGCGGGATCGGCCGGGCAATGGCCCAGCGCTTCGCCGCCGACGGCGCAGGCACTCTGGTGATTGCCGACCGAGACGGCGACGGAGCGACCGCGGCGGCCGCCGAACTCGGCGCTCGTTGCGAAGTGCTCGACATCACCGATGAGTCCGCTGTCGTCGACCTGATCGAACGCACCGAAGCCGAAGCCGGGCATATCGACCTGTGGTGCGGAAACGCCGGAATCGCTGCCAACGGGGGCGTTGAACTCGACAACGACGCCTGGAACGCCAACTGGAACGTAAACGTGATGGCCCATGTCATCGCCGCGCGTCACCTTGTTCCCCGCTGGATCGAGCGCGGAGGCGGACATCTGCTGCTCACCGCATCGGCTGCGGGCCTGCTCACCAACCTGGGCACCGCGCCGTACGCCGTCACCAAGCATGGCTGCGTCGCCCTGGCAGAGTGGATCGCCATCACCTACGCAGAGCACGGTATCGGCGTCTCATGCCTGTGTCCTCAGGGAGTTCGCACTCCCATGACCGAGGCCGAAGGCGAACTGGCCATAGAAGTGGTGAGGGCCATGGGCATGATTGAGCCGTCCCAGGTTGCTGAAGCGGTGGCAATCGGGCTGGCCAACGACGACTTCTTGATACTCCCTCATCCCGAAGTCGCACTCTACGAACAGCGTCGAGCCGGCGACCGCCGACGCTGGCTGACCGGAATGCAGAAACTCCAAGCGTCCCTGCTCAGCTGACCCATATCTGCGCGAAAAACCACATCCTGTGTGGCTCAGCGCGCAGATATTGGTTTGCCTCCGCGGCTCCGGCTACGCCCGGCGCTAGCAACACCGCACCCACCCTCCGCCGCTCCGGCTACGCCCGGCAATCAGCAACGCGCGAGACCCTCGATTGCTTCATCGACGTCGACGTCCGGGAATGGCATGACGGCCAATGCCGGGCACGTGACTCCATTGTCGATGTAGCGCTGGATATGGGCCCGGCACTCGTCGGGGCTGCCATGCACTATCAACTCGTCGATGATGTGGTCCGGGATCTTGTCCAAGGCTCCACGACGGTCGCCCGCGGCCCACTGTTCCCAGTGCTCTCCCAGGGCGTCGCCACGGCCCATCCACTCATGGAAAGCCCTGTAGACAGGCACATTCAGATACGCAGCGGCCGCGAACTTGCCCGTAGCCAGAGCCGCTTCACGGTCAGGCGTGGGGGCCACAAAGATGCGCGCGACTATTTCCGCATCAGGATTCTCGGCACGAACAATCCCCGCCACCGTGGAGACATTGTCCGCTGAGAGCCAATTGATGATGGCGCCGTCACTCTCGCGCCCCGCCATGCGCAACATGCCCTCACGCAGCGCAGCAACCAGGATCGGCACCGGCTGTTCGGGCACTAGCCCCAGGCGGAATCCCTTGATCGAGAAACTGTCGTAGTCCTCGCTGATCTTCTCGCCTGACAGGGCTGCCTTGAGAAAGCGCACAATGTCTCGGGTTTGTTTGTAGGGAGCTTCGAAGGGGATCCCGTTCCAGCGCTCGACGATGACGTCGGAGGACGAGCCGACACCCGCGACGAAACGCCCGGGCGCAGCCGACGCCATGCCCGCTATGGACTGTGCCATCAGGCCCGGGGCTCGGGTGTAAGCCCCGAGAATCGCCGTGCCGAGCCTCATCGAGGGAGTCCACACGCTTCCGAGGGCCAAGGGCGTGAGTCCGTCGGCTCCCATCGCCTCCGCTGACCACAAGTCGGTATAGCCGAGCGCTTCGAGCCGCTTGAATCGCGATTGTTGGAGGTGCAGGGGTGTTCCGTCGAACGGAACGGTCATTCCGTAACGTTGCGTGGGGGTGGTGGACATCTGCTGATTGTTCCACTTCGCAGCAACTGTCACACAGGCCGGGCAGACTGTGCCATAATGAAATATCTTGTTATAAAGTTAAATATAATAAAATTTTCTTTGTTGGCAGTACTGATGCTCGCGGCGCTGAGCTGCACCGGCACCGATGACGCCAGAACCGCAGGCACCGGTGCTCCGCGGGCGTCGCCGACCGGATTGATCCCGAACGCGACCATCTCCGAAGTGGTCGACGGCGACACGGTCATCGCCGATGTCGGAGGCTCGCGTGAGACCGTGCGGTTGATCGGAATCGACACGCCCGAATCCGTGGCGAGGAATCGACCCAATCAGTGCTACGGCGCGCAGGCGAGCGCCTACCTCAAATCCCTGCTTCCCGAAGGCACGTCCGTCACGCTGATCCTCGACGAAGAAGCCCGCGATCAGTACGACCGGCTACTGGCCTACATGGTTCGCAGCCACGACGACCTCTTCATCAACCTCGATCTCGTGGCGCGCGGCTATGCAGGCACTCTCTCCTACCCGCCCAACACTCACCACGAACAATTGCTCGACAGCGCAGAAAAAAGGGCGATGCAATCAGGGCTCGGCCTCTGGGGAGTCTGCGGCAATCCCGACGTTCCACTCGAATAGCACAGTACCGTCACACTGTGGAGTCAAGCACTGTGGACTCAAGCACTGTGGAGTCAAGCACAGTACCGTCACACTGTGGAGTCAAGCACTGTGGAGTCAAGCACTGTGGAGTCAAGCACAGTACCGTCACACTGTGGAGTCAAGCACTGTGGAGTCAAGGCCTGTGGAGTCACTCGTTGAAGCGCTCGGATACCAAGCCGACAGCCGACTGCTGATCATCAGTGCGGACCAACTCGGTTCAACGCATGCTGCCACAGCGGGCGGACTGAGCGCGGTGCGTGAGGGAGCGGCAACGACCGGCACGGTCATGATGCCGGGCTCGTGGTCACGCCATGCGGTTGATCGCATTGTCCCAGGCGAAGACTTCGGGGTGCATCTGACGCTCAACGCAGAACTCGACTGTTTCCGTTGGCATCCTTTGACCAGCGCGCCGAGCCTGCTCGACGGCGACGGCGGTTTTCCCCGCACTGTTGCTGATCTCTGGGACCACGCGGACGCCGATGAGGTCCGCCGGGAGTGCCGGGCCCAACTGGAGCGGGCGACGCTCTGGGGACTCGACGCAACGCATCTGAGCACCCACCTGAACGCCCTTCAGCAACGGCCCGAGTTCTTCGACGTTCTGCTGGACGTGGCGATCGAGGCAAACCTCCCGCTGCGCCTTGAAGGGCCCGCGGCACAGGCCGCAGCCGGTTTTCCGTTCCGCGAACTCGCTCACGAAGAGGGGGTCGTCATTCCAGACCACTTCCGTCTGGTGCGTGGTGGCGCAGAGGCTCATTTTTCGGCTGTGCTCGACAACCTGGCGCCCGGGGTGTCCGTCGTGGCGTTCGAACCCGCGATTGCCGCAGAAGAAATCCGAGCCATCGATCCTTCTGCTACTGCCCGGATGAACGACCTCGCGGTGTTGACTGATCGCTCTCTGCCGGCGCGAATTGCCGCAAGCGGTGCTCAACTCATCGGTTTCGCAGCGTTGCGGGATCTTCAGCGGTCACGCCAATAGCGGAAGCTCACTCGCTGGAAGTCTGCGCCATCGCCACAGCAAGTGCACCGATCGCATAGCAAAAGCTCACTCGCTGGAAGTCTGCGCCATCACCGCAGCAAGTGCACCGATCTCATAGCAAAAGCTCACTCGCTGGAAGTCTGCGCCATCACCGCAGCAAGTGCACCGATCGCGGCGACCCGGACCGGTCGCAGGCCGAGAAGCCAGAGCGGATAGTCGCCTTCGACTTTCACAGCTCCGCTCATGTACCCGGCGTCGCTGGTCGACTCTCCCGACAGGATCGCCACGGCGTCCGGATAGTTCATCGATATCGCAATATCGGCGCCTTCGGAATTGCTGCGGTCCGACCTGCCCAAGGCGATTCCCGAAAAGACTCCATCGACGAGGGTGGCCGTCAGACTCACACGGCCAATGGGCCGCCCGCTGATCGTGTATTCGATGACAGCGTCGACTCCGGGAACTTCTGGCAGCCCGGCCAGCGCTTCGTTGGCTGCCGCGATCCATTCCTCGTCGAATAGCTGCATCAGGGTTCGATGCCCGCGAAGAGATCCGTCTCTGCGGGTTGATCACTGTTCCACTTCGGGCGGGCCAAGCGGTAGTCGTCGACCGGATACAGCGCGAGATCGATCTCGACGGGCAGTCCGAACCAGAACGGCGACTCGGGATCGATCTGGGTGGCGTGGGCGAGCAGCCCCTCGCGTCGCACTTCTGTGAAGTCGTCGACTGGAACCCTCGTGGTGATGTTGTGGTCCGTGTCGGGTCGTTCGAACCAGCGCTTGTCGTAGGGCGACTCCAGACCGAGGTCCAGAAACGCTTGATGCCTCGCTTCGATTCGGGCGCGCGACCAACTCGAGTAGTAGACCTTCGGCACCGACCATGCCGCGCCGAGATCGGGGCGATGCGCCGCGTCGGCGCAGAGCTCCGCAGCGGGGTGGGTGATGTCGTGCACGCGCACATGGTCCGGGTGGTTGTAGGCGCCCTGCTCATCGGGATAGGTGATCACCACGTGCGGTCGCTCCTGTCTCAACAGCGCGACCAGGCGGTCGACCACCTCGTCGAACGGCGCCGCTGCGAAACAGTCCGGATTCGAGTTGGCTTCAGTGTCGGCCATCCCGGAATCGCGGTAGCCGAGCATGTGCACGGTGTCGTAGCCGATGATCTCGGCGGCTCTGGCCAGTTCCGCGTGACGTACCTCGCCGAGGTTGTCCCGGACTTCGGGCCGGTCCATCGCCGGGTTGAGGATTTCACCCTCTTCGCCGCCGGTACAGCACACGAGCACCGTTCGCACTCCCATCGACTTGTACTTGGCGACCGTGGCCGAGCCTTTGGACGCTTCATCGTCTGGGTGCGCATGGATCGACAACAGCCGAAAAGAACTGTGCATTCGGTGAAATCTAGCGTCCCGCCATCAGCCCGAGACCGGCTCGAGTTCCATTTCTCCGTCCCCGTCGGGGTCGATCAAGAGCCATCCGCAGCGCAAAGCGAGGATTTCGCGCCCCTCGTCGGGTCCGCTGGCGATCAACTCGTCTCCGGCAACGAGCCGGGCACGGCCGCGGGGTCGATACACATACTGGTCACCGCGCCGTATGGCCAGCACCGTGAACCCGGGCTCTATGTTGAGCCGCAGTTCGGACAGGAGCCGGCCGTCTGCTTCGCAGCCTGCACGGACCGGCACCCGAGTCACCACCTCGTCGCTGTCGCCTAGGGCCAGCTCCAACACCGGGTGGACGTCTTCCTGCTTCTCGATCAACCAGACCATGGCTTGGGCCTGGTCACCGATGTCCTCGGCTGCCTGAGAGAGGTGGAGCAGACCTCGCAACGGTGAAGGGTCGACCTTCTCTGATGCCGCCCGCAGCACCCAGAGCTCGAGGCGGTCCTTCATCTCATCGAGGCGATCCTCGATGTGGCGCACTTCTGCCGCGAGTCCGAGATCGCCGAGGACGAGGGAGGAGTACGCCAGGCCGACCGCGACTTCGCTGAGGTTCTTCATCTCAACCAGCACATCGACTGCTCGGTCCAAGTCGGTGACAAAGGGATCTTCGGGCAGCTGCGGAGCCTCCCAGGGTTCGGCGCCGGCCAGTTCTCTCAACGGGCCGATTCCGTCGGGTGAGCCTCGAAGGAACAGGACGTCGCCCGGGATCAGCACAGTGTCGCCGTCCACATCGGTGATCCAATGCCGGCGACGCACCGCCATCACCCGCATTCCTGTCTGAACCGGGAGTTCATGGTCGCGCAGGGGGCGGTGGGTGAGCCTCGACATCGGTGAGACCAGCACCCGGTGACTCACTTCCTCCGCGGCCGAGAGATCGGCCACCAACTCAGCGGGGATCCCGAGCTTGTGGGTGACGATGCGGGCGATGTCGACAGCGTCGTTGGCGATGCGCTCGATCGCCGAAATCACCTGCAGCACCGACGACATCCCCTCGGACTCCCGCGGATGTCGCACAGCCATCACACACACGCCGCGCATGTCGTGAACCAGGTGGCTCATGTCTTCTTCAAGATCTGCGATTTCTTCGGCCATATCCGGGTCGCCGAAGAACAGTGCGGCGTACGCCAGATCGACCATCAGCTCAGACTTGTCCTTGGCGGCGGCGAGCATCTCCCGCAGGTTGCGCGGTCTGTCGTCCATTATCTCCTTACTCCCTTATGGTTCATTACCTTAGAGGCGCGCTTCATGGCTCAAGCCACTCCCACGGCCACGATGGCCAGAATCAGTGTGAACGCGCCTACAAAATCCAGCGACGAAGTCACCATCGGAATGCCGTGAGTGTCGGGATCCAGTCCGAATCTGACCGCGATGATCGTCGTGTAATAGGCAACGACAACAACGCAGATCGTCGCCAACAGGCCCCCAGCCAAGGCCACCGCCACGACGTCGGGCAAGCCGGGACTCGCCTGGCTCGTCAGAGCTCCGCCAAGCTCGGCGACCAACCCGGTGATCGCGAACACCGGGATCGACAATCCGAAGATCATGGCGATGTCGGCCCCGGCAGATCCTCGGGGCACGGGCCCGGGATGCAGCAGACCCAGGTGGACCTTGGTCGAAAGACGACTCGAAAGCACTCCGCCGAGTCCACCGGCCGTACCCAGGAATCCAGGAAGCAGAACCAGCAGAACCGGATATTCGAGAAGGTCGTCGAGTCGTTTCTCGATGGTGATCCCCGCAATCAGATCCAGCAGCCCGGCCAGAGCCAGCACCGGAATCGACTCGCGTACGATTGCGCCCAGCAAGCGATGATCAGTGATCAGCGCCCACACCACACCGCCGACGGACACGGCCGCAAGCAGCGCAGCGGTTACCGGAGTGAACACTTCCAGGCCGGCGAGTTGCGCGGCCAAGATCAGAGCAGGAAGGCTCATCAGGTCGCTCGCCGCGGTCACCAACGGTGATACCACGTTGTCCAAGTCCCACCCGAAGCGCCCCGAGCCGTTGGCCAAAAGCAGTGTGATCGCCAACATGAAAACGGAGGCGAGCAGGCCACCCAAGGTCGATACGACGACAAAATCCGCCAGCGACATCGTCGGCGACACCGCAAAGACGATCGCAACGCCTTTGGCCAGCACCGCGATCAGCACCGATATCGCCAAGCTGAGGAGCATCGCCGCGGCGATGTTCTGACCGACGGCTGAGTCGAGGCGCGGACTCAGCCGAAACGTGCCCGCATGAATGCTGGTGCCGAGCCTGCTCCCCAGGGCGCCGAACACGTTGCCTTTCACGGCCAGCGCGGCCGGCACCAACAACAGCAGACCGGGCAGTTCTTCGAGCGTGCCGGTGGTTGTGGCCAGCGTCACACCGGCGACGAGGCTTGTGATCGCCGAGAGCACCAGGGCGACGAAACTGTCGCGATAGGCGCGTCCGTCCCTGCTTATGACGGCGCGCCAGCGGCGCGCGGCGCGGACAAAGCGACGCTTCACCCCCCTAGTTTGGTGTAGCTCGGCGCCTCGAACGCGTTTGTTCTACCCAAATACCGCTACTGATACCAGCCTGAAGCGAAGACCAAGCTGTCGTGGCGGACAGCCCAAGTGTGCTTCTCCGCCGCTTCGCCAGTGACTGGATGCGCAAAGAAGTAGTCGACCCAGACGCCGTCCTCGGTAGCTGCAACCAACTCCTTGCCATAGGGCTTGCCGTTGACGTCGATCCGCTCCGCTGTGGAAGTCCCGACTATGTCTGGCTGGTTCGCATTGACCACTGAGAGGTCGTCTTCAAGGATGAAGACATACCAAGAGCCATTGACGCTCTCCGGGGATTGGTAGTAGGCGAAAGCCGCTTCACGGCCTTCCGCGTCGTAGCGGTCGATGGCTTGTTGGACGAGGTATTTGGTGTATTCCTCGACAGGTGTACCGATGTCGGAGTCGTCGTCGCCGCATCCTGACAGGAGCGCAGCCGCCGACAGAATGGCCACGAGGATTACAACAAGTCGCTTGAGTTGGTTCATTTTGATTCCTCCAGATGCGGTCTGCACTCTACCCGGGCAATCGTCCGTGTCGACTGCGCCGCCGAGATGCGCTCGAGACGTGCGCTGCGACGGCTGATCTCATGCGCGTCTGCGCCGATTCCAGATCCGCGGCCGACGAATGGTTGTCTGCCGGTCCGAGGACCAGGGCGCTTTCGGTGCGTCTACCCAGGTGGCCAGCGACAGCAGGGGACGGTCGTAATTGACCCTCCAGCCGGCGAAGTCGCGCCAAGCCTGTTCGGGATCAGCTACGACCGGCATCTCAAGCGTCTTGAAGAGCCTGAATACTTGGTCGAACTCATCTTGGTCGATGGCTATGGGGTCATCGGGAGACGGGTCGGGGTCGTATTCAAACCCGAAATAGTCGCATATCCGTCGCAGCGACAGGGTCCCGGTGCGGATCATCAACTGGGCCCGATAGTCGGCGCCGAGATCGAGCGCAGAGCAGTAGAGAGCAGCGGAGTCCAGCGCCAGCCCAGCGCTGGTGATCCAGGAGCGCTCCGGTACCGGTGATCGGAAGAAGACCAGGATCGGGAAGTTGGTGTGGCTCTCCTCGATCTCGACGAACCAGTCTTCCCATTCGTACCAGGCGTGCATCATGTCGTCGAGGGATCCGAGGCGATGCCGACGCATCAGCATCGAAGCCGGACTGGCAACACCGTCGAGTCCCGTTGATCGCAGATGCCATTTTGCCACTGCGGTCTCTCTGCTCGAGAACGCCCCGTAGATGGTCGGAAGGAAACTGATCAACAGGGCCACCAGGCCAAGGCCGACGATCCCCTCTCCGATCGCCACAAACAGGGTCGGGAGATCTTCTGCAGTGCGAAAGCCGAGCGTGGTGAGCGACGATCCGGACAGCACAAGCGCTTCTTGATAGGGCCGAACCCCGAGAGCCCAGAACACACCGGAGCAGCCGATGATCACACCAGTGGCCCAGACGAAGGGGAACATCATCAGGGTCACCGGAGCGAAACGGGCCTTGACGGCTTCGGCTTTGCGCCAATCCTTGCGTCGGCGAGCTCTGTGGTTGAACACTCGGCGCATTGTCAGCACGGTGGCATTGACAAGAAACAACTGTTCGCCCCGTGGTACCACGACCGTTCGCACCGCCGATCCCATGGTGGCGAGGGCCGCCACACCTCCTATCACCCCCACGAGAATCCGAACCGCGATCACATTGGCAGCCTAGACGTCCGGCGGCGTCAACTCAGCGCAGCTCCGGCAGATGCGCACAGCTGCGCTGTATGCGGCCGGCGACCCGGTGGACCCTGGCGTCAACTCAGCGCAGCTCCGGCAGATGCGCACAGAGCCCCGGAGTGCCGCTCCGCTCCCGGACGCAGGATCGCCGGGCGGAGCCGCCCGGATGCTCGCGATGGAGTCCCGCCCCGCTCCCGGATGCTCGCGCCCGGTCACAAATCCCACCTATCCAAAATGGAGCAACCGGACCGGAGACAAAGCGCACAGTACCGGATCTGGCATGCGGGTCAGCGGATCTGGGCGACGCGGGAGGAGGGGCGCCAGGAACGGTCAGCAGTCAGGATCCCGCAGTCGAGGCGTTCGGCGAGGGCGAGGCACAGACGGTCGGCCAAGGAGAGTCCCTCGCCTGGTTTCCAGCGACGGACGGCCCATTCGGCGGCGGCGGTCACGGGCTCGACTTCGATGTCGCAGCTCAGGAGCAGACCCCTGACCAAGTCCCAACCACGACCCGCTCCAAACACCTTCTGCGCCACCTCCGACCAGTTGACGGCACTGCATCTGGGATCATCGGCGAGCGCGGACTCAACCACGGCGGCACCAGCCTCACCTTGAACGAAGGCGAGAATCGCCGAAGCACCGAGCACGACGCTCAACGAGCATCCTCGCTTGCAGCATCTCGGCGCCGCTCGGCAACCAGATCGCTCACCAGGTCAAGTCCCTCCAGTTCACTGCGGACCCGAGACTGCAACTGCTTGCGGGTCAACAACACCAGTCCGTCGGAAGTCTCCAAGAACAAGCGGCGTTCCCGCAGACATCCCGGCACGCCGACGCACACCCGCCGGCAGGACAATCCTCCCTCGGTCTCCCACTACAACCGAATATGTCCCACTCATAGATTAGAGAGTGCCACTCCTTATCTGTCATGGGATTATCTGTCATGGGACAAGCAACCGCCGAAACCCGGCAACCTCCTCCCCGTCTGCCCGGAGCCAATCGGGCCGTCAAGCTGAGGGCATAACCGGCAACCACACGGCTTTCTCTGCCGAAATCTACGCCGGATCCCTAACTTGAGGCTGATCCGTCGAGCCCGTGGGCCACCGGGGCTCCGGCAGCCCACATCCGGGCGAAATACCCGTCTGCGGCTATCAGCTCCGCGCGGGTGCCGGACTCGGCGACACCACCGTCGGCGATCACCACAATGCGATCCGCACGCATCGTGGTCTGCAGGCGGTGAGCGATCATCACCGCCGTACGACCAGCCAGCACCACGTCGAGCGCGGCCTCAACCGCCTGCTCCGTGCGCAGATCAAGCGACGACGTCGCCTCGTCGAGAACCAGAACCCGGGGCTGCGACAAGAAGGCTCGTGCCAGCGCCAGAAGCTGACGCTCACCCGCCGAGAGGGAGACACCGCGCTCATGACATGGAGTGTCGAGGCCGTCGGGCAGCCGTTCAAGCAGACGGCCGAGTCCAACCTGTCGGCAGGCGTCGATCAGGACTTCGTCGTCGACCCCCCGGCAACCCAACATCAGATTGTCCCGAATCGAACCAGCGAACAGGAACGGCTCCTGGGGGACGACGCCGATCTGAGAGCGCAGCGACTCGATCGTCACCTGCGTCAAGTCATGGCCGTCAATGGTGACAGTCCCGACCCGCGGGTCATAGAACCGGTTCAGCAGTTTGGCAATCGTCGATTTGCCCGCACCGGTCGGGCCGACGACAGCGATTGTCTCCCCCGGCATGAACTCCAAGTTCACGTCGGCAACGACCGGGGCGTCATCGTCGTATCCGAAGGTCACGCCATCGAGACGGATATGGCCCTTCACCGCGGGCAGCCCATAGGCGTCAGGCGATTCGACGACGCTCGGCTCGGTGGCGAACACCTCCCTGAGCTTCACAACCGAGGCACGCCCCTGCTGATACACGTTGTAGAGACCCACGAGTTCGGTTATCGGAGCAAAAAAAGCTGCGACGTAGAGCAGGAAAGCGCTCAACTCGCCGATCGTCACACGCCCGTCGAGAACCAACGCGCCGCCGATCACCAGAAGGATCATCTGCGACAGGGGACCCATCGCCTCGGCTCCAGGTCCGTACACCCCGTTGAGAAAGGCTGTGCGGTCATTCGCGTCGAGGTACTCTCCGGCCTCGTTCTGGTGCTCGACCACAACCCTCTCGCGGCGGTTGTGCGCGGTCACGATGCGGATCCCCGCAAGGCTCTCCTGAAGATGGGCGAGCACATTGGCGATGGCGTCGCGTACCCGAATCTGAGCCAGTTGCGCTTGATGGCGGTACCACAGCGACATCAACAACGTGCCAGGAACGACCACCACCAAGGTGATGACCGCCAGCAGCGGATTGAGGGCGAACAACACGATGGTGATCGCAACGAGCGTCACCCCTTGCACCGCGAGCTGAACCAGGCCCTGCTGGAACAGCTGCTGGAGCGGTTCGAGATCGCTCGTCATCCGGCTCAACAGCCGGCCGGGACGCTCGTTGGCGTAATACTCGACGCCGAGACGCTGGAAATGGGAGAACAGAGCCACCCGCAGCTTCGCCATGATCGTCGCGCCCACGCGACCCGCCGACATCGTCTTGAGGATCCCCACCCCGATCGACGCCGGAACCAGCAACCCGAAGATCAGGCCCATGGTGACGACGAGCGTCCGATCGCCGGCCAGAACACCGTCGTCGATGGTTGTCTGCAACAGCACCGGGCCGGCCTGGCTGAGAACGGCCTCTAGAGCGACCAACAAGAACACCCCGATCAGCGCCGCGCTGAAGGGCCGCAGGAAGTGCCTCATGGAGAACACCTGGCGGTCGTAGTCGCTGTGGCTGAACGGCGGAGGAACCTCCGCCACCTCTGGAGGCCCCTCGTCCATATAGGCCTCAACCTGGGCCTGAACCTCCGGTGGCACGCCCGAAAACCCCGTGTCGGCGATTCCGCCCCATCCGGCCATGCTCATGGCTCGAACCCGATCTCGTTGCTCGCGCCGGGGCCAGCGCCGTTGCCGGCACTCGCATGCTCGTCCGATTCATCGCTCGATTGGTCATCAAAGTGCTCGAGGAGCTCGCGGTACTTCGGTTCGCCGACGAGCAGGTCAGCGTGAGTGCCGCTTGCCACGACCTGGCCGTGCTCAAGCAGCGCCACTCGATCAGCAAGAGCAATCGTCGACAGCCGGTGGGCGATCACAATCACGGTTCGGTCGACCATTGCATGACGAAGCGCCGAGTGGATCCGTTCTTCGACACCGGCGTCGATGGCGCTGGTGGCGTCGTCGAGCACCAGGATCTGCGGGTCGTGCAACAGCGCCCGCGCCAACGAAATCCGCTGACGCTGACCCCCCGACAAGGTGTAGCCGCGTTCACCGAGCACCTCATCGAATCCGTGCTCGAGTTCTTCGATGAACTCCAGAGCTTGTGCAGCGGCAGCAGCCGCCCGCACGGACTCGTCAGAAGCAGTCGGGTCGGCGAAAGCAATATTGTCGCGTACCGACATCGAGAACAGGAACGGGTCATCAAGCACCACCCCGACTGTCCGGCGGAGACTGTCGAGAGTCGCCTGGCGGATGTCAATCCCGTCGATTCGCACCGAGCCGTCTCGCACGTCGTAGAAGCGGGGCAGCAGCCGAGCCACCGTGGACTTGCCCGAAGCAGTCTCCCCGACGATCGCCACTGTTTCGCCCGGCGCGATGTCAAAGCTGAAGTCCTGCAACACGTCGTGATCGGCGCCATACCCGAAACGCACATCGCGAAACTCCACGCGGCCGGGACCACCGTCGATGTCCACCGCGTCGGGCGACTCGACCACATCAATCGGCTGGTCGAAAATCTCATACACCCGCAACGCTGAAGCTTTGGCTCGCTGTCCCATCTGAATCAGGTGACCAATGAACCGGAAGGGCACCTGCAGAATCATCACGTACGAACTGAACGCGATCAGCGCGCCGATCCCGATCTGGCCCTGCTCGGCCAACAGGCCCCCGTAGAGCAGCACGACCACCAGTCCGAGGCGGGGCAGATGCTCGAGCGCGGGAATAAAGCGCGCGGACACGTCCGCGCCCTTCACCTGAGCCCAGCGGAGCTGATCGGCAACCCCTGCCATCCTGCGGACCTCGTGGCGCTCACCGGCAAAGCTCTTCACCACGCGCACGCCGGCAATGTTCTCCTCGGTGAGCGTGGCAACATCAGCTTGGCGGGCCATGACCAGCCACCACACCGGAAGCTGAGGATGCCGGCTCTTCAGCCCGATGTAGGCGACCACCGGGACCGGCAGCACGGTCACCAAGGTCAACGGCACACTCACTGCGAGCATCAGCGCCAAGGCGAACACGAGGGAGGCCAACGACAGGGTCATGAACGGACCGAAGTTCAAGAACATCTGCACGGCACGGATGTCGCCGTTGGCTCTCGCCAGAAGCTGGCCGGTCTCGCTGGCGTCGTAGAAGGACGCCGAGAGCCGTGAGAGATGATCGAACACTGCATGTCGCAGCGCGGTCTCGACCCGAAACGCCACCTTGAACATCTGTACCCGTGCCGCGTAACCGGTTGCGAATCCAATGATCGTCAAGGCCGCCAGAGCCCAGGCATAAGGGCCGATCGCAGCTGTGCGGTCGTCGAGCGCTTTGTCGACCGCCAACATCAAGACCGCCGGGATGACGGTGCGAACCAGCATCCCTACAGCCGTGCCGCCAACAGCAACCGCCAAACCCCACTTCATCGGAGCTACAACGGGCCACAAACGGCGCAACCAGCCCTTCGAGGCATCGGGATTGGGGCGTCCCTGAGGGGTGGCATAACGGGCCAACTGCGGTGTGGCTACCGAGGTGGGCCGTTCAGCAGAGCCGAGCGAGGCCTCAACAGCCGTCATCGCTCACAACGCAGGATTCATGGTCGCGGTGCACAACATCACCAATAGCATTGATTGAGCGTGAAACCTGCATTCCTGAGCCTCGCCATCACGCCATGTCCGGTGTCGCCCCTGACAGCAACCGCCCTGACAGCAACCGCCCTGCCCTAACCGGAACCGTCGGGAAGCAACCGGCGGTAGTAGACGGCCCGCACTGCGAGCGCCTCGCGTATCTCGCTGGTCATGTCCTCCGCGAACTCGGCCCTATAGGCGGCGTCTGTCACAATCTGCACCGCAAACTGCAGGCCCGACATCAGTCCGATGAACGCCGACACCAACACCAACTGGCGACTGAAGATGAGCTCACCGCCCCAGATCGACCAGCGGTACGCCCAATCAGCACTGCTAGTCAACTCAGCCGCCGTGGTCCACTGCAGCAGAGTCTCCTCACGAACCGTCAACAGGCCGAACAGCACATAGAAGACGGTGATCACCAAGGCCACCAGCAGAATCTGAATCGCCTGGGACGCGAACAGCAGCAGGCCAACGTTGAATTCGGCGCGGCGGTGCAGCTTCGGAGCGTCGGGAGCGGGCGCTTCATCATCCGGCACCATCTGCTGGACCGGCGTGCCGACGCTGCGTTCACGCACATCGGACCAGCGCTCGAAACGAGCCAGGTCGACGGTGAGCCTCCGCACCGACAACATCACAAAACCCGAGCCGATCAACACGATCAGAGCCACCACGGCAGTGAAGTAAGGCAATGTGAAGTCATTGGCCACCTGCCACATCTCTGCGTTCAAGAAGATGAAAGCCGAGAAGATCAACAGGATCGGCAACGACTTCATGGTCAGGTTCGCAATGTCGCCTATCTGTGCCTTCAACTGCCCGATCGACCAGCGGATCATGGGCAACAGCCCCCATGAAGTCACCACGAAGGCCACGAGCAGGACGAGCACATTGAAGACCAGAACGACGAGCACGTTCTCCGCGACCGCCGTTTGCGAACCGACTGCAGTCGGGACTGCGGGCAGCAGGAGATACAGGACTATCTCCAGTGCCCCCACCCGGTCAGGGAGTTGAACCAGCCGACGCCCGCGGACCCGGTTGATCAGCGCGAACGCCCCAACCCCCAAAGTGACGCAGCCCGTGAAAACCCCGGCCTGCGCCCAGCCGGACCAACGGTCGCCGAAGGCCAGGAACAGTTCCAAGAACACCACGAAGACGAGGAATGGGAACATCCGCGTCAACACGTCTTCACGAACCGAGTAGTGATCGATCAGATGCGGAAGCCCGCGGCGTATGAACCAACGCTCGGTGCGGGCACGGTCCCGCGCAAGCTCGCTGCCGCTCGATGAACCCGCCGAGGCATTTCGCGGCGGCCTCCGGACACGGTCCCGCGCAAGCTCGCTGCCGCTCGATGAACCCGCCGAGGCATTTCGCGGCGGCCTCCGGACACGGTCCCGCGCAAGCTCGCTGCCGCTCGATGAAGTCTCGCCAGCCGCTTCTGATCCCACCTCCGCAACGCTAATCCCAGATGGCGACAACGGCCCATCAGCCCTCCACTGTCTTGTGGCAAGATGGTCGCACAGGATCTGCAAAGACGAGCCAATACATCTATGATTACGCTCCTGCGCAAATTTGCGCATAAATGTAATTGGACCGATAACCTGGTGTTATGCACTACGAGCGGTCACATGTCGATCTGCTGGTTGAGCGGCTACGGGAGCCGGTGGAACGAATCATCGCGATCTTCGGGCCGCGGCAATGCGGCAAGACCACAATTCAGCGCCAGGCATTGCGCAAAGTGCCGTATGTATCCCATGAATTCGCGGTGGATGCCCCGACCTCGGAGTCCGCGAAGCCGCGCTCTTCGACAGCGGCCGATGCCCGCTTGGTCACGGCCCAGAGGGACACCGAGTGGCTCGTTAGGACGTGGCGGGAATGCTCCGAGGAAGCCGCAAGATCTGGCGCGAAGTCCGTGATGGTTCTCGACGAAATCCAGAAGATTCCCCAGTGGTCTGAAACGGTCAAGGGGCTTTGGGACGCCGACCGGGCGTCGGGGTGCCCGATGCACGTCGTAGTTCTCGGCTCGGCACCCATGCGAATGCAGGCCGGCCTTGCAGAAAGCCTGGCAGGCCGCTTCGAGTTGATTCGCGCCACCCACTGGTCGTTCACCGAAATGCGCGACGCCTTCGGCTACGACTGCGACGAATTCGTGTTCTTCGGCGGATACCCGGGCGCGGCCGACTTTCGAAGCGATTTCGGACGGTGGCGCGCCTACGTCAGCGACGCTCTAATCGAACCGCATCTCGAACAAGATCTGCTGCAGATGGTCCGTGTCGACAAACCGGCTCTGTTGCGACAGTTGTTCGAACTGGGTTGTCTGTATTCGGGACAAGAACTCTCTTACAAGAAGATGCGCGGTCAACTCGAGGACGCAGGCCATGAGTCGACGCTCGCGCGCTACCTCGGGTTCTTGTCCGACGCCGGCCTGGTCACAGGCCTCTTCAAGCATTCCAAGACCCCCCTCACTCGGCGCTCCTCGTCACCGAAGCTGAACGTCCTCAACACGGCTCTCATGTCCGCCGTCGCCGGAGACGCCTTCGAGGACACGGTGGCGCGGGCGAACCGCAACCACTGGGGGCATGTCGTTGAGAGCGCGGTTGGCGCGCATTTGGTCAACACGGCATCACCGGCCACCAACGTCAGGTACTGGCGAGACGGAAACTCCGAGGTCGACTTCGTGTTGCAGCGAGGCCCCCATCTCGTCGGCGTCGAAGTCAAGGCGGGCGGTGGCCGCCCTCGACGCTCCAGCCTTGAGGACTTCGAGCGCAGATTCTCGGCCTCTCCATCGATCGTTGTCGGAGAGAATGGAGTGCCATTGCAGGACTTTCTGTCCGAGCCAGCAGACCACTGGTTGGGATCGTGATGGCGGCAAACAGCTTGATTCCCCGCACCTGCACTGAAATCGCCTCAGGCGATTCAACTGGCACTGAGGGATCACAGCCGCTCCGTGTATTTCGGGATGTGCCTGCCTACGTCCTGCTGGGGGAGCCCGGCTCGGGCAAGACAACCGAGTTCAAGCAGGAGCGCATGGATTTGGGTGACGCTGCCGAGTTGATCCAAGCACGCAGGTTCGCGAAGGCCGACATCGCCGCACATCCGGAGTGGCGTTCCAAAGTCCTGTTCATCGACGGTCTCGACGAGACCCGAGCCGGCGGTGGCAGCGGCACGACGGTACTCGACGAGATCCAGTCGAGGCTCGATTCCCTCGGAAAACCGAGTTTTCGCATCTCGTGCCGTGCAGCCGACTGGCTCGGGCCCGTCGACCGCGGTCCTCTCGCCGACGTGTCGCCGGACGGCCGAGTGACGACGCTCAATCTGGACCCGCTGGATCGAACTGCCGTACACGAATACTTGAAATCGGAACTGGATGCCGAAGACCCGACGGCGTTCATCAGTGAAACGGTTGCCGGCGGCTTGGAATTCATGTTGGACAACCCACTGCTGTTCAAATTGCTCATCGCATCTCGGTCTGAATCAGACGGCATCCCATCGTCTCGGCAGAAGGTCTTCGAGAGAGCGTGCCGGATGCTCGCAACCGAGCACAACGAATCGCATCCCAGTTCGGCGAGGGCACATTCTCCCGAAACCGTTCTAGACGCGGCCAAGCGGCTGTGCGCGATCCAACTCCTAGCGAACAAGAGCGGCTACACGCGCAGCTCTGCACACGCCGAAGTTGGATTCGTGCCTTTGGCCGAGGTCAGTTCGGATGTCAACGGCGTTTCAGCCTTTGCAGGTGCTCTGAGCACAAACCTCTTCACAGGCGTTGCGGAACAGCACATCGTGCCGGTCCACCGGCAAATCGCAGAGTATCTAGGGGCGATGCATTTGACAGACCTCATCGATCGCGGAGACGTGTCGGTTGGACGGACGTGCGGAGCTTTGTTGAGCCCCATCGACAGCAGAGTCGTCACGGATCTTCGAGGGCTTGCCGCGTGGCTCGCTACCCTTTCGCCACCTTCTCGCAACCTGTTGATAGCAGCGGACCCTGTCGGGATGGCCCTGTACGGCGACATATCCGAATGGCCTGTGGCGGATCGACGCAGGCTCTTGGACTGTCTCGTCGCCCAAGCGCGGCCGGAGGACCTCTTGAGCTACACCTGGTTCGATACAACAAAGCACCGCTACCGCGATGCAGCGGCGTGGAACTTCAGGAGTTTGTGCAAGCCGGACATGGCTGACTCAGTCACCGACTTACTTGGCAAATCACCTTATGGCGAGCACTCGAGCCACATCTTGGAACTCGTCCTGCGCTGCTTGTCGGAGGCTGACGACGATTGGCTCGAGGAGTTGAGTTGTCTGCGCCCACAGGTTGAGTGCCTCACATTCGATGAATCGCACACACAGCAGGTCAGGCTCGCAGCGATCGCCGCGTTCAATCGAATAGCACCGCCTGGAGAGCCGACAGGACAGGTCCTGCTTGAAGTGTTGGAGTCCGCTGGCGGCCCGGACGCCAAAGATCCCGACATAGAGCTGACCGGGATCCTGTTGCGGTTGCTGTACCCGCGGGTGGTTTCGCCAGGGAACATGTGGCGATACTACTTCGAGTGGTGCGGCACACAGTGTGACTTTCACTACTGGCAGTTTTGGAACGACGTCCTGCTAGAGGGCAGCGACGTCGAAAGGCTTTGCCAACTGCTCAATGGTTTCACACGCGGGTCCAAACAGTACAGCAGAGGGTCGGGTCCGGCACCCGTCGACCGTGTTCCTCTAGCCATGTTGGTGCGTGTGCTAGAGGAGTCCGATCGTGTTGTTCCCGAAGACGTCTACGGCTGGATGCTGGCCATACTGAACCGCCGCCCTTACTGGAACGGCGTGTCGAAGGACGAACGGTCTGCGATTGTCACACGTCTCCACGATGAACCAGACGTCCACAAATCGTTGATGCGTTTGTGGCTGAAGGACAGCATCGGACATCCCGAACTCGGCCGTATCGCGGCCACAGTGCTCTTCTCGTCGTTGCCGGACGACTTCGTCGGCTGGTGTGCGGACGAAGCACGCAGCTCGCGAGAGGTTGATCTGAAACTCGCCAAGGCTTTTGTTGAACTGCCGATTCGTTTCAGTTCGGCATTGAAGCAACCGCTAGAGGAGACAATCGAACAACTGAGGTCCGAGTTGTCACCCGAGTACCTGCTCGTGCGACACCTCGACGAGTACCTCACTCCGAGCCCAGGCCAAAGAGAGCACGCACGACAAGAGTCCGAACATGAACGAGAGATTGACGAGATCAGGGCCGAGCACGAGCGTCAGAGGCGACAACGACAAGACGACTGGAAAGCACTCCTGCTTGATTCCGAAGAGGAGCTGGCAGCCAACCGCTTCCCGGCACCGAATCTGCACACGCTGGCACAAGCATATTTTGGCATTCTCGTTCTGCAAAGTGATCTACGAACCCCTCGTGACCGCGTGGCAGAGTTGATCGGCGACAATGCTGAGTTGCTTGACACTGCTATGGCTGCTCTGCGCAATGCTCCGCTGCGCGACGATGTTCCACCGGAGGAGCGCACAGTTGAACTGTCAGCCGAGTCCAAACACGACTGGCTCGCCTATCCCGTCCTCGCGGGTCTCGCCATCCGCGAAGCAGAGGACTCAATTGACGAAGCGCCGCTGCCCGATGAGTCAAAAGCCAAGGCTCTTGCGATCTATTCCGCAGTCGCCTTGATGCCGTCGCAGTACCCCGAATGGCCGAAACAGTGGCTCAAAGCGGATCCAGAACGAATGCTCAAGGTGCTGCAGCGGTGCTCGACCGCCGCCATCAAGCGAGGCGACACGCACTTGTCGATGCTGAACTGGCTGGACGAAGTAGCCGGTCTCGAAGATGAGCTTCACGACTTCCGTTCGGGTCTGCTGCGGTCAATCTCGGTTCGATTGCCGGTCGCCCAACTGCCCATCGTCGATGACCTGATCCAACGTCTAGCACGGCATCCGAACGCGGTGGCGCTCAAGGATTTGCTCTCTGCAAAGCTCCATGCAAAAAGCATGACGGACGCGCAACGGGTCCGGTGGATGGCCCTCGACGCGATCATGAACGGTGGTGACGCCCTCGGACGTCTCGATGAATTCATCGGCTTGAACGCGAAGCGTGCTCGGCAACTGGCTGAGTTCTTTCCTCGCGGTTTCGATTCCGCATCCAAGTTCGTTGATCGGTTGCCCGGCGCCGATCGATGCACAACGTTCCGTGTGTTGGCAAGCATCATCGCCCGGAACTTTCCACCGCACGAGTGGAAGAGCGGCGCAGTCGTACGGATGGGACGAGCCGAAAACATGTCGGATCTCGTCAATCGGTGGATCAATGACCTCGGTGGGCAGCCAACCGAAGAAGCGGGTGCGGCTCTTGACGCCCTCATTGCCGACAAAAGGCTGAGCAGTTGGCACAGACAGTTGGAGTTCGCGCGCAACCGACAACAACGACTCCACAGCGATACGTCGTATTCCCCGATGGACACAGCCGACGTCATCGCATTGCTGCACAACGGCCCACCAGCCAATGTCGCGGATCTTCTTGTGCTGCTACGTGATCACCTGAGCGATTTGGGCGCGGCCGTCCGCGGCGACAACTCCGATCCCTGGCGACAGTTCTGGGCCGACGACCAGGGGTCACCACCCGAACAGCCCAAGCACGAAGACAGTTGCAGGGACGCACTTCTGGCGATGTTGCGCATCCGGTTGCCCGAAGGTGTCGATGCCCAACCGGAGGGACAGTACGCCGCCGACCGCCGAGCTGACATCCGCGTCTCGTCCAGAGACTTCAACATCCCCATCGAGATCAAGAAGAACTCTCACCCCGATCTCTGGAGCGCCATAGACGGCCAACTCATCGCCAGCTACACCTCCGATCCCGCAACTGGCGGGTTCGGCGTCTACGCGGTGCTCTGGTTCGGTTCGGGAATATCTGGATACCCGCGTCACCCCACCGCCTACGACCGCCCAGAGACGCCCGACGAACTAGAGCAAAGACTCATTGCGTCTCTGAGTCACGAACAGCGCCGAAAGATCGGCGTCCTAGTACTCGATGTGACCAAGCCTTAGGTCCCAGTGTCCGCCCGAGACTGCGCCGAAAGCGGTTTCATTCGAGCACGCCATTGATCGTATTGCCCGTATCGGAGACCCATCGACTTCTTTGTCACAGATCATGTGTTGTCAGGTTAGACTGACAGACATGAGCCTTATTGCTCACGACCGCCTACCCAAAAAACCCATCGAAGCACTACGAGAACTCGTGCGCGCCACCAACGAGTGCGACGATCTCAAGCGCGAAACGGTGCTCGCGGCTCGCGACGCAGGCGCAACATGGGAAGCCATCGGCGGGGCCCTGGGTATTACCCGGCAATCGGCTTGGACGCAATACTCAGCCGATGCCGCTGCCATCCGCGCTGATCTCGCAGCGAACGTCGCCAACAACACAGACCTTTCCGAACGCGAAGCACTCGACATCGCCGTGGAGGAAGTACGGCAGGTCCGCAGAGCCGGCCGCGCACGCTGACCAGTTAGATGCGAGTCGTGTTGGACGCGAATGTGTTCGTGTCGGCTGTGATCACGAATGGCTCGCCGCACCGCATTTTCCAACGCTGGCTCGGAGGCTCAGACTTCGAGATCATCGCCTGCCGACAATTGCTGGACGAAGTCCACGAAGTCTTGACCACCCGACCGCGGGTGAGCCGACGTGTCGACCGACAACTAGCCGACAGTTTGATCTCGAGCCTGGCCACCGGGATCGGTCTTGTGCCCAACCCCACGGATGTTCAGCGATGGACACGTGATAGCGACGACGACTACCTCGTAGCGCTCGCGAGGACGCACGGCGTTGACTACATCGTGAGCAGAGACAAGGACCTCTTGGAATGGGAGGAACAAGAACCGCCCGTGATCACCCCGTTGGAGTTCGAGACAATCCTGGGGCCGATACCGCAGCATTGAATCGCCAGTTGGGTTCAAACCGCTGGCATACACCGGCACCCGAACCGCGTCTGCGCCTAGCTGCCCATGCAGTCGGGCTGCAACCCGCGCCGCCCGCCTATCGATTTCGTTCGCGCTGCTGCTGCCCCAGAAGTCGAATTGGCGTCCCCAGCCGCAACAACCTCCTGCGGTGCCAGAACAACTCGGGTGATACCACCGGTCGGCCGAGCCGCAGAACCACCCACCCGTCCACTAGCCAACCATCATCAGCAATCCCCACACGAACCATTCCAGCAGGCGCGTCCTCCGGGCCATCTGCGCCAGCTCACCAATGGCTTCACCGGTTCGAACAAGGACCAACTCAGCGAGCGCGGCTTCACCTCCGAAATATCGGGCCGGACCGCGGGTCGCGAACGCACATGTCCCCGGACGTGTGACCTCAACGCCTGGTGTCACATCGTCGAGCGCAGCGAGGACAGGCTCAAAAGTCCGCGCCTCACGATCCAGATCACGCTCACAAACCTTGAGTTCGACACAGCGGCCCTGAGCTGCCCGTCGGCGAAGCCCGCGGACAACTCCATGCTCCCTGGCCGTCGCCACCCCGATCAAGCAAGCTGGGGTCAGCCGTCGAGCGCTACCGGCTGTGGTTCGATCTCAAGGCGCCCATGGTTGAGCTCGGGCAATACGTAGCGGGCGAACAGATCGCATTCAGCGAGGTGCGGGTAGCCCGACAGAATGAAGGCGCTCATTCCGGCCTCGGCCAGCTCGAGTATCGTGTCTCGCACCTGGTCGGGGTCGCCCACGATCGCCGCTCCGGCCCCGGAACGGGCCCGACCGACTCCCGTCCACAAATGACGCGAGGCGTACCCCTCTTCATCGGCGCCCTCACGCAGTTCCGCCTGCCGGGCAACCCCGGCGCTCTTCGAGTCAAGGGATCTGGCCCGTATCTCGGCGCCAGTCGCATCGTCGAGCTTGGACAGGAGGCGCCGCGCCGCTTCCCGAGCTTCGTCCTCGGTCTCCCGAACGATCACATGAGAGCGCCACCCATAAGCCAATGTGCGTCCATATGCGCTAGCGCGGGCGTCCATGTCGGCCTTGACCCTCTTCACCCCGGAGACGACATCGGGCCACATCAAGAAGACGTCCGCGGCGCGGGCCGCGCATTCCCGAGCCGCCTCGGACAGCCCCCCGAAGTAATACGGCGGACACCCCGAACCCTCGACGGCGATCCGCGGCGGGTCCAGCGTCAGATCAAGGAACTCACCCTGGAAGTCAACAGGGCGGCCGTCGAGCAGTTCGCGGATCACATGCATGTACTCGGTGCTGCGGCGGTAGCGGGGCTCAGAGGGCATGGTCTCACCGGGAAGATCACTGCTGATGATGTTGATCGTCAAACGGCCCTGCGCGATCTGCTGCAGCGTCGCCGTCTGGCGGACAACCTGAGGGGCGACGAACTCACCCATGCGAACGGCGAGCAGCAGGCGAATCTGCCTTGTGCGGACGGCTATCGCCGCGGCGAAAGCCGCGTTGTCGATCCCCAGCGCGTAACCCGAGGGCAACAGGACATTGTCGAAGTTGTGACGGTCTGCGGTTTCGACAATCGAGGCGCAATGGTCCCAAGAACTCACCAGAGTGGGATCGGGCACTCCCAAGAACTCGTAGTCGTCGTCGCACAACGCCGAGAACCATGCGACCTCGACCAGCTGGGCCGGCCCCCCAGAGGCGACTGCCGAACTCATGGCAACGGAACTCCCTCGGAGGCCTCGATGATCTGGTAACACTCAGCGCGGCTCAAGGACACCTCCACGGCGCCGGCCAGATCCGCCATTCGATCCGTGTTCTGGGTGCCGATCACGACCACCGGCGAGCACGGATGAGCCAACACAAAGGCCACGAGAATCACAGCCCTCGACACGCCGTGGTTCGCGGCCAGTTCGTCGAGCAGGGCGATCAACTCGGTGTTCGCAGGCTCCACGTCGGCACCGGCAGCCGTCAAGCGACCACCCCCGAGGGGACTCCACGCCACCGCCATGCGCTGATCGCGCATGCACTGGTCGAGCGTGCCGTCGCGCAACGGCAGCAGATGCGCAGCGGAGTACTCGACCTGGTTGGCGGCCACAGGCACCTCTGGTGGCAGGTGCGCCATCAAAGCGTCCACCTGCGCGACCGTATGGTTCGACACGCCGACGGCTGCCAGCTTCCCCCGAGACACCAACCCGGCCAGCGTGTCTGCCACATCGGCGGGGTGCGTCAGCATGTCGGGCCGGTGGACATACCAGAGATCGATGCGCTCAACGCCGAGTCGTGTCAGCGATGCGTCTATTGCTGATTCGAGATAAGCGGGACTGCTGTCGTAGGGAACGCCCGGGTCTATGCCGCCCTTGGTGGCCAGCACCATCTCCTCCCGCAGACCCGGGGACTGTGCCAGCACGCGGCCGATGGTCGACTCGCTCTGCCCGAACGCCGTGCCGCCCCAGTCGAGCCCGTAGACGTCGGCGGTGTCGATCATGTTCATTCCCAGTGACAGCGCCACCTCCATGCGACGCCGCGCCTCAGAGACGTCATCTGTGACCAGGCGCCAGCAACCCCAGGACAAGGGGCCGACCCGGCGGCCGTCGGGCAACACTCTCGAATCAGTTTTCATTGACCCTGCCTAGCATGAGCGGATGACGGAAGCGACGAATCGCCCTGTTCTTGAAGAAAACCCCGTGCCTGATCACGAGCACGAAGTCGTGCGCTATGGGGTGATCGGTACGGGAATGATGGGTTGTGAACATATCGCCAATATCGCGGCTCTCGACGGGGCTTCGGTCACGGCGATATGTGATCCCCATGAACCCTCGCTTGCGAAGGCAAGACAGGCCGCTGCCACCGCCGACAACGGCGCCGGACCGCCGGCCGAGTTCAGCGACGATCGGGCACTGATAGACAGCGGCTTGTGCGATGCGGTCGTGATCGCCACACCCAACCATCGCCACGTCGCTCCCCTGCTCAACGCTATGGCGGCCGGCCTGCATGTGCTGGTCGAGAAACCACTGTGTACCACGCTCGAGGACTGTCGAGTGGTAGTCGAGGCCGGTCACAGCCACGAAGCCGTCGCCTGGGTGGGCCTCGAATATCGCTACATGCCGCCAGTGGCCCGGCTCGTGCAGGAGGTTCGGTCAGGCGCCGTAGGCGAGCTGAAGATGGTGTCCATCCGCGAGCATCGCTTTCCGTTCTTCTCCAAGGTCGAAGACTGGAACCGTTTCAATGCCAACACCGGCGGCACGCTCGTCGAGAAATGCTGCCACTACTTCGACTTGATGAACTTGCTGGTCCAAGCGCGGCCGAGGAGCTTATACGCATCGGGCGGCCAGGATGTGAACCACCTCGACGAGTACTACGACGGCCGGCGTTCAGACGTCTTGGACAACGCCTTCGTCATTGTCGACTACGCGAACGGCGTGCGGGGCATGGTCGACCTCTGCATGTTCGCCGACGCCACCAAGAACCAGGAAGAGATCGTGGCGGTGGGAGACGCCGGCAAGGTCGAGTCGATGCTCCCCGACTCGACCATACGCATAGGCCGCCGCGGCGAGCACTGGGTGGGCAACGTCGATGAGGAGACGGTCGTCGACCCGAGGATCAAGTACACGGGCGGCCACCACGGCTCGTCATATCTCGAACATCTTGGCTTCTTGGAAGCGATCCGATCGGGAGGCAGGCCAGAAGTCAGCCTCGAAGACGGCATGTGGGCCGTGGCCGTCGGAGCAGCCGCCCACAAGTCGATCGAACAAGGTTGCGCCGTCGAGGTCACCCTCGACGGCTGAGCTCCCAGCGCGCCTGAAGCCC
>JAPPMP010000010.1:42412-61997 GCA_028819005.1 Acidimicrobiaceae bacterium
AGCGTGCCTGAAAGCCCAGCGAGTTGGCGGGGGACGCCCTGGCGCTGGTCCGCTGGGCTCCCAGCGTGCCTGAAGCCCAGCGTGCCTGAAAGCCCAGCGAGTTGGCGGGGGACGCCCTGGCGCTGGTCCGCTGAGTTCCCAGCGTGCCTGAAGCCCAGCGCGCCTGAAGCCCAGCGCGCCTGAAGCCAGCGTCGGTGTGCCCAGCGCGCCTGAAGCCCAGCGTCGGTGTGCCCAGCGTCAGCATGATCGCCTACCCTGCTTAGATGGACATGCAAGAAATCTCCGACCACCTCGAGATCCAGCAGCTGATCACCCGCTACGGCAAGGCAGTCGACCGCAAGGACTGGGATCTGTACCGCTCGATATTCACTGAAGACGCCTTCATCGACTACACCTCCGCCGGTGGAACCTCCGGCAGCGTGGGGGAAATGGTCGCCTGGCTCGACGCGGCCCTCGGCCAGTTTCCAGCCACCCAGCACCTCGTCGCCAACTTCGACGTAAACATCGACGGCGACGCCGCCACCGCCGAAATCATGTTCCACAATCCGATGGTCATGCCCGACAAGTCGGTCTGGCAGACCGGCGGCTGGTACCACCACAAGCTCGTCCGCACCCCAGAAGGGTGGCGCAGCCAGAAGCTCATCGAAGAATCAGCCTACTTCTCCGGCATGCCGGACAACCTCACCACCCCGTGAGCAACCGAGCGCCGGTGAACCCGACCCGCCGAAGGGAGCCACAATGAGCGGACCGCTCGACGGCGTCAAAATCGTGGAACTGTCGGTGGCCCTGACCGGGCCGCTGGCTGTGGGAATGCTGGTCGACCAGGGCGCAGAGGCGATAAAGGTCGAACTGCCGGGTTTCGGCGACCAGGGCCGTTATGTGGGCGTGAACAAAGCGGGCGTCTCCGCCATGTTCCAGATCTGCAACCGTGGCAAGCGTGCAATCGCGGTGGACGCCCGCGATGAACGCGGGCGCGACATCGTTCTCGATCTCGTGGCCGACGCCGACCTGTTCGTGCAGAACATGCGCCCGGGCGCGCTGGATCGCATGGGCCTCGGCGCGGAGGCCCTGCACGCCCGCAAGCCGGATCTGGTCATTGCCGCCCTGTCGGGATTCGGGCAGACCGGCCCATATGCCCACCGCCGAGTCTACGACTCAGTAGTGCAGGCCCAAGCGGGCCTCGCTGCCTCGCAAATGGGGCTGTACGACGACGAACCGGCCTTCCTGCGTCAGGTGGCCGCCGACAAGATCACCGCCTACACCGCCTGTCAGGCCATCACTGCGGCCCTGTTGGCACGCGAACGGGGCGCCGGCGGGCAGGTTGTCGAGTGCTCGATGCTCGACTCGGTCATCAGTTTCCTCTTCACCGACGCTGCAGGCCACGAGATACTTCTCGACAACGACATGCCGCACGTATCGCAGTCCTTCTCCGCACAGCAGAAGGCGATGCGACTGCTCGACGGGTTCATCGTGGTCACGCCTGTGACCGACGCCGAGTTCCACGGCATCGCCGCCTCATTCGACGTCGACTCGTCGAATCCACTGCTGGCCACCATGGCCGACCGCGTGCAGAACAAGGAGGAGATGAGCGCCTTGATGCGCGAGGTGTACGCCTCAGCCGCAACCCGCACTCTGGCCGAGGCGACCGCGGCGATGGAGTCCAACGATGTTCCCTTCGGCGTGGTGCTCGGAGTGGACCAGGTGGCCGACGACCCTCAGGTGGTGCACAACGAGACCTTTGTCACGCACGAGAGCCCGGTGTTGGGCCGTGTTCAACAAACGCGGCCGCCGGCCCGGTTCACCAAGACCAAAGCAGAGATACGTTCGCCTGAAGCACCCGTGCTCGGCGCCCATACCGACGAAGTATTGACCGAGTACGGCTGGGGCGACCGGATCGACGAACTCCGCGAGGCCGGGGTGATCCAGTGAGCACGATCCAGTGAGCCCAGCCCTATGAGCATGTCCGATGAGCATCTCTGATCGAGTTGCGGCCGACCACGCGCGGTTTCGCGAATGGACCCGCTACGCACACGAGCACGGCGACTCGCCCGCCATCGCCGCGGCCACCGTTGTGCTGTTGCGCAACGCCGAAGACGGCATCGAGACCCTGATGCTGCGCAAGAACTCGAAGATCGCCTTCGGGGGCATGTGGGTGTTCCCCGGCGGACGCGTCGACGACAGCGACCGCATCGGCGCCAATGGCACAACCCTCGACAACGTGGCCGCGGCTCGCAATGCCGCAGCCCGCGAGGCCCATGAGGAGGCCGAAATCGAAGTCGACCCCGACTCAATGGTGATCTTCGCCCACTGGATCCCTCCGGCGATCGCTCCGAAACGTTATGCCACCTGGTTCTTCGCGGCGCGTGTGAAAGACCGGTGCGATGACGAGGGGGCGGTGAAAATCGATGAGGGAGAGATCGTCGAGGGCGAATGGATGACCCCGAAGGCCTGCCTGCAACGCCATCACGAAGGCGAGATCGAGCTCGCTCCGCCGACTTGGGTGACTCTGGCCACCCTCCGTGAGCACAACAGCGCCGAAGCAGCGTTGGCCTACCTAAAGGCCCGCACACCCCGGCACCACGCAACCCGCATCGGCAACTCTGAACAAGGCCCCGTGGCCATGTGGGCCGGCGACGGCGGTTACGAAGCCAACGATGCGACGCTCGGAGGTCCGAGGCATCGATTGGAGATGTTCGGCGACGGCTACCGCTACGTAGACACCCTCGAAGATGGCCTGGAACAGGTTCCGGCACAGGATCAAGCACAAGATCTGGAGACCCCGCGACCGTGATCAGTGGACTCACCACTGCCCAAGTCGAAGAACGGGTGGCCAAAGGACTCATCAACGATGTACCGGACGCCCCGGTCCGGTCTTTTTCTCAGATCGTCAAAGCCAACGTGCTGACACCGGTCAACGGCATCATCACCACGCTGCTGGTGCTGATCCTGATCGCCGGATACCCCGCAGACGCGCTCTTCGCCGGCGTCGTCGTGAGCAACAGCGTGATCGGCATTGCCCAAGAACTGCAGGCTCGGCGAACCCTCAACGCGCTGGCGGTGCTGTCGGCTCCCAAGGCACGGGTCCGGCGAAACGGCGAAACCTCCGAGATAGGAGTCAGCGGTGTGGTGGCCGACGACGTCTTGGAACTGGCACCAGGCGACCAGGTGGTCGTCGACGGCGAGGTGATCTCCGGCCTGGGCCTCGAGATCGACGAATCGCTGCTCACCGGAGAAGCCGATGCTGTCGAGAAGACCGCCGGCAGCGAAGTGCTGTCGGGTTCGTTCGTCTCTGCCGGTTCGGGAACATACCGTGCCACCCGCGTCGGCGCGGAATCCTACGCCGCGAAGTTGTCCGAGGATGCCCGACGTTTCAAACTCGCCCACAGCGAGTTGCGGCGCGGGGTCAACGTAATCCTGCGCTGGTTGACGTGGATCATTCCGCCGACTGCTTTCCTGCTGCTGTTGCGTCAGTTGGCAGCTTTGGACGCCTGGCAGGAAGCGCTGCAGGCAACGGTCGCCGCTGCTGTCGCCATGGTCCCCGACGGACTGGTGCTGCTCACCTCGCTGAGCTTCGTCACCGGCGTGATCGCTTTGGCCCGCCGCCGGGCGCTGGCCAAGGAACTGGCCTCGGTGGAGTTGCTGGCCCGGGTCGACACGCTCTGCCTCGACAAGACCGGCACGATCACCACCGGCGAGATCTCTCTGGGCCTGGTCGAACCGCTCGGCTCGTTCACCTCTCAGCACGCCGCCGAAGCCCTCGGAGCGTTGGCAGCCGCCGATCCCTCTCCCAACGCCACCCTCGCGGCGGTCGCAACCGGCCACCCGGAGCCTCAGGGCTGGGAGCTGAGCGGGAGCCTGTCTTTCTCGTCGGCGCGGAAATGGGCTGCCGCTTCGTTCGCAGACCGCGGCAGCTATTTTCTCGGTGCTCCCGACATCCTGTTCAACGAAGACGACGCCGACGGCCGCGACAGGGCTGCGCAGATCGCCGCAACCGGAACCCGTGTGCTCCTCGTCGCTCGCTCCGATGAGCCCTGGAACGAAGAAGCCCTGCCCCAGTCGGTTCAGGGCGTGGCATTGGTTCATCTCAAAGACACCGTGCGCAGCGACGCCCCCGAGATTCTCGCTTTCTTCCGGGACCAGGGAGTCACGCTCAAAGTCATCTCCGGCGACAACCCTGCAACAGTCGCCGCGGTTGCCCGCCGAGCAGGGATAGAGGGCGCCGACTCTTTTGTCGACGCGCGCGACCTGCCGACTGAACCAGACGACTTTGCCGACGCCTTAGAGGCCGAAACCGTGTTCGGTCGAGTCACCCCGCACCAGAAACGGGCGATGGTTCACGCCCTGCAAGCGAGAGGTCGGACCGTTGCCATGACCGGTGACGGCGTCAACGATGTGCTGGCCCTCAAGGACGCAGACATGGGCATCGCCATGGGTTCAGGGTCATCGTCAACCCGCGCGGTCGCCCAGTTGGTGCTGCTCGACAACAAGTTCTCCACGCTTCCTCGGGTGCTGGCAGAAGGCCGCCGGGTCATCAACAACATCGAGCGGGTGGCCAACCTGTTCATCACCAAAGCCGCCTACGCGGTGCTGCTCACGGCTCTGGCGAGCATCATCGGCGCGCCTTTTCCGTTCCTGCCCCGCCAACTCACTCTCATCGGCACCTTCTCGATCGGCGTGCCCGGCTTCTTTCTGGCCTTGGCCCCCAACGACGCCCTCGTGCGGCCCGGTTTTCTGAAAAGGGTGCTGCGCTTCTCGCTGCCCGCGGGACTCATCGCCGGCGCTGCGACCTACGCGCTGTACGAAGTCGTGAGACGGATGCCCGACGTGTCGCTGACCGAGGCCCGCACAGCCTCCACCGCCACCCTGCTGGCGATCGTGCTGGTGATCCTGGTTCTCGTCAGCCTGCCCCTCAAACCGGCAAAGATCGCCCTGCCGATCGTGATGACCGGCGTCTATGTGTTGACGCTGTCCTGGTCGTTCTCCCGCGACTACTTCCAGTTGGACCTCCCACCGGGCCCCGCCTGGGCGGCAGTGGTCATCGCCTCGATCATCGGCGCCGTCGCCGTCACCATCACCACCCGCATTCTCGACGAATGACTGGGCTGTGGCTTCGCTGGCGGCGAGGCCACAAGACTCGCTGACCTGATAGACGAATCAAGAATCGAAACGATGACCGCTCGCGTCGAGTTTCCTGCGTCCGAGCAAAGGCGTGTGGCGGGGCCTTCGTCCAATAGCACACTGGCCGGCCCCGCCACACCACCACTCCAACAATACGCTGAACCACCAATTGCGGTAAATCGGATTGTCGGCACCGGTGGCTCGTTGCCTAGAGTCACGCCATGGCAGAAGCTAGGCGTCTCGCGTCAAGACGGGCGGTGATTACTGGGGCTAGTCGGGGGATTGGGGCTGGGGCGGCGCAGCGCATAGCGGCCGAAGGCGCGTCGGTGGCTCTGGTGGCACGCACTCTGGATGAGCATCCGACTCTGGGTGGCTCGCTCAACGAAACTGCTCAGAAATGCCGACAACTCGGAGCCGAAGTGTCGTTGATCGTCGCCGATCTAACCGACGAATCAGAGCGCGCCGGGGTTGTGCCAGAGGCCGTCGAAGCGCTCGGCGGGCCGATCGACATCCTGGTCAACAACGCTGCGGGAGCCATATACCAGCCAATGGAGGACTACCCGTTGAAGCGCCGTCGCCTGATGGTCGAACTCAACGTCCACTGCCCGGTCGATCTCGCGCAGGCGGTCATGCCGGCCATGAAACAACGAGGCGAGGGCTGGATAGTCAACCTCTCGAGCGCAACAGCGAACCATCCCCAAGGACCGCCATACGACCTGGGCGGGGTCAGAGGGGTCTACGGGTACTACGGCGCAACGAAAGCCATGCTGAACAGAGCCACCACCGCCATGGCCGGCGAAGTTCACGGCACCGGCATCCGCATCAACACGATCGAACCCGCCGCGGCGGTGATGTCCGAAGGCGCCGACAAGATCGTCGGCCACATGCTGTCCGAAGACCAGATCGAGTCGATGGAGGCGATGTGCGAGGCGATCCTGTGGTTGTGCGACTGCGGCGCAGACCACACCGGCGAGATCGAGTCGAGCCTCAATCTGCTCGAACGCGAGGGAGTCACACCCATGAGCCTCGACGGCACCCGCCCGCACCCCGGGGGCTACCGCCGGTGAGCAATCTTGAGATGGACAACGTTGAGGCAGGCATTGTCGAACTGGCCGAATCGGGCGAACTCGTCGACCTGTCGGCCACGCTCAACGACCAGATAGCGGTACTGACGCTGAACCGGCCCGAAAACCTCAATGCATTCTCCGGCGCAATGGGTCGCTCACTCACCGCTGCCCTGCGCGTCTGCGATGCCGATGACAATGTGCGTGTGGTGGTCATCACCGGCGCGGGGAGGGCATTCTGCGCCGGGGCCGACTTCTCGGGCGGCGCCGGCGTGTTCGGCACACCCGACCGCACCGGCAACAAGAAACCGCCTTTCTCCTCAGACCCGCTCGACGATTTCCATCCATGGGACGTTCGCAAACCCGTGATCGCGGCGATCAACGGCCACGCCGTCGGGATCGGCCTGACCATGACACTGCAATGCGACATCCGCATCGTCGCCGATGAAGCGAAACTCGGCATCGTGCAAGTTCGTCGGGGCATAATGGCCGACCTCCACTCCCACTGGACACTCCCCCGCCTCGTGGGCTACGCCCGGGCCGCCGACCTGATCCTCACCGGCCGGATGTTCAACGGCGCCGAGGCAGTCCAATGGGGTCTGGCATCGTCTTGTGCGCCGGCCGCCGAGGTGCTCTCCCAAGCCATGGAACTCGCCCGCGAACTGGCCACCCACACAGCACCGCTGTCGGCAGGAATATCGAAGCGGCTGCTATGGATGTCTGCGCCGGCGCCCGAAGAGATCAACACCCTGGAGCGCGAACTGCACCTGCATCTGATGGGAACCGCTGACTCCAAAGAAGGCGTGATGTCTTTCATGGAGAAGCGGGATCCGAACTGGACCTTGAGAATCTCCCGGGACTGGCCTGAGTGGTTCAAATGACGCCGCAGACGACTCGCACCGCCCTAGTCGTCGGCAGCGGCGATCCCGCCGACTCCGTCGGGGTCGGCCTGGTCGCCGCGGGCTGGAGCCTTCTGCGGCTGGGCGACGATCTGATCGACGACGACACGGTTGCCGCCGCGTTCCCCACGCTCGAACACCTGGACCTAGTCGTGCACGCCCGCTATCCGCCTCTGTGCCGCCAACGTATGGATCTGACCAACTTGACGGCCGAACAATGGCACGCAGCATGCGACGAACCACTCGAGGCGGGTATACGCCTGGCCCGTGCCGCGTATGAACCGCTGCGCGCCGCCGGAGGAACGATCGTGTATCTTGTGCCGCTGATGGCCTCCGCCGGCGGTGACGGCTTCGCGCCCTTCGCCGGCGCGGCAGAAGGCCTGCGCGTGCTGGCCAAATCGCTCGCCAGAACTTGGGGCACAGACGACATACGGGTCCACGCCATCACTCTGGACCCGAGCGCCTTCCTGGCGCCGACCGACGCCGCAGGCATGGCTGAAGCCAACTCCTTGCACGACCCTCCCCTGGGCCGGGTCCCCGACCTCAGCGACGAAGTCTCCCTTGTGGTCGATGCCCTCACGACCAACGCGTTCGCCGCGCTGACCGGCGCTTCTCTGGTGGTCGACGGCGGCCTCTGGATGCCCGGATGAGGGGATTTCCAGATGACTGAGCATGCCGGGATGAGCGGGCTTCTGGAAGGTACAGTGGCGATAGTCACCGGCGCCGGCCAAGGGATCGGCGAGGGCATCGCCGCGGCCCTCGCTGCCGCGGGAGCCGGCGTGGTGATCGCCGCCCGCCGCCCCGACAATGGTGAACCCGCCGCCGAAGCCATCCGCGCCCGGGGTGGCCAGGCTCTCTTCTGTCGCTGCGACGTGACCCGCCGAGCCGATGTGGACGCGGCCGTGTCCGCCGCACTCGAACAATGGGGTCGCTTGGATCTCGTCGTCCACAATGCCGTCTCTCCGCCGGGACCGCCGCGGCCGATCCAGGAGATCGACGACGAGACGATCGCCATGCAGATTGCTACCAGCACAACCGCCGTGTTCCATTGCGCTCAGGCGGCTTTCGATGAACTCCGCGCCAATGGCGGGGCGCTGATTCTGCTCACCTCACCGAGCGGTATTGAAGGATCAGGCCACCTGCCCCTCTACGGCGCTGTCAAAGGCGCTCAGAGAGGCCTGCTGAAGAGCCTCGCCCGTGAATGGGGCCCTCACGGGGTGAGGGTCAACGCCATAGCGCCGGTGGCCTGGACTCCGGCATTGGACACGGCCACAGCGGCGAACCCGACGCTTGAGTCCCGTCTGCTCGGACGGACTCCGCTCGGACGCATCGGCGATCCAAGCACCGACATCGGCCCGGTGGCGGTGTTCTTGGCGTCAGAGCTCTCCCGCCATATGACCGGCCAGACACTTGCCGTCGATGGAGGCCGCTACTTGGGCCTCTAGCGCGGCTCCGGCTCCGGCTACGCCCGGCGACAACCAGCGGGCTCCGGCTGCCCGGCGACAACCAGCGGGCTCCGGCTACACCCGGCGACAAGCTGACACAGCTCCGCCCGGCGACAACCCGGCATCCGCCGCGATCCGGATCCCCATGTTCGCTGTGCAAGTGTCGGGTGTGTTCGACGAACGGGCTCCAACCCGGTAGCGGTTGCAATATGAGTCATGACACAGATACGACCCACCCCTGATCACTCTTGAACGTCCCTCGTCGAACCAGTCGCCGCACCATTCCCAGACATTGCCGGCGGTGTCATGCAACCCGAAGCCGTTGGGCGGGTAGGCGCCCACAGGCGACGTTGCATACCAACCGTCGTCAAGTGTGTTCTGAGTCGGAAAGGCACCCTGCCAGATGTTGCACTGCTGGACTCCGCCGGGTGTGAGTTCTTCACCCCACGCGAACGTTGCCTGTTCCAATCCACCTCGGGCTGCCCGTTCCCATTCGGCCTCGCTTGGCAGGCGTCCTCCCACCCAGGCTGCGTAGGCGACGGCTTCGGCCCAAGTCACATGCACGACCGGATGATCCTCCAGACCATCGAGACTGCTCTGCGGACCGGCGGGATGCTGCCAATTCGCACCCTCGACAACCCGCCACCATTCTGCGCCCACCACACCGCGGGTCTCACAGAAGTCATCGGGCAACACCCCCGCGAAAACAAACGACCACCCCTCGGACTCGGCCAGCGTGACCGTTCCGGTCGCTTTCACGAAGGCTGCGAACTCAGCATTGGTGACTAGATGCGGAGCGATCAGAAACGCCTCGGTGGAAATCTCGCGGACCGGCCCCTCGCGATCTGTGGGGAACCGCTGATCGGCGGTACCCATGAGAAACGTGCCGGACGGGATGTCAACCATTGCCGGAAGGTCGCCCGACCCGGCCCCGGCCCCATCTCCAGAACCTGCCGCACCGTTCGCCGACCCTTCACCGGAACGCGAAGGGGAACAGCAAGCGTCGTCGGTCACCGTTTCATTATGGCGGTCGATTACGGTTGCGAACCAGCGATCAAGAAGCGCTCATCATTGCGTCGCGGGCTCGCTGTTCGGCCACACGCTTGCGTCCGATGATGGGCGTCGTCGGAGCGAAACCAGCGGCAGCCCGCTCCGATTCGCTCTCACCACCCCAGAATCCCAGTTCTCTGTTCTTCCTCGCGTAATCGCGACACTCGATGAGCGACACACAAGATTCGCAGATTCGTTCGGCGGCAGCCTCTCTGCGGACTCTCGCCTCAGGACGCTCGGCAAAGGGAGCGAAGAACAGATCGCCATGACCGCTGCACGCCGGGTCGCTCATCCACTCTGTCGACCCGATCTGGCCTGCAACGTTCTCCGAAAGTTGGAACATGTCAAGCATAAACACCCGCTTGGTTGGAGCCCCTCAGTCCATAGGAGGATGCACTTCGGGCGCCCCGTTCGGCTAGCAGTTTCAACTTAGGAAACCAGCGGACGATTGTCGCATGATGTTTGATAATTGTTCGCGGTGGAAGCTATCTATAAAACAGATAGAACGCTCTTGTCTGATCGCGATGCTCCCAATCGATCTCGGCTGGCGCAGAATCTGATGCCAGAACTAGGAATCGGCGGGCGACAACACCCGAACGATGCTTATGTACTGCTCTTTCCCGTAGAGCGCCTCCGCTAGTTCGAGCACATCAGCGAGTTCCAAATTCTCCAGTTCTGCGATGAGGCGCTGCGGAGTCGGCAGTTGGTCGTCCGGAGCGTACGCCCGTCGGGCCAACGGGTGAATCAAGCTAGCGTTGGAAGCCAATTCGTAGTTGGAGGCAACGACGGCGACCGCTGTTGCGTATTCGTCGCCAGTGACGTTGCCGACAGCGACGTCGTTGAGGATGCGGAGGACTTCCGTTTCGATCTGATCCATCAGATCGGGAGCACCCGAAGCGTCAAGATGCGAGCGTATGTGCTGCTCAGGGGCGAAGTGGGTGGAGATACCCACGTTCACGGCATATGTCGCGCCGATGTCTTCACGGACATCGCTGACCAGCCGGGCGTCCAGGATGGTCTCGAGGACGTCGAGGGCGACTTCGACAGCGGGGTCGACTGCCATGAGCACCTCGTGATCTATCTCCAGCGCAGTGGCTTGAGAGTCAGGACCGAGTTCTATCTCTTGGCGCACGATCCCGGCGGGTGCAGGGGGGCGGCGGTTCACGTAGCTGTCAGTCTCTCCCGACGGGAGGGTCGCGACATAGGTGCGCGCCAAGCGCTCAACAGTCTCGCGGTCGACATCGCCTACGACGACCACGTTCAGGTCGTCCACACTCGAGAAGCGTTCCATATAGCGTGAAAGGAGCGAATCCGCGGTCAGGCCATCCAACATGCCTTGCGATGCGACCGGGTTGAACCACTCGAACTCGTCTCCGAAGCGCTCTCGGATGTATGCCACCCATGCCTTCCAAGCAGGGTCGGCCTGTGCAAGCTGCAGAAGTATCTCACCGATGTTAACGACCTCTGCGAAGGCCTGATCGTCAACCCTGGGTTCGGTGAACAACAGATGCATCAATTGGAACATGCTCTCAACATCAGCAGTGCCGGCAGCGCCCGTAACGCCTTGGGTTGTCTCGTCGATGAACGGACCCACAGCAACGTTGACCCCGTCGAGATAACGCGACAACTGGGCCGGGCTCAGGTCTCCCAACCCACTCTGCTGAACGGCACGCGGCGCCAGCCTGCCGGTCAGAACCCGGTCCCCGGGTTCCATCGCCGACCATCCGCCGAACGAGACCGCCTGCAGATTGACCTGGTTCTCAGCGATGTCCGAGGGCGCGAACATCACCCGCGCTCCGTTGGCGAAGATCCACTCGTAGGCGCCTTCCAAGACGTCCAACTCGCCGGCTTCAACCTCAACCACAGGATCAGGCGCAACCAGCAGCTGATCTACGTCTTCGATCACCTCGGGCAACTCGCCGACTTCAGCAGCGTCGAACGCCGCGGCGAACTCCTCAATCGTCGGCAGATCAGCGGCGTCTCCTGCCACGCCGAGCAGCAACAACCCGTTCTGGTCCAGGATCTCTTGGAAACGGACGGTGAGAACCTCGGGCTCGAGTTCATCCAACAGCGTAGAAACCCACTTCAGCCGATGCTCCGGGGTGCCGACGTCGGCGCCCTTCAAGAAGTGCGAAACGTAGCGAGCGGCGTAGCTGTTGTCCTGGGTCGTTGAGGAAGCCCCGGCCGCGAACTCCAGATCGGCAATGATCGAAGTAGCTGCGCGCTCGAGATCAACCTCGGTGAAACCGTGTTCTCGAAGAGTCAGCATCATCGACCAGAAGTCTGTCAGCGCGGTTTCGTAGTCTTCTGCACGCAGATTGGTGCCGTAGTACCGCAGGCCGTCGGTGTAACCGAACGAACTCCAGTGGGTGGGATCGGTCTGGGACAGGAAACCCTGCTCATAAGCGTCTTGGAGGCGATTGCCCAACATGATCGCAATCGTGCGTTCGATCCACCGCTGTCGCTCACCTTCAACAGTCCCCCGCTCCCATGACGGCAGGCGAATGTCGAGAGACAAATATGAGTATCCCTGCCCCGGCGAAGCAGCGATCTGGAACTCGGGCTCCGGGTCGAAAGCCGATTCGGTATCAGGAGGGACGGGTTTCTCTCCCGCGGGTATCGCTCCGAAATGCTGTATCACCAACGCTTCGAGCTCATCGGTCGGCAGATGGCCGACGGCGATGACCGCCATGTTCGACGGCACATACCATTTCTCGTAGTAGTCGCGCAGGTCTTGGGCGGTGATCGACTCGGATGTGGTCATCGTCCCGATCGGATGGCGTCCTTCGTACGGCGATCCTGTCACATAAATCCGGTCGAACGCGCGGGAGACGATGCCGTCGCCGGTCTCGTATCTCAAACGGTATTCGTCGCGCACAATTCCCCGTTCGTCCTCCACGTCATCGGGGTTCAGCGTGGCCGCGTGGGCCCATTGAGCGAGTACGTCGAACGCTGTGTTCACGGCTTCGTTGTCATCAACCCGCGTCTCCAGCTCATAGACGGTCTCGTCGTAGGACGTGTAGGCGTTGATGTCGGGACCGAACTCGACGCCGAAGTGCTGCAGTACGTGGGTCAGTTCATTGCCCGGATACTTCTCGGTTCCGTTGAACAGCATGTGCTCAAGAAAATGGGCCACGCCGCTGCCCTGCTCGGCTTCATGAAGCGACCCGGCGTCGACAGCCAGGCGCAGAGTCAGGTTCCCGCCGGGACTGTCGTTGCAGCGCACGTAATAGGTCAGGCCGTTGTCCAACGTGCCGATCCGCACTGCCGGGTCCACCGGCAACAGGCCCTCTTCGGCGCCGGTCGATTCGCGATCCGCGGCTTCGACGTCCTCGCATTCGACAACGGCTGCTTGGGGATCGCCCTCGAGTTCGGCCGGATCGCAGTGTGGGGCCGCGGCGTCGAGGGTTACGTCCGGTTCTCCCTTATAGCGGTAAAGGAACGTGATGAGCTGGCTGCGCGTCACAGCGGTATCGGGTGCGAAGGTCGTAGGTGTTGTACCGGTGGTGACACCCGTGTGGACTAGCCAAGACACACTTGCTTGTTGCCACGGGGCGACCACATCGCTGAAGTTGTGAGTCGGCGCGGAGGGCTCACCTGCCAGACGATGCAGCAACGCCGCTGCCTGACCGCGTTTCAGCGTCTCGTCAGGAGCAAAAGTGGTTGGGGAAGTACCAGTGGTGACGCCGGTGTTGGCCATCCACGAGACAGCGTCGTTCAAAGACGCGCCGGACACGTCGGTGAACCCATGGGTAGCGCCGGGATCGGGATGATCCTCCATGGTGTATATCCAGACCGCTGCCTCACCACGAGACACCGGAACATCGGGACCGAAACACGGGCCTGAGAGATCGGTGATCCCGTTGTCGACGGCCCATTGCACCGCGTCGGTGTACCAAACAGCGGCCGGTACGTCTCCATACCCCGCCACCGCTCCGGCAGGTGGCGGTGACGCCACCAACAGAGCTGCCATCAACGCAACAACCAACCCGGCCCGACTCAAGGCGGCATCAAAACGAGAAACTGAACGGTCCATAGGCACGACAATCTACACTCCCGGTCCCAAGATTGAACACCAGTGGCCCGCGACGAAGCCGGCACACAGCGGAACCTTGTTCAATCCGAAGCGCATCTCCGGTCAGGCGACTGTGCCGCTCCGGTCAAGCGACTGTGCCGCTTGGGTCAGGCGACTGTGCCGCTTGGGTCAGGCGACTGTGCCGCTCCGATCAGGCGACTGTGCCGCTCCGATCAGGCGACTGTGCCGCTTGCGCGCAGCGAACCGATCTCAGCGCTCGTCAGACCCAGATCGTCGGCCAGAATCTCGTCGGTGTGCTCACCCAGTCGAGGGGCGGGCGTCGGCTCTGCGGCGAGAGCCCCGTCGAACGCCAGCGGCGAACCCGGCGACAGGTACCTGCCGATCTGAGGCTGGTCCACTTCGCGGAACAGCCCGCCGTCGACCGAACACCGGAAATCGTCGGCCACAAGCTGTTTGAACGTCTGGTAGCGGCCCCAGCAGACGCCCAGCTCGTCAAAACGAGCGGCCACCTCGAGTATCGTCCGTGAAATGATCCAAGGACGAATAGCGTCCGAAATCTCAGCGCGGGCGGTGAAACGTTGGCCTTCGTCGCCGAAGTCGAGACCTCTGGCTTCGGCGATCGCAGACACGGCAGCGGCGGACTCGGTCGCCTCCAACAGGCTCGACCACTGCTTCGGGCTGATTCCCGCCACGTAGATCCTCACCCCGTCGCCGGTCGTGAACTCGGCTCCGTAGGCGCCGTACAGATCGTTGCCGAAACGCCCGCGCTCAGTGCCGTTGATCTGGGCCTCAGCGACATGGCCCAAGGCCGCCACCGCGGCGAGCGCCACATCGCTGAGCGCCAAACTCAGCAAGGCGCCCTCTCCGGTGAGGGCGCGGCGGCGATCAGCAGCCAACAGACCCAGCGCCGCTGTCTGACCGCAGATCAGATCCCATGCCGGCAGCACATGGTTGACCGGTTCGGCAGAGTCGACAGGGCCGGTGGCCAGCGGAAAGCCCATCGCCGCGTTCACGGTGTAGTCGAGCGCCGTGGAACCGTCGCGGTTTCCGGTCAAGGCCAGCATCACCAAATCGGCACGATGCTGCTGCAACGCCGAATACGACATCCATCCCCGCGCCGGAAAGTTGGTCAAGAATGTGCCGGCGACGCCGATCAGTTCGGTTAGGAGTTCCAGCGCGCGCTCGGAGCGCAGGTCGACCGCGATTGAGCGCTTCCCCTTGTTCAATCCAGCCCAATACAACGATTCGCCCTCGGCAGTGAGCGGCCAGCGGCGCGCATCGAGGCCGCCGCCGATCTGATCGAAGCGGATGACGTCGGCACCGAGTTGAGCCAGAGCCATGCCGCCCGAGGGGGCCGCGACAAAAGCTGAGCCTTCGACTATCCGAAAGCCGTCTAGGGGGGGCGGGGTCATCGGGCGGCTGATCGAGTCCAGCCGACTAACCGACAGGCGTTGGGGGCCGGACCATCAGGCCATCCAGTTGATCGACTGCAATTCGCTGTACGCCTCTATCCCCCACTTGCCACGGTCACGACCGACGCCGCTCATCTTGAAGCCGCCGAAAGGCGCCTCCATGTGGGGCTGAATCAGGTTGAGTCCGACACAGCCCGATTCGAGCCGGCCGGCGATGTTGAAGGCCCGTTTCGCGTCTGCCGAAAACACGTAGCTGTAGAGGCCGTAGTCGGAATCATTGGCCAACTGGACTGCCTCCTCGTCGTCTCCATACGGCAGGACCACGATGACCGGGCCGAATGCCTCCTCGCGCACCACGTGCATGTCCGGAGTGCAGTCAGCAAGCAGGGTCGGCGCAACAAAGCAACCGGGCAGGTCCGGCCGGTCACCGCCGCAGACCAGCGTTGCACCGTCGTCGATTCCGGATTGGATGAACTGCTCGACCCGGTCGCGATGCAGTTCGGTGATCACGGGGCCGATGATCGTGGACCGGTCCGTCGGATCCCCGACCTTCATGAAACCCGAAAACGTGTTGAGCGTCTCGACCAGTTGGTCGTAGACATCACGATGGGCGATCACTCTTGTCGGTGCAGTGCAGATCTGACCCGCGTGAAATCCCCAGACGGTGGCGATGGACTGCGCCGCTGTGCTGAGATCGGCGTCTTCGGTGACGATGGCGGCGCCTTTGCCCCCGAGCTCCATGAGCAGGCGCTTCATGGTCTTGCCGCCGTTCTCCATGATCTTGGCGCCCACGGGCGACGAACCAGTGAACGAGATCATGTTGACGTCTGTCGAATCAACGAGCGCGGCCGGAACGTCCGGGCGAGAACCGTTGACGACATTCACCACACCGGCCGGGAAACCCGCCGCTTGGGCAGCTTCGCCCACGAGCAGGATCCCGAGCGGGTCCTGAGGTGCAGGTTTGATGACCGTGGTACACCCCGCAGCCAGCGCCGGAGCGATCTTGCCCGCCACGTTGGTGATGGGAAAGTTGTAAGGCGTGATCGCCGCGACGACACCGACGGGTTGGCGCTTGACCTGGGCACTCAACAACCCTGCAGGCCCCAACGGGCCCGCCGCGGTCGGGATGGGCGCCAGAGGTTCGTCGAGGTCGATGGGCTTGGCGTAGTAACGGAAGCGATCAACTGCGGGTCCTCCAACCTGCAGAGTCTCGGTCGTGCCGATCGTTGCCCCCGTCTCTGCCTGAACCGTCGCCACCCAGTCCGGCGACCGCTTCTCGATCTCATCACCGAGTCGGCCGATATAGGCACAACGTTCCTCGCGGCTGAGTTCCTTCCATGCGCCCAACGCTGCTTTGGCCGCGCCGGCAGCATCGTCGGCCTGTTCCACCGTGGCCTCCGGCGCCCGGCCGACCACCTTGGTGGTGTGCGGGTCGATTATGTCGTAGTGCCCCGCACCGGGTTCAACCCATTCACCGTCGATCAGCAACCGCCAGTCCTTGTCGACGTCAATCGTGCTCATGGCCCAAACGTTACCTTCACCGTCTCTGACATCCCCAAGCCAGGCCCCGGGCACCCCGCCCACAGCCACCGCACCCACCCGGCCGCTCAAGCCCGGGCACCCCGCCCACAACCACTGCACCCACCCGGCCGCTCACCGGGCCGCTCGCCCACAGCCACTGCACCCACCCGGCCGCTCGCCCACAGCCACTGCACCCACCCGGCCGCTCACCGGCCGCTCGCCCACAGTCACTGCACCCACCGGCCGCTCAAGCCCGGGCACCCCGCCCACAGCCACTGCGCCCACCCGGCCGCTCACCGGCCGCTCGCCCACGATCACTACGCCCACCGGGCCGCTCAAGCCCGGGCACCCCGCCCACAGCCACTGCGCCCACCCGGCCGCTCAGGCCCGGGCATTCCTCGCGTGCCACCGGATGCAGCCCCTGGCCCGGTTGACACCCCTGAGTCAGGCCCGGGCATCCACATATCCGCCCCGATGTCGTGAGTCTGGGTGGTCACGTCTAGCCTCATCATCAATCTGATCTGTAATCTGATCTGTCAAACGCCAAGCCTGTCCTGGCCTGCCCGAGGAGTCCCAATGCCCGAAGCCGTGATCGTCGCCACCTCCCGCACCCCTATCGGTCGGGCCCACAAAGGCTCGCTCGTAGACGTTCGCCCCGACGACATGTCGTCGTTCATCCTCAGCGACGTCATCAACAAGGCTGGGGTCGAGGCCTCCGACGTCGAAGACGTGATCTGGGGCATCGGCCAACCCGGCGGCGAGGGGGGCTACAACATCGCCCGGGTCATCTCGGCCATGCAGGGTCTCGACATTCCCGGCGTCACCGTCAACCGTTATTGCTCATCGTCGCTGCAGACGATCCGCATGGCCGCCCACGCCGTCAAGGCAGGCGAGGGCGACTGCTTCGTGGCAGGCGGGGTGGAGACCGTGAGCCGTTACCTGCACGGCGCCGCCGATTCCGGTCCGCACAACGAGAAGTTCGCCGACGCCGAAGAACGGACCCAGACCCGCACCGGCGAGGGCTCAGCGACTTGGACCCCGCCCGACGGACTCCCCGACATCTACATCGCCATGGGCCAGACAGCCGAGAATGTGGTGCAGGCGACCGGCATCAGCCGTCAACGCCAAGACGAGTGGGGCGTCAGTTCCCAGAACCGGGCTGAAGAGGCGCTCAACCGCGGTTTCTTCGAGCGGGAGATCACCCCGTACACGCTGGCTGACGGAACTGTCGTGTCCAAAGACGACGGAATCCGCGCCGAAACCACGATCGAGAAGGTGTCGCAGCTCAAGCCGGTGTTCCGTCCGGACGGCACGGTCACCGCGGGCAACGCCTGCCCGCTCAACGACGGCGCAGCCGCAGTCGTCGTCATGAGCGACGCCAGGGCGAAGGCGATGGGCATCGAGCCCCTCGCTCGGATCGTTTCGAGCGGCGTGTCGGCTCTGCATCCCGAGATCATGGGCCTCGGCCCGATCGACGCCTGCCGCCAGGCTCTGGCCCGCGCTCAGATGACCATCGACGACGTCGATCACGTCGAGATCAACGAGGCGTTCGCCGTGCAAGTTCTCGGTTCTGCCGACGAACTCGAAATCGACCTCGAGAAGCTCAACCCCAACGGCGGAGCCATCGCTCTGGGCCACCCGTTCGGCATGACCGGCAGCCGCATCATGACCACGCTGCTCAACGGACTGGAAGATTCCGATTCGACCATCGGCATGGAATCGATGTGCGTAGGCGGCGGCCAAGGCATGGCGATGATCGTCGAACGGCTCAACTGAACGCACGCTCAACTGAACGCACAACAACAACGCACCAAAACAAGTCGCTCCCAGGGGAGGCAGGGCCATGTCAGAACACGTTGCACTACCCGGAAAGCTGGGTGATCCCGACCGGACGCTCAGAACAGATCCACGGGCAGACTCGCGCATGGTCGCAGCACTTGAACCGCTGGATCTGGCCGGTGCGCCCAAACCGGTTCCGTTGTCCGCCAACGCAACGGCTGAAGAGATCTACGAATACACAGCGAAAATCGAACCCGGATTCGAGATGTTGCTCGACCTGATCCACGCGGACCTGCCCGCGGTGGAGGGCGTGGAATCGCGAACCGAGGTCATCTCCGGCGTGGACGGCAACGACGTCAACCTCTACATACACCAGCCCACCAGCAGCTCGGGCGGCCTTCGGCCCTGCATCCTGCACATTCATGGCGGGGGCATGGTGATCCTGGCGGCCTCTGGCGCCTCCTATGTGCGCTGGCGCGGCGAACTGGCCGCCCTTGATCTTGTGGTCGTGGGCGTGGAGTTCCGCAACGCCGGGGGTGCATTGGGTCCGTATCCGTTTCCCGCCGGATTGAACGACTGCACCTCGGCGTTGGAGTGGGTCCACGCCCACAGAGCGGAACTCGGCGTGTCGAAGATCATCGTGTCCGGTGAGTCCGGCGGCGGCAACCTGACGCTGGCCACGACTCTCAAGGCAAGCCGCGAAGGCCGCTTGCACATGATCGACGGCGTCTACGCACAGTGCCCCTACATCTCCGGCGCCTACGGGGACCCGCCCATGGAGCTGACCTCGTTGCACGAGAACGACGGCTACTTCCTGAGCAGCGAGATGATGGACTACATGGTCCGTGCCTACGACCCCGGTCAGGAGAACCTCACCAACCCGCTGGCCTGGCCGCTGAACGCAAGTGTGGAGGACCTCAAGGGCCTGCCACCGCACGTGATCTCGGTGAACGAGCTTGATCCTCTGCGCGACGAGGGGCTGGCCTACTTCCGCAAGCTCGTCAAGGCGGGCGTCAGCGTCAGCAGCCGCACGGTCAACGGCACCTGTCACGCAGGCGACGTGATTCTGCGCGGCGCCATTCCCGAGGTCTATGCCGCGTCGGCCCGCGACCTCACCACCTTCGCCCATACCTGCTAGCCCCTAGCCCCATTAGCGCGTCGCGCGTCGCCCGCCACCACCGTCACCCGTCGTCAGCAACCCCCCCCACCCTCACCCACAAAAACACACAACCACCACCCGACAAACACACACCACAAAAAA
>JAPPMP010000012.1:0-42341 GCA_028819005.1 Acidimicrobiaceae bacterium
GATTCGAACCCGTGTTACCGGCGTGAAAGGCCGGCGTCCTAGGCCGCTGGACGAACGGGGCCCGACCAGAGAACCGGCCGAACGACAGCATACGCCGTCCGCTCAAAGAGCGTGCGCGCATTTGCGTACAAGCAGTACGGTGGACTCGGTGGTGAAAGGGCCTTTTTGTACCAGGGGCACGACAGTGCGCTTCTTGGCCGTGGCGGGCGGCGGTTATCTGCTCGGCATGGTCCCCTCGGCTGACATCGCGGCCCGAATGAACCGACGTTCCGACCTGCGCTCGTCCGGAACAGGCAATCCCGGTGGCATGAACGCCGGACATGTGCTCGGCAGGTCGTGGGGAGCTGCGGTGATCGCGGCCGACATCGGCAAAGGCGTTGCTGCGGCCCGCCTGGGTCGAGCGCTGGCAGGCGACGCCGGCGCGAACCTGGCATCGACAGCCGCGGTCGGAGGCCATTGCTTCCCGCTCGGCAGAACTGGAGGCAAAGGCGTGGCGACCAGCATCGGACAGGTCATCGGAACGTTCCCCGTCTACCTGCCGTTGGACGCTGCGGTGGCGCTGACCACTTCGGCCCTGCCGCTCAAACAACGGACGCGAACCGCGACGACCGTGGCCAGCATCACCTGGGTGCTGACAGCGGCGCACTGGTGGTGGCATGGCTGGCGGAACCCGGGCGGAGTAAAGCCCACCGTTTCACTGCCTCTCGCGGCCGCGGCCAGCTCGACCATCATTGCTTTGCGATTCGCCGCCGAAGCCGAAACGGTTGACGCTTTCAATCGCCAATTATCGGGTCATCAGGATCCTGACCAGACCGAACAGGCTCCAAGCGACGGAGCGACGGATCGTGATCGCACTCGTCACTGACTCGGCGTCCCAGCTGCCCCCAGAGCTCGCCGCTGAGTTCGGGGTCCGAATCGCTCCGATCATCGTCAATATCGACGGTGTCGAATATCGCGAGGGGGTCGACCTGACCGCCGATGATTTCTGGTCACGCTTGGGCGACGGAGACATTCCCGAGATCACCACGTCTCAACCAAGTCCGGGAACGCTCAGTGAGATCTACCGCTCGGCGGTCGAAGGGGGTGCCACCGACATTGTCTCGGTGCATATCGGTGCTGAGCACTCCGGAACGATCAACAGTGCGCTGGTTGCGGCGGAAATGGTCGATGTCGAGGTCCACGTTGTCGACTCGGGCACGGCCTCGTTCGGTGTTTCGTGCTGTGTGTGGGAGGCCGGTTCAGCGATCGCCGCTGGTGCGTCGGCGTCAGAGGTGGTCGGTCGAGTCGAGGAAATACGTCCTTCGATTGGCACGGCTTTCATACTGAGCGCTCTGGAGTTCGCTCGTCGCGGCGGCCGTTTCGACCCGTCGCTGCTGCCCGATAGCGAGCCGGGTGAATGTGAAGGGGTCGCAGTCCTTTCGGGGTACGGAGGCCATCTTGAGGTTGTGGCGGTGGGACACAGCGTCGACGAGTTGTGTGACCAGATCGTCGAGTGCTTTCTGAGTCCGGGTCGAACAATACGGGCAGGTGTCTGCCTAGCTGATCCAGCCACTTTGATGTTCACCGAGGGCATCGAGGAACGGCTGCAGACTGCACCTGTTGAGGTTGACCTGGTCCGCTACCGGCTAGGACCGTCGATCGCCGCGCACACCGGGCCCGGCACAGCCGGCGGCTTCTGGTACTGCACCGACATCTGACAGCCAGTCCCGCAACAGCCCTACGGTTCGGGACTTTCGCTTGCGGCGGAGATGAGTTGCTCGAGCAGCCAGCCGGTCCATTCGTAGAGGGCTGCTGAGGCGGTGTCGGGCATCGTCTGGTTGACGAGGTCGACTCCGGCGAGGGCGAGTTGTTCGCCGAGCACCAGACGGAGACTGTTCAGGCTCTGCATCCAAGCTGCGACTGCGGAGGTGTCGAGTTCAGCGCCGGAGAGTGTCGACTCGACGGTCTCGATGGCTTCGAGGCGGCTGCGGAGAAGATCGTCGTCGACGAGTTCCCGATACGAGGCCTCGGCTTCGCCGTTGTCGAGGTGAGCGGGAGGCTTCAGTCGCCTCAAGGTGTCGTCGCCGCCATCGATCAGCAAGTCGCGGAGATCTGACAGCACCTGGGAGAGCATGTCGCGTTCCCCGGAAGGGAGATCCACGACCACGACATCGCCGTCGCGACGAAACCGGCTCATTCGTCTTGCTCCATGGTTGCCCAGAGGCCGTGTTCGTGAAGCCTGAAAACATCGAACTCGGCTTTTTCTCTGGTCCCCGAGGACACCACGGCCTTGCCTTCGACGTGGACCTCCATCATCAATCGGTGAGCTTTCTCGGCCGAGTAGCCGAACAGTTTCCGAAATACGAACGCCACATACGACATCAGGTTGATCGGGTCGTCCCAGACCAGAACCTTCCAAGGCCGCGCATAGGCAACCGATTCATCGATTTCTGTTTCGGGGACGATCACTGGGGCCGTCATGTCACGGTTTCTCTCGAATCGGCCCGATTGACGAGGACCGCGGTGTCGACAGTCGTGGAGAGATGCAGCCGGATGATAGCGATCCAACTCAGAGAAGCCCCGAGGATATGGACCCCGACCAACAGCACGGGGACACCAGCGAAGTACTGCCAGTAGCCGACCACGCCCTGGGCGATCAGCAGGCTTGCAGCGACCGTGGCACGCCAGCGGATCTCCGGTTGCTGTCGGAGATGAGCGGAGCGGATCAGCCACACAACCCCGAACAGCAGGATCAGTGCGATAATGCTGTGAATGCGCGTCACCTCGCGTACGAGGAACGGCAAACGTTCCGCGACTTCCGCTTCGTCGCTCCCGCTGTGGGGTCCCGATCCCGTTACGATTGTGCCGCTGACCAGCAGGATTGCACCGACTGCGTAGATAATGCGCGCGACTGGGGTGAACGGCCCGGCTACTCGGCGAGCGACGCCATCGTCACGTCCGGCCAGCTCCACGAGCACGACAGCGTTCGCTAAAAGCACCATGCTCAACAGGAAGTGGCCCATAGTGAACCTGGGGTCGAGCTCTGTCTTTACCAGCACCGCGCCCAGCACGACCTGGGCGGCCACCCCGGCGACTAGTCCCCATGACCAGAGCACCAGGTCTCCTCGGCGCGGCGAGCGGCGCAGAGAGCCGAGCACCGCCAGGATCACTGCCGCCGCGACCACGCCGGTGAACAGGCGGTTCGCGAATTCGATCAGGGCGTGATACTCAAGGTCGGCAACGAATCGGTCCTCTTCGCAATTGGGCCAATCGGAGCAGCCAAGCCCCGAACCGGTGAGGCGTACCGCTCCGCCGGACACCACGATCACGGTCAGCGACCACAGAGCGCCGCGGGTCCAACTCACGTATCGAGCGGGGCTGATCGGCCCGGAAGCGACCGCTCGAAGCGACGTCGAGAAAGAGGACACAATCAAAGCGTACGGCCGGTGGCGTGGTCTTGGTTTCGGGGGCGTAGCCTGACCGACGTGAGTGAAGTAACTGAGGTCCGATCTCGGTCTCGTGTCGCTGCCTTCGTGGCGTTGACCAAGCCGCGGATTATCGAGCTTCTGCTCATAACCACAGTGCCCACGATGGTCGTGGCCGATTCGGGGATTCCGCCGCTCTGGCTGATCGTTGCGACCGTGGTCGGCGGGGCGCTCGCCGCAGGCGGGGCGAACGCCTTCAACATGTACATCGATCGCGACATAGACCGCCTCATGGAACGCACCAAGGGCCGCCCGCTTGCAACTGGCGAAGTTTCCCCGCGCCAGGCTCTGGTTTTCGCCTTCGTGCTGGAAATCGTCGCCTTCGGCTGGTTGTTGGGATTCGTCAACCTGCTGTCGGCGGCGTTGGCCGTTTCGGCCACCCTCTTCTATGTCTTCGTCTACTCGCTGTGGTTGAAGCGGACGTCCACGAGCAACATTGTCATCGGCGGCGCCGCTGGCGCAGTGCCGGTCCTGGTCGGCTGGTCTGCGGTCACCAACGAGCTCGACTGGCCGCCGTTGGTTCTGTTCGCGATCATCTTCGTTTGGACGCCTCCCCATTTCTGGGCGTTGGCGATCCGCTACAAGGAGGACTACGCGGCCGCCGACGTGCCGATGCTGCCTGTAGTCGTGAGCCTCCGCAAGACCGCGAGCAGGATCGTGCTCTACACGCTGCTGCTCTGGGGTCTCACCTTGGTGTTTGCTCCCGTAGCCGATATGGGCTGGTTGTATCTGTGCTCGGCAGTGCTGCTCGGAGCAGTTTTCTCGGGCCTGGCCGTGCGGGTTTTCCGTCGGCCTGAGCCGCAGCGGGCCATGCGGCTTTTCGGCTGGTCGATCACTTACGTGACATTGCTGTTCGCAGCGATGGCAACCGATGAGGTGGTTCGCAGTGGGGTGTGAGAAACAGCGTTCGCCGGGTTTCTATTCTGGCGCTTCTGTCGGGGTAGGCTTCTCGGCTGGTAACGCAACTCAGCCATTCATCGACAAGCAACGCGCGAACACACGTGCGGGGTGCTGTGCGCCGGGGGCGCTCGGAGGACATTTGCCAACATGACGATGACCGATTCACCACCAGCTGCGGACACCGCGCTGGCGGCCACCTCGCCCCGAGTCGTCGGCCTCTTCGATGCTCTCACCACCACAGACCACAAGCGCATCGGTCGCCTGTGGCTTCGGGCGGGCCTGCTCGGGTTGCTGGCGGCGACCCTCGTCGGCGTTGTCCTGACCATCGAGAACAGCAATTCGTCTCCCGACGACGTCTTCGGCGGGGTCAACAACTACTTCCAGTACCTCAGCCTCCACCGATTTGGGCTGGTGCTGTTGGTGGCGGCTCCACTGTTTGTCGGACTTGCCACGGTGGTTGTGCCGATGCAGGTCGGTGCAACGAACATCGCCTTCCCCCGGGCGGCTCACGGTGCGGTCTGGCTGTTCATGATCGGTGCGGTAATCACCGTTGTCTCCGTCTTGTCGGGCGGGGGCTGGGGGGCCTTGGACGGCGTCAACGGAACCGAGCGCGACGCCATCGCTCTGACCCTGGTCGGCACCGGACTGGTGATCGTCTCGCTGTTGGCGGCTTCGGTCTGCGTTGCAACGACAGTCGTGTCGCTGCGCACCTCTGGCATGAATCTGATGAGGGTTCCGTTGTTCGCCTGGTCAATGCTGGTCGCGACCGGCGTTTGGCTGTTGACCCTGCCAGTGGCGCTCAGCAATCTCGTCCTCGTCTACTTCGATCTGCGCGGCGGTCCCGGAACGTTCGGCGACGCACAGGGGTCGGATGCGATCTACTCGCAGATCGCCTGGCTGGTTGAACAACCGCAGATCTACGCGTTCGCGATTCCCGTTCTGGGTGTGCTCGGAACCATCGCACCGGTAGTCGCGAAACGCCGCCATGCACAGCACGTGATCGCAGTCGCTCTGATCGGCCTGTTCGGCCTCCTCTCAGTGGGCGGGTGGAGCCAGCCATGGTTCCAGGGCAGCAATTACGACGAGAAGTTCGTCTTCATCGTCTTCGGGCTTTTTGCGGCGGTTCCGGTGCTCGGTTCGATCGGAGCGGCCGCTGACACGATCGTCGGACGCGCCTCGGCCGGGGATCCGGATTCAGACGCGAGCGCCGGCGGTGAGAGCGGCCTTGCGGGGCTGTCGTCAGTTCACGGCCTAGGCGCGATCGGCGCGGCGCTGCTGCTTCTCGCGGGCACCGTCGCCGGGCTGGCACGGGTGATCCAACCCTGGGATCTCGGCGACCGGACCACGGTAACCTCAGTTATGAACCTCGTGCTGTTCAGTGCGGTTGCGGCAGCGATTGCGGGCATCTGGTTCTGGGCGCCCAAGATCGCCGGCCACGAACTCGCGGTCTCGACGGGCCGTCTGGTCATGCTCGACATCGTGGCCGGCGCGGTTCTGCTCGGCGGAGCGGATTTCGTGAGCGGGTTCTTGGAGGCCCCCGCGTTCGGATATCGCGTTGTGGGCAGTTCTGCTTCGCTCATGGCTGAGCCTTCGAACCAAAGTCTCATCGAGGTCCTGAATGTGGTCGGCGCCATTGGGGCGGTGCTTATAGCCCTTGGTGTTCTAGGCGTGTTCGCGGCGATGGCAAAGGCCATGAGGTCAAGCGAGGTGGTCGACGACAATCCCTACGGCGGCCAAACCTTGGAATGGACCACCTCGTCTCCTCCGCCACCCGGCAACTTCTCAGAACCGCCGGGGCGCGTCGTCTCTGAAGCTCCGTTGCTAGACACAGTGAACGAGAACGGGGAGGAGGCCTGATGGTTGCCACCACCGGGCTTCCGGCCCCCGAGACAACCCGCCCACGCAGCCTGCTGGTGGGCACCATGTTCAGCTGTGCAGCGGCCTTCATGTTCTTCTGCGGAGTTATCGGCGTCTACATACTCAAACGCGCCGAGGCCCGCGGCGAGGGAGCCGAGTGGTTCCCGGAAGGCGCCGTTGAACTCGGTCCTTCGGGTTTCATCTTCTGGACCCTGGTCCTGTCGGTGTTCACGGTTCAGTGGGCAGTGCAGGCGATCAATGCCGATGACCGCGTCAATGCCTATGTCGCGCTGGCTCTCACGGGACTCTTCGGCGCCGCGATCTTCAATCAGATGTGGTTCATCATCAACGACACGGGGTTCGCGCTGGCTGCGGACAACGCCCAGTTCCTGTTCTTCGTCGTCAACGGAACCTTCATCGTCTTTCTGATCGCTGCGGTCGTGTTTGTCGCGCTGACGACTGTTCGCGCGCTGGCCGGCCAGTTCGGCCCGCGCAGAGCCGAAGCGGTGTCCTCAGCGGCTGTGGCTTGGAACACCGTCGTGTTCATGTGGGCCGTCGTCTACTACCTCATCTACATCACGAAGTAAGGGTCAGATGTTCACCACAGGCTTCAAGTTTTTCTTCGGAATCGGGATGGCGTTGGCGACAGGCGCGGTCTTCTACGGTTACACGACGGGCGGCAACCATATGGGACCGCTGTCGATGGGATGGAAGGGCGGTATCGGTGAGCACCTCGGATACTCGTTGCTGTTGGGACTCGGCGTCGCCGCCATGACGGTGGCGCTGTTCCTAGTGTTCTTCCGGGATGCCGACCCTGCCGCTCAGGCCCACTACATGGGTGTCGAGCAGATCCCGACCAACGATCTGGTAACCGCCAGCTTCTGGCCGGTGGTCGGCGCCTTCGGGGTCGGCGCCATGGCGATCGGGCTGGTTCTGCACACGGCGGTTTTCGTCACCGGTCTGATCATCTGCGGCGTGGTCGCGATCGAGTGGCTGATGGACGCTTGGGCAGACAGGGCGACCGGCGACCCGGAGGCCAATCGGGCTCTGCGCAACCGGGTGATGGCACCGATCGAGATCCCGGCGTTGGGCGCGGCGATCGCGGCGTTGGGAGTGTTGGCGACCAGCCGGATTCTGCTGGCCACCTCGAAACTCGGGTCTGTGGTCGTTGCCGGCGTCGTGTCTGTGTTGATTCTCGGCATTGCGGTGTTGTTCGCTCGCAAAACGCAGATCAACAAGAACATCCTGGCGGGTTCGGTTCTGCTTCTGGCTGTGGCGGTTCTCGTCGGCGGAGTCGTCGCGACTGTCACAGGTGAACGAGACTTCCATCCACATGAAGTGCATGAAGACGAGTACGAGGGCACCGGCTCTGAGGGAGGTCACTGAGGTGAGCGACCTCATTCGATCACGATCAATGTTGTTCCGCTCCGGGCCGCGGCGTCGGCGCCGGCCCGAGGGTTTGATCCTCGGACTTGCGCTGCTGTTGACCGGATGCGCTGCGGACGCGGAACTCGACACGTTTCAGGACCAGAGCGAGACCGCCCGCCAGATCAACGATCTGGCGATTCCGGTGTTCATTGTCGCCGGTGTCGTGTTGGTGCTGGTCTGCGGGGCCATTCTATGGATGTCGATAAAGAACCGAGTACCTGCCGACGATGACTACGAGGGCGAGTTTCCCACCCAGATCTCGCACAACAACAGGTTGGAGATTGGTTGGACGCTGGGGCCTTTCGTGATCATGGTCGTCATTGCGGTAGCCACGCTGGTCACGCATCTGGCGATCAACAGCACCGAGGCCAACGCCATTGAGGTTGAGGTTGACGGACAGTTTGAGACTTGGGAACCGCGGGTGGTCGTGGTCGGCCAGCAATGGTGGTGGGAGTACCGCTATTACCTGACCGAGGACGTCACCACCGACGACCTCGGCGACCCTTGGAACCTTCCCGAAGCCGACATAGTCACCGCAGGGCAGATGGTCATCCCGACAGGCGAGGAGGTTGAGTTGATCATCACCTCGCGAGACGTCATCCACTCGCACTGGATTCCGGCTCTCAACGGCAAGAAGGACGCAGTGCCCGGGTTGTACACGCCCTGGAAGATAGAAGCGGACGAACCGGGCGTCTACTTCGGGCAGTGCACCGAGTTCTGCGGGCTGTCGCACAGCCGCATGCGAATGCAGGCGGTAGCGGTGACGCGGAGCGATTTCCAGGACTGGATCCATGCTCAGATGACGTCAGCGACGATGCCGACCGACGAGAACTCGGCCGAATACCGTGGCATGCAGGTGTTCTCGAACTTCTGCGCCAGTTGCCACCTGGTCAACGGTCTCAACGACGGCGACTACAACGGTGCTGAGACCGTCTCTGGAAGCGCCCCGGATCTCACGCATTTCGCGAGCCGCACCACGTTCGGCGGTGGTCTGTTCAACACCTACAACTCCGACGGTTCACTCAACGACGATGATCTCGCGGCCTGGATCCGCAACCCCAACGACGTGAAAGAAAACTACGCGGACGACCTTCCCGAGGGCGCTCTCCCGCGCGGGATGCCCGACATGGGGCTTTCCGAAAGACAGATCGACGATGTGATCGCCTTCTTGGCCACGCTCGGCCCAAGACCGACCCACGCCCAGATTCTGGCGACAGAGGTGGAGTGAGATGACCATCACGGAACCCACTATCGAGGGTCCTAAAACCGAGGGTCCGCTCGAACTCGAATCCGGCCGTGAAGCCATCGCAGAGCGGCCGCTCGGGGTGCTCACCCGGCCTCAGGGCGGCAGGGGCTGGCGTGACTGGCTGAGCACCGTCGACCACAAGAAGATCGGGATCATGTACGGCGTGTCCGCCATGGTCTTCTTCGTGGTGGGCGGTATTGAGGCCCTGCTGATTCGTCTGCAGTTGGCGGTGCCCAACGGTGGTGTTCTGTCGGCCGATGTCTACAACCAGGTGTTCACCATGCATGGCGTGACCATGGTGTTCCTGTTCATCATGCCTTTGGCTGCGGCTTTCGCGAACTATCTGATTCCGCTTCAGATCGGCGCCCGAGACGTGGCGTTCCCGCGGCTCAACGCGCTCTCTTATTGGGTCTGGCTCTCTGGGGCGATCTTCTTGAACAGTTCCTGGATCGTCGGCGGAGGCGGTGCGGACTGCGGCTGGTTCTGCTACTCGCCCAACAGCGGTGTGACCTTCTCGCCGAGCCACGGCGTCGACTTCTATGCGATCGGCTTGTTGATCGCCGGTATCGCCTCGTTGGTCTCGGCTATCAACCTGATCGTCACGTGTCTCAATATGCGGGCGCCCGGGATGGACTTGTTCCGCATGCCGGTCATGACCTGGATGCTGCTGATCACCCAGTTCCTGCTGCTGTTCGCGTTGCCGGTCATCACCGTCGCTCTGTTCCTGTTGATGTTCGACCGGTTGTTCGACGCCAGCTTCTTCAACCCCGACATGGGCGCCGATCCGCTGTTATGGCAGCACCTCTTCTGGATATTCGGGCATCCGGAGGTCTACATCATCATTCTGCCCGCCTTCGGCGTCGTGTCCGAAGTAATCCCGACGTTCAGCCGCAAACCCATTTTCGGCTACACGTTCATGGTGTTCTCGGGTATCGCCATCGGCTTCATGGGATGGGGGGTCTGGGCTCATCACATGTTCGTGTCGGGTATCGGTCCGATCTCGGTGGCGGCCTTCTCGCTGTCGACGATGTTCATTGCGGTGCCGACGGGCGTTAAGGTCTTGAACTGGTTGGCAACCATGTGGGGCGGACAGATCCGCTTCACAACGGCAATGCTCTTCGCGGTGGGAACGGTGGCGATGTTCACCATCGGCGGGCTTTCGGGCGTGACCCATGCTCTGGCGCCCGCTGATACCCAACAGACCGACACCTATTACATCGTGGCTCATTTCCACTATGTGATCTTCGGTGGTGGTGTGCTCGGGTTGATGGGCGGCCTCTACTACTGGTGGCCGAAGATTTTCGGTTTCATGCTCAATGAGCGCCGCGGCAAGGTCAATTTCTGGTTGATGCTCATCGGCTTCAACCTGACCTTCGGGCCGATGCACATCCTCGGTTTGCAGGGTATGAGCCGCCGCATCGACACCTACTCGTCGGGGTTCGGATTCGAGTTCTGGAACATGGTGGCGACCATCGGCTCGTTCATCATCGCGGTTTCGGTTCTGGTCCTGTTCCACAACATCTGGAAGTCGAAACGAGAGGCGGCCGACCTGCCGCCCCCGGGTCCTGATCCCTGGGATGCGCGGAGCCTCGAGTGGATGGTTCCCTCGCCGGTGCCCGAGCACAACTTCGATGAGGTTCCCACGGTGGAGAGTCTCGACGAGTGGTGGCATCGCAAATACAGCTTTGACGACAACGGCAAGGTCGTGCAGATCGCGACGGCTGAAGAAGCAGCACAGGACGGCTCGGCCAAGGGTGTGCATCTGCCGGCACCGTCGTTCTGGCCGCTGGTGCTGGCTGTGGGCCTGCCATTGATCGGCTATGGGCTGATCTTCAACCTGTGGCTCTGCGTGCCCGGTGGCCTGCTGGTCGGTATGGGCATCTTCGCTTGGGCGCTCGAACCTGTGGACGACCCCGACGCGACCCACGACCACGACGGCCACGATGACGATGATGACGACCACGACGACGACGGCCCTGATGACGCTGAACTCGCCGCGGCTCCGGCTGCGCCCGGCGACAGCACTGCCGGGGCTCCGGCTGCGCCCGGCGATAAACAGGGAGGTGAGTGACCATGACCACAGAAACCTCGGCTCCCGCGACGTCTGATGCCGACACCACTGTCGCGGCTCCGGCCACGCCCGGCGATAGCAACGCGCCCGGCGAAGACACAGCGCACGGACCTTCAACCGGCATCTCCAACACCAAGCTGGCGATGTGGCTGTTCCTCGGTTCGGAATGTCTGCTGTTCGGCGGTCTGATCTCAACCTACCTGCTCTACAAGACCCGTCGCGGCCCGGACAATCTGGCGATCCCGACCGACGTCTTCGACATCCCGTTCACGTCGATCAGTTCGTTCGTGTTGTTGATGAGTTCGTTGACGATGGTGCTGGCACTCGCAGCGCTCACTCGGGGTGACAACCACGGTGCGCGTGTCTGGCTGCTGGCGACGAGCATGCTCGGCGGCGTGTTCATCGGTGGTCAGGTGTATGAGTTCACCAGCTTCCTACGGGAGGGGGTCGGCTTCACCAACAATCCGGCCAGTTCCGCGTTCTACGCTTTGACGGGTTTCCACGGGGTCCACGTGAGTCTCGGCATTGTGATGCTGATGTCCCTGTTCGTTGCTTCCTGGCAGGGGAAGCTCCGCCAAGAGCACTCCGAGACCGTCGAGGTCGTGGGCCTCTATTGGCACTTTGTTGACGTGGTGTGGATCTTCATCTTCACTGTCATCTATCTGGTTCCGGCTTAGAGGGTTTGGAGCAACGCATGAGCACGACGACCTCCGCCCACGAAGCTGCCGCTGACGGGGCACCAGAAGACGCTGCGCACGAGCACCCCGAGCACGAGCACCCGTCGGACTGGGCTTACGTCAAGATCGCCCTGATACTCGCGGTGATCACCGCGGTCGAGGTGTTCACCTACTTCGAGACGGTACTCGACTGGGGCAGTTTTTTGATCCCGTCGTTGCTGATAATGATGGTGATCAAGTTCTGGCTGGTGGCGACCTGGTTCATGCACCTGAAGTTCGACAACCCGATCTTCTCCAAGATGTTCGTCGGCGGGTTGTTGCTGGCCGTCGGGGTTTACGTTGCCGCGCTTGCGGCTTTCGAGTTCTGGGCGTGATCTGAATGGACGGGCCTTGGGAGTTCGAGGCCCATCCCGCAGTCTGGATGCTCATAGCGGGGATCGTGGTGCTCGGCTATTACGCCGTTCGCCACATTGGACCAATGGTGGTGCCCGCTGGGCAGACCATCGTGACGAAACGTCAGAAACGCTGTTTTGCGCTTGCTGTATTTCTGCTGTGGGTCGCTGCGGACTGGCCTATGCACGACATTGCCGAGGAATACCTCTATTCGGTCCACATGGGTCAGCACCTGCTGATCGCCTTCATCGTCCCGCCGCTGATGCTGCTGGCGATGCCAGAGTGGTTGGCCCGCTTGATCGTGATCGACGGGGGTGTGGGGTCGCACGCGTTGAGGATCCTGACCCGGCCCGTTGTTGCGGCGGTCATTTTCAATGCCCTGCAGATCCTGTCGCACTGGTCGGCGGTTGTGAACCTTTCGGTTGAGAACGGGGTTTTTCATTACGCCATCCATCTTGCGGTGTTCTTTTCGGCGTTGTTGATGTGGTTCCCGGTGGTGGGTCCGCTTCCGGAACTTCAGATGAGCGAGCCGGGCAAGATGGTCTACCTGTTCGCCAGTTCGATCGTGCCGACGGTGCCCGCGGGCTGGTTGACCTTCGCCGAAGGCGTTGTCTATTCGGCTTACGACCATGCTGAGCCGCTCTGGGGCATATCTCCAACCGACGACCAGCAGGCCGCCGGTGCAGTCATGAAGGTCATCGGAGGCTTCTATCTCTGGGCGCTCATCACCATCCGCTACTTCCGCTTCACCTCCGGGCGCCGCGAGGCTGATCTTGTGGCTCGGCGCTCCCGCAAACAACCCCCGCCGAAACCGGAGCGTGTCGGTGCGGTTGCTTTCACCGGTGATCTGACGTTCGGCGATGTGCAGCGGGCATTCGATGAGAACCCCGAGCCCCCACGCGAAGCCCCGACGTGACATGCCAACGAGGTCGGCTCGGCTGTTGCATAGCTTTTCGCGATTATTCGATACATTTTCATGCTATTCAGTTGACAGTCCCCTGCATCTGAGTAGAGTGTCGCTATGGACGCAGCGCTGCTCACGATGATCTCGGCGTTGTTCGTAGCGATGCTCGGCAATTCTTGGCAGCAGTCTCGTGAGAATTCCAAGACTCGCAGTCTCATGGTCCAGCTCAACAATGACACTCGCATCGAGTTGCGCGGTGAGATGCGAGATCTCGGCATCGAGTTGCGCGGTGAGATGCGAGATCTCGGCATCGAGTTGCGCGGTGAGATGCGAGATCTCGGCAATGAGTTGCGTGGCGACCACAAGTCCTTGAGCGCGGCTCTTGGTGACGTTCGGGAGCGACTTGCGCGTATTGAAGGTCATCTCGGAATCGGCATCGAAAAACCGGCCGAATCGGAAACCCAGAGCTCTGGGTAGGTGGATGAGCGCAAGCTCTTGATCGGGCGCTACCGTCAACGGCCATGCTCGACATCAAGCTGATCCGCTCGGACCCTGAAGCTGTCAAGGCAGCTATCGCGCGCCGCGGGGAGCCGCTGTCGTCGATCGACGAAATCGTGGAGTTGGATGCCAGTTTGCGCTCGACGTCGACCGAGCGCGACGAGATTCGTTCTGAGATCCGCCAGACCTCAAAGCAGGTCGGTGCATTGCACGCGCAGGGCAATGCCGACGAGGCGAACGCTCTTGCTGATCACAGCCGTTCTCTCGGTGCCCGCGAGAAGACTCTCGACGAGCGCTGTGAGCGACTCGCAGCTGAGCTCCGGGAGTTGCTCCTCAACGTCAGCAACATGCCGTCGCCTGACGCTCCCGACGGGCTGACCGAAGACGGCAATGTCGAAGTTCGCAACTCTGGCTATGACCCCGACGCATATGGCGACCACCAGAAGGTTCCCCACTGGGAGATCGGTGAACAACTGCAGATTCTTGATGTCGACCGCGCGGTGCGTCTGTCGGGTTCGATGTTCGTGATGTACCGCGGCGACGGTGCGCGGCTGTTGCGGGCGTTGATCGCCTACGGTCTCGAGCGCAACCGCGACGCCTTTGAAGAGGTTCGGCCGCCGACCCTGGTTAAATCCAACACGATGATCGGAAGCGGTCATCTGCCGAAGTTCGCTGACGATGCGTACCACATCGAACGCGACGACCTGTGGGCCATTCCGACCTCTGAGGTTTCGCTGACTTCGATGTTCAGCGGCGAGATCCTCGACGAGGTCGATCTGCCGATTAGGCTGATGGCTCACACTTCGTGCTACCGGCGCGAAGCCGGCGCGGCCGGCCGCGACACCCGCGGCCTTCTGCGGGTCCACGAGTTCGACAAGGTCGAGATGTATGCGTTCTGCACCCCTGAGCAGGGTCACGACCTGCACATGGAGATCCTCGACCGGGCCGAGAGCGCAATTCGCGACCTGGGGTTGGTTCATCGGGTGGTCGACTTGGCATGCGGCGATATCAGCGGCGCGGGCGCACGCACGTTCGACATCGAGGTGTTCGCTCCTGGAGCGGACCGTTGGCTCGAGGTGTCGTCGATTTCGTGGTGCACCGACTATCAGAGTCGGCGAGCCAATATTCGCTATCGGCCCGAGGGCGCGAAGGGCACTCAGTTTGTCCACAGCCTCAACGGCTCGGCGCTGGCGGTTCCGCGGGTCTGGGCCGCGATCGTGGAGACCTGCCGGCAACCAGACGGTTCGATCGAGATGCCTGAGGTCCTGCACCCCTATCTCGGCGGCCTGACCAAGATTCCGGCCCCGAGTTGATCAATCTGTCTAGGTCAGGGAAATGGCCAGCAGAGCGGTGGCGACGCCGACGACAAGAGTCGACGATCCGTAAGCGAGCGCGCGGACGCGGGACTTCGGCCACATCTCCACCAGTTCTGCGGCCAACGCTGAGAAAGTTGTGAAGGCGCCGAGGCCGCCGATACCGACGATGATCACCTCGTCGGCACCGGACGCATGCAGCAGTCCGAAGGCGAACGTTCCCGCGATGTTCGCGACGAAGGTTCCCTGTGGTGATCGGAGGCGGGCTCCCAGCTGCCATCGGGCGAGGGTCCCGATCAGGGCGGCTGCGCCGAATGCCAAGACGATCATGCGCGCCGCCCTGCCAGTTGAGTGCCCAACCGGTGTCCTGAGAGCACCGCTACGAGCCCGACACCGACCGTCACCGCCGTGAAACCGATCGCGTCGGCGATTTGACCGTGGTCGATGCGCTCAGCTATCTCGACTGCGAGCGTGGAGAAGGTGGTCAGCGAACCGCAGAAACCGACGCCGAGAAACAGCCGGATTGATGAGTTCTCGGCATGGGTGCGAAGCAACATCCCCAAAATGAACGCGCCCACACTGTTGACGACCAACAGAGTCGTCAACGGGTCGTCGACGATCTCGGTCACAGCCCATCGCAGAACAGCACCGACGATTCCCGCGATCGCCAAACCTGCGGTTGCCACAAACCGACTAGCGCTCACCTCGCAAACAGTAGGCTTCGGAGATGGACATGGCCGCGATGCGTGAGGAGTTCGGGCGTGTCGGTCTTGACGTCTCAGACGTCGCCGAAGATCCTTTGACGCAGTTCCGTGAATGGTTCGACCTTTGGACCAACGTAAACCCCTACCTCGCCGACACCATGGTGCTGTCAACGGTCGACGCCGATGGATGGCCCGATGCCAGAGCCGTTCTGTTGAAAGGCGTCGACAGCCGCGGATTCGTCTTCTACACCAACCGCACCTCGGCCAAGGGCGCCCAACTTGAAGCCACCGGGCGTGCCGCGCTGACGATGGTGTGGCGTGAGATCGAGCGGCAGGTTCGTGTTGTCGGCGAGGTCAGCCGGGTCCCCGAGTCGGAATCCGACGCTTACTTCGCGAGTCGTCCAAGGGGTGCGCAGATCGGTGCGTGTGCAAGCGAACAGTCCGCAGTGCTCAGGTCACGGGCTGAACTCGAGGCGAGCGTGGCCGAGTTGGCAGAGCGGTACCCCGATGAGATACCGAGGCCGTCCCACTGGGGCGGGTATCTGGTCACCCCTCAATGTGTGGAGTTCTGGCAGGGTCGTCCTGACCGTCTTCACGACCGGGTCCGGTATCGCCTCGAATCCGACGCCTGGATCGTCGAGCGTCTAGCCCCCTGATTCGGTTGCTGTCTCTTCAGGGAGAGGGTTGCGAGCGCGCAGATATCTGGCGATCCGCCGCCACGCGAGCCAAACGACGAGTGCCGTGAAGGCCGCTTCGATCGGCACGCCGAAACGCAACGGGTCGCTGAACCAGTGGGCGATCCGCAGCGGCCAACCTCCGATGAAGCGGACCAGCGGCAGGAAGATGAACTCTCCCCGGTTGAACAGGAACTCGATTATCAGGTAGCTGCAGATGTAACCGGTGCTGACGCTGATTCGCTTGACTCGGTCGCTCTCGAGGTCCCGCCAGCCGATGATCAACGCGCCGATCACGCCGAGAACGCAGATCACCGCGATGCGTTCGGGGGTGGTGTCCTGTATCCAGTTGTTGACGGCCGCCTGCATCTCCAGGAAGCGGTCCACGCGAGGGCTCGAGTAGTTGCTGCCCGACAGCACCCTGATCTCGAAGTAGCCGTAGTCGATCAGATAGAGACCGGCGATCAGGAGCACGAATCCTGAGAATCGGCCCACGTAGGGCAGCACCTGCCGCATCCCCTTGGCCACATCGGTTTTGGCGAGCGCCAGGCTCATGGTCAAGAAGGTGATCAGAGCGCCCATGCCCAGCGCATAGGCGAGGAAGTTGCCGAGTCCTTCCAGCCATCCGTCCGTCGTGAACGAGGTTGTGACCGACGACAGGAACAGCCCGATGGTGCACGACAGCGAGACCACGGCGTAGCTCACCCCGAACAGGAACACTGATGAGAGGTCGCGGCTGCCGGTCCCGAGGTTCAATTTCGGGAGCCGCAGCACGAAGTCCTTGCCGAGCGCCATGAAGACCCCCAGGGGAAGCATCAGTACGCCGATCGCGATCGTCAGATAGCCCGTGTACTCGAACACTGTGCCCTCGTTGACGATCGTCTCGAAGGCCACGCCGCAGATCCCGAACACCGCGATGAATCCCGCAGTCATGACCAAGCCCACGACCAGGCCGCGCACGATGGTGGCCAGACGACTGGCCTTCTCGTCGCCGTCGACGCCCAGAAAATAAGAGAGGTAGACGGGCAGCAGGGCGAAACCGCACGGGTTGAACGCGGCGACCAGACCCAGCGCGAAAGGGAAGGCATAGACACCCATTACGTTGTGCCTATCAGAACTGCGTGCATTTCGGAACTATGGGCGTCAGAGAAGCTGCGCGCATCAGAGGAGGTTCTCGGTGATCAGGTCGCGCAGGCTTTCGGTGGTCAGCACCCCGGCCCATTGCTCCGCTACCACTCCGTTGCGATGGACCATCAGCGTGCTGGGCATGGCTATAAGGCCCAAGTCACCGAACAGCGATCCGTCTGAGTCCCATCCCGACGGATAGGAGACCCCGGTATCGGCCAGCAGTTCCAGTGACTGAGCGGTGGACCCGTCGCGGCTGATGCCGAGAAAGTTCACTTGGCCTTTGAGCTCTTGGTAGACGGTCTCGAACTCGGGCAGCTCGGCCCGGCAGGGGCCGCACCAGGCAGCAAAGAAGTTGATGACCAGCGGCTTGTCGAGGTGGCTTGCGAACGTGTCGTGGCTGTCGCTGACCAGTGAGGCGAAACGAAGATCACCGATAGATCCTTCGACAGGCTCCTGCTGGACGTCTTCGGCTTCGGGAATGAGCGCGCCGTCAGTGAGTTTGATGCTGTTGGCCTCGCCGAATTCGCTGGGGGCGTCGCCGCCGCAGGCAGCGACGATCACGACGGTCAACAGGACCGCGGTGAATCTACAGAACAAGCGCATCGGGACTCCTGCCAGAACGCTACCGTTGCCGGTGCCCGGTATGGCACCTCCTAGGCTCCGGTTGCGCCCGGCGTAAGCGATGTGCTTGAGCGGTGTGCTGGTTGCCTGGACTCCGGTTGCGTCCGGCGTAAGCGATGTGCTTGAGCGGCGTGTTGGTTGTCTGGCCTTCCGGTTGCGCCCGGCGTAAGCGATGTGCCGCTCGGGCGCTGATCGACCAAAGAACCGGGGCTCGCGTATGCCGTTGCCCGAGTTCTGGGGGAGTGGTCGATCAGCGCCGCTAAGCGGTCCGCCGTTCCGCTCGTTCCCGAAGGTGGATCGGCACCGGAATCACCGGCATCAGATCCTCGGGACGAGCCACTTTGGGAGGACGGCCCCGACGGCGTTTGACGGTCAGCATCTCGCCGTTCATGAAGAGCTGCCCGCCCCATACTCCCCACTGCTCTTTGTTGTTCAGAGCAGTTTCAAGGCAGGGAGCGATCACTGGGCACTCGGCGCAGACACGTTTTGCAGCGGAGATCTCGCCTATGTCGTCGGAGAAGAACAGGTCGTAGGCGTTGTCTACCGTCTTGCAGGCCGCGTGCGTCTCCCAGGTGGCGCCATCGGTTTGGAGTTGTTCAGTGGCTGGGAGTTGTTCAGCGATATCGACGAGGGTGGACATGGCCCCGTCTCCTTCCGTGTCTTGTTTTTCTGTCGGTCTCTTGTCTGGTGGGTGGGCAGCGTGTTGGTCGGACAACGCAGAAAGGCCGCTGGGACTACCAGCGGCCTTTCTGCGTACTTCCCGTTGTTGGGTCTGATTACCCGGAGGGAGCGCCGAAGGGCCGCAAGATGTGATACGGCTTCGTGGCAAACCAAGAAGCCGGCATGACCGTCTGCACATTTACGCGCGCGGCAATGTCAGCTCGAAGCTGATGCTCGGTGCGATGAATGTTGTTCATGGCGGTCCTTTTCTGCGGCCGAAATTCTCCAGCGGACACCAGAGTGGCTGACTTCAGCATATATGTCAACCGAATTAATTTGCGTCCGGCACGGCTGGGCCGGACACCGCGGGGAGTTCACCGGGAGTTCACCATCGGTTCATCTGTTTTGGACTCCGACTTCGTTCAACCCCCGTAGTTTTCTGCCGAGCAGGGTTTGCGCAACCCGGCGCGTCCTTTGCGAAAGGAACATCTATGCATCGTTCTCGGCGTTCGGTCCGGCATGCGGCTCGGCTGCCGGTGTTGATCTTGGGCCTGTCGCTCGTCGCATCGGCGTGTGGATCGGGTGGTTCTGACGGTTCGTCCTCAAGTTCGTCCGAGGGTCCCTCGGGGGAGATCTTCATCTCGGGTTCCTCGACGGTCGAGCCGATCTCGGTGCGTGTCCAGGAACTGTTCAACGACGTCAATCCCGATGTTCTGATTGCTGTCGACGGCCCCGGAACCGGTGATGGCTTCGTGCTGTTCTGCAGCGGCGAGACTGACATCTCCAATGCCTCGCGGGCGATCAGGGACAGCGAGGCAGAAGAGTGCGCGGCCAACGGAGTCGACTACGTGGAGCTCCAAGTGGGCATCGACGGCCTGGGCGTCATGACGAACGCTTCCAATGATCTGGTGGAGTGTGTCTCTTTCGCCGATCTCTATGCCCTGACCGGTCCTGAAGCGACCGGATACCGCTCTTGGGGGGACGCTAATGGCGTGTCTGCCGAACTCGGCGGCGCTGGAGACCTCCCGGACGCGCCGCTCGATATTTTCGGCCCCGGGGAAGAGTCCGGAACCTTCGACACGTTCGTCGAACTGGTGGTTGAACATCCAGCAGAAGAACGGGGCCAAGCCGGCACGACCCGACCCGATTACAGTCCCTCCGGTGATGACAACGTGATCCTGCAGGGAATCACCGGTTCGGACACTTCGCTCGGCTGGGTGGGTTTTGCGTTTGCCAGCGGTGCGCAGGGAGTCAAGCTTCTCGACGTCGACGGCGGCGAGAGCGGATGCGTTGCTGCCACTGCCGAGACCATCGCTTCGGGCGAGTACCCGCTGAGCCGCCCGTTGTTCGTCTACGTCAACTCCAACCGGGCCGCAAACAACCCCGGTCTGGAAGCCTATGTCGACTTCTACATGGATGCCGGCCTCGATCGGGCGGTGGCCGAAGTCGGTTACGTTGAACTGACCGATGCGGCCAAGGCCGAAGTTCGGGCGGCTTGGACCGAGCGAACCTGAAGGTGGAGACTCCTGATTCGGTCCGCGGCTCGTTGAGCCTTGCCGCCCTGGCGGGGTCACCGCGCCGGGTGCGCAAGGAGCGCTTGATCAGCCGTGTGATGTTCTGCGCGGCGTTGGTCTCGGTCGTGGTCTCTGCTCTGATCATCTACGCGCTGTTCTCCGAAGCGTGGATCTTCATGCGTGACGTCGACTGGTCCTCCACCTGGGGCGAACTCGGATGGTTCCCGAGGCGCGGCATCTATGACATGCCGACACTGCTGGTGGCGAGCTTGTGGACCACCCTGATCGCCATGATCGTCGCGGCGCCGTTGGGGATGGGTGCTGCGATCTACCTCTCGGAGTATGCGCGCCCGACTCACCGTGCGATCCTGAAGCCGATCCTGGAGATCCTTGCGGGGATTCCCAGCGTGGTTCTCGGGTTCTTCGCTTTGTTGTGGCTCGCTCCCAACGTCGTGGCCCATATCGGTGGCGAAGGCGGCCGGGGTTCGATGCTGACGGCAGGCATCGGGGTGGGGATTCTCACGGTCCCGTTGGTGGCGTCGATTTCGGAGGATGCGATGGCTGCGGTCCCGAAGTCGTTGCGTGAGGCTTCGGCGGGACTGGGTGCGCGCAACGCGGTAACAACGGTGCGGGTGGTGTTGCCTGCCGCTGTCTCGGGGCTTGTCGCGTCGCTGATCGTGGCGGTGTCTCGTGCCCTTGGCGAGACGATGGTCGTATTCATGGCGGGCGGTGCGGCTGATGCTGCCATAAGGACCTACTCGCCCTACGACGGCAGTCTCACGATGCCTTCGGCGATGGCCTCGCTGGCTTCGGGCACTGATCAAGTAGTTGGCGAGGGCCTGACCTTTCAGAGTCTGTTCTTTGTCGGTCTGGTGCTCTTCTTGTTGACTCTGGGACTCAACTTGGTCGGGGACCGGTTCGTGAATCGGGTCCGCGAGCAGTACTGAGGCGATGATGTGACTTTCTCCACGATAGGAACAGTCGCCAAACGAGGTGCGACCGGATTTGAGCGGAAGAGGACCGACCTAGCCGGTGGGCTCTTCAAAGCTGTGATTCTGTCTGCGCTGGTGGTGTCGCTGCTGGTTCTTGCGGTGCTGCTCATCGACACGGTCGTTGACGCCTGGTCTCAGCTCTCGACGAGGGCTTGGGACTTTTTGAACGGGTCGCTGCGGTCTCGTTCGATCGACGACAAGCTCGGCGTGAAGCAGGGGTTGTATGGATCGTTCTGGATCGGCGTGTTCGTCGCGTCGACGGCGTTCCCGATCGGCGTCGGGGCTGCGATCTATCTGGAGGAGTACGCCGCCAAGTCCCGCTTGGCCGCGCTCATCGAACTCGTGATCCGCAACCTCGCCGGTGTGCCTTCCGTCGTCTACGGACTTCTCGGCCTGTTCCTGTTTGTTGAACGCAGCACCATCTTCGGTTTCGTCGGTCTCGGTTGGCTCGCTGACGCAACCGGCGGGCGTTCGGTCTTGTCAGCGGGGCTGACCCTGGCGGTGCTGGTATTGCCGATTGTGATCATCACTGCACAGGAGGCGGTCCGTTCGGTTCCCTCGGGTCTCAAGGAGGGCGCCTACGGCCTTGGCGCGACCAAGTCCGAGATGGTGTGGACCCAGATCCTGCCCTACGCGGCACCGGGAATCTTGACGGGCACCTTGTTGGCGATGTCCCGCGCCATCGGCGAAGCTGCTCCGTTGATTCTGGTTGGTGCGATCACTGGAGGTCTGACCCGCAACCCTGAGTTGTGGGACGCCTCGGGCCTTCGCGAGAAGTTCACTGCGCTTCCCATCATCATCGTCGAGTGGGTCAGCGAACGCGGCCGGGATCCGGGCTTTGCCGAAGCTGCGGCAGCCGCCATTGTTGTTCTGCTGGCGCTGGTGTTGTTGTTGAACATGACCGCGATCCTGCTGCGCAACCGTTTTGAGAGAAAGCGAGGCTGATTGATGACCTCCACACATGGGACCACGCATGGGACCACTTATGGGACAATGCTTGACTCAACAGACGAAAGCTCTGAGGAGCCGGCTATGGCGGCGATCGATGATCTGACTGAGGGCCGCGGTTCCGAGCCGCTCGGTGAGATGGCAGCGGAGAGTCCGGCGATGCCCGAAGTGGTTTTCGATGTTGAGGAGTTGAGTGTCTATTACGGTGAGTTCCAGGCCATTCAGGATGCCAGTCTCAAGGTTCACGAGAACGAGATCACCGCGTTCATAGGCCCTTCGGGCTGCGGCAAGACCACCCTGTTGCGGTGCTTCAACCGCATGAATGATCTGATCGAGACGGCGCGGGTGACGGGTTCGCTGCGTTACCACGGGGTCGATCTTTATGACTCGAAAGTGGATGCGGTTGAGGTGCGCCGCCGGATCGGCATGGTCTTCCAGAAGCCCAACCCGTTTCCGAAGTCGATCCGAGCCAATGTCGCGTACGGGCCGAGGGTGGCGGGTTTGGCCAAGAAGGGTCCGGTGATGGACGACATCGTCGAGAATTCGTTGCGCAAAGCGGCCCTGTGGGATGAGGTGAAGGACCGGCTCGACGACAATGCCCTGGGGTTGTCGGGTGGACAGCAGCAGCGTCTCTGCATCGCTCGGGCCATTGCGACCGATCCCGACGTTCTGTTGATGGACGAGCCCTGTTCGGCGCTCGATCCGATCGCCACCACTCGCATTGAAGAATTGATGCATGGGCTCAAGGACGACTATTCGATCGTGGTCGTCACCCATAACATGCAGCAGGCGGCGCGGGTGAGTGATCGCACAGCTTTCTTTTCGGTGGACGTCAACCCGGACTCCGACAACCGCACCGGTATTTTGGTGGAATACGATTCGACGCAACAGATATTCTCGAATCCTTCCGATGAGCGAACCGAGAATTATGTGACTGGTCGCTTTGGATGAGATGAGAGGACTGCCCGGTGACCGAAGAACTCCGCAAGACCTATCACGAAGAGCTTGAATCGGTCCGCGAGGCGATCGTTCGGATGGCGGGCGTTGTCGGGGAGACGATCCCACGCGGCACAGAAGCATTCTTGTCGGGGGACCTGGCCGAGGCGCAGCGGATCATCGAGGATGATGACGCTATCGACGCGATGTCAGTCGAGCTCGAGGAACGCTGCTACCAACTCCTGGCGTTGCAGCAGCCGATGGCTTCAGATCTGCGGGCAATCACGACTGCGTTGTGGATGAACGCGGAGATCGAACGCTCCGGTGATTTGATGGCCAACATCGCCCAGGCGACCCGCCGTGTCTACGGCAGTTCGATCGGCCCGCGGATCCGGGGGCTGATAGCTCAGATGAGCGAGGAGGCCGCACGTCTGATGCGTCTGGCGATCGACAGCTACGCCGAAGGCAACAGCGGGCTGGCGGTAGCTCTTGACGACATCGACGACCGACTCGACGACCTTCATCTCGACGCTATTGGAGCGATCTTCGAAAGCAACCGCGAGCAAGCGTTCGACTTGCAGGTGGGAGTGCAGCTCGCCCTCGTCTGTCGGTTCTACGAGAGGATCGGCGATCACGCGGTGAACATGGGCGAACGGGTTCGCTATATGGTAGACGGTTGGTTGCCCGAACACTCTGGTGCTCTGCGGGCGAAGGCCCGATTGGCCGAATTCGGCGTTGTCCCCGACGAGACTTAGGAGGCGTTTGGCATGACCGCGCTGTTCGTCGCTTTGTTGGCAGCAGCGGCTGGTGCGTTTGTGATTCTTGTGGTGGGAATTCGGCAACGGCGTCTCGTCAACCAGCATCTTGACCGGATCGCGAATCGTGTTTCGGGTGTTGTTGCGCCAGCGTCGAAATCACCGGTTGCCGCGGTCGAGCGTCTTGAGATGGTTCTTGAGGCCAGCGACGCCGAGCGACAGTTGCGGGGCACGGAACGTCGCTATGAGGCTGCCCTTGAGGCGATTGACATGGGTGTTGTCGTTGTTGATGAGAGCGAGAATGTCGTTTTCAGCAACACCTCTGCTAGCTGGTACCGCGAGGGCAGGCACAGCGAAGCGGTCATTGCGCAGAAGATCGATGAGTTGATCCACTCCGCGGTGAGGGGCGAGAGGGTTGAACAGAGCGTCGCTCTGTATGGGCCGCCACGGCGGGTGTTGTTCGTCTCGGCAATACCGATCTTGACCGGAGGTGAACTCGTGGGAGCGATTGCGCTCATTCACGATGTCACCGAGGTGGAGCAGAGCAACGCTGTTCGGCGCGATTTCGTGGCCAATATCAGCCACGAGCTCCGCACTCCTATAGGAGCGGTGTCGTTGCTTGCCGAGACGCTGATCGGCGAGCATGACCCCGAAGTGATCGACTCGCTGGCCAATCGCCTGCTTGTCGAAGCGGGGCGTCTGACCAGCACTGTGAAGGACTTGCTTGAACTCAGTCAGATTGAGCACAGTGGCGATTCTGAGTTCTCCATGGTTGCCGTTCAAGGTGTGGTTGGAGGAGCGCACGATCGGGTGCGGGCGGCGGCGTCACAACGCGGCGTAGTGATCAATGTTGAAGCGCCGGAGGGGGACTTGCAGGTGCGCGGCGACCGTCGTCAGCTCACATCGGCGGTATTCAATTTGCTTGACAACGCCGTCAAGTTCTCGAACCCGGGAGGCGGTTCTGTTTCGGTTGGCATCCGCGAGGTTCACGGTCAAGTTGAGGTGGAGGTTGCCGACGGCGGCATCGGGATCCCGCGTCAGGATTTGGACCGCATTTTCGAACGCTTCTACCGAGTTGATCGAGGGCGCAGTCGCATGACTGGCGGCACGGGCCTGGGTTTGTCAATGGTGCGCACCATTGTCGCCAATCACCGAGGCCGCGTGTCGGTCGAGTCGACCGAGGGCGAAGGAGCAAAGTTCACGATGGAACTCCCACTGGTCCCAGAAGCCAGCGAAGACGACCCTCCCGGCGAAGATGGTGAAGACACAGCTCAGACTTCCGCGGCTCCGGCTGCGCCCGGCAATATCACAGCTCCGGCTACGCCCGGCAATATCACAGCTACCGCTTCCGCGGCTCCGGTTGCGCCCGGCGAAGACACAGCTCCGGCTGCGCCCGGCGTGGGTACCGCACAGGCTCCCGCGGCTCCGGCTGCGCCCGGCAAAAGCACAGTGCCCGGCGAGGACAAAGCATGAACAACCCCGCTGCACGAATTCTTGTCGTGGAGGACGAAGAGTCCTTCGTCGAAGCGCTCCGGGTGGGGCTTCAGCGAGAGGGGTTCCTCGTTGAGGTTGCCCGCGACGGGCCAGAAGCGCTGGAGCGATTTGCCCAAAGCAAGCCCGATCTGGTTCTTCTCGACGTGATGCTGCCAGGGATATCCGGCGTCGATGTCTGCCGAGAGATCCGTTCTTCGTCTTCGGTTCCCATCATCATGGTCACCGCCAAGAGCGAGGAGATCGACGCGGTCGTGGGTCTTGAGGTCGGCGCCGATGACTATGTGGCGAAGCCCTATCGTTTGCGGGAATTGGTCTCTCGAATACGTGCGGTCCTGCGCCGTTCTGCGGTCAGCCGTTGGTCGGGCAGCGGTGCTCCCGGTGCCGGCGACAGCGATCAGGTTCTGCGCGTCGGCGCACTGCAACTAGACCGCGAGCGTCATGAAGTCACCGTCGGTGGTGAATTGGTCCGGCTCCCGTTGAAAGAGTTCCAGATATTGGCGTTGCTGATGCTGAACCAGGAGATGGTTGTGACCCGCGAGACCTTCATCGATCGGGTGTGGGGCTATGACTACGTGGGCGACACCAAAACGCTTGACGTCCATATCAAGCGGCTCAGAGCGAAGATTGAACCGAACTCGGATCGCCCCGAACGCATCATCACGATCCGCGGCGTCGGCTACAAACTGACGGCATAATTCCGATTACGGTCCGAGGAGTCTCGTACAAAGTGCTAGGACTCGTTTGTTGTGGCCCTCATCGGCAGACATTCTTGAAGGGAGAAAGGATTGGGTGTGGTTTAGCGTGTAGCTCGAAAATCCATGTGTCGAATCCGGTTCAAGTTCATGGATCGAGTGCGTCATGGTTGGACCTCCCAGGAGAAGAATGTATTGGCAAAATATATTAACATGAACAATCCTATAGATAGACCAATCAAACCGGGTATTTCGGCGCTTAAAGAACGTCCCAGATAGATTTGTATTAGCGAATCAGAAAGGTGAGTTAGTGGGTTAACTTCTGTGAGGTTCTGCATCCAAACTGGAAATTGTGAGCGTGGAATCGCGCCGCCTGAACCGAAGAACATGAAGAAGAACGCGACGGTCCCAATAAGTTGGCTGGTCCGTACCGTAATATTCAATCCACCGATAAGGAAACCCAGCGTCATCATGACGGCGAGACCTAAAAGAAGGATCGCAACAAATAGCAAGATCGACCCTTGAAGATTGAAACCGTACAACAATGCCACAGCGATCAGAATCGATACTGAGGATAGAACATACATGAACAAACCAACGACGATCTGACTGATCATATATGTCGAGAACGGAAACGGAGCTATACGATACCGACGTAGAACACCCCGAGCTCGCGACTCGGCAATATTTATTGTCACACCCATAACACCGAGATTCGCAGCAACAGCCGCTAGTAACGTTGGGAAGTACACATCAATGTACCGCAACCCGTCGTCGTCGACTTCGTCGCCGTAAACCACGCCCACAAAGATCAGCAACATCAACGGAAATAACAATGTGAAAAACATGGCTGATGGTTCGCGTACAAAGAGCATTACCTCAATCTTGCTTAGATGCCACGCGAGCCGCAAACGCTCGACGGATGACGTAGTCGCGTTGGTTTGGCAGTCCAGACCTGCTGCCGTCATTGCGATGCCTCCTGGCTCTTCTTGTTGATGTAGTCGCCGTGATTATCGTTGGTTGTGAGGATCATGTACACGTCTTCAAGACTTACAGGACCTGTAATCATTTGGGCCGCAGTTGCGGGTGCCTCTCGCCGGAGTTTTGCAGCAGCTGAGAGTGCGAAGTCAACGTCGCCGAATCCGTATAGGGAACCCTCGATCTGACGCGTCATTCGACATCCAGAAGTGTCTTTGACGATACGGTGAACTTTCTCGCCGTATTGAATCCGGATCTTGGAATGATACGATTGAGCTTCGATGAGGCCCTGTGGTGTTCCAAGCGCTCTGATCTTGCCTTCATCGAAAAGTGCAACGGTCGTTCCGTGCTCTTGGGCCTCCACGAGATCATGGGTGGTCATAAGTATGGTCGTGCCATCCGCTATTGCCTGATCGAGCAGATTCCACATCGCCAAACGTGCATGAGGGTCAAGACCCGAGGTTGGCTCGTCAAGAATTATCAAGCTCGGGCGTCCGAGTAGAGCCAGTGCGAGCATGAGTCGGCGTTTTTGACCGCCCGATAGAGTGTCGAAAAACTGACGGTGCTGTGCGGGTTCGAAACCGATCCGGTCGAGTAGATCGCCAACCTCCCACGGGTCGCGGTAGCACTGCGCAAAAAGTTGTAAGGCCTCTCGTAGTCTGATACGTGCAGGCAGACTCGATTCCTGCAGTTGAGCCCCGAACAACTTGTTGTAGGTGTAGGGACCAACATTGGGACTTAATCCCATCAAACTGATGTCACCGCTGTCAGGTTCACGTATACCTTCGATGCACTCCACGGTGCTAGTCTTACCTGAACCGTTCGGACCGACGATGACAAAGGTTTCGCCGGAAAGTACTCGAAACGAAACGTCTCGGACCGCTACAAGGTCGCCGTATGACTTAACGAGTCGATCAACTCGGAGCAGTACTTCACGATCGCGACGGTCGCAAGATGTGTCCCGAGATCGAATGGATGGACCAATCTGACTAGAATTCACCGGATACCTTCACTGATCGCAGAATATCGGGTAACGGCGTCTCTGGGCCAATCGCCGTTGTGCCGGTTAGCACCTTTGGGGTCGTGTAAAGAGAGCCGTCGAACGTCATGGTAGCGGCGCTACAGCAGTGAGAGCTGCGAAGCGGGTTATGTGGCTCTTCGGATCTCAGGGGGAGTGAGTGTGTTGAGAGGCGCGCGAGAGCTTTGTCAGTGAGCTTCGTGACATGGAACGGATCAGTCCTTTGCTTATCGGCGGCTACCGCTACAGCGCTCCTGGCGGTGGTGAGGGGAGCCGATTGCGAATCTAGTTTGGAGGTCGGTGTCGCGGCCGTAGAAGATCGGTGACTAGGGAGTCAGTGCACACGGGTAGGGTGAGCCGATGCCCGAAACCTCGCCTCTCTTGGAGGGCCTGAACCCGTCTCAGTACGACGCGGTGCTGCACTCAGGAGGCCCTCTGTTGGTCGTGGCGGGGGCCGGTTCGGGCAAGACCCGGGTGCTCACACACCGGATCGCCCACATGATCGACGAAGGCATGTCGCCGTTTGAAATCCTGGCCATCACATTCACCAACAAAGCCGCTGGCGAGATGAAAGAGCGAGTCTCGGCACTCGTAGGTCCGGTGGCCGAGAGAATGTGGGTCTCGACGTTCCATTCCGCGTGCGTACGGATCCTGCGCCGGGATGCCGACAGACTCGGTTATCCGGGGCGCTTCTCTATCTACGACCAGGCCGACGCCCGTCGTCTGACCGGTTACGTGATCCGCGATCTCAACCTCGATCCCAAGAGGTTCGCGCCGCGATCAGTCCACGCCACGATCTCGACTGCCAAGAATGGCAACGTGTCGGCGACCGCCTTTGCCGACGGGGCCGAGGGGTTCCTCCAAAAGCGCGTAGCAGACGTCTACCTGGAATATCAGCGCCGACTGATCGCCGCGGCAGCCATGGACTTCGACGATCTGCTGATGCGCACCGTTGAACTGTTCAGGACCCAGCCCGACGTCTTGCAACACTGGCGCGACCGCTTCGCGCATGTCCTCGTCGACGAGTACCAAGACACCAACTCGGTGCAGAACGAGCTTGTCCTGTTGCTCGCGGAACTGCATCGCGGGGTTTCGGTCGTGGGCGACGGCGACCAGTCGATCTACGCCTTCAGAGGTGCTGATCTGCGCAACATCCTGGAGTTCGAGAAAGCATTTCCGGACGCCACGACAATCGTGCTCGAGCAGAACTACCGCTCGACGCAGTCCATCCTCGACGCGGCCAACGCGGTGATCGCCCAGAACATGGGTCGTGTCCCGAAAGACCTGTGGACCGACCGTGGACGGGGCGACAAGATTGTGCGTTACCACGCCGACGATGAGCATGACGAGGCTCGTTATGTGGCCCATGAACTGGCCCGTTTGCAAGCCAATGAAGGCATGCGCTGGGACGAGATGGCGGTGTTCTATCGCACGAACAGCCAGTCACGCGTGCTTGAGGAGCAGTTGGTGCGTGTCGGGATTCCGTACCAGTTGGTGGGTGGCGCCCGCTTCTATGATCGACGAGAGATAAAGGATGCGGTGGCGTATCTGCGGGCCATCGTCAATCCGACCGACGAAGTGAGCGTCAAACGAGTTCTGAACGTGCCCAAACGGGGCGTTGGCGATTCGTCGATCAGCAAGCTCGACGCCTGGGCCGCCTCGCGGGGCCTGTCATTCTCAGAAGCGCTGCGGGACTATCGAAACGCCGGCGTCAGCGGCCGGGCCACGACCGGCATCGAGCAGTTCCTGCAGATCACCGCAGACATCCGCGAACTCGACGCGGGTCCGGCAACCATCATCGAAGAGGCTCTTGAACGCTCTGGATACCTCGAAGAACTCCAGGCGACCCTGGGAATCGAGGCCGAGGGTCGGCTCGAGAACATCATGGAATTGCTGGGCATGGCCCGCGACTTCGAAACGGTGGACGAGTTCTTAGAACAGATCAGCTTGGTCACCGACACCGACGACATGGATGACAACGAGTCGCTTGTGACGCTTATGACCCTTCATTCGGCCAAAGGACTCGAGTTCCCGGTCGTCTTCCTCACCGGCATGGAAGACGGCGTTCTTCCACATATACGCACCCTGGGCGAGCCCCGAGAGCTTGAGGAAGAACGGCGCTTGGCGTATGTGGGCGTCACCAGGGCGATGCAAGCGCTTCACCTGACCTGTGCCTGGAGCCGCATGCTCAACGGCATGACCCAGTACAACCCGCCCAGCCGCTTCTTCTCAGAGATCCCGAACGACTTGGTGACTGAGATCAGCGGCCAAGGCCGTCGAAGCAACCGCTTCGACCGTTCGTACCCCGGCGGACGCACCTTCGGCGGAGGCCGAGGCGACCGGCAAAGCGGCGCAGGCCGAAGCGACCAGCAACGAGGTGCCAGCCGAAGCGACCAGCAACGCGGCGGTGCCAGCAGAATTAGCGGGTCTCGGATTGATGAGCACCGTGAACGGATCGTCGATCGGGTGTTCGAGAGCGAGAGTTCCGCTGCCACGTCGCCGTTCGCTTCGAAAGGGGCCGAGTCACTGGACCTGAAGGTTGGTGATGGTGTTCGTCACTCGAAATGGGGCGAGGGAGTCATCGTCGACATCGGCGGAAGCCGCGATAGTCCAGAGGCCACCGTGAACTTCGCGAATGTCGGACAGAAAATCCTGCTGTTGTCCCTAGCCCCCCTCGAGAAGCTCTAGCGGGCCGATGCCGCGGGGTCTCACTCAGGCGGTTCGTTGAGCAGAACGTGGATATTGCCGTCTCGAACCTCGACACGGTACTGGCGCAGGCCGGTACCCGCCGCGTCGGCTGTCACCTCGTCGCAGGTGGTATCGCTGCCCGCTGCGGTGGTGAGGAGGAACTCCGCCTTGTCGGGGTCCCAGGAGAAGAAACAGTCTCGGGGATCCTGAGCGCGTCTGGCTGCGAAAGCCAGCCATCCCTGCTCCTGATCGGTGCCGCGGTGGGTGACGATGATGTCACGCTGCCCACCACTACCCACATCGGAGTAGAGAATCGGACCCCTCTCTATGATCTCGTCACTTATTTTCTCGGCGTCGCCGGCGTCGAAGTCTCTGTCGCCGAGGACGATCTCGGTGTTTCCCTGAGATGCCGCGAACCAGACCATGACACCGAGCAACCCCGCTATGACCACAGCGGTGAATCCGAGAAGCAGGGCATTGCGGGCGTTTAGCTGCGGGCCTCGGGCGACAGGCATAGCTCCTCGCGTCTGATTGCGGCGGACTGTGTCACAACATTGTGACCCGCCTAGTATCGCCTGAGTCCACGCAAACTTTGCCTGATGTGACCAAGTATTGGAGGCGCGGTGGATCTTTTCGAGTATCAGGGCAAGGAGTTCTTCGCCGGCTACGGAATGCCCGTCTCAGCCGGTGAAATAGCTTTCACGGTCGCCGAGGCCGTCGCTGCGGCGGAGCGGCTTGGCACGCCGGTCATGGTCAAAGCCCAGGTTCATACGGGTGGACGGGGCAAGGCGGGCGGCGTCAAGTTCGCAGCCGATACCGACGCGGTGCGCGAGCACGCGGGCAACATCTTGGGCCTCGACGTCAAAGGCCACATTGTGCGCCGGGTCTGGATTGAAAAGGTATCGGACATCGCCGAGGAGTATTACGCCGGCTTCACCCTCGATCGCTCGGCCAAGAAGCATCTCGGGATGCTCTCGGTCGAGGGCGGGGTGGAGATCGAGGCGGTGGCTGAAACCAACCCTGATGCGATCGCCAAGATCTGGATAGACCCGATCGAAGGGCTCAGCGAAGCGACGTGCCGTGACTGGGTGGCTGCGGCGAACCTCCCTGAGCCGGCGGTTGAGGGGGCGGTCGAGGTGCTGTTGAAGCTCTACCGTGCCTACAGCGAGGGCGACGCCGATCTCGTGGAGATAAACCCGCTTATCTTGACCCTGGAGGGCTCGGTGCATGTGCTCGACGCCAAGGTGACCCTCGACGGCAACAGCGAGTTCCGCCACCCCGACTACAGCCAGTACGACGCCACCCAGAGCCGGGATGAACGCGAGGAGGCAGCGCACGCCAAGGGACTGCAATATGTCGGGCTCGACGGTTCGGTCGGGGTGATCGCCAACGGCGCGGGTCTGGCGATGAGCACCGCCGACGTGGTCAACCAGGTCGGCGGAGCCCCTGCCAATTTCTTGGACATCGGCGGCGGCGCGAACGCTGATGTCATGGCCGGAGCTTTGGAGGTCATCAACAACGACCCTGCGGTGAAGGCCATTTTCATCAACATCTTCGGCGGTATCACCCGGGGCGAGGAGATCGCCGACGGCATCCTCGAAGCGATGGAACGTGTGGAGATCGATTCGCCCATTGTCATCAGGCTCGACGGCACGAACGCAGACGAGGGTCGGGCGATCCTGGAACCCCATCTGACCGACAGGTTGATGATGCAACCGACGATGCTCGACGCGGCACGCCGTGTGGTCGAGCTCGCGAGTTGAATCGGTGAGGAAGAAGGGAGACTGACAATGAGCATCTTCGTCGATGAGAACACGAAGGTCGTCTACCAGGGCCTGACTGGGTCACAGGGCAGCTACTACGGGCTGTTGAACCGCGACTACGGCACCCAGGTGGTGGCGGGCACCCATCCGACCAAGGCGGGTACTGATGTGGATGGTGTACCCATTTTTGCCAATGTGGCCGACGCGGTGCAGCAGACCGGCGCCACTGCGAGCTGTATTTTCATTCCCGCCCCCGGAGTGCGGGGCGCGGTGCTCGAAGCTGCCCAGGGGGGTGTCAAGTTCATCGTTGTCATCACCGAGGGAGTACCCGCGCACGACGAGGTCTACTTCTACAACGCTTTGAAGCGGGACTATCCCGACGTCCTGCTGCTCGGTCCGAACTGTCCGGGCATCATGAGTCCGGGAAAGTGCAACATCGGCATCACCGCGGGGCACATCGCCAAACCGGGAGGCCCTGTGGGAATCGTCAGCCGTTCGGGCACTCTCACCTACCAGGCGCTTTACGAGCTGAAGCAGAAGTGCGTCGGGGTGACGACCTGCGTGGGCATAGGCGGCGACCCAGTGCCGGGAACTTCGTTCATCGATTGTCTGCGGGCCTTTCAAGACGATCCGGAGACTCTGGCTGTGATGATGATCGGCGAGATCGGCGGTTCAGCTGAGGAGGAAGCCGCTGAGTTCATCAAGAACCACATGACCAAGCCCGTCGCCGGCTACATCGCCGGGGTGACCGCTCCGCCCGGCAAGAAGATGGGCCATGCCGGAGCGATCGTCTCAGGAGACCGCGGTACCGCGGCGGCCAAGATCGAGGCGCTGACCGATGCCGGCGTCCATGTCGGGCAGAACCCGACAGAAGCCGGTGAACTGATGGCCGACATAGTTGCCGGTCTCTAAGGCCGCTGGGTTGCTAGGTTTCGGGCGATGAACAGCAGGGCAGCGGACAGCAGTGTGGGTCGGTGTCGGGCGCTGTTGTCAGTGTTCGACAAGTCGGGGATCGTGGAGTTCGCCGGAGGACTGGTTGAACTCGGCTGGGAGCTGATCTCAAGCGGTGGCACCGCAGGGGTCATATCCGCCGCGGGCATCGCAGTCACCGATGTCGCGGACTACACCGGCTCACCGATAATGTTGGGGCACCGTGTGGCGACGCTGCACCCGCGCCTTCACGGGGGCATTCTCGCGGATCGGGAAGACCCCGAACATCAAGCGGATCTGACAGCCAACAACATCGAGGTGATCGACTTGGTCGTCGGCAACCTCTATCCGTTCCGATCCGAACCAGGTATCGAGATGATCGATATCGGCGGCCCGACCCTTCTGCGATCGGCGGCCAAGAACCACGAATACGTAGGGGTTGCCACGAATCCAGCAGACTACGAACCGATCCTGGCGGAACTTCGCGCCAACGACTCGGCCTTGTCAGCGCAGACGCGTCGGCGACTGGCCAGAGCGGCGTTCGCCCACACCGCGGCCTATGACGCAGCAATTGTCGGCTGGCTCGACAACACCGATCCTGATCCGGCAGCGCTTGCTCCCACGGTGCTTCCCCCCACTATCCATGTCGCCCTGGAACGTGCCGAAGTGCTCCGCTATGGCGAGAACCCGCACCAGAGCGGCGCGCGCTACCGCCCGATGGGCGAGATCAGCATGTGGGATCGGGTGGAACAATATTCGGGCGTGCCGTTGAGTTATCTGAACCTCTTCGATGCGGACGCGGCCTGGCGTCTGGCTCAGGATCTGGGCGATCTTTCCGGCGGCTGTGCGGTAGCGATCATCAAACACGCCAACCCCTGCGGTGCGGCGGTGGCGGCCGACCTCGCCTCGGCCTGCCAGCGTGCCTTCGAGTGCGACCCGCGTAGTGCGTTCGGCGGGATCGTGGCGGTGAATCGAATCGTCGAGGTTTCCACGGTCGCCGCTATGGAAGCGGCTGCTCAGGCTGATGTGATCATCGCTCCGGGTTATGCAGACGGGGTTGTTGAACGTCTGATCGCCAAGCGCCGCAACACCCGGATTCTGCGGGTCGAGACTCCCGACACGTCCCCAGCGCGCCCAGCGTCCCCTGCATCGGTCAAGGCCCAGATCAGCCTGCGCCAAATCACCGACGGCTTCTTGGTTCAGGAGGCTCAGTGTTTCGCTTCGGCGCCCTCTCAGTGGCAGGTGGTCACAGAGCGTGAACCGACCGCGGCTGAGACAGCCGACGCAGCTTTTGCCTGGCGCGTTTGTGGTCACGTCAAGTCCAACGCTGTGGTTCTGGCTCGCGACGGCGTGGCCTGGGGGATCGGAGCGGGTCAACAAAATCGGGTTGAAGCAGCCCAAATAGCTGCAAGCAAGGCCGATGGCAGAGCCCAAGGAGGTGCCTGCGCCAGCGACGCCTTCTACCCGTTCCCCGACGGTATTCACGCAGCGGCAGACGCTGGAGCAGCGATAATCGTCCAACCTGGCGGGTCGGTCAACGACGAAAAGACGATCGCCGCGGCTGACAAGCGGGGCATCTCCATGGTCTTCACCGCTGAACGGCAGTTTCTTCACTAGGACGCCGAGCCATGGACGGTCCAGTTGACAAACCGGAGGGAAAGGCTCCGAGAGAAGCGAAGAGTCTCGAGTGGGCGCTCAAGGTTGGTCGGCAACGCCGTTCGATCGCCTTCTACCAGACCGTCCGAGCGCTGATTCGAGTGTTCCTATGGCGTTGGCTCCGAACACAACATCGGGGATCTGAGAACATCCCTCTGACCGGGCCGGTAATCATCGCTCCGGTCCATCGCTCCAATCTTGACGCACCACTGCTGTCGGTATGCACCAAGCGGCATTTGCGAGCGCTGGCCAAAGAGTCGCTCTTCGTGAATCCGCTGGGCGCCTGGATCTGCGCCGCGCTCGGTTCGATACCGCTGCGGCGGGGAGAAGCCGACCGGGATGCGATGCGCGCGGCGCGGACGCTGCTCGACTCGGGCGCCATGCTGCTCGTCTTCCCCGAAGGCACCCGTCAGAGCGGGAACCAGGTGACCGGAGTCTTCGATGGGATGTCGTATCTGGCTTCCAAGACGAAGGCTCCGATCATTCCGGCGGGGATCGCCGGAACGGAGGGCGCGTTACCGGCGGGATCCAAGTTCCCCAAAAGGGTGCGCACTGCGATCGTGATCGGCACCCCGATCAGAGCCCCGGAAGGTCGGCTGAGTCGGCCGGCGCTGGCTCAGATGAGCACCGAAGTCGGCACGCGCCTGCAAGCGGCGTTCGACGAAGCGCAGGCACTCGTCGACTCCCACCCGGCCCGCTGAGCGCCCGACGCGCCCGGCTCACTGTTACGACTCGCTGTTACGACGCACTACTGCGGCTCACTAATGTGGCGGTTGATGCGGAGAGGCACAGCACTCCTGGGGTTTGTACTGTGCGTGGTGTTCGCTTGTGTCGGCCCGGCGGCCGCCCAATCCGATGATGGAACCAAGGCCGATAAGGACGCCGATCAGGACCGTGCCGATCAGGACCACAACACCGCTGGGGACAGCGACAGCACCGCCCAGACCACTCTGGAGGGCACCATCCGGCTCGGTTTCGACCGGTACATCGCCGGGGTCGAGATAACGGTTACCGACCAAGCGGGAGCGGAGATCGGCCGGACGGCCACCGGCGCTGAAGGTCGCTGGTCGATAGCAGTACCCGACGCCGGGACCTACCTGGTAACCCTCGACGAAGAGACCCTGCCAGACGACCTCGGGTTGCGCGAAGGCCAAGAGACGACCGTCGAGACGACAGTGTTCGCGGGCATGGCCCGCGCGGTGGTGTTCGCTGTAGGCGAGACTCCGAAGGCCACACCGTTCGGCGAGCGCTTCGCCCAGAGAGCCTTCACGGGCCTGAAGCTGGGGTTGATCATCGCCATGAGCGCGGTGGGCCTGTCTCTCATCTACGGAACCACCGGCCTGGTCAACTTCGCACACGGCGAACTGGTCACCTTCGGAGCGGTGATCGCCTGGTACTTCAACACCTCATGGGGCGGTCTCAACCTGGTCGTGGCCGCGGCTCTGGGGTTGGTCGTGTGCGGCGCGCTGGGTGCGGGTCTGGAATCCGGCTTGTTCCGCCCGCTGCAGCGCCGACGGCTCGGCGTGTTTCAACTAGTGGTCATCACCATCGGTCTATCGCTGTTGGGACGGCAGGCAATCCAACTGTTCTTCGGCGCCGAACCCCGCCCCTACATCGATTATCAGGTCCAAGATCGCTGGGAATTCGGGCCTTGGGCAGTCACCCCGCGTGAGGTCGCCACGGTCGCGACAACCGCCGTCGTGCTCGCGGTGATGGCGACCACACTTCAACTGAGCCGATTCGGGAAAGCCACCCGAGCGGTTGCCGACAACACCGATCTCGCGCGAGTGGCGGGAATCGACGTGAATCGCGTTGCGCTCATCGTCTGGACGATCGGAGCGATGCTGGCCGGGCTCGGAGGCATCTTCATGGGCCTTGACGCCGACATCGACCCCTACTTGGGATTCCAGCTCCTGCTGTTGATTTTCGCCGGCGTGGAACTCGGCGGGTTGGGCACCGCCTACGGCGCGGTTGTCGGCTCGGTGCTCATCGGTTTCGCCACCGAGATCAGCACGTTGTGGATTTCGCCGGAGCTTAAGCTCGTCGTTCCACTCGCGGTGCTCATCCTGGTGCTGCTGTTGCGGCCCCAGGGTCTGTTCGGGGTACGAGAACGGGTGGGATGATGGAGTTCGACGTCATCTTCGGGAATGCGGCCCGGGCCGCCTTCGGACCTGAGGCGGTGATATTGGCGTTGGCAGCGATCGGCCTGAACGTCCACTTCGGCTATACGGGACTGCTCAACTTCGGCCAGGTCGGGTTCATGCTCCTCGGCGCTTACGGAACCAGCGTCTCGGTTGCCACCTTCGGTTGGTCGCTGTGGGTGGGCATCCCGGTTGGGTTGGCGCTCAGCGCGGTGCTGGCTCTGGCGCTTGGCATACCCACGCTGCGCCTGCAAGCGGTTCTGTTTGCGATCGCCACTATCGCCGCGGCTGAAATTCTGCGACTGATCATCGGCTCCACTGACGCCATTGAACTCACCGGGGGGCCGCTCAGCATCAGCTTCGATGCCAGCGCGTTCTACGACCTGAACCCGTATGCCGAAGGGCCGCAGGTTCGATACGGGGCCGGCACGTTCGCGTTCACCGGCCAGCAATTGTGGGTCATCACCGTTGGCTGGACGCTTGTGGCGCTGGCCGGCTTGGCGGTGTTTCTGATTGTGCGCAGCCCCTGGGGACGGGTGCTCAAGTCCATCAGAGAGGACGAGAACGCCGCTCGAAGCCTCGGCAAGAACGTGTTTGCCTACAGGATGCAAGCGCTGGTCATCGGCGGCGTGATCGCCGGTCTGGCGGGGGTTGTCGACGCGATCAAGACTTCGGGGGCCGACCCGAACGGATTCCGCCCCCAGGTCACGTTCTTCACCTACACGGCGTTGCTGTTGGGCGGGTCGGCGACCTGCACCGGGCCGGTGTTGGGGGCGATTCTGTTCTGGTTCCTGCGCGAGTGGATCGAATCGTTCCTGCGCCAGTTGGCCGCCGAAGCCTGGTTGCCGCAGCCGATCTCAGATTCTCTGAGCGGATCGGAGGGGGTCATCAGCGTCGGAGTGGTCGGCCTGGCCCTCATTATGCTCGTTCTGTTCCGGCCCCAGGGAATAGTCGGCAACCGCACGGAAATGCTGATCGATGACGGTTGACGAATATCCGGACGCCGACGCGGCAACCGTCGAAGAGGTCGAGCCGATTCTGCGGGTTCGCTCCGAGCCCGGCGTCTCCAAACCCGACCCGATTCTGACGGTCGAGGGTGTGCGCCGAACTTTCGGCGGTTTGGTTGCGGTGGACATCGACCATCTCGAGGTGCAGCGAGGTGTGGTGACCGCGTTGATCGGTCCCAACGGAGCAGGCAAAACAACCCTGTTCAACCTGCTCAGCGGCTTTGAACGCGCTGATCGCGGTCGCTGGGCCTTCGCTGGACGGCTCGTGAGCGGGATGTCTGCAGATCGGCTCGCTCGACAGGGGATGGTGAGGACGTTCCAGCTCACCAAGTCGTTGGCCAGGCTTCCGGTCATTGAGAACATGTTGTTGGGTGCGCCTGATCAGATGGGAGAGCGTTTGCGGATCGCCCCGTTTCGGTCGCGCTGGCGCGACCAGGAGCGAGACAACACCGAGCGGGCTGGGCAACTCCTAGAGCAGTTCAACCTGATGCACATGCGCGACGAACTAGCCGGAACCCTCTCGGGAGGACAGCGCAAGCTCCTAGAAGTTGCTCGGGCGCTCATGGCCGAACCCAGGTTGATCATGCTGGACGAGCCCATGGCCGGGGTGAACCCCGCCCTGGCCCAGTCCCTGATGCAGCACATAAGTCTGCTAGCCATGTCGGGGGTGAGCGTCGTGTTCATCGAGCACGATATGAATGTGGTGGCTGGGATCAGCGATTGGGTGGTGGTGCTGGCCGAGGGCCGGGTGATCGCTGAGGGGCCGCCGTGGAACGTCATCCACAACGATCTGGTCATCGACGCCTACCTCGGCCGCAGCGGCAGGCCGGCAGAATCAACCGGGAGGGAGGAATCATCTTGAGCGCCCGTTTGGTCGCAGAAGACGTGGTGGCGGGCTACCTGCCCGGGGTCGACATCCTGACGGGCTGCTCGTTGGACCTCCATTCCGGCGAGGTCGTCGGAATCATCGGGCCGAACGGCGCGGGCAAGTCCACTTTGCTGAAGGCCATTTTTGGTTTGGTGGAGGTGCGGACCGGGGCGGTTCGCCTGGGTGACGAGGACATCACCGGGCTTGAACCCCATCAGCTCGTGTCCCGTGGCGTCGGGTTTGTTCCGCAGAACAACAACGTGTTCGGCCGGTTGTCGATCCGCGAGAACCTGGAGATGGGCGTGTTCCAGGCGCCGGAGCGGTTCGCCGAACGGTTCGAAGTCGTCGCCGACCTGTTTCCACTGCTGGCCGACCGCAGCAGTCAACGTGCAGACGGACTCTCGGGAGGGCAGCGCCAGATGCTGGCCATCGGTCGGGCGTTGATGGCCGATCCCCGTGTGCTGCTGCTCGATGAGCCGTCTGCGGGTCTTTCGCCTGCCTATCAAGATCAGGTGTTCGAGCAGATCAGCCACGTAGCCGATCACGGGGTGTCGCTGGTCATGGTGGAACAGAACGCCCATCGCTGCCTGCAGATTTGCGATCGGGCTTATGTCTTGGACCAGGGTGCCAACGCCTATGAGGGCACGGGGCGCGAACTGCTCGACGATCCCAAAGTCGTCAGTCTCTACCTCGGAACGCTCGCCCGGTTCTAACGAGCGACGGTCGACTCAGTTTGAAGACCGGTCAGCCCAGATCGGCCAGGTCGGCGTCTTGGCTGTCGATCACGGTGAATTCACCGTCGATGAATTCGGCGATCAGGTAGCGACCGAATCCCGGGTCGCCGACTTCGTCCAACTCCAGCGGACCGGAAATGCCCTCGTAGTCGATGTCTACGCCATCCGCGATCAGGCTTGCGCACTCACCGTAGTCGTAGCACTTCTGGCCGTCGCTGGTGACGGCGTGCACCTGGTCGATGATCGCCGGGCCGTCGGTTGAGCCTGCAGCCAGAGCCGCCAATGCCAGCACCATCACGCAGTCATAGGACTGACCCCCATAGATCACGTTGCCTTCGGTCAGGGCGCTGAGGCGGGTGCTGAATTCATCGCTACCGCCTGCGGCGATGACTACAAACCCGTCAAGCACGTTGGGATTGGTCGGATCGACCATGGCCGGGAGACCCAGATCGTAGATTCCGTCGCTGCCGTACATGGCGCCTGCCGGAAACCCGGCTTCGAGCAGTCCTCTGATGATCTGAGCGCCTTCGGCGAATGTGAGCAGCACCACTGCGTCTGCTCCCATGCCCTCAATGGCCTCGACGGTGGGATCGTAGCTGGCGGCGTCTTCGTCATAGGAGAAGATCTCGTAGTTGACGCCGAGCTCGTCGAAGTTGTCGGCCAGCAGCTCAGCCAGAGCGTTGCCCCAGTCGTCAGCCCGGGCTGGAATGGCCACGTTGGTGGCACCGTCGGCGGCGACGAGGTTGGCCAGGATCAGCGCGACAGCCTGGTCGGGGGGCACTGTGCGGAAATAGAACCCGGCGTTGTCTTGAGTGGAGAACGACGGCGACGTGTTGGACGGGGAACACTGCGGGATCTGGGCGTCGTACAGGGTCTGAATGAACGACTGCGACACTCCCGACGCGGCGGCGCCCACGATCACATGGGCGCCTTCGCCCAACAAGCGGTTGACCGTCTCGGGAGCGATATCGGGGTCAGTGGCGGAATCGCCGGTCAGCAGTCGCACGTTGCCGCCGGCCTCCTGGATGTCTTGCACGGCCAGATCAATGCTCACGATCATCGGTGCATTGAGAAACGCCAGTGCACCGGTCTCGGGCATCACCTGACCGATGACCAGCTCAAAATCGTCGGTGACCTGTGCCGGCTCCTCGCTGGGTGCTTCGGTCGTGTCCGCAGCGAGCGTGGTGCTTGTCGTGTCGCCGTCGTCATCCCCGCCGCAAGCCGCCGCAACCATCACGAGCGCAGCGCAAACCGCCAGCATGCGCTGCAGATGTTTCGATCTCATTGTCGGCCTCCTCAGTACCCACAAATGATCCTTGTGCTGATCTCACCATAACCCAACGAGACCGGTGCCCGAGTCCGAACAGATAACAAGTTTGGCGAAAGTATCGCGATTTGTATTACAATGCGGGTATGGCGTACGCAGTATCGGTTCGGCTTGATGATGAAGCGACCAGGGCACTCAGCGTCTTGGAGGCGTCGGGTTTGAGCCGCTCCGAGGCGATCCGTTCCGCGCTGGTTGAGGAGGCGCGACGGAGGCTCAGCCGCTCTGCTCTGGCCGCTGAAGCTGCCAAGCTCGAGGCTGACGATCTCGATCGATCCGAGATGCTGGCGGTAGCGGAGTTGATGGAGTCAATGCGTGCTCCGCGGTGACATTTTTTGTTTCAAGCTTCCAAGGGGAACTGGGCATGAACAGCATGGAGATCGTTTCGGCGTGGTGATCCAAGCCGATGAGTTGCTTCCTCGTTCAGTCGTCATCGTGGCTCCTACATCGCAATCCGCACAACCGGCTTCGTTTCGACCTGAGATCGAAATCGGCGGGCAACGAACCAGGGTGCTGGTGGAGCAGATCGGCGCGGTTGACGCCTCGCGTCTGGGAGACTTGGAAGGCCACCTCACCCCCGAAGAACTCTGGGGCGTCGACGAGGCTCTTCTCACCGTCCTCGGACTCCGCTGAGAAATGACGGCGCCCTGCTAGATGGCGACATGCTATTGGTGCTCTGGTTTGCACATCTTTCGTGGAGGCCAAGGGTCGCCATGGGCGATCGCGGCGCGTTCATTGTTTCCATTGGCCGGCGGCGACGCCTTTGACGTGTGGTTCGCGTGCCAGCAGTTCACCGAGTTTGCTGATCTCGTCAATATCCCAGCCTAGGGCTCCGCAGACGGCTTGGTCCCAGCGGCGGCGGATGTCGGTGTAGCCGTCGCGGTACTGCGGGACGATCTCATCGCGTGTCTCCTCCCAGCACGCGCCCAGTGCTGCCACGACATCTTGGTCGTTGATGTCGGGCATGGGGACAGTCAGCCACGAGGCTGGGTTGTACAAGGGGAAGTCGAACGTTTTGCCGGGTAGACGCATGATTGCCAGCCGACCTGGGGTGGAGTACGGGTTTTTCCGGTGCCGCACGGCAGCACGATCCGACCCCGTGCCTCGCCTCTTGGGATGTTGTCCTCGTCGGCTAGTTCATTGGCACGCAAACGCTCCACGGCCAACGAAACCGCCTCGCGTTGCATACAGGATCGCGTCTGGGCTGGTATACCTGTATTTTCCAGAGAACCAGGGGGGGGGGGGGGGGGGGGGCCCAGCGAGGGGCTTCGCATTGGGGGCAGGGTTCGTAATTTGCGGTGGCGTTGAGCGGGGCGGGTTGGGTTGCGCCAGCGGTGGCGGGGTTCAGGAGTTACCGGGGGGCAC
>JAPPMP010000012.1:42351-57546 GCA_028819005.1 Acidimicrobiaceae bacterium
CCCCCCCCCCCCCCCCCCCCCCCCCCCCCCCCCCCCCCCCCCCCCCCCCCTCGGAGCAGAACGAAGCGCTTCGCAATGCGGGCAGGCTTCGTCAATTGCGCTGGCGATGAGCGCGGCGCGTTGGGTATCGACAGCGGTGGCGAGGTTCACGACTTTCAGCTCGGCACCGGCCATGACCGCTTTGCCATCGGCATGACCTCCCAACGAGACGGACCCGTTTACCACCAACCAGCGCTCGGCCCATATCTCCGCGTTCGCTGAAGCCGCCAGAAACTTGTTGATCTCATCGCTCGTTACTGGCCCACCGACACCGGATGTGTCGAGCCGGCGCGACTTGCACTGGATTGCGATCCACTTGCCGTCGTCACGGCGGCGAGCCACAAGGTCGATACCGACATCGACAGCGGGGGTGCCAGGCGGCATGACCGCTTCTCGGTCAGGCCAGTGCGGCCACGACCAGCAGCCATCGACGTTCCAGTCGCGAATGTGAGTTGCCACCTCGGCGGTCAGATCCTCCAACCAGATCCCGTCGGTCTGTCGATGGGCGTGTTGTTCAAGCGTCGCCAACGCGTGGTCGATGACAGAAGCACGGTCGGCGGCACTGACCCAGACGGCATCTTCAGGCATGAACCGCGTATTCTACGGCAGGTAGAACGGCGGATGTCCAGCCAATGGAGCAATTGGTCACGGCAAGGCCCACCGCCTGAAGTGGCGGGTACAGTCAACGCCATGGCAGACAAGATCTCGATGCAATCAGACGGCACGCTGGCCGTGCCGGACAACCCCATCATCCCTTTCATCGAAGGCGACGGAACCGGAGTCGATATCTGGCCTGCGGCGAAGCTGGTGCTCGATGCGGCAGCCGCCAAATACGGCAGAACCATTGCGTGGCGCGAAGTGCTCGCCGGCGAAAAAGCGTTCAACGAAACCGGTGACTGGCTTCCCCAAGCAACGATCGACAGCTTCGGCGAATACCTGATCGGCATCAAGGGCCCGCTCACCACACCGATCGGCGGGGGCTTTCGAAGCCTCAACGTCGCCATCCGACAGATCATGGACCTATATGTGTGCCTTCGTCCGGTGCGCTGGTTCACCGGCGTACCGTCGCCTGTGAAAGAACCGCACCTGGTCGACATGGTGATCTTCCGCGAGAACACCGAAGACATCTATGCGGGACTCGAAGTCGAATCGGGCACGCCCGAGGCCCGCAAGATGATGGACCTCCTCTACGACGCGTTCGGGTGGCAGATCCGCGCCGACAGCGGTATCGGCGTCAAACCGGTCTCGAAGACCGGCTCGCAGCGCCTCCAGCGCGCAGCGCTCGAATATGCGGTTCGCCGCAACCGCAACCGGGTCCACTGGGTGCACAAGGGCAACATCATGAAGTTCACCGAGGGGGCGTTCCAGAAGTGGGGTTACGAACTCGTCCGTGAGGAGTTCTCCGATGTGGCGGTCGGCTGGGATGACTGCGGCGGCGACCCTGGCGACAAGATTCTGGTGCAGGACGCCATCGCCGACATCGCTCTGCAGCAGGTGTTGACCCGCCCGGCGGAGTTCGACGTGATCGCCACGATGAACCTCAACGGCGACTACATCTCCGATGCGCTGGCTGCTCAGGTCGGCGGGATCGGCATCGCTCCGGGCGCCAACATCAACTACGTGACCGGTCACGGCGTTTTCGAGGCTACCCACGGGACGGCCCCCAAATACGCCGGCCAAGACAAGGTCAACCCGTCCTCGGTGCTGCTGTCGGGGGTGATGATGTTCGAGCATCTCGGCTGGCAGGACTCCGCTGACGACATCATCGCTGCGGTGGAGAGCACGATCGCCGGGAAGGTCGTCACCTACGATTTCGCCCGGCTGATGGACGGCGCCACCGAGGTGAAATGCTCAGAGTTCGCTTCGGCAATCGTCGACCGACTCTGAGAACCGAGCCTGTAGCCCGATTCTCAGAAGTGACCTGTGGGTGGGCTCTGTGAGTTCTAGAGTTCCTTTGGGTGAAGGCCTCGTAGTCGACGATCACATCTGGCGACGCGGCGCGCGGCTGATCGCACGGTCGCTGCGCGCTCATCCGGGCCCTCATACGATTGCGATGATCGGTGCGATGCTGTTCGTGTGCGCCGCGGTCGGGGGCGCCTGGGTGTTGCGCGGAGTGACCGACGAGTTGGTCATTCCGGCTTTCGACAGCAGCGCACTGGCCGAGACCGGCTTGGAAAGGAATATCTCGGGTGGCGCGGTCTGGCTGGCGATGGCCGTGCTGGTCGGGGTGTCGTTGATCCGCGGCGTCAGCGTGGTCACCCGCCGGTTCTTCCTGTCGATGGCTGAGTTCCGGACTCAGCGTGATTGGCGGCGTGGACTGCTGTGGCACTACCTCGACGTGCCTCTGCGTTTCCATCGCTCGAAACCGACCGGGGAGTTGCTGGCCCACGCGGACATAGACGTGCAGATGGCCACAGTGGTCCTCAAGCCTCTGGCGTTTTCGGTGAGCGTTGTTCTGCTGGTACTGGTCTCGATCGTCAGCATCGCGTTGGTCCACCCGCTGCTGGCTTTGATAGCCGCGGTCCTTTTCCCGACTCTGGTGATCGTCAGCCAGAAGTACACCTCTTTGGTGGAGGAGCCGGCGGCGCTCGCCCAGCAGCATGTCGGTGATGTGTCTGCGATCGCGCACGAGAGTTTCGACGGCGCGGTGATCGTGAAGACGCTGGGCCGTGAGGCCGCTGAGGTTGAGCGCATGCTCAAAGCCTCGGATCGGTTGCGGGAGTGGCGGGTGCGGGTCGGCCGCCTGCGGGCGAACTTCGAACCGGTGATTGATTCGCTTCCCAACATCGGCATCATCGGTTTGATCCTGGTGGGTACCTGGCTGGTGTCGCGCGGTTCGGCGAGCGAGGGTGACCTGGTGTTGGCAGCCACTCTGTTCGGGCTGCTCACAACCCCTTTGCGGGTGTTGGGGTTCTTTCTGGAGGAGTTGCCTCGTTCAGTAGTGTCCCTTGAACGGGTCGATCGGGTGATGGCGCATCCGCTCCAGGATCGTAGCGGCACCGCCAAGTTGCCCGATGGTCCGCTGAGTGTGGTCGTCGACGACCTGACGGTCGGGTACGCAAGCAGCGAAGCGGTCTCGGGAATGTCGTTTGTCGTTGATCCGGGCGAGACGCTTGCGTTGGTGGGGCCGACGGGATCCGGGAAGTCCACATTGCTTGAATCCATCGCAGGACTGCTCGAACCCTCCGGTGGGAGCATCAGGATTGGGGCGGTTGCGGTTGACGAACTCGCTCCTGAGGAGTTGTCGCGTGGGGTGGCTCTGGCGTTTCAAGAGGCTTTCCTGTTCGCCTCGACGGTTGCGGAGAACGTGGCTATGGGTCGGGCGGGTGTTGACGTCGGCGGTTCGCTGCGGCTCGCTGAGGCAGACGGCTTCGTGGCGGCTCTGTCGGAGGGCTCTGCAACGGTGGTGGGAGAGCGTGGTCAGACGCTCTCAGGTGGGCAACGACAGCGGGTGGCCCTGGCACGGGCTCTGGCTCGCTCGCCGCAGTTGCTGTTGCTCGACGACGCCACGAGCGCGGTGGACCCTGTGGTGGAAGCCCGCATTCTCGACAACTTGGGTCAGCATCTCGACACCACGGTCATTGTGGTGGCCCACCGCATATCCACGATCTTGTTGGCTGACCGGGTCGTGTACATCGAAGCCGGCAGAGTTGTGGCTGCAGGCCGACACGAGGATCTCCTGCAGCGTGAGGATTACCGCTCACTGGTGATGTCATACGAACAGGCGGATCTGCCATGAGCGCGATGTCTTCACCCGGCGGCGGTGGTTCCGGGGCTCCGGTTGCGCCCGGCTACGGTGGCGGTTCCGGGGCTCCGGTTGCGCCCGGCGATGACAGGGCGCCCGGCTGCGGCGGTGGTTCCGGGGCTCCGGTTGCGCCCGGCGATGACAGGGCGCCCGGCTGCGGCGGTGGTTCCGGGGCTCCGGTTGCGCCCGGCGATGACAGGGCGCCCGGCTACGGCGGCGCGGTGGAAGAAGCTATTGCGCTGCTCGACGGTGAGGCAGTTCCTGATGTCGGTGCGCTCACCGTTCTGCGGCGTGGGCTTGCGATCAGTCCGGAACTGAAATCGGGTCTGCGTGTGACCCTGGCCATGGCCTTCACCGCCGCGGCGGGACGTCTGATCGTACCGATACTGGTGCAGCAGGTTCTGGACAAGGGTCTGTTGGGCGAGGGGGGCTACCGGCCCGGGTTCGTGCTGCTCGCTTCGTGTTCGGCGTTCGGCATCGTGATCGTGGTCTTCGCGGCGGCTCGAATCACTCACATACGTTTGGTGACAGCAGCGGAATCATTGCTCTTGGGCTTGCGGATCCGTGCCTTCGAACACATCCACAAACTGAGCATGGCCGACCATACGGGCAGCAGGCGTGGAGTTCTGGTGAGCAGGGTCACCTCCGACGTGGAATCGCTCGCACAGTTCACTCAGTGGGGCGCGCTGAGTTGGATAATCAACAGCTCAATCGTTGTCGGAACCTTGACGGTGATGACGGTCTACAACTGGAAGTTGACGCTTCTAGTCCTGCTGTGCCACCTCCCGTTGATCCCGTTCCTGCGTTGGGTGCAGGTCCGCCAGTTTGCGGCCTACGGGCTGGTCAGGACCCGGGTATCGGAAACGCTGGGAGAGACCTCGGAGGCGGTCTCAGGCGCGCCGGTCATCCGGGCCTACGGTTATGACGCGACGCTGCGAGATCGCCTCGACGGTGTGGTCGACCGTCAGTACGGCGCCCAGCTCCGTTCCAGTATCTGGTTCGCTGGAATGCTCCCGGTGGTCGACTTCTTCTCGTCGTTGTCCTTGGCGATGGCGGTGGGTGTGGGCGTTTGGTGGGGCGGCAGCGTTGACGTCGGCGTGGGTGAGTTGGTGGCGTTCTTGTTCCTCGTCAACATGTTGGTGAATCCCATTGCCGAAGTGGGCGAGGTGATGGATCAGACCCAGACTGCTCTGGCCGGATGGTGGAAGATCCTCGCTGTTCTCGACGTGCCGGTTGAAGTCGAGGAACCCAACGACGGCGTGGACCTTCCGGCGGGTCCGCTGGCGGTGGCGGTCACCGGCGTCAACTTCCGATATCGAGACGGTGAGCAGGTGCTTCACGACGTCGACCTGTCGATCGCTGCGGAAAGCAATGTTGCGGTGGTCGGTGAGACCGGCAGCGGCAAGACGACTCTGGCGCGGCTGTTGACACGGCTCGCCGACCCGACTGACGGCATGGTCCTGGTCGGTGGAGTCGACCTGGCGACCGTCGATCCCGCATCGCGGCGCAGGGCGATCCGCATGGTTCCCCAGGACGGCTTCCTGTTCGACACTTCGATCGGGGAGAACATCTGCTTCGGCCGTCCGGACGCGACCACAGACGATGCCGTTGCTGCCATTGACGCGCTCGGGCTCGCCGATTGGCTCGCGAGGGTTCCGGGTGGTTTGGACGCGGTTGTGGGGGAGAGGGGCGGTCGCCTCTCCGTAGGCGAACGCCAGCTTGTCGCATTGGCCCGAGCCCAGGTGGCCGATCCCGGCCTGTTGCTGCTCGACGAGGCCACTTCAGCGGTCGACCCCGAGACTGAGGAGGCGTTGGTTGCGGCTCTGAGCCGTTTGGCGGTGGGTCGAACCATGATTTCGATCGCTCATCGCCTGTCCACCGCGGAGCGGGCCGATCTCGTGTTGGTGTTCGACGGCGGACGGATCGTGCAACAGGGCACGCATGCGGAACTCGTGGCCGTCGAGGGCGTCTACAGCACCATGTACGACTCCTGGATCGGCAACACCCGCACCGAAGCCGACAACTAGACCGCCGACTCCAGCAGCGTCCAGAATCCTGATCAGGGATGCTACGCTCAACAATGACTCTTTGACGGAGATCCTTCGCCACCCGACCCAACGATAGCGGTCGAGGCCCTGCTGGAATCGGTGGTTGTGATGATCGACGATTCAAGAGGGCCCCGGCTGGTTGGTGCGGGTTGGTGTTGTGTCTAGCGGTCGGTTCTTCCCATGTGCTGTGACCTGTCGGAGTTCGACGGCGACGGCTCGGCCTGGTCTATCGTGAGCGGGGACGCCCGAGCCCGCTTCGGCACCTTCTGACCACCCGAGGATGTGGTCGGGGACTCTCTCAGACACGGTTAGGGGCCGAGGGCGAACAATGGCATTACTGAGACCCCGTCTGGGCGTTCGTATGAGTAGCCATCGGCGGCGGTCACCACGACGAGTTTTGCCGCCCTGCCCATCTTGGTCTCATCCACTTTGCCGTGCATAGTCAGCAGCGAGCGGGCAGCCCGCTCGATCTGTTCGCCGCCGCCGAGCTTGACTTCGACTGCGATCCAGCGGCCGTCACCGGCATCGACAATGGCATCGACTTCGCTGCCGGCTGCGTCTCGGAATGCGAACACCTCGGCATCGGCGGCTTGGGCGTAGATGCGCAGATCCCGGATGACGAGCGATTCGAAGAGAAGGCCGAGCGCCTCGGTGTCGGCCAGAAGGCGTTCGGGCTGGGTTCGGAGCGCAGCGACGGCCAGCGACGGATCCGCGAAGTGGTGTCGTGGACTCGACAGCAGCGGCGATCGGGAGCGAAGGTGGGTGGGCCACGCCGTCAGCGGTTCCAGAACGTGGAGCCGTTCGAGTGCGTCGAGATAGGTACGAACCGAATGGCGACCGAGCGGGGCGGCAGCGCTTGTCTCGTCGGCCAGCTTGTTCAAGCTTGCTGCGGTCCCGACGTTGCGTGCCAGCGAGCGCAGCAACGCCTGCACCCGCACCGGGTCGCGAGCGATGCCGTCCACTTGGCGGATGTCGGTACGCGCAATGTCTTCGAGGTAGCTCCTCAACGCAGCGATCACGTCTCGTACCGGCATGTTGTCATTGAGTCCGGGCCAGCCACCGCGGCACAGCGCATCGACTGCTTCAGGCACGCCATGTCCGGTCGGGCCTGCTTGCGCCGGTTCGCCGCGCAGTAGCGCGGCGAGTGACACGTCCTGGGTGGACAATCCTCGCTCGGCGAGTGACATGGTCCGCAGCGCGAGCCGCTGAATGCGCAGTGCTCCTGAGTGTCGGGTGAGGTCATCGGACGGCGTGGCCGAACCGGTCAGGATGAATTGGCCTGCTTCTGCGCGGGCGTCGCACGCGCCTCGGACGGCACCCCACAGTGCCGGAACGCGTTGCCATTCGTCAATCAATCTCGGAGCGGCGCCGTCCAGGACTCGGTGGGGTTCGGCTTGGGCCAGCGTGAATGCCGCGGGATCCTGTTCCAGCAGCGCCTCGCTGCGGGCGAAGCGCTTCGCCAGCCACGTTTTGCCGCAGCCCTTCGGTCCTTCAATGAGCAGCGCGCGAGATGTCCGCAATATCCGCGCTGCGTTCGTCTCAGCGATGCGGACGCGATAGCCCGAGGGTGTCAGGGTTGATGCTGCCTCAACTGTCTCGCCGGTGGCCATGGGTATAATCTACTATTCTTGAGCATATTGATCTACTAAATCAGTAAGAATTGATCTACCAAATCAGATTGCTTGATCTACCAAATAGGATTCTTGCGCGGTGCGACGGATTCGTTCGTGGAAAATCGCGCCCTATTCGCTATGCCAAGTGATCACGCTGGTAGCGTTCAGCGCGGTGCGCCAAATACTCGCATTCGGAGACCCCACGTTGCCCATCAATGAGGGTGCCCATGAATGAGGGTGCCCATGAGTGAGGATGTCCATGAATGATCCCGTTCGCGTCGCTGTAAGCGGGGCTGCCGGCCAGATCGGCTACAGCCTATTGTTCCGAATCGCCGGCGGTTCCATGCTGGGTCCGGACCAGCCGGTCGTCCTGCAACTGCTTGAGATCCCTCCGGCCATGAAAGCGCTCGAAGGCGTGGCGATGGAACTCAACGACGGGGCGTTTCCGTTGCTCGCCGGCATCACCCAGAGCGACAATCCCAATATCGCATTTGAAGGGGCCAACATTGCGTTGTTGGTGGGTTCTCGCCCACGTTCCAAGGGCATGGAACGAAAGGATCTGCTTGAAGCCAACGGTGCAATCTTCACGGTGCAAGGCAAGGCGATCAACAACAACGCGGCAGACGACGTGAGGGTGCTGGTGGTTGGAAACCCAGCCAACACCAATGCGCTCATTGCGATGAACAACGCGCCAGATGTCCCCGATGATCGTTTCACCGCGATGACTCGGCTGGATCACAATCGTGCCCTGGCTCAGTTGGCGAGCAAACTTGATGTGTCAGTGAACGACATCAAGAAGATGACGATCTGGGGCAACCACTCGGTCACGCAATACCCCGATGTTTTCCACTGCACCGTCAACGGTTCTGACGCTGCGACTGCAATCGGAGATCAGGTCTGGCTCTCAGATTCGTTCATTCCGACGGTTCAGCAACGCGGTGCAGCGATCATTGAAGCTCGCGGGTTGTCGTCGGCGGCTTCGGCGGCGTCGGCCGCGGTGGACCATGTTCACGACTGGATGTTGGGAACCGACGATGGGGACTGGGTCTCGATGGCGATCGCCTCTGACGGTTCATATGGAGTTCCACAGGGTTTGATGTCGTCGTTCCCGGTTACCTGTGGGGGTGGCGAGTATTCCATCGTCGGTGATCTTGAGGTCAACGAGTTCTCCCGCAGTCGTATTGATGCTTCGGTCGCCGAACTCGCCGAAGAGCGCGAAACAGTCCGTGAACTCGGGTTGATCTGACCCACAGCGGTGGACATTGAGCGCTGGTCCATATCTGGACCGTCGCGACCGCCTATGACAGAATCGGTCGCTAATGAGGTGGTTTCCGGCCGTGCTGGCCCAGTCCGACAGTCAAGCGCTGCTGGACGACCCCCTGACTGGTGGGGACTGGATCAGGGCCGGAGCGGTGCTCATCGGCTCGGTGATGTTGGCGATGGTTGTCTCCAGAGTGCTGCGCCGGGTGGTCTCTCGCGGGCTCGGGTCGGGGTTCGCGGCGATCATCACCGGGCGCCTGTCGGCCTATGCGGTCTTTCTTGTCGGCCTGTCGTATGCACTCACGAGCCTCGGGGTGCGGGTCGGTCCGCTGCTCGGCGCCTTGGGTCTGGGCGGTCTGGTGCTGGCGCTGGCACTCCAGGGCGTGGTCGGGAACTTCGTGTCGTCGCTGCTGCTGCAGACGCGCAGGCCCTACACCGTGGGCGACACGGTCGAACTCGACGGATATATCGGGACCGTCGAGGACATAGATTCGCTCACCACCCAGGTCAAGACCCGTGACGGGAAGCACATCCGCGTCCCGAACGCCAACATTGCCAACGCCACCATTGTCAATCTGACTCGAGACCCGGTGCGGCGCAGCGAGCTGGCCGTGGGCGTCGCTTACGACACCGACCTTCAGAGGGCCACCGGGGTGATTTACGATGCGTTGGAGAGGGTTCCGCGTGTCCTGTTGGATCCGGAGCCGGAGGTGTTCTTGGAGGGTTTCGGGGATTCCAGCATCGGCTTCGTCGTCCTGTATTGGCATGCCAGCGACGTTCCATCGGAGCGCGCTGCCCGCCACGATCTCGTGCTTGCGATCCATCAGGCGTTCGCTGCAGAATCGATTACGATCGCCTTCCCGCAGACGGTTGTTTGGAGCGGCAAGCAGCGGCCTGGTGTGCTGTACGAGGGTCCGCCCGACGTGGTGAACATGTCCCGTCCGGGTGTGGATGAGCCTGAAGCCGGTCTGGAACGCCGCATTGCGCACTGGCGGCTTCCAGGCCTGCGTCGCAGCGATCAGAAGTCGGGTTCCTAGACGCCTGGAGTTTGGCATATGCCGGAGTTGCCGGAGATCGTGGCTCATGCCGAAAGGCTGGCTCGCAACTATCAGGGTGCGGAGCTGGCGTCGTTCGCTCCGCTTCATCTCAGTGCGCTCAAGACCTACGCGCCTTCACCCCGTGAGGTTTACGGCCTTTCGTTGACCGGAACATGCAGCCGTGGAAAGTACCTGTTCTTGCATTTTGGGGACTTCACATTCGTGCTCCACCTGATGCAAGGCGGTCGCCTTAGACCCGACCCGAAACAAGCACGAAAACCGCGTTCGGGCATGGCCCGCTGGGTCTTCGCCGACGGCGGCGCGTTGCTGCTCACCGAGGCCGGAACTGAGCACAAAGCGGGCGTTTGGCTGGTCACAGGCGATCCGACAACCCAGGAACCCGTTGATCATCTCGGCCCCGAAGCACGAGGTATCAGTCGGTCGGACTTCGTGGCCGCGCTCGGATCCGACAACACCCGGGTGCACGGGTTCCTGCGGGATCAGCGCCGGATTGCGGGAGTCGGCCGTCTGCTCTCGAACGAGATTCTCCATGCAGCGAAGCTGTCGCCTTTCGCGATGACCACGAAGTTGAGCGCGGATGAGATCGCTCGGCTCCACGAGGCCACGGTCTTGGTGGTTGATCAGCATCTGGAGTTCGAACGGACACTCGACGACATAGGCAAGTCGCGGAACCGGCCCAATGAAGTCCACCATCGGGTCGGGTCTGAGTGCACTTCCTGCGATGATCTGGTCCGCTCGGTCGAATATCGGCGCTACACGGTTGCCTACTGCCCGACGTGTCAGACAGGCGGCAAGATTCTGGCGGACAACAGCACCAGCAAGTTCCTCAAATAGTTGCGGCCAGCGTTTCGGCCACCCTTTCGAGTTGGATGTGGCTGTCGAGCAGTCTGGCGATATTCCCGCCGACCTTCAGTTCGCCGTCTAGGAACGCCCGCTGCGCCGACTGCTTGCCGCTGCGAATGGCATCGGTGGTGGATCGTGAGCCGGTGAGGATCAGGGTTGGATTCGGGTGCGGACCGGCGCGAAACGTGACCTGTCCCGCGTCGATCTCGACATGCCAGGTGTCTTCGTCGTCGCCTGTGATCCGATGCTCGATCGTCAGTGTCAAGTCAGGCGTGAACTCGAGTTCGGCGACCCGTTGCTGGTGTTGGGTGATCCACTGGGCAGAGTCGATGTTGCTCATGTCAACCGCCGTTCTCCACCAGACGACATCCCCACGGGTTCGGTCAGTGGATATCGATGCCTGTCGCTGTACCCGGTATTCATGCGAGCCAGGATAGAACCTAGGGGTGAGAACATGGTTGGCTGGGCTGGCCGCGGCGCTGACGCTGATCCTGGTGGGATGTGGCGATTCGGGTCAGCCTGACCTTCAAGCACCCGAGACCAGTGTCTTGGCGCTGGTTGCCCGTTCCGGGGGGATGACCACAGCGTTCGACCAGTCAGAGCGCGCATGGCGGGGTAGTCGACCTCTCCGCCGAGGATCGCAGCGATCCAGTCGAGTGTGGTGACGCCGGCTCGGGTGTTGTCCACGATCCGGTTCCGTTCCACGATGTTCTCGACTGTGCCCGCCAATACGACTCCGGTCCCTGTTCAGGCCCCGCGAGATCAACCGGAAGAGGGTCGTCTGTCGCACAAGCCGCGATCATCGCCAACCACATGCCCGTCGCAGCGATCAGCAGCAGTCGATGCGGCAGCGGAACCGGGTTCAACTGCGTTCTTTCGCGGGGAGGCTCTCGGCTGCCTTCGCGAGACCGAGCACTGCGAGACCTCCCACAACCGCGAGTATCGCCGGTGCGGGCAGTTCGCCCGACGTCGGCCAGGACAGCCCGGTTCCGTCGATGACCTCGGCTCGGTGCTCGGAGACCACACCCACGCCGTTGGGCCAGGGCCACAGCACCCTGAGCGATCCGAGCATCAGCCCGACCATGGCCGCCGTCACCAAGTCTCGGCGCCGGTCCATGATCCACCCGAGTGCCGAGGAGAACACCGCGAGGCCGATGGCGGCCCCCAGCGCCACGAAGAGGATGTCGACGAAGTCCCGGTCGCTGACCGCCCCGATCACGGCGCTGTACATGCCGATCATCAACAGGATGAACGAGCCGGAGACGCCGGGGAGGATCATGGCGCAGACGGCCAGAGCACCGGCGCCGACCAGGACCGCCGGTGAAGGGTCGTGTACCGGGCCGGACTGGAAGCCGAGCAGTATGAACACGACCGCGCCGACCGCGGCCATCAACTGGTAGTGGGCCAGCGTGGGCCGTTCAATGAGCCGCAGAGCGACGACTATCGAGGCGGCGACGAGGCCGAAGAAGAGTCCGGCCATCTCTTCGGGATTGTCGTGAAGTTGGGTTTCGATGGGACCGGCCAGCGATCCGACGGCCAGCACGATGCCGATTCCCAGCGGGACCAGAAAGATGAAATCAAGCGACTTCAGAGCGGCCCGGAAACTCCCGAGGTCGCCTTTCGCCAGCGGGACCGGGGCCTTTGCAGCCCTGCGGATGGCGTCGACCAGGCGCTGGTAGATCCCCAGAACCAGAGCCACGGTTCCCCCGGACACCCCGGGAACGACGTCTGCTGCGCCCATCAACACGCCGCAGCCGACAAATCTCCCGAGCCTTCGCAGTGGCACGAGTGCAAAACTACAGGTGGGGTGCCCCATCCGGGACACCCCACCTGTCAAGAGAGGTCCTCATCACGTTGCTGCGGCCTTTGGGATCTTCTCTCCAAGCGCTTCTCCGGTTGCCTCTTGGGCACATCGGGCGCGAGAAGCTTGTGGGAGCGGTCCCGTCCACGGTGCAACGTGGGTTCGTATGGCGAGAAAACTGCAGGCCCCTCGGCTTGTGCTCGGTGCCCGCTTTCGATCGTTCGCCTCCTCCCTTCTGTCACGGGTACAACGGATGACAGGTCTAGGCGGTTGCTTCGACCGAGCGGCGTCAACCGATCTACCGAGGTGTGACACCGGTCACTGTGCCACAGATACATCGGCGCGTCAAGCAACCCGGCGAGCCGCAGAACCTCGCGGATCGGCCCGTGACTATTGGCTGGCGAGGCTGCGGTTCTTGGTTTTCGACCTGATGTAGTCGCGGTTCATGAACGCGATGAAGTCGAGGGAGATCTCCTTGGGGCACGCTTCGTGGCATTCACCGTGGTTCGTGCAGGACCCGAAGAAGTCCTCCATTGTCTCCACCATCGCCTCGGTGCGCTTCCATCGCTCGGGCTGACCTTGGGGCAGGACGTTGAGGTGGGCGAGTTTGGCGGCGGTGAAGAGCTGGGCTGCGGAGTTGGGGCAGGCGGCCACGCATGCTCCGCAGCCGATGCAGGCAGCGGCGTCCATGGCGGTGTCGGCCACCTCCTTGGGCACAGGGATCTCGTTGGCGTCCTGCGGCGTGCCGGTGGGGGCGGAGATGTAGCCGCCCGCTTCGATGATGCGGTCGAAGGCGCGGCGGTCGACCATGAGGTCCTTCAACACCGGGAAGGCGGCTGCGCGCCACGGCTCGATCACGATCTGATCGCCGTCGTTGAACTTGCGCATGTGGAGTTGGCAGGTGGCGGTGGCCTTCTCCGGTCCGTGTGCCTGTCCGTTGATCATCACGCCGCAGGTGCCGCAGATTCCTTCGCGGCAGTCGTGGGGGAACGTGATGGGTTCGACGTCGTCCTCGATGAGCCGCTCGTTGATGAGGTCGAGCATCTCCAAGAATGAGGCGTCGGTGGGGATCTGGTCGGCGTCGATATCGAGGAAGGAGCCAACGGCGCCGGGTCCGTCCTGGCGCCAGATTCTCAGTTTGAGGTTCAGCACTCTGTCTCCTTCAACGCTGCTGGCTGCGGTGTTGCTCATCTGGGGCCCCTACTTGTAACTGCGCTGGGTTACTTGGACGTTTTCGAACGCGAGGTCCTCTTTGTGCAGTACCGGGTCGGAGTCGGGTCCCCGCCATTCCCAGGCGGCGACGTAGGCGAAGTTCTCGTCGTCGCGCAGCGCCTCGCCATCAGGGGTCTGCGACTCCTCGCGGAAGTGTCCCCCGCAGCTCTCGGTGCGGTGCAGTGCATCGCGCACCTTGAGCTCGGCGAACTCCATGAAGTCGTCCACCCTGTTGACCTTCTCAAGCTGTTGGTTGACCCCGTCGGGGCTGCCCAACACTTTGACGTTCTTGCGGAACTCCTCGCGCAACGCGGGAATCTCCGTCAGGGCCTTGTTGAGGCCGGTTCTGTTGCGGGCCATGCCGCAGTACTCCCAGACGATCTTGCCGAGTTCGCGGTGGTAGTGCTCGACGGAGTGTGTGCCCTTCACCTGAGTCCAGCTTCTGGTGTGCTGGTCGACCTCGGCCAGGGCCTCGCTGAAGACCGGGTCTGTGGTGGGAACGGCGGCGTCGCCGAGCTTGGGGGCCAGGTGGTCGCCGATCGTGTAGGGCAGCACGAAGTATCCGTCGGCGAGCCCCTGCATGAGCGCGGAGGCGCCCAGCCGGTTGGCTCCGTGGTCAGAGAAGTTGGCCTCGCCGAGGCAGTAGAGCCCGGGCACTGTGGTCATCAGGTTGTAGTCGACCCAGAGCCCGCCCATCGTGTAGTGGGTGGCCGGGTAGATGCGCATCGGCAGCTTGTAGGGGTCTTCGCCGGTGATGCGCTCGTACATGTCGAAGAGGTTGCCGTAGCGCTCGCGCACCGCTTCGACTCCGTCACGGTCGATCGCGGCGGCGAAGTCGAGGTAGACCCCGTTCTTGAGCGGGCCGACGCCGCGGCCTCCGTCGACCACAGTCTTGGCGTTGCGGCTGGCCACGTCGCGTGGCACGAGGTTGCCGAACGACGGGTACTTCTCTTCGAGGTAGTAGTAGCGCTCGGCTTCGGGGATCTCAGCGGCGGAGCGGGCGTCGTCGATCTGGCGCGGCACCCAGATGCGTCCGTCGTTGCGCAGCGACTCCGACATCAAGGTGAGCTTCGACTGGAACTCGTCGCTGACGGGGATGCATGTCGGGTGGATCTGCGTGTAGCAGGGGTTGGCGAACAGCGCTCCCTTGCGGTGGGCTCGCCATGCCGCGGTCACGTTGCAGGCCATTGCGTTGGTCGACAGGTAGTAGACGTTGCCGTAACCGCCGGTGGCCAGCACCACTGCATGGGCGCTGTGGGCGTGTACCTCGCCGGTGAGCATGTCGCGGGTGACGATGCCGCACGCCTCTCCGTCTTTGACCACGACGTCGAGCATGTCGGAACGGTTGTAGAGCGTGACCTTGCCGGCCTTGATCTGAGCCGCCAGGGCTTGGTACGCGCCGAGCAGCAGTTGCTGGCCGGTCTGGCCGCGGGCATAGAAGGTGCGGCTGACTTGAGCGCCGCCGAATGAGCGGTTGGCTAGCAGGCCGCCGTACTCCCGGGCGAAGGGCACTCCCTGAGCGGCGCACTGGTCGATGATGTTGAGCGACACCTGGGCCAGCCGGTAGACGTTGGCC
>JAPPMP010000043.1:0-278 GCA_028819005.1 Acidimicrobiaceae bacterium
AACCGGCACCGGCTACAAAATCGTCAACCCCAACAACCCACCGAACGGCCCCTGAACTCCACAGCAGAACGCCGCTGATCATGGCTGATTTCGACGGCTAATCACGCAGCGTTGACAGGTGAGGTCAGGTTTCTTGATCCGAGAATATTGGCTTGACCTGCAATTCAAGTCTGATTGACTCTTCATCGTGGAGGGCCTCGCGGACCGGTTCATCGAGGGCCTCTTCGTCTCGTGCAATAAAGACCTCCAGATCTGCTCCATCGTCATGGACACGGGGA
>JAPPMP010000043.1:378-2452 GCA_028819005.1 Acidimicrobiaceae bacterium
AGTCGCCGGCGGGGATCCGGTCCGGGCATCCGGCTCTGCTCCATCGTCATGGACACGGGGAAGTCGCCGGCGGGGATCCGGTCCGGGCATCCGGCTCTGCTCCATCGTCATGGACAACCGCGTAATAGGCCCGCATCTAGTGCGCTCCCTGTCGATGAGTGTATTTCTCATCGGCTCACGAATCGGGCTCGCCAATGCCACGAGCGAAGTCCGCGAGTGTCTGCAGGTCGTCGGGTGAAAGCATCTGGATTACAGCTCGGACTGGCTTATCGGGTCCGATTAGCGACTCGAGAGCACGGTGCCCGGCGCTGTTTGGGCTCGGTCGATCCGTGGTGAGCAGAACAAGCGGGATTTCCGGCTCGGCCGAATGCAACACAGCCGCCTTGCCGAGCGCCTTCCAGAGAGTGTCCGTGCGACGCAATCCCGGGCGCTGCGTGACGCTGAACGCCCCCGACACGTCGAAGAACCACTTGCGGCCCTCTGCGTCGAAAGCCACAAAATTGACTTCTACGCCACAGCGCATCTTCACCTTCTCCTCGATACGCCTGAAACCACACTGGATCAGCAGCGTCTTGGCCATGACCTGGGCTTTGCGTCCCTGTCGCACGGCCCGTGCCTGAAAGTCGTCGTCGCTCGAATCGCCAGGGCCGACAAGATCTGGAGAATCGCCGTTGGACGGGACCATTGAGTCGTCGAGGTCCATGAAGAACTGATGGTCGCTGCGGCGCTTGACCGATGGGGGCACGGTCACCAACCGGCTCAACTCCACCAACCGGCTCAACTCATCGGATTGCTCCGCGAGGCGTTGCCGCTCGTCGTTGATCCGCTGTTCGGCCAGGTCGATGTAGGCGGAGTCGGTGTCGAAGCCGATGTAGCGGCGATCAGTCCGCACGGCGGCAACCGCTGTCGTGCCCGCCCCCATGAAGGGATCGAGCACCAAGTCGCCGCGGTAGGTGTAGAGCTCGATCAGCCGTTTAGGCAACTCCACGGGAAACGGCGCGGGATGTCCTACACGGGTGGCCGACGCCGGTGGTATATCCCACACATCGACAGTGGCCTCCATGAACTCATCGACAAAGGCCGAGCCATCCGACGGCCAACCCTCTTCAGCGCGTGCGGCGGCCGTCTGTGCCCTGTCGAAGCGACCCTTGGACGCGATCACCACCCGCTCAGTGAGGTCCCGCAACACAGGATTCCCGGGCCGTTGAAAGCTGCCCCACGCGCAACTGCCCGCGGCGCCCTTGGCCTTCTGCCAAACCACTTCACCGCGCAACAGCAGATGCAGCCGATCCTGCAGTATCGCGATCACATCTGCGGACAACGAGCGATAGGGGCGCCGCCCCAGGTTGGCAACGTTCACCGCGATCCGTCCGCCCGGCTCGAGTTTGCGCACACACTCTGAGAAAACGTCCTCCAGCATCTTCAGATAGTCGACATAGCTGGCGGGAACATGGCCCTGCCCCACAGCCTGCTCGTATTCCTTTCCCGCGTAGTACGGGGGCGAGGTCACGACTAGCGCTACAGAGTCGTCCGCCACATCGCCGTGCGCGTCGATGTCGCGGGCGTCGCCCACCCAGAGACGGTCGGTACTGGTATGGGACGCGATCTTGTCGTTGTCGCAAATCTCAGGAGCCGGGAACCGCTCGTAGAACTCCGAGGCGTCGTGCCCCTCACGGCGACTCACTCCAAAACTGGACGTCGAGGTGTTGCGCCTACGCCCGTTCGCCATACTCACGGCCCACCAAGCCAGAGAGCGTTGCCCGCCTGTGCAGCAGAATCGGGAAGCCGTTGAGAGTCACGGCAAGAAGTTGCCCGTCCCATGCGACACCGGCTCTGGCGCGAACGACTCTCGCTGAACGAAGACTTGACTCACGTCCAGACCCTACCGTAGGCGAGGCCCAAATACCAGCGTTGCAATTCAGAGCGCGCAAATAGGCAGGCCTTCGAGTTGCAGCCCAGACAACGCTCGCCGCCACACGGACCATTGTCACCCTAGGCGGGCGCGCCTCCTCCGACGGGGGGTCCCATGAGCCCAGACAACGCTCGCCGCCACACGGACCATTGTCACCCCGGG
>JAPPMP010000043.1:2552-20236 GCA_028819005.1 Acidimicrobiaceae bacterium
GGGTCCCATGAGCCCAGACAACGCTCGCCGCCACACGGACCATTGTCACCCCGGGTCTCCTGTGTCCCACTTGACGCCTGCTCGCAGATCAAATTGGCGGCGTCAACCTGGCCAGTAGCTCCGAGACTCGCAGGGGGATGCTGGTTTGGGCTTCATGCATCGTCACGCCCTCGAAGGGGCGGATCAGGTAACGGACCTCGGGCTCGAGATCGGGTTCAGTCGGGACCGACACCACGGCCAAGCGCCACACATCGGGGCTGCACTGGGCTTGGCCGACCTGGGTCTTGCTGACGCTGATCTGCTCCGTGCCGGGCAGATGGCCCTTCACCTCAATCAGGTAGTACACCCCCTCGACAGGGTCGAACGACAGCACATCGAAACCAGGATTGCCGTGTTCTTGCTCCTCAGGTCTGCGACCCAGCGCCCGCTCCGCCTTCATCACCGCTGCCACAGCTCGCCGATCAGTTTCCATCTTGTCGGCGGCGGGCTCCGGATCGGGCGGCTTCCCATCCAGTTGATCGAGCAAACCCTGGGGAACCACAAGCGCAGCGCCCACCACGATTGGAGGGCCGTTGTGCAGGTCAGCCTCAGCAGCAAGCTCCAAACGGCGTTGCGCCAGACGAGCCTCCAACGCTTCAGCACGAGCGCGCGCGTTCCCCGAATTCAACCGAGGCTTGCCACCGGCGATCTCCTGGGCCTTGATCTCCTCAGTTCGCATGTCCCAATACCGAATCTCTGCCTCCAACCGCTCCCTCACGGCGTTCTCGACACGGGCAATCCGGTTGGTCACAACAGAGCGCACCTCTTGAAAATGCGGGTTGGCCATCTTCTCGATCGCCCAATCACGAGCACCGACCTCGGCCGTGCGACCAGCCCAATCGAGATCGAGACGGCCCTTGAGCAAGGCCTCCTGCTCCTCGCTCAGGGACGCATAGTTGAGATAGGGCTGACCGCCAGGATCACGAGCGCTGCCGTGCCGGTCGATCTCCACATACTGGAACCTCCGAGATGCCACCTGACGGCTCCCGTGAACCATGCGTCCATCAGTGACGGAATGGTCGAGAAAGACCAGCAGCCTCGGCTCCACAGAAGAATCCTTGCGGTCGACCAGAACAGCGCCCCGCCGAAGGCTCTCTCCATGGTCCTCGGTGACCCTGCGCAGCACGGCGGTGAGCAGCGGGCTTCCCGGCGACACGAGTTCGGCCTGAACAGCCGCCGACGGACTGACAGTCGTTCCACCAGAATCCGAGCGAGACCGGTCGGGTTCAATGCAGGCCTTGTCGAAGGTCACTCTGGAGTAACGGTCATGCACCGGCCCAAGAGCAGGATCGGCGGCCGCCCGCACCGCCGCCGGGACCCGGGTGATCTCGAACCGGCCACTCTCTCGGCCGGTGATCCGTCCACCGTACAAACGCAGCGCGGTCGAGAAGAACGTCTCCACGAACCACGGCAGCAATCTGCGGGCACGGGCCACGGCCATCGTCCGGCGAATCTCATCGTCGGCCGCCGAGTCGCCAAGTCCCGACACCAGCGCCCGTTCTTTCAGCACACCCTCAAGCTGTGCCCCGATATCGCCTTCGATCACCTCGTCCATCCAGATCGCATGCGCTGGATCAGCGTCGGATCGAATGGCCCGCATCAGCAATTCCCGGAGCGAAACGTTGATCTGCGAATCGCCGAGCACGTCATAAACCTGGTCGCCGAACACGCCACGCTGCTGCTCGATCTTGTCGAACAGGCGCTGGAACACCTGACCCTCCCGAGTCTCGTGCGCCACCAGGTTCCACATATGGCAAGGCCGACTCTGACCGATGCGATGGATCCGTCCGAACCGCTGCTCGATGCGGTTCGGGTTCCACGGCAGGTCGTAGTTGACCATCATGTTGGCAACCTGCAAGTTGACGCCTTCGCCGGCGGCATCGGTGGCCACCAGCACCTGTGCCGTCGGATCCACCCGGAAACGGTCCTGGATCGCTCGCCGGTCGTGGCGCTTGATCCCACCGTGGATGACGACCACCGCGTCAGGACGACCCAACTCAGCTGCGATCCGCTCTTCCAAGTAGGTGAGCGTGTCCTTGTGCTCAGAGAACACAATCAGCTTGTGAACGGCCGTGTCCTCAAGGGCTCCGTCGTCGCCACTGCCGTCGCCCGTGTCCGGAACCGCGAATCTACCGGAACGCAACAAGTCCCGGAGCTGAACCCATTTCGTGTCCTCGCGGCTGGAGCGAACCCCGTCGGCCAACTCGACCAATCCCTCCAATTCCCGAACCTCCGCCGCCAGCTCGTCAGCGGTGCCCGACGCGGTAGCGGCGTCGATCACCTGACTCTCCAGTCGCTCCCACTCATCATCGCTGTAGTCGTCGAAATCGAAATCCTCGAGGTCCGCGATCCGCACACCCCGCGGCAGGTCGACCACAGGAACGGGATCACCCGAAGCAGCCAGGCGACGCAGTTCGGCTTCCTGATCGGCCAACCGGTCTCGACGGCGGCGCAACGAGTGATAGATCGCCGCTGGAGACGACGCCAGCCGACGCTGCAGACCAGCCAGAGCAAAGCCCACCATCAGCCCACGACGATCACCGCCCTCCTGCATCCGCAGGGCCCTGTTCATGCCGGTGCTCACATAGTTCGTCACCGCCTCGTACAACTCGGCCTCGCTCGGCGAAAGCTCGAAATTCAAGCTGTGGGCATGACGCTCGGGGAACAACCGGCGGCCCTCGAACGTGCGCAAGTTCTCCTTCACTATCCGACGCATCACACCAGACGTGTCGGGCATCTCCGGCGCCTCGTCGCTGTTGCCGCGCTTTCGCAGCTGGCCCTCGAACATGTCGGGGTCGACCAGGGTCATGAACAGCAAGAAGTCATCGTCCTTGCCGTTGTGCGGAGTCGCCGTCAGCAACAATAGGTGCCGGGTGCGCTCGCGCAACGCCTCACCCAGAATGAACCGTTTCGTCCGCTTCAGCTCCCCGCCGTAGCGGCGCGCCGACATCTTGTGGGCCTCATCAACGATCACCAAGTCCCACTCAGAACCCTTGACCCTGTCCAACATGTCGCCTGACCGAGAAAGCTGATCGACCCGTGCGATCAACAGGTTCTTCTCAACGAACGGATTGCCCGTACGCGAGTCCTCCACCGCGGCGCGCGACATCAACTCGAAGGACAACCCGAACTTGTCCCACAACTCGTCCTGCCACTGTTCCACCAGACTCCCCGGCGCCACGATCAGGCAACGGACCACATCGCCCCGCAACATCAGCTCGCGGATCAACAACCCGGACATGATCGTCTTGCCCGCACCCGGATCGTCCGCCAGCACGAAGCGCAACGGCCGAAGCTCGAGCATCCGGTTGTAGACAGCATCAATCTGGTGCGGGTATGGCTCAATATTGGACGTGTCGACCGCTGCGAAAGGGTCAGCCAAATGGGCTTGCTGCAACCGCTGGGCCTCCGCTGCCAGCTGGAACATCGCGCCGTCGGCGTCGAAACTCCACCTCCGTTGATCCGCCTCACCAAACTCCGCCAGGTCGGCTGGGCCAATTATCCGATCCCCGAGCCGCCCGTCACCCGTGCGATACGTGAGGGTTGCCGATCCAGGGCCGTGCATCTCCACGGCCACGACCGTCACCTCGCCATCGGCGACAACGCCCTCCAACCGCATCCCCGCAGCCAGGTCGTCGAACTCGAGCGTCACGGGACTCCCATCCAACCCTCGCCCCACCCACGCATCACTAACCCTCCCATTCGACCAGCCAGATCGTACACCGGCATCAACTCAACCTTTCGTCGGATTCGTGCCCTGACTCCTGATCGCAATTCGCAAAACTGGCCTCGACTGACGCGCAATATCTTCGACTGCACCGCGCAGGGTGCACGGGAGCATTCCGAATTGATCAGCACTCAACGGGCCTTGGTCATTAGAACGTGCGCGGATTGAACAGGTCAGTGCACCGATAACGGGACTCCCATCCAACCCTCGCCCCACCCACGCATCACTAACCCTCCCATTCGACCAGCCAGATCGTACACCGGCATCAACTCAACCTTTGGGGATTATATACGTAAGTTGCGGAAGGTGTAAGCTGGGCAACCTTGACAGGGGTGGCTATTTGGGTTGTGGGCGTTTGCGGAGCAGAGCTCGAGCGACTTGTTGCGGCGTCGCTTTCGGGTCCACGCGGCGCACCGGCGGCGGCGGTTTGTGGGGTTCGGTCATGTGCATCTCCTTTTATGCCACTAGTTGAAGTTTAATTCGCAGGTATTCCATGCCGCGGTCACCCTTCACGGCGTTGCAGTGGCCGCAGAGTAGCTGGAGGTTGTCGAGATGGTCGGTGCCGCCCTTGGCGCGGGCGATGATGTGGTCGACCTCCAGGTGGCGTTTCTCGAAGTGCGTGCGGCATCCGGCGCAGTCGCCGCTCTGTTCGCCGTAGAGGAAGTTCTTGTTGAACGCAGAGTTATAACGCTGGAGGTTGCCTAGATCGGTTCGCGGTGGGATGTCTGCTCGGCTCGTGACGTATGCGTGGTGGAATAGGTCGCCCATCTCGCCGCGGAGCCGCTCGTTGACAAGTTCGGCGGCTTTGGGCGACAGGTCGATACCCACCCATTCGCGGTCGAGTTTCTCAGCGGCGACGCATGTTGTCGCGCATCCAGCGAACGGGTCCAGCACAACGTCGCCCTCGTTTGATGACGCGGCGATGATCCGCTCCAGCAGCGCCAACGGTTTCTGTGTCGGGTAGCCGACGATTTCAGCGGATGTAGCCGCCTGCTGAAACGACATGATGTCTGACCAGACATCTGTGAGCATCACTCCCCGTGTTTGATCGAGGTACTGCCGTCGCCCGCCGGACCGGTCGTCCCGATAGAACCGGCCGTCGCCATCCTTTTTGCGGAATCGGGCTTTGTACGCTTCTTTGTGGGGCAAGTACTGCTTGTTGAAAATGAAGCCAGCGCGTCCGTAGTAGAGAATGACATCATGGCCGCGGACAAACCCATTCACTTGAGACTTGAAGCCCGACGAGGTTTGAAGGTTCCAAACGATCTCGCGTCGGAAGGCGTCACGCCCGAAGATGGCGTCCATCACCAGTTTCAGGTAGTGGCTCATGGTGGGGTCGCAATGCAGATAGATGCTGCCCGTCTCTTTGAGCAACCGGCGCATCTCCAGCAACCGCACGGCCATGTACGCAAGATAGGACTTGTCGCTGTCCCGCATGGCCGACAACAGGACACGGTATAGAGACGGCTCGCGTGCCTCCATCAGGTTGATCCATTCAACGTCGATGTCGGAGAGCGTCCAAGTGTCCTTGAACTCCGCCCCGGCAGCGACGGACCCTATAGGCGCTGCGTAGTTGGCGTTCGAGTTGAACGGCGGATCGAGGTAGATCAGGTCGACGGTTTCGGAGTTCATGCCGCGCATGATTTCAAGGTTGTCGCCGGTCCAGATCGTCTGGTTGGCCCAGTTTCTCTCTCTCTCTCTCTCTCATGCTGCGATGAGGTCTCGGTAGCGCAACCGGCGACCGCACAGCGCCGCTGTGGTGACCGCCATTTGCGCGGCGGTGTCTTTGCCGCGGATGTTCTGGCGTGCCGCGAAGGATGCGACGTAGCGTTGCAGGTGCTTCTCTGAGAGGTTGTGGTAGGTGCCTTTGTGCGCTCGTTTGAGCATCGACCACAGCGACTCGATGCCGTTGGTGTGGACATCGCCGCGGACGTACTCGCGTGCTGAGTGGCGCACCGTCTCATGGATCGGCAGATGCCGGTAGGCGAGAGCGTCGTCGGTGAACACCGCCGCCGAGCCTGCGACGTGATCGGCCAAGAACGCCCCAGTCGTCGCAGCGTTCACCGACTCGACCACTTCGGCGGCGACTTGACCGGTAGCACGGTCCTTCACGCCGATCACCGCTGTCTTGCCGACCGGCCCGCGTCCTGCGTTGAGCTTCTTGTCGGCGTGCTTGTTGCGCTCCAGGCCGCCGACGTAGGTTTCGTCGATCTCGACCGGCCCCCTCATGTCGGACACGTTAGCCAGCTCCGCGAACGCCTCGCGAATCCGCATCAGCATGAACCAGGCCGTCTTCTGAGTCACGCCGAGGTCGCGGTGCAGCTTCATCGACGACACGCCCTTCAAGCTGGTCAACTCCAAATAGATCGCCATCACCCACTTCCGCAGCGGCACCTTCGATGATGCGATGGCTGTGCCTGTCTTGACCGAGAAGTACTGCTTGCAGTCGCGGCAGCGGTACGGCATCGTCTTGTGCGCAGCTTCGCTGGTGCGCTCCGAACCGCAATGGCCGCACACCCGCACGTCTTGCCAGATCACGCTCTCGAACCACTCGCGGGCCGAATCCTCAGTCGGGAACATCTCCACCAACTCGATCAACGTGATACCGGTCCGGTGGGACTTGCCAGGGGCTTTCTGCTTGCTCATACCCAGCAGCGTAACGCCATCCCTCCACTATTGCAACTTACGTATATAATCCCCCAACCTTTCGTCGGATTCGTGCCCTGACTCCTGATCGCAATTCGCAAAACTGGCCTCGACTGACGCGCAATATCTTCGACTGCACCGCGCAGGGTGCACGGGAGCATTCCGAATTGATCAGCACTCAACGGGCCTTGGTCATTAGAACGTGCGCGGATTGAACAGGTCAGTGCACCGATACCCCCGATACCCGTTATCTCCCGCTCTTGTTCGCTTCGCTCACCGGGCCGCTCGGGCCACGGCCTCGTCTCTGCACAGTCGGCTTGGGATCAATCCGCTCGGCCTCTAGTCTCCCGGGATGGACGAAGCGCAGACTAGCGACAGATCGGGGCCGGCTTCGGAGCGGGTGAAAGTGCGACGCAGTGCTGCTCGGGGGCGTTACGAACTGACCGACGTGCTGCAGATCCTCGACGCCGGACTGATAGCGCATGTCGGGGTCTCCACCCCTGACGGGCCGCTGGTCCTGCCCATGGCCTACGGGCACGACGGAGAACTCCTCTATCTCCACGGCGCCATCGCCAACCATCTGCTCGGCGAGGGCGAAGGCCAAGAGATCTGTGCCACCGTGACCTGCGTCGACGGGCTGGTGGTGGCCCGAACACCGTTCCACAACTCGATGAACTACCGCTCCGTGGTGGTGCGGGGACAGGCCCAGCGCATAACCGACGACGAACGCAAGCTCGCTGCGCTCAAGCTCGTCACCGACCACATCGCGGAGATCTGGGACACTGGGCGCCAGCCATCAGAAACCGACTTGCGCAAGACGCTGGTGTTGCAGATGCCCCTGACGGAGTCGTCGGCCAAAGTTCGCAGCGGCGACCCGATAGACGACCCCGAAGACATGTCCGGTCCGTGGTGGGCCGGAGTGGTACCGATCACCACACGCTTCGGGCCGCCGGTCGTCGCAGCCGACCTCACTGCCGACAGCACGCCGCCCGAGGCGGTCTCCTCAATGTCAGGTCGCACCCCCGAAGAACGTCCGCGAATCAAGCCGACTGACGCCTGACCCGGGAGACCGCGGGCGTCTGATTATTCCACTCGGATCGCTGGGCGAGCTCCAACACCTCACCCGCCTGAGAAGAACCGGAGAAGAGACGACTGCCGAAACCCTCGGCTGGGTCCGGTCCGTGGTGGGCCGGAGTGGTACCGATCACCACACGCTTCGGGCCGCCGGTCGTCGCAGCCGACCTCACTGCCGACAGCACGCCGCCCGAGGCGGTCTCCTCAATGTCAGGTCGCACCCCCGAAGAACGTCCGCGAATCAAGCCGACTGACGCCTGACCCGGGAGACCGCGGGCGTCTGATTATTCCACTCGGATCGCTGGGCGAGCTCCAACACCTCACCCGCCTGAGAAGAACCGGAGAAGAGACGACTGCCGAAACCCTCGGCTGGGTCCGGTTCGTACCCCTGATCGAAGACCACTGGAGCGGACCGAGATCATTCCCGCCCGAAGTTCACCCGAATTCCGCCCGAATTCCGCCCGAATCCCGCCACACCCAGCCCGAGCCTCGCAACCGACCCGAGCCTCGCAACCGACCCGAGCCGCTGACCCGGACGGGCGCGACCACCGGCGCCAGCCGTTCCCGGGGCCGGGTCTCGGCATCCGCTGACCCGGACGGGCGCGACCACCGGCCCTGATACTTCGACCGGCGCTCCCGGCGCGAGCGCTGACCCGGACGGGCGCGACCACCGGTCTCGTCGCACTCGGGCGCTACGGTGAGAGGCATGGGTTCTGCAGTTCCAAGGGTCGTCATCGTCGATGACCATCGGTTGTTCCGCAGTGGCGTGCGGGTCGAGCTCGGGGATCGAGTGAATGTCGTTGCGGAGGCAGACGACGTGGCCTCCGCGGTCTCTGTCATCGACCAATGGCAGCCCGATGTGGTGCTGCTCGACGTCCACCTGCCGTCGGGGTCGGGGCGAGAGGTAATCGAAGCGGTCGCATCCAGCCAGGTTGGCACCCGGTTTCTGGCCCTGTCGGTGTCTGATGCCGCAGAGGACGTCATCAACGTGGTGCGGGCAGGCGCTCGTGGCTACGTCACGAAATCGATCTCCGGCGACGACCTGGTCGACGCCATCATCCGGGTGAGCAACGGCGATGCCGTCTTCTCGCCCCGCTTGGCCGGATTCGTGCTCGACGCCTTCACCGTCGGCACCGGGCCGAGCGAGGAGCAGACCGAAGACGACCTTGATCGCCTGACGCCCCGAGAGCAAGAGGTCCTGAGACACCTGGCCCGCGGCTACACGTACAAGGAGATTGCCCGCCGGTTGTCGATCTCTATCAAGACGGTTGAGACACATGCCTCCGCGGTGCTCCGCAAACTGCAGTTCTCGAACCGCAACGAACTGAGTCGCTGGGCTGCTGCCCGAAGAATCTGGTAGCGCCCGCCGGTTTTGCTGGGGGGCGGACCGGCGAAGCGCTACCTTTTTCGGCTGCGGGTTGGGGGACTACTCGCAGCCAGATCTGGGACCGGGGGTCAGTGGATCGCCCGGGGCAGGCTGATGACGCGAAGCATGTAATCCCGCGCGCCGCCAAACTGATAACCCGGGCCAAGGGCAGAGCGAAGTGTTGTCGCCGTCACTGGGGGTGGAGTCGGGTTGATGCTCATGACTGAATTATCGTCCAGAAATCAATATGACACAACCGAATATTTTTGATTATTTGTATCAAATATTGTCATGTTTCGACTAGGGTGCTCCAGCAATGCAACTCGACGTCGAATCACTGAGAGCCTTCATCGCCGTCATTGACCTGGGCGGCATGACCCGAGCAGCGGAATCCCTGGAAGTCAGCCAGTCCGCCGTCAGCTGGAAAATAAAACGGCTTGAAGAAAAAGTCGGACGTGAACTGCTGATTCGCGAAGGCCACTCCCTACGGCCCTCGCGTGACGGCCGCGAACTCCTGCACTACGCACGCGCCATGGTCGACACGCACGACGAGGCCGTCCGGCGCCTCAAAAGCTCAGAACTGACCGGCACAGTCAAGGTCGGCACCCCCGAAGAGATCAGCGCGGAGCGCATCTGCGCCGTGCTCTCGCGCTTCAACCGGATCCACCCCAAGACGTCTATCGAGTTCTTCGTGGACCGCTCGTTCCGGCTCAGCTCGATGCTGGCCCGCAGCGAGCTCGACGTCGCCGTGCTGCAGGTGCTCGAGAACAACCTGAGGCCGGAGGACAAGATCCTCTGGACAGACCCGCTCATCTGGGTCTGCGCCCCGGACTGCGCCTACGAAGAGGGGCTCGTCCCCCTGATCACCTTCGGCGAGGGCGGTTTCTACCGCCCGCTCGCTCAACAAGCTCTGACCGAAGCCGGAATACCCTTCACGGTCACCTTCTCCGGACCGAGCGCAGCGAGCGTGATCGGCGCCGCAGAGGCCGGTCTGGGTGTGGCCGTGCTCGCCGAGTGCTCCGTGAAGGGCGACCTGATCCGCTGGCCTCGGGCCGAGTCGATTCCCCCGCTCCCCGACTCGATGTATGTGGCACGTGCCGCTGCCGGCGAACCCTCGGTGGTCGCAACCGAGCTCATCTCCGACATAGTGGGCGAACTCCAAACCGAGTGAGCCTCTTCAGCTACTCGATTTCGACACGCCCGGATCCATCGACGTCATTTTGTTGAACGCGAAGCCTCTGCTGCTCAGCCAGCATTACACCCATCAGCGCAATTATCATCAGGATCAACAAGATTTGGAGTGCTCGAACCAGCGGTTCTTCGGAACCGTCGTCTATCACGGTCACGCCCTGATCTTGATTGACATTGCCCGGCGGTGGTTCAATCGCTTGTTCTGATTGAGTGACAGCAGTCGGCGCCACAGGCGTCGAGGCAGTGGACGAATCAACCGGAGCGACAAGAGCGATCGTCGCGGGAGGCACCGTCGTGAGAGCGGACGCAGTGGCACTGACACCCGATTGAGACTCTTCAAGCACGGCCACCACGGCAGACTTATCATCTTCTACCGTTTCTCCCTGTGCTGCCTGGGACTCTCCGGCAGACTCGTCTTCGAGGACGGCGTCCACCCCGCGATCTCCCAAGTCATAAACCGTCACGCTGGCGCTCGACGGTTCCGCAATCACATGACCATCAGCGTTGTGCAGGGTCAGCTTCACTGAACCAGAGACGTCGAAACGAACCCGGTCAACGGTGGCAACTTCGTAGTCGACCGTGGTCTCACCTGCCGGAATCAACACGATCTTGGCGCCGAGGTCAAAAGGCGAAACGTAATCACCCTCGCCCTCGACGACCACTGAAACTTCAAGCTCAGGTTGACCAGCGGCACGGTTCGAACGAATCGTGAACACTGCTGGTTGACCCTCGAACACACCGCCACCGGCCGACACCGTGAGCTGATCAGATTCTGGCACTGTCTGTTGCGGAGGCGTCGTCGTCGTTGTTGTAGTCGTTGTAGTAGTCGTCGTCGTAGTAGTAGTCGTCGTGGTCGTGGTCGTTCCCACCGGAAACTGGATTTGGAGTGCAGGACGAGATGGATCGTCGTTGTCGTTGATCGACAGGGTCGCCGAACCCGGCTGCTTCACCGTGTAACCCGTGCCAGCACTGACCGTGGCCGTTACAGAACCGTGGGGTTCATCGATCATGTCGTTGGCGGTGCCAACGAGGAACGAGCGACGGCCCGACACAGGGGGAATTGTCACGGTACGAGAAGCGGTGTCCACACCGAAATCCCCAGCGGCAGCAAATGTGACCACCACATCCAAGTTCGCCGCAGGCGCAGGAGACGCGGTCAACGTGAACGTCGCATCTTGACCCTCCGTCACCGCCGCGCTCCCAGCGATGGCGACTTCCGGGGTATCCGGGGCGTCGCCGTCTTCCGGGGCGTCGCCGTCTTCCGGGGCGTCGTCATCCTCGACCGCCACAGTCGCCGAGTTCGCAGACGACGACACCGTATATGCGCTGTCCGAATCAATCGTGACCGTGACCGAACCATCCGGCTCGTCGACGCTGTCACCAGCGGTGGGCACTGTCAACGTATAGCTGCCCCCAGGAGCAGGAATCGTCACAGTACGAGAACCCGTCGTCACCCCGAAATCCCCGGTGGCAGCAACAGTGACTTCTACAGCCAAATCCGAGGAAAGCGAAGGCGAAGTCAACGTGAAAGTCGCCGGACTCCCCTCAGTGACAGCCGCCCCTCCAACAATGCCGACCACCGGGTCGTCGTCTTCGATCACCACAGTCGCCGAGTTCGCAGACGACGACACCGTATATGCGCTGTCCGAATCAATCGTGACCGTGACCGAACCATCCGACTCGTCGAGGTCATCGTTGTCCGTCGAGAACGTGAGGGTCTTGCTGTTCGAAGACGCGGGAATCGTCACAGTACGAGAACCCGTCGTCACCCCGAAATCCCCTTCAACAGCAACAATGACAGCCACTGCCAAATTCGAGGAAACCGTCTGGCCTGCTTCCACCGTGAACGTCGCATCACCCCCCTCGAGGATCGGAGTGTCGGAGGCAGTGATGCCGATCTCCGGTTTGGGCGTCGGATATTGCGTGCTTGACGCCGGTTTGGCGCACTCCGGTACGGAGCCGCAACGCTCGCCGTAAACCCAGACTCGTGGAAACGTGCTCCCGCTGTTTCGTCCGTCCACTACACCACGAAACGAAAAGCCCGTTGTGGAGCGCGGAGTAACAGAGATGTTTCCCTTGCTGGACGACCCGAGCTCTTTGCAATCAGATCCCGTCTCCGTGCCACATTGGCGTCCGATCTCAATCACATACCGATGAGAGGTTTGCCCCTTCTCGATGGTGACGTCTCGAGGGTCGTCGAGAAGTCTGCGAGGGATGATCGCGAAGTTTCTCGCCACAGAGACCTCAAAGGTCAATCTTTCAGTTGCGGGCTCGTCGAGTGTGAAGACGAAGACGGCGTACTGCTCAGCGTCGTCATCGATAGTGATATGGGGTTCCTCGACTGAAACCCAGACTGTCCTTTCAGGCTGCGCGGCCGATCGCGACGACAGTGCAACCAGCGAGAACAGAACACCCCAAACTGCCAGCACCGCCAGACAACTGCGCGCAGACAGACGCATTCGTGAAACAGGCTGCACTCGGGTCCTCTCGCTCAAACCCACTTCGGAACTTTGGCCAGAGACCAATCTCAGTGCATAGGATAGGGCTCGCAGATTCAAACCATGCGGACAGCCGCACAACACCTGGCCGAGCAACCATGCCGAACTCAACGAGAGGTCACGCCAAGCAGTGCGGCAGCGGCCGCAACCCACAGAGTCCGCGGTGTCGAATTGACCGGACTGCTTGAAGGCAGGGTCTCGCTGATCACCGGCGCAGGCGCCGGAATCGGCGCGGCAGTCGCAAAACGCTTCGCCGCCGAGGGCGCGACTCTTTGGCTCAACGACCTCAACCCCACGGCTCTCGACGCGATCATGGCCGAGACCGGCGGCGGCGGACTCGCCGGCAACATGTCCGATTCCGGGTTCGCCACACATTGGGTTGACGAAGCGGCCGCACAGCACGACCGCGTCGATGTGCTCTACAACAATGTCGGCGTCTCGCGAACGGGGCTCATCGGCGAGTTGAGCGACGAAGACTGGCGATTTCAACAGCGGCTCAGCCTCGACACCGTGTTCTTCGCGACCCGTGCAGCACTCAACCACATGGTGCGCCAGAGCAGCGGCAGCATCGTGTCGATCTCCTCTGGCGCAGGAATCGGCGGACAGTACCGGCTAGGCGGATACGCCGCCGCCAAGGCAGGAGTCATCTCCCTGATGGAGACGGTCGCCACTGAATACGGGCACCTCGGCATCCGCGCCAACTCGCTCACGCCGGGTCCCACCGCGACTGGGCCGCTGCTCGAATACCTCAAGAACCAGCCCGGCGGGGTCGCCGCCCACACCGCGGACCTGAACCTGGCTCGACTCAGCGAAGTCGAAGAGATCGCGGCCACGGTCGCTTGGCTCGCCTCCGAAGAGGCCTCCAACGTCAGCGGCATCTGTTTGCAGTGCAATATCCGATCCGCCGGCAGAAGGCCGACATGAGCGACCCGCTGAGCGCCTGGCACGCGGCATGCGAGCGGCTGAAAGCCCTGGGAGAACGAATCACCGAGGCTCCGTTCTCAGTCGACCCTGCAGGGCAGCTTGAGGGTTTCGAGCACCTTGCCGATCAACTCTCGCTCTGGCTCGCCTGGGAGGCGCTGCACGCGGATGCGAGCCGACCCTTCTTTCATCGCCACAACGACCTTGTCAGCCAGTGGGGCGGACCCAACAACGACAACACCTATCGGCACGCGCGCATCGACCCCGCCCACAGCTACCGGATCGTCGGCCGCATGCACTCCTGCGAGGAGTTCCTGCTGGCCGTCCGCGCCGGTTTCATGCACCAGCCGGTGTGGGGCACGGTGGCACAACTGACTGCCACCGACCACGGAATCAACGAGGGCGACGACTTCGAGCTGCTGCTGGGCAACCCCAGCGCAGGCACCGACGTCGATGTGGAACTTCCCGAGAGTGCGGTGATGGTCTCGATCCGCGAGTACTACTACGACTGGCGACCCCTTGAACCGGCGACGTTCACCATCGAGTGCCTCGACCCGGCGCCACCGGCGGCGCTCACCGCCTCCGCCTTCGAGACGCGGCTGGCCGATTCGCTCACCGAGATCGAAGAGTCGATGGGCTTCTGGAACGACTATCTGGTGTCGAATCGGACCCGGCGAACCGACAACTCCTTCGCCGACCGCACAGTCGATGTCGGCAAGGGACTCGCGGCTGCCCGCTACGAGTTCTGTTTCTGGGACCTGACAGCCGACGAGGCGCTGGTGATCGAATGCGAGCAGCCAGACGCCCGGTACTGGTCCGCACACCTCTACACCATGCACAACTTCGAACCGGTCGATCCGTACGGCCACATCAGCAGCCGCAATCACCGCCAGGTCGAGGTTTCAGCCGACAGCCGGGTGCGTTTCGTGCTGAGCAGCGCCGACCCTGGGGTGCGCAACTGGCTCGACATCGCCGGGCGACGCAACGGCCTGTGTACTCTGCGCTGGTTCTGGCCCTGCAGCGAGTCCCGGCCCGAGCCGCTCACCACCGTGGTCCCCCTCAACGAGGTCCGCTCGCTGCTCCCTGCCGACACCGCGGTCTTCACCCCGGCCCAACGCCGAAGCGAGACGAACGCCCGCCAAGCCCACCTCCGCTGGCGCTTCCGAAGCTGAACCTCGAGTCCTGTCAGGAAATGAAAGCGGCCCGCTCCCGCAGCCACTCGGCAAGATCCTGTTCGTCTGTCTCGCCACCGGCGACAGCGAGCATTACCCGTTCAGCGTCATCGACATCGGGAGGATCGGGATCCCGGATCCCAAACCCCGCGATTGAGATCAATGAATACGACCAGAGCGGCCCAAGCCGCGCGCTTGTTACCGTCAGGAAGCGGATGGTTTCGCGCGAGCCGCCAACACAGGACCGCTGCCTTGACGACAATGTCGGGATAGAACTCCTCGTCTCCGAAGCCAGCGAACGGCGCATGCAAGGCGGAATCGGCCAAGTCGATGCGAGCAGTGCTCGACAGTGCTTCCGCCGGCACACCCGCCACCTGTTCAGCAGGCCAAAGATATTCGCGAAGTTGAGATACCTTGTCACCCGGCTAGGCGTTCAAGCAGCTCTCTGTCTCGTTCGATGAGCCGCTTGGCCCGCTCGGTGAAGTCTTCGTCAGCCCGCACGCGTTTCAACTCCGCACGCAGCGAGTCGACAATGAGTCGGTTCACACTCGATCCCCTGACGCGGGCCACCGCCTCGGCCTCGTCGGCTAGCTCACTCGGCAACCGCACTGTCGTTTGCTTCATCATGCAACTACGATATCACAATGTCATAATATCACAATGTCATAGTTTCGTCATAATTTCGGACAACCGCTTGTCGGGCAGCGGTGAGCGCACAACGACTCTCCGATACGAACTGGCCGTCCATCGCCTTCGCGGTGAGGCACTCAGGGCCGCAACAGCCCTCCGCCGTCGACGCTGATCGTCTGGCCGGTTATATATCGGCTCCCGGGAGAGAGCAGAAACGCCACCGCAGGGGCGATGTCGGCGTCCGGGTCGCCGTCACGTCCGATGGGGTGGTTGTCGTACATCGCGGCGAAAGCAGCTTCCCTATGCGGATCCGAAGCGGGATCGAGCCGATGGGCGACCGACGCCGGCAGCACGCAGTTGACTGTGACGCCGTCGCGGCCCCACTCGTTCGCCGCTGTCCTAGTCAGCGAGCGAATCGCCTCGTTGGATGCCGCATACGGCCCATATCCCGCTGCTCCGGTGAAACCCATTGAGGTGGCCATCGTGACGATCCGGCCGAACCCCGCCTCGCGCATGTGCGGGTACACAGCCTGCATCGCCCAGAGAGTTCCTTTGGGGCCGGTGTCGTACAGCAGATCCATGTCGGACTCGCTCACCTCTATCAGCGGCGTGGTCGGGCGGAAGCTCTGGGCGTTGGCGACCAGACCGTCAACTCGCCCCCAGCGCTCGACCACATCGGCGACCAACTCGGCGGTCGCGTCGGCGTCGGCGGCGTCGGCGGATCGAGCGAGATGGTCGATGCCCAGGCCCGCCAACTCGGCGCCGGCGGCGGCGACGCCGGCCGGCTTTCGTCCGGTCACCGCAACCCGGGCCCCGCAACCGCCGAGATAGCGGGCCAGCCCGATCCCGATCCCCTTGGTGCCCCCGGTGATGACGACGACCCGACCCGCAAGATCCCCCTCACCAGCTTCGGAGGCGCCTGCCGAGTCGAAATCGCTGTTGCCGGCCACGCCGCGTATCGTAACTCCGATGGGATGGTCTGCGGGTCCCCAGGCTTCATGGGTTGCCGAGGCAAACCGTGGCGAGCGCCCCGAATTCCGCCCGACCCCGGGGCCCTTCAACGCCGCTTCACTGATCGAAGATGCACTTGCGAGGGCGCATGCCTCCAGCGACTTCGTCGCCGTCGAATTCGCGTCCGACGACTTCGTGGAGCCGCTCAGCATCTTCTGCGACGCTCTCGAAACGACGGCTCGACTCACTCACCTGGGCCGCTGGGCCACGCAGCGATACCTCACACGCCTGCTCGACGTCCGACTCGAACTGGAAGCTCACGAAGCGGCCAATCCCGAGCTGAGCAACGAGGCGATAGTCAAGCCGATCTTCGTAATCGGCCCGCCCCGCAGCGGAACCACCGTGCTGCACCGGCATCTCGGGGCCGTCGCGGGCCATCGAGTGTCGAGGGGGTGGGAGTTCACACGCCCGCTTCCACCGCCGGACCCCGAGACCCACGACGACGACCCGAGAATCCACCAGACCACCGAAGAGTTGGAGTTCCCCCAGGCGGTGGCGTCCGGGCTTCGCTCCATCCACACCTACTCCGCGCAGATGCCCAAGGAGTGCCTGTCGGCCATGTCGTTCGCGGCGCGCACAGAAGAGTTCATCAGCCGCTACAACGTGCCCGCCTACGTCGACTGGCTGCAGGCCTGTGACATGTCTCCCGCGTACGCGATGCACCGTCGGGTACTGCGCGTGCTGCAACAGCGGATGCCGCCGGCACGCTGGGTGCTCAAGTCCCCGGTACACCTCCAGGCCGTGCCGACCCTCGTGGCCACCTACCCCGACGCCTCGTTCGTCGTCACCCACCGCGAACCGGCGGAGTTCCTCGCTTCGGTATCGAGTCTGGTGGCGACGCTGCGGTCCGCCTTCAGCAGCTCGGTCGACGCTGTGGCGATCGGCCGCTACCACCAGGCCCTCTACCAGCGCAGCCTCAACACCCTGGTGGACCACGTGGATCGGAACGTCCTGCCACCCGATCGCACCGCCCACGTCTCGTTCAAGGACCTGGTGGCCGACATGCCGGCAACCGTCGCCGCGATTTGCGAGAGAATCGGAGTCAACACCTCGGTGAGCCGGCAATCCAGCAGCATCGTCGCCAAAGAAGTGCGAGAGGACGCCGCGGGCGCGCACAAATACCAACCGAGCGACTTCGGTCTGGACAACGCCGACATATCGCGGTCCTTCGACCGTTACCGGACCCGCTTCATCGACTAGCCCGGCAACTAGGCCGACAACCGGCCCGACAAACACCTCCGCCTATCCGCCGCCCGCCAACTCGAACAAGCCCCGGCAACTAAGCCGACAACCGGCCCGACAAACACCTCCGCCTATCCGCCGCCCGCCAACTCGAACAGGCCCCGGCAACTAGGCCGACAACCGGCCCGACAAACACCTCCGCCTATCCGCCGCCCGCCAACTCGAAC
>JAPPMP010000043.1:20336-56614 GCA_028819005.1 Acidimicrobiaceae bacterium
CCGACAACCGGCCCGACAAACACCTCCGCCTATCCGCCGCCCGCCAACTCGAACAAGCCCCGGCAACTAAGCCGACAACCGGCCCGACAAACACCTCCGCCTATCCGCCGCCCGCCAACTCGAACAAGCCCCGGCAACTAAGCCGACAACCGGCCCGACAAGCGCCAGTACAGCGAAGTCGATCCTGCTCGAAAAGGCTCGCATCGGCAACTGGCGGTAATGTCCGCTGCTGACGCAGCGCCGCCGACGCCGCAGCCCCAGGAGGTCCACACATTGGCAATCGACTTCGAAGTTGAAGCTGAGTTTCAAGAGAAACTCGACTGGATCGAAGAGTTCGTCCGCTCAGAAGTCGAACCCCTCGACCTCTATTTCCGCGGGGAGGCATCACCCTACGACAAGAAGAACGAAACCGCCCAGGCTCTGGTCAGACCGCTGCAGGAGCAGGTGCAGGAGAAGGAACTGTGGGCCTGCCACATCGGCCCGGAACTCGGCGGGCGCGGCTACGGACAGGTGAAGCTGGCGCTGATGAACGAGATCCTCGGCCGGTCGAGCTGGGCGCCCTCGGTGTTCGGATGCCAGGCGCCCGATTCGGGCAACGCGGAGGTGCTCGCCCATTACGGCACGGACGAGCAGAAGCGGCGCTACCTCGAACCGCTGCTGCGCAGCGAGATCTCGACCGCATACGCGATGACCGAGCCTCAAGCCGGGTCCGACCCGAACTACTTCACCTGCAGTGCCCGCAGAGACGGCGACGAGTGGGTCATCAACGGCGAGAAATGGTTCGCCTCGAACTACAGGTTCGCCGACTTCCTCATCGCCATGGTGATCACCAACCCTGATGTGCCGGTCTACAAGGGCTCGTCGATGATGCTCGTTCCCCACGGGGCTGAAGGCCTCGAGCTGGTGCGCAACAGCCATGTCGGCGGCAGCGCATCGGCCGACAGCGCCGGCCACGCCTACCTGCGTTTCAACGATGTGCGGGTGCCCGCCGAGAACCTCCTCGGCAACGAGGGCAGCGGTTTCAAGATCGCCCAGACCCGACTCGGCGGCGGGCGAGTCCATCACGGCATGCGTTCGGTCGGCATGGCACAGCGCGCACTCGACATGATGTGCGAACGAGTGCTCTCGCGAGAGACGAAAGGGTCGCTGATCGCCGAGAAGCAGTCGATCCAACATTGGGTGGCGGACTCGTGGATCCAGATTCAGCAGTTCCGGCTTCAGGTTCTGCACACCGCCTGGCTGATCGACAAGGAGGGCGACTACGCCAAGATCCGCCAACACATCGCCGGAGTAAAAGTTGAGACACCCAAGGTGCTTATGGATGTGGTCTACCGGGCGCTGCACTCGCACGGCTCCCTCGGCGTGACCGACGAGATGCCTCTGGCGAGCATGTGGATGTCAGTGCCCGTCATGGGTATCGCCGACGGACCCACCGAGGTGCACAAGAACACCATCGCCAAGACCGTCCTGAAGCAGTACAAGCCTCACGACGGGCTCTGGCCCTCAGCTCATATTCCCAGCCTCATGCAGGGTGCCCGAGCTCACATCGAAGCCCGAATCGAAAACGAAACAGCCAATCTGTGATCCCTCTCGACGGCCCGTTCTATGACCAACTCTCTGTCGGTCAGGAGTTGCCGCGCCAACCTTCGGTGACCATCGACGATGGCGTCGCCGCTCTTTATCAGTCGCTGGTGGGCGAACGTTTGGCGACGGTGCTCGATGACCGGGTGAGCCGTGCTGTCACGTCCACCCCGGTGCGGCGGGCCGGGCAAGGGTTTGTCCAACAGGAATACCGCACGTCGGCTAGGCCAACTCCTCGGGTGGGTCGTCTGGCCAGTCCGGGACTGGTGATGCAGTTATCCATCGGCCAGAGCACCACGGTCAGCCGTCGGGCCATCGCCAACCTCTTCTACCGCGACGTGCGGCTGCTGCGTCCGGTGATGATCGGCGACTCTTTGGAGACTTCGGTGACGGTTGCCGGCCTGGCCGACGGTTCGCACCAGCCGGGCCGCGAGCGGCGCGGCAAAGTGCTCATCGATGTCGTCACCTACGCCAACGGCGAACCGGCAGTCGTCTATCAACGCTGCCCGATGCTCCCCCAACTCGACGACGATGCAGTGCCCGGCCACGCCGACGACCTGGGCACAACCGGCGATCTCGACCTCGGCTCCTACGCCGAGTTGGTACCGGACTGGGACTTCGCCGCCCTGGGACTGCCGACCGAATGGCCTGCCAACGAGACGATCACCGATCCGACCAGGGACGTGATCGCCGGCGCCACCACACTGGTGCGCCTGACCCACAACCTGGCGATGGTCCACCGTGACGCCGAAGAGTCTCCGTATCCGCAACGGCTGGTCTACGGCGGTCACGTGGTGGGACTCGCCCAAGCGTCGTTGTCACGGGTGTTGCCGGGCATGGCCACCGTTGTCGGCTGGCACCAATGCGACCACACCGGCCCGGCGTTCGAGGGCGACCTGCTGTCGTTCCGCCACACGCTCGTCGACGTCGCACCGGCGCGCACAGGCCGGGCCTTCGCGGTGCAGGTCGAGGGCTTCGCTCAGCGCCAAGACACCGAAGGATTGCCGACTACCGGCAGCGACGGCACGAAGATCCTCGACTGGACCGTGATCGCCGCCGCGCCCTGAGCGGTCCGAACACTGATCGCAACGATCAGGTGAGTTCCCATTCAGCATGCACATCGCAGGCTGCCAGCAGCATCTGCTTTACGGTTGTCTTGGCGTCTGATCGATCGAGCGACACACGAGCCGCGACGGTATGCCCACCATAGGCGCAATCAATAGTGGGGCCGTCAGCCTTGAACGCCGACACCTTGGCATTGGCGAGCGAAGCGAAGATAGCGCTCGGAATCTCAAGGAGCTGATAGCAAGCGGCTGTGGAGGGTTGGCCATTGAGTCGACCATGCGAGCAACGAACCGTACACCCATTGGCGAAAGCTCGTCGATCTGCCGTTTGACGGCCTCGCGATCGCTCACGACGCCAAGCGACGTTCGATGAGGTCGACGAATACCGGGTTGAGCTCGATACCGACCCAGCGACGATTGAGCTTTCGGGCCGCTAGTAGCGTCGTGCCGGACCCCGCGTAGGGATCAAGCACGATGTCGCCGGGTTCGCTGGTGATGCTCACGCACTGAGTTGCCAGCGTCATAGGCATCACCGCAGGGTGGTCGTCCACTCCGCTGTCACTGCGCCGACGAGGCTCAGTGTTGACATCCCATACCGTGCGCAGCCTTCGCCCGTTCGGTCCCCGAACGGCGTCCGTGTCGTAATAATACTTCTCGCTCTTGGACAGCAAGAAAACTGTCTCATGAGCCTTGGTCGGACGATCACGCACTGACTCGGGATGCGCGTTGGGTTTGTTCCAGATGACTTCCGAGCGCAGCCACCACCCTGCGTCTTGCAACGCGAACGCTAGACGCCAGGGAACCCCAATCAGATCCTTGGGCTTCAAGCCCTCTGGTGTCGCCGGACGCACGTTCATTGCCCGCGCACGGTTCTTCCGGTCAGGCGCTCGATACCGGCGGTTGCCCGATGTGTAACTGTCACCCACGTTGAGCCACACAGTGCCGTCGTCGCTCAGCACGCGGCGTAATTTGTCAAAGGTCACCACGATGCTCTTGACGTAGTCTCCCAGAGCATCGTCGCGCCCGATTTGATCCGCCATGTCGTAGTCGCGCAACGACCAGTACGGCGGCGAAGTAACCACCGTGCGAACGCTGTGATCCGGCAACAGATCGAGGCCGGCTGAGGCCGTCCCGCATATCAGCAGAGACTCTCCCAATTCACCCAGCGGCGACCCGTCATCCGCGCTCACCCGCCGATACGGACACTCCGAGCCGAATCCAGGTAAGCGCACCATCGGAACAGACGCTACATCGCGCCGCTCCCGAGACGGGCGATCCCCTTCATTGGGTCGAATTAATTTCTCACTCACAAGTCTGACGCTAGCAACCTGGGTATGACACCTGGCCTCCCACAAATTGACACCTCCTACAAGCAATGCTCGTCGCACTCTGCATTCCCGCAGGCAAGAGCTGATGCCGAGGCGATCTCAACACGATCTCCAATACAATGGCTCGATGACCAGCCTTGTTCCGAAGTCTACGTCCTCTCAGCAGCCCGCGCGCCTGAATGAACTAGTCGCTGACTTCGAACAAGCGATGCTCACGGAACTGAGCAACATTGGACTTCCGAGTGACGGTGTGCTTGTGAGTATCAATGAACGCCATGTGGTGTTCAACAACTTCGAGAGCGCCATCGACCTCATCGAGATGCCCGACCGCGGCCGATCCCTCTACCTGTCCAAGTTCCTCGCTGCGGTCGGAGCCGGGTTGTTCGACGCCGCGCTGAACTATCTGTGGGATGAGACAGTCGCCGAATTGCGCCGCCGCATAGCCTCTTACGATCTGGCGTACTTCTTCGACGTTGCTGTCACATCGCCAGAACGACGCAAGAATCTGCGTACTGAGGAGGATCTGAGCCGTGTTGAGGATCAGGAACTCATCCGCGCGAGCCGCGAGATGGAGTTAGTTTCTGATGTCGGCTACCAGCAACTGGACCTGATCCGGTACATGCGCAACCACGCTAGCGCAGCTCATCCGAATCAGAACGATGTCATGGCGCTGCAACTTCTTGGCTACCTTCAGACGTGCATCCGAGAAGTGATCACGCTCCCAGAGTCGAATGATGTCGCAGAGACGAAACGACTGCTCCAAAATGTCCGGAGCGGCAAGGTGGACGCTACAACAGCGAAAGCCACCGCGGAGTTCTTTCAGGGCCTCAACCAGGTCCAAGCTGACAACATCGCCGCGGGACTATTCGGTATCTACGTAGAGCCAACTTCGGCCGAGCCCGCTCGGGATAGTGTTCGAATGTTGCTGCCTAAGCTCTGGCCACTGGTGGGCGAAAATCAGAAGCAACACTTTGGGATGCGCTACGGGCGTTTCGTAGCGAACGGCGACCACGACCAAGCCAACCTGGCACGTCAGCTTCTGAATGTCGTGAGTGCATCGGCGTACCTCCCGACCGCGGTAAGGGTAGCCGAGTTGGGTACCGCTATCGATGACCTCCTCCTAGCTCACCGCAGCTTCAACAACTTCCATACAGAGCCAGGCCCAGCGCGCCGACTCGACTCACTCGCCGGTGAGAAAGTGCCAAAAGCTAGCAGAGCACCGTATGTGGCAGCGCTGGTTGAGGTCTTCCTGACCAATGGCAATGGGATAGCCTGGAACGCGGACCCCTACTACCGCAACATGGTGTCTCGATTCTCCCCGAAAGAAGCCGAGTTGGCCATGAGAGAATTATTCAACGAGACAGTCCAGAGCAAACTTAGATGGGACATCCCCAAGACGAAGTACACGGAACTGTTGGAGATTCTTGACCCCAAGATCACCAGACCTGTGGCCCGAGACCTTATGGACGCGATCTGTTCCTTCGGCGGAACACCGAACGCTCTCGCCAAAGACACAGAACTTAGGCGCCTTCTTCGTAAGGCGTTTTCAACCAATTGAGATCCGTGTCATGTGACCTCAGAGATGTTATGTGACCGTAGTGCGCGGATGTGGGAAGCCGAGCTTCCGGCGCTGTTACGAATGCTGGGGTGTCGGTATATCCCAATACCAAGGAAAGATGGGAAAAATTGGTATCAGCGTTTCTAGCCTACCGCAGGTTCGCACTGACAAACCTAAATGTTCGCTGTGCGGGCCAAGGGCTCCACTCAGCGGCCCGACACGGAGGAGTTGCCGACTACCGGCGACGGTACGAAGATCCTCGACTGGGCCGTGGTCGCGGCTGCGCACTAGGCGGCAACCAGCTCCACAACACCCGTCGGGCCTGGCGGCTCTGGGTTCCTGAAGCGCTCATCCGCAGGTGTGCCGCGTTTCTTCCGTAGCAGTGATTACGTCAACACGGGCAGACAATAAAGCCCCCTCTAGCTCGGGATGCTCAACGGAGCCTCCGGAGGCGGCGTGCTCCGCGTTGTGGGCTTCGATTACCGAAGCCCAAGCCCGGTTGCTCCATTTCTCAGGATGAGTTGCGACCGGGTCAGGGGCTGGTACGTGTTCAAGCCCTTTCAACGCCCGCTCAGTTCCTCAATGTAGGTCGGGTTTGGGGCGAGCGTCTCGCCGCGCGATCTCTGTCGCTCTCAACGCCCGCTCAGTTTCTTGATGTAGGTCGGGTTTTCACCCGCGGTTTGTCATCGCTGCCAGCGGTCGGAACAAAGTCCGCCCAGATCTGTGTTGCCTATGCGCACCCCTGAACGTCCTCGGTGCTCCCAACACCCACCGGCACCTACGTGTGAGATCAACCAGCAGCAGCCGACTCTGGAGAATCTTTCGGCGAGAAGGGGGCGATGCAGGCCAACTGCGCCTGGCAGGCAACGAGTTCGGCCAAATCAGCGACGTATCGGTGGTGGCTGGGAAGGACCTGATTGATGACAACGGCGAAACGGGCCGACGGCGGGCAGTCCTTGCGGGACCCTCGATCGCTCAACAGCACGGCGGCCAAACGTTGCGGGGTCAACTGGTCCTCCGCTGAGCACCCGGCGAGGGCGGCAACTCGCTCGGGGCGTTGACACTGATCAGAAATCACCGCACCGAGCGCCGCGGCACCGACACAAGCGACCAACACAGTGGTTTGCGCGGGCACCACCGGTTCATATTCCAACGGAGCCTTGAAGGGCATTCGTCTAGAACCATCGGCCTCGACCACCACGTGATCCGCCATTTCGAACCAGCGGTCACAGACGTGGGGTTCCACGCCGAGAGCCTTGTGGTCTGAGACGGCCCGCCACGCCAACGCCACCCGCCGATCTGCCAGTTCGCCCAGCAGCGTTTCATCGCTCGGAGCCAAGAGCGGCTCCAATCCACCCGTTCGCTCACGCCCCATCTTCGTCGTGGTAGTCAGCACGACCGTGCCGCGAAGCTGGGCACCAAGAGCGAACAACACCGTCGTCTTGCCCCCTCCCCCGACCAACGACACCAACTCGTGATCCCCCAGACCAAGGGCGTCCGCAATATCGCCGATCATCACCGGTTCAGTCATACCAACCCCCACCCTAGGACGCTCCACAGCTGGGCGGGGGTTGCAAATTGTGGCGGTACCTGGTTTCATTGAATGCGTGAATTGCACCACTAACCTGCTTCTTCTCTTGTAGGCGAGCGCCACATACCGGCGCTCGCCGAACCCCTCGTGCCTCGTGCCGGGGGGTTTCGTGCTTTTAGAGCACGAACTCGAGACCGAGCAAACGACCCGCCCCACAGCCCAACCCACGATGGAGACCATCATGAGCAAGATGCCGTTTGAGAAGTACCGCCCGTTCCCCGCGGTCGAGCTTGCCGACCGCACCTGGCCGAACAAACGCATCGAGCGGGCCCCGCTGTGGTGCTCCGTCGACCTGCGTGACGGCAACCAGGCACTGGTCGATCCGATGGACTCCACCCGCAAGAAGCGCATGTGGGACCTGCTGGTCGCAATCGGCTTCAAGGAGATCGAGGTCGGGTTCCCCGCCGCGTCCCAGACCGACTTCGACTTCGTGCGCGAGCTGATCGAGGGCGACGAGATCCCCGACGACGTGACGATCCAGGTGCTCACCCAAGCTCGGGATGACCTGATCAACCGCACTTTCGAAGCAATCGAAGGCTCCCCGAGATCGATCGTGCATCTCTACAACTCGACGTCGACCACGCAACGACGCGTGGTTTTCGGCACCGACCGCGCGGGCATCGTCGACATAGCTGTCAACGGCGCCAAGGTCTGCCGGCAGGGGCTTGAGAGATCAGCCAACCCCGAGTCGATTCGCTGGGAGTACAGTCCCGAGAGCTACACCGGAACCGAACCGGACTTCGCGGTCGAAGTGTGCGAAGCAGTCATGGACGTCTTCGGGCCGACCCAGGAGAATCCGATCATCCTCAACCTGCCCGCAACCGTGGAGATGTCGACGCCGAACCTGTACGCCGACATGATCGAGCAGTTCAACCGCGTGATCCGCGACCGCTCCTCAGTGATTCTCTCGCTGCACCCCCACAACGACCGAGGCACAGCCGTTGCAGCCGCAGAGATGGGCCTCATGGCCGGCGCCGACCGAATCGAGGGCACCCTGTTCGGCAACGGCGAACGAACCGGCAATGTCGATGTGGCCACCATCGCCCTGAACCTCTTCACCCAGGGCGTCGATCCGATGCTCGACATGAGCGACATCGAAGAGATGCGCAGGGTATACGAGTTCTCGAACCGCATGACCATCGATCCACGGCACCCCTATGTCGGCGACCTCGTCTACACCGCGTTCTCAGGCAGTCACCAGGACGCCATCAAGAAGGGCATGGCCGACATCTACGATGTGCGGCCCGGCGAGGAGCTCCGGGGCGATTACGACTCTTGGGACGTCCCCTACCTGCCGATCGATCCTCGCCACCTGGGCCGCTCCTATGAGGCCGTTGTTCGGGTCAACAGTCAGTCGGGCAAGGGCGGCGTCGCCTACGTGCTGCTGCACGAGTACGGACTCGACCTGCCCCGCGGCCTCCAGGTCGCCTTCGCCAACACGATCCAGGAGGTTGCCGAGGACGCCGGCACAGAGATCACCTCCTACGAGATCCACCGGCGTTTCATGGCCGACTATGTGGAGCCCACCGACGCCAGAGTTGAGATCATCGGCCATCGCGCCACCAGCGACACCATCGACAGTGGACTCACGACCCTGGAAGCGAAACTCATCGTCGACGGCGAAGCACGCATGGTCTCGGGCGAGGGCAACGGCCCGATTGACGCTTTCGTCGACGCGCTCAGGACAGCCGGCCTGTTCCAGGGCAAGATCGCGGACTACACCGAGCACACACTCGGCCTCGGCTCCGACGCCACCGCCGCTGCCTACGTGGCGATAGACACCGGCGCCCGGAACCTGGTCTGGGGCGTGGGCCTGCACGAGTCGATCGTCAGCGCCTCGTTGAGGGCGATCATCTCCGCCGTCAACAGCTCCATGCCCTGAAGCCCGCAGCTCCGGCCACACCCGACAACAACAACACGCAGCTCCGGCAACGCCCCGCAACAACAACACGCAGCTCCGGCCACACCCGACAACAACACGCGGATCCGGCAACGCCCCGTAACAACAACCCCCTTATCCTGAGTCCCGTATGGAGCAACTCCTCTGGCACAGCGACCCGCCGAGGCCGCTTCGCTCACCCATTCTGGTCACGGCTTGGGACGGCTGGTTCGACGTCGGCGGCGCCGCTACCGCCGCTGTCGAGGCGATGCGGGGCCCCCAAGCCACCCACCTAGCCAGCATCGACGCCGACGAGTTCTTCGACTTCAACGAACACAGGCCCAACCTGCGCATCGGGCCCGAAGGCCGGCGAGTCGTCGAATGGCCCGCCAACGACGTCCACTGTCTGGCGCTGGACAACCAACGAAGGGACCTCGTGTTCATCGAGGGCGTGGAACCCCATCTGCGTTGGCGGACCTTCGTCGACGCGGTCTTGGAGGTGATCGAACGGCTCGACGTGAAACTCGTGATCACGCTCGGCGCGATGATCGCCGAGGTCCCCCACACCCGCCCACCGACGATCACCGGATCAACCACCGATGCGAAGCTCGGCAAGCTGCTGCGCCTCAACCTGCCCTCGTATCAGGGTCCGACCGGAATCGTCGGGGCCCTCCACCAACGCCTCGACACAGTCAAGATCCCCGCGGTGTCGCTGCGAGCCGGCGTGCCTCACTACGTGTCGGGCGCTCCCAATCCCAAGGCGTCCCGCGCTCTGCTCGAGCGTTTCGAGCGGGTCACGGGCCTGCCGACCCACTGGGCCAAGCTCGACAGGGAGATCCTCGACTGGGAGGAGCAGATCAACGAGGCGATGACCGAGAACGACGAGATCGTCCAGTACGTGCAAGCCCTCGAACAGCGTTACGACGCCCAGGCGGAATCGAGTCTCCCGACCTCGGAGGATATCGCCGCTGAGTTCGAGCTCTTCCTTCGTCAACACGACAACGACCCGCCGGACTGACTCCGATCCGGCCCGGATCCGACTCACAACGCGTTTTTCGCACGTCATCAGAAAAGAACTGGCGAAGGCACTGGACATGTTCGCTTCAACGCGACAACATTTCAACCTCAAAGGTCAACCTCAAAGGTCCACCATCAGGGGAGACGCATGGAGTCAACAACTATGGAGTCAATAACTTTGGCCGTCAACGGCACCGAACGAAACCTCGAAGTGGAGCCTCGCACGCTGCTTGTGCATGCACTACGCGACGATCTACGGCTGACAGGCACCAATATCGGCTGCGACTCGAGCAGTTGCGGTGCATGCACCGTGCTTGTCGACGGGCAGTCCGTGAAGTCCTGCACCATGTTCGCAGTCCAGGCCGACGGGGCCGACGTCACCACCATTGAAGGCGTCGCCGACTCCGACGGCACCATGCATCCGATGCAACAGGCGTTCCATGAACATCACGCTCTGCAGTGCGGTTACTGCACGCCTGGCATGGTGATGGCCGCAATATCCCTAGTCGAGGAATACCCCGACCTCGACGACCAGGGTGTGCGCCACGGGCTCGAAGGCAACCTGTGCCGATGCACCGGTTATCAGAACATTGTGAACGCCGTCCTCGCGGTGGCCGGTTCCGGATCAGAAGGGAGCGAATCATGACAATGACCGACGATCCCGCAACCCATATGGACTCTGCTAGCCATATGGGCAGGCCGCGATTGCGGCGGGAAGACCCGGAGTTGTTGACCGGCGAAGCGCAGTTCATCGACGACATGAGCCTTCACGGCGAGGTCTGGGTCGGGATTGTGCGCTCCACCGAAGCTCACGCCACGATTCTCGGCGTCGACGGCAGCGCCGCGCTCGAAATCGACGGGGTGACCGAAGTGCTCTCCGGTGCTGATCTTGCGCCCCTGTGGGGTGAGGGCGCCCTGCCGTGCGCCTGGCCGGTCACCGACGACATGCGCAACCCAGCGCACCTGCCGGTTGCCACCAGTGTCGCCAAATATGTGGGTGACGCCGTGGCCGTGGTACTCGCCGATTCGCGTTACGCAGCCGCCGACGGAGCGGCTGCTGTTTCGGTCGACTACGACCCGCTGCCTGCGGTTGTCGACGTCGAAGCTGCCGTGGCCGACGGCGCACCGCTCGTGCATGAAGATCTCGGCACCAACGAGAGCTACACCTGGCCGTTGATCCCCAACCCCGAAGCGGTGGAAGAGGCATTTTCCAACGCCGCTCACGTGGTCAGCGAACGCTACGTTCAGCAGCGGCTGATACCTGCGCCGATGGAGCCGCGCGGCGTCATCGCCGCGCCGGGTGTCGCCTCCGGTGAGCTGACCCTGTACTCGGCCACCCAGATCCCGCACATCCTCAAAGTGATGACCGCGGTGACTCTGGGGATCCCCGAACACAAGATCAGGGTCGTCGCTCCCTCGGTGGGTGGCGGTTTCGGCTGCAAGCTCAACGTTTACGCCGAAGAGATCCTGTGCAGCGCGCTGGCGATGGACCGGGGCGTGCCCGTGCGCTGGACCGAGAGCCGCAGCGAAGCGGCCACGGCCACGATCCAGGGCCGCGGCCAGGTTCAACACATCGAACTGGCCGCGGACGACACGGGCAGAGTGCAGGCTGTGCGGGTCAAGCTGCTCGCCGACATGGGCGCCTACCTGCAGTTGGTGACCCCAGGGGTGCCGCTGCTCGGCGGGTTCCTGTATCACGGCTGTTACGACATCGCCCACTATTCGTTCGAGTGCACTTCGGTGTTCACCAACAAGACGCCAACCGACGCCTACCGCGGCGCGGGGCGCCCCGAGGCGACCTACGCGATCGAGCGCGCCATGGACTCGTTGGCGGTCGCGGTCGGCGTGACGCCCGAGGAGATCCGCTCGCGCAACTTCATCGCGGCCGACGCTTTCCCGTACGAATCCTGCGCCGGGCTCATCTTCGACAGCGGCGACTACCAGGCGGTGCTCGACAAGGCTGTGGAGATGGCCGGGCTCGAAGGGGTGCGGGCCACCCAGGCGCAGCGCCGAGCCGACGGGTCGAGCCGTCAGATCGGGATCGGCTTCTCGAGCTACGTCGAGATGTGCGGACTCGCCCCGAGCCGGGTGCTGGCGTCGCTCAACTACGGGGCCGGGGGTTGGGAGGCAGCCACCGTGCGAGTGCTGCCCACCGCCAAGGTGCAGGTCATCACCGGTTCGACTCCACACGGGCAGGGCCACGAGACTTCCTGGTCGATGATCGTCGCCGACAAGCTAGGCATCGACCCCGACGACGTCGAGGTGCTGCATTCGGACACCGCGATCAGTCCGACCGGTCTCGACACCTACGGATCACGGTCGCTCTCAGTCGGCGGCACCGCGGTGTTCATGGCGACGGACAAGGTCCTTGACAAGGCCCGGTTGATCGCCGCTCACCAGCTCGAGGCCAACGAGGACGACCTCGAGTATGTCGACGGCGCGTTCCAGGTGAAGGGCACACCGACCGCCGCGGCGCCATTCGCGGCGATCGCCTTCGCAGCGTTCACCGCCCATGACCTGCCCGACGGGATGGAGCCGAACCTTGAGGCGCACGTCACCTATGACCCGCCCAACTTCACGTTCCCCAACGGCACCCACATCGCAGTGGTGGAGGTGGACACCGACACCGGTGACGTCGGCATTGTCGACTATGTGGCCGTCGATGACTGCGGCAATCAGGTCAACCCGATGATCGTCGAGGGTCAGGTCCACGGAGGCGTGCTGCAGGGAGCAGCCCAAGCACTCTATGAGGACGCCGTCTACACAGAGGACGGGCAGATCGTGACTGTGAACCTGGGCGATTATCTGGTGCCGTCGGCTGCCGAAGCGCCCGTTTACCGGGTTGCCAGCCACGTCACGCCGAGTCCGACCAATCCGATGGGGGTGAAGGGCATCGGCGAAGCCGGCACCATCGCCGCAACCCCGGCTGTGATCAACGCCGTGGTCGATGCTCTGAGACCCATGGGCGTCACCGATATGGCGATGCCGGCGTCGCCCCAGACAGTTTGGAGAGCCATCAACGAGGCCCAAGGAGGTGCGTCGTGATTCCCGCAAGTTTCGACTACAAGGTGGCCGAATCGGCCGAACACGCAGTCGCGCTGCTCACTGAGCATGGCGACGAGGCCAAACTCCTGGCCGGCGGCCACAGCCTCATTCCGATGATGCGGTTCCGTCTGGCGACGCCGACGGTGCTTGTCGATGTGGGCAGGCTGGACGACCTGCGCTACATCAACGCCGACAACGGAACCATCTCGATCGGGGCGCTCACCCGTCACAGCGAGCTTGAGCATTCGGAGCTCCTGGCGCAGTCCTGCCCGATGATGGCATCGGTGGCGGCACTGGTCGGTGACCCCGCGGTGCGCCATCGGGGCACCCTCGGCGGCACTCTGGCCCACTCTGATCCGGCCTCGGATCTGCCGGCCGCGGTGCTCGCTCTGGGCGGCACGATCGTCGCACGCGGCCCGGGTGGTGACCGCGAGATCGCGGCCACAGACTTCTTCACCGGGTATTTCGAGTCGGCGCTCGCCGATGACGAGATGATCGTCGAGGTGCGGGTGCCCGCCGGTGGCGCCGGTTGGAACTATCAGAAGTTCAACCGTCGGGCCCAGGACTGGGCGATCGTCGGCGTCGCAGTGGCCAACGCCGGCGCGGGTGTGAGCCTGGTCAACATGGGCTCCACCCCGTTGCGGGCCTCCGCGGTGGAAGCTGCCGTCGCCTCGGGCGCTTCGGCAGCCGACGCTGCCGCGGTCGCCGCCGAAGGGCTGCAACCACCCTCGGACCTCAATGCCGACGCCGACTATCGCCGTCATCTGGCACGGGTCTTCACGCAACGGGCCCTGAACGCCGCCGGGGTCGCCTAGCGGCATCGGCCGGTCAGCATCACCGCCGACAGCGACTCTCACGGCCTGACAGCAACACCACCGACAGCAGCTCTCACGGCCTGACAGCATCACCGCCGACAGTGGCGTTCGTGCCGGTCAGCGCAGCACAACCCGCCGCTAAGCAGCATCGGCCAGTCAGCATCGCCGCCGACAGCAGCTCTCACGGCCTGACAGCAACACCACCGACAGCAGCTCTCACGGCCTGACAGCAACACCACCGACAGTGGCTCTCTCGGCCTGCGGTTTAAGCTGAGCGGCCGCAGCCGATTACGCTGGCACGCCATGACAGAAGCATTCCACCTCGGCGAGGAAGAGATCCCCTGGGTCGATACCGGCACGGGCGTTGAACTCAAGTTGGTGCAAGCCGATATCGAGGCGGGTCTCTGGATCGTGCGCAATCGCTTCGCAGCGGGAGTCGTGGTCCAAAAACACAAGCACACGGGCCAGGTGTACGGCTACACGTTGACCGGGTCTTGGAAGTACGCCGAGTACGGCTACGTGAACCGTGCGGGCTCGTTCCTGTATGAACCCGCGGGGTCGGAGCACACCCTCAGCGTGCTCGATGACAACACCGAACTGACCGATGTGTGGTTCCAGATCTACGGTTCGAACCTCAACCTCGACGCCGAAGGCAACGTCGAGTCGATCACCGACGCCGAAGGAATCTACGCCGCTTACATGGCCATGTGCGAGGCTCAGGGCCTGGGCCGCCCCAACGTGCTCACATGAGCGCGGCGCCGGCCTGGATCATGCCTTGACCCCTCGACGCTTCTAGGATTGAACCATGGCACGAATTGATGTGGTGGACGGTGAAGGGCTGGAGCGGGAACGGTTGCTGATGATGCAACCAGACGTGGCCAAGGGAATGTGGGTTTTCGCCAACGCGGTGTACGAGAAGACTTCTCTGTCGGCCAGGCTGCGCGAGATCGCCCGTCTGCGGGTCGCGGTGGCCAACGGCTGCGGGGTGTGCCTCAACACCCGCTCGCCCAAGGCCGCCGAGCAGGGGCTCGACGAGGAGGCCGTGCAGGAGGTCATGGCCTGTTCGATCGGCGCAGCGCCCGATATCGAGGGTCTGACCGAGCGTGAGCGCATTGCCGGCGAGTTCGCCGATCGCTTCGCTCGGAACCATCACTCGATCGACGACGAGTTCATGGCCGAGGTCCGTACTTGCTTCTCTGACGTGGAGGTCATCGAGTTGACCGCTCTGTGCGCCATGACCGTGGGCAACGGGCGCTTCCTGGCAGTGCTCGACGTCGCCGCGGACGACGACGGTTTCTATCTGCTGCCCGAGGGTCCGACTGAACCATCGTGACAACCCTGATCGATTCCAGCAACGGTGTGCGTGTCGCGCTGCACGACCTCGGCGGCAGCGGCCCGCAGTTGCTGATCCTGCACGCAACCGGTTTCCACGGTCGTTGCTACCGCGCCGTCGCCGACCACCTCAGTGACCGCTTCCATGTCTGGGCCCCGGACCTGCGGGGACACGGCGACTCGATCACGCCCGCCGACACGGACCTCGGCTGGGGTTCGATGGCCGACGATGTGTTGGCAGTCAGCGAGCATCTCGGTGTTGATTCCTGGGCCGTAGCGGGGCACTCGATGGGTGGTGCTGTGGCCGCGAAAACTGCCTGCCTTCATCCGCATCTGATCGCTGCCGCATGGGTGTTCGAGCCGGCGATCTTTCCTGTGAACGCGGAGCGCCGCGGCAACGACCTCGCCCAGTCCGCACGTTTTCGCCGACACCATTTCGAATCATTCGACGAGGCCATCGAGCGATATGCGAACGCGGCGCCTTTTGCGAAGGTCAGTCGCGATGTGATCGGCGACTATGTGTATCACGGGTTCGTTGAGACCGACACGGGCATCACGCTCAAGACCTCCGGGGAAACCGAGGCTCGGGTCTTCGAAGGCGCCGATCTTGAACTGTTCGAGCAGATCCGCTCAGTCTCCGTGCCGTTCACCATCGCCAACTCGCTCGACGGTTCGCCGCCCTCGCAGATCGCCGAGCTGGTGGCTGATCAGTTGCCGAACACCCGCCAGTTGCTCTGGCCCGACAACACCCATTTCGGCCCGTTCGAAGACCCCGCGCGTGCCGCCGCGGAAATCCTTGAAGCTGTGGGCTGATCAGGTCTTTGTCTTCAAGTTTTGTCTTCAGGTTGTCTTCAGAGAAGTTGCCGGTGGAATTCGAGCATGTCTGCGGTGAACAGTTCCGGTTGACCCTCAAGGCTGCCGATAGTTGCTCCCTGAGTTCCAAAACCTTGTTTCAGCGCGTGCACGAACAGGTCGTAGTCCACCAGCGACGGATCGGCCATCCCGGTTCGCGGGTCGAACATCGCTCCGTCGTCGTCCAGCATCACGGTGGGCGCGCTCCGGGCCACCCGTGCCTCGCTGATGACGTTGGGCGCCTCGGCTCGGTCGAAGCTGTGGTGGGCTCCTGGGACGACCCGGACTTCGGCATCGGCTCCACCCATGCGCATGGCGTTGATCTGTCCTTGAACCTCCTGGACCGAACACCATTCATCCTGGTCGCCGACAATCGCCCGCACTCTGGTCGCGCCGACGGACGGTTCACGGAACTGATGGCCGCACCACGGGTATACGGCATAGACCGCCGCGAAACGAGCGTCAGCTGAGCCGACCGCATCCGCGAACTGTCGACAAGCCGCGATCATCACCGCTGCGCCTCCTCTGCTGTGCCCCTGCGCGGCGATTCGAGTCGGGTCGACTTCTGGTCGCCGCCGCAGCGCATCGAGCGCGGCCACCACGTCGAAAGCGCTGGCGGCGAAGCTGAACTGAGTCTGGTTGGCGACGGTCGACAGGACTGTCCGCGCGCCGAACGGGTCGAGCACCAACACCGCGAAACCTTCGTTGAGAAGGGTCGCAGCATGGGTTTCGATGTTCTCGCCTACTCCGAGACTGCCCGGCGCGAGGATCACCGCGGGCAGCGGTCCTCGAGCAGGCGGCAAGAAGAGCTTGGCATCGACGTCGATCTGCTCGCAGGCTTCGGGCGTTTTGATCGCCTGGAAATAGTTTGTCGGATTCGCGGACCTGATGAGCAGGTTCTCACCGGGTCGCCCTGCGTACAGGACGTCACGGTCCCGATATCGGTCAGCCTCGGTCATCTTCGGCCTCCCGTGGATCCGGCACCCGCGATGCACCGCGGTGTTCGTCTACATAGCGAAGGTGCCGTCATCGCGGACTTTCCAGGCGGCGGCAGCGATCGTGCCGCCGTCTACGGGGATTGATGTTCCGGTCACGAAACTCGCCATGTCCGACGCAAGAAAAACCACGACCGCGGCGTTCTCCTCGGTCGATCCCATGCGCCGCAGGGGGGTGGGTTCCATGCCGTCGATCTTGGCGCTGCTCGCTTCGGACAGGCTCCGGTCTCCTGGGGTCGGGGTCATGTCCGGGGCGATGCAGTTGACCCGGATTCCCCGGCCCCCCAACTCGAGGGCCAGAGACTGGGTGAACTGCTCGACCGCCGCCTTCATGGCCGCGTAGACCGCGAAACCGGGAGCTGCGTGATATGCCTCCACTGAGGTGACGTTGATGATCGAAGCGCCGTCGTTCATGCGACCTGTGCCGTAACGCACACAGTTGCTGACGGTCGAGAAATTCTCCGCTATCAGAACGCTCTCACCTTTGGGGGAAACCCCCGAGTACAGCGAGTGGAAGCCTCCCCCAGCGTTGTTGACCAGCACGTCGATCGCTCCCAGTTCTGTGACGACATCGCCCAGCCACTGGTCGACTCCGGATGCGTCACGCACGTCGAGTTCGGTGGCGTGACAGCGTCTGCCTGCCTCTTCGATCGCCGCCTTGACCGGCGGCAGCCTGTCGCCGTGCATGTCGCAGACGGCAACGTCGGCGCCGAACCGTGCCAGCGCCAGCGCCGTGGCTTCCCCGATGCCCTGCCCGGCACCGGTCACCACCGCCACTCGATCAGTCAACAGAATGCTCTGTGGAGTAACAGCCATCATCGATCACACCTCCTGTGGGGGCACACAAACCGGCACCATCCAACACGGTAGTGTTAGCCGCTGCAACGTCACCGACTCCTGTGGGCGCACACAAACCGGCACATCCAACACGGTAGTGTTAGCCGCTGCAACGTCACCGACTCCTGTGGGCGCACACAAACCGGCACATCCAACACCGGTCACGGCACAATCGCCAATCCCTGCACTTGTTCGATGTGGGACCGCCTGTGAGGCCCGGTACGAGTTGCGTGATCGAACACGACCCGCGTGCGCCGGTGATCATCGGCGTGGGACAGGTTGCTCGCTACCCCGTCGGCAACGAGATCCGCAACGCTGCGGACTCGGCGACGTTGACGGCGGAAGCTGTTGAGCTAGCGCTGGCCGACTGCGGTTCCGGCGACTGGCGCGCAAGAGTCGACACGATGGCGGGGTGGGCGGGTTGTGGCGCTACCGCGACCCGGCCGCTCTGGCCGCGAGCGAGTGCGGTATCGAGCCGAGCCGAACGGCTCATTCCAGCTTCGGCGGGCAGATGCCGATCCACCTGTTCGGCGCTCTGAGCGACCGCATCAATTCTGGTGAGATCGACACAGCCGTTCTGACCTGTGGGGAGAACAACCTGTCGAGGCGGGCGCAAAGGAAACTGCTGCGCGCGCCGTTCCCTGCAAATCTGCGCGTTTAGCCACACACCATGTAGCTGAACGCGCAGATTTCAGAAATCTGGACTACCGGCGGCGGGGAATGCCGTGGTAGGGGTGGCCTGCGCTCTTCCATTCGGCGTACAACTCGAAGAACTGATCGCCGAAGGGGTCCATGCCCTGCAACGGCATTGCGGCCCGCCGCACCGTGAAGTCCATGGGAGCGAGCTCGACAGCAGACGCGAACCAATCAGCCGCTGACGGTTGACCGATCCGGCGAAGATGAACGGCAATCCGAAACGCCAGGCGCGCGTCTATCTCGTCGGAGTCGAGGTCGCGTATCTCGGTGTCCGCGTCAGACGGGAGCGTTCCCGACTGCACCCATCTGCGGACTTGATCCATGTGCTCATCGGGACGCACACCGGTGATATCGACGAACATGTCGGTGCCAACCTCGGCTGAGTTGGGGCGGGCGATGGCGCCGTTCTCATCGATCCAGACCACGGTGGGCACGTTGCTGATCGCATACAACTCGGCGAGAACATGGTCTCGGTCGAGCAGCACCGGAAACGAGACGCCCTCGGTGAAGGGTCGGACGTCGTCGGCTGTTTCGTCGAGGGCCACCGCTATCACCATGAATCCGTCGTCTGCCAACTCATCGTTGAGTGCCTGCCACCCGGGCAGGTCATAGCGGCAGCCTCACCAACTTGCGAACGCAACAAGTAATCGTTTGCGACCCGCGAACTGCTCCAGCGAGTGATCCTCGCCGTTCAGGTCAGGCAGAACGAAGTCCGGGGCGCGACGCCCTTTGAGCGCATCGCTGCGGACCGAGGTGGGCACGCTGAGCGCTACGAGATCGGTGTCCTCGGCGAGCATCGAATCGACTCCCACAGCCGCCGCGGCGGCGCAGAGGTCAACAGCGTCACCGTGAAGCAGCAACTCTCGATCACGCACCGGAACACACTCGTCGTCTCGGCACAATCCCTGGGGCTTCAGCTCCCAGCCGAGCACGTCGGGCAGAACGGACCTGTCGACCAGGACCAGGTCATCGACACATTGTCCGGTCACCTCGATCGTCTCGTGCGGCATGAGCACAGTTACCGTCGACATTGATTCCCCCAGCGACTGATTGGTTAGCCCAAGGCTAGTGGTGTGTCGCGAGTTTGTTCGCGTGCTTCAGGTTCAGGGTTTAGCCGGCTGAGCGTTCGACACCCGAAGCGGTCAGGGTAGCCGAGGGCTATGCCGCAGGTCCTGCGTCACTCCAGCCGGCCAAAGCTGCGGCGCCCAGCGGGTATCACCTGCCGCTGAGCGCCCCGTCAACTCGTTCAGGCAACCGTTTCTGGTGTTCTGGCGGCGTGGAAAGGTTTTGGGAGCGGTTCAGGCGACGTCGAGCGAACGCAGGCGCAGCGTCGACAGCACAAACGCAGCGAGGATCACCAGAACCGGTACAACGATGGCGGTCATCAGGGAGAGGTCGCCCAGATACAGGTCGACGCCGGTCTGATCGGCGATGATCGACCGCGTATAACCCCGGATTGCGAGCTTCTCGCCCACACCGCTGATGCCCGCCACCAGGCCCTCCCATATGAGGATGTAACCGATGCCCCAGACAACGGAGTTCTTCGTCAGCAGGCCGAGCAGCATGAACACCGCGGAGTAGGCGAGGTTGCCGACCACGCAGGCCAGAACCGTGGCCCAGACCAGCTCAGAACCAACGTCGGCAATCAACGCTGCGACAGTCAGGGGCACCAGGGTCACCGGCAAGCTGACACTCACCGTTGCCAACCACGCACCGACGACGATCGGCCAGCGGTCCATGGGACGCAACCACAGATACACGAGCGTGCCGTCCTCTTTGAGGTCGCCGAATGCTGCTGAGGCGAACACCAGAGCGACGATCGGAACCACAATCGTGAAGCCCAGGTTGGACATTACCTCGATACCGACCTCAAGGGCCTCTTCGGTCGACTCGTCTTCGCCCACCGCGCGTGAAACCAGTGCCACGACCAGCGAAACGACGATCCCAACGACGAGGAGTGCGGCGATTCTCCCCCTCGTGACCAGCTGACGAACAAGCAGCCGATGGGCGATCACGATGGCGCGCAAACCAGAGACGGATCCGCTCATCGCCGCTCCACCAGATACCTGAAGACGGATTCGAGGTCGTCGTCGGTGGGGACCACCTCACGGAGCCGAATACCCAATTCGGACGAGATCGGGGCGATACTGCGGCCGAAGCGATCGACGTTGAGCGTGTCGATCAGCAGGGTGTTCTCCCTCACCGCGGCTCCGTCGGCCACACCGCGTCCGATGAGCGCTGAGGCCAGCTTCCGTGCATCATCGGACTGCACCCTGATGCGGTGGGGACGGTCGTCCATCAGCTCCCGCAGGCGCCGATAATCGCCTGACGCAACCAGTCGCCCCTGCGCTACCACCAGCACGTTGGAACCGATCCGCGCGACCTCGTCAAGCACATGGCTCGAGACCAGCAGGCACTTGCCGCCGTCGCCGAGATCATGGAACAGGCTGATCATGCGGTTGCGTTGAACCGGGTCTAGGCCGGTGAGCGGTTCGTCGAGGATCAGCAGGTCGGGGTCGTTGACCAGCGCAGCGGCCAGTTTGACCCGCTGTCTCATCCCTTTGGAGTAGGCGCCGACCCTCTTGGGGTCTTCGGGATCCAGATCCACATACGCCAAACTCTGGCGCGCCCGGCCCGACGGGTCGGCAACTCCGTGAGTCCTGCCGGCCAACTCGACGAACTCATAGGCGGTGAACCGATCCAGCAGGGCGTCCTGCTGGGGTGCGAGTCCGATGCGGCCACGGACTTCGCGATGCTCGCGGGCTTTCTCGCCGAGCACCCGAACGGCGCCCCGCGACGGAGCAGTGAGGCCACAGAGCATGCGAAACAGCGTTGATTTGCCTGCTCCGTTCGGTCCCAGCAGGGCGGTCACGCCAGGCCCGACAGTGAAACTGACGTCAGAGACCGCTACCACATCGCCGAAAGACTTGGTGACGTTCTCGACTTCGACGATCGGCCTTGCGGAGGATTCGGACGGAGGGGGTGGCGGCGGTGGGGGGATCACCGGTTGCGGCACGGGAGATGACTCAGAACCGCTCATCATGTCGCCTCGAGCTTCCGGTACTTGTAGCCAACAATGCCGGCGCCCGCAGCGAACCAGGCTGCGGTGCCCAAAAACACGACTCCGGTGTCGATATCCGACAGCTCAGACACTGATCCGCCTTGCTCGGGGGACTCGCCGAGTATTCGCGTCGCCGTCTCACCCGCCGTGCCCATGGGGTCGAGGAGGGCGTAGGTGTTAGAGAAGTCTGCGGCGTCCACAAGAATGCTGCTGACGATCGCCCCGCCGAAGATCACCAGAATCACTGCGACGCTCGCGAAAGCCCGGCGATCAGTCACGCTGGAGCCGGCCATCGAAACGGCTGCCAGAACCGCCGAGATAACCAGGCCGGCCGCGGTCAGCCGGAAGAACACCTTGAACCATTCCACCACGCCGTCGGGACCGTCGCCGACCACGGTGTAGCCCACAAGAGCAAGCAGGACCGGACCGAGTGCGATGATCATCATCACCGCGAGCACAGCCAGAGCTTTGGCAGCCACATAGGTGGGCCGGGTCAACGGCGTCGACAGGTACAGCGAGAACATGCCGTCGCGGCGGTCGCGGACCAGGGCCTCCGGTGCCACCATCGCTGCATAGATCATGATCGGAGCCACCGAGAAGCCGAACAGGTCCGAATAGTTGACAAGCGAATCATCGCCGAGGTCGCGGAACAACAGGGCGACGCCGAGGAACACGACCGCGGGCAGGGCGGCGATCACCACCACGATCACAGGAAAGACCTTGTGGCGAGCCGGGCGTCCCAGACCCAGAATGCTGCGAATCGTCTGCCACACCAGGGAGCGGACCGCACCGACGACACCGGATCGGGCCCCCTCGTATCTGCGGTAGCCCCGGTCATGGATCTCGGCTCCATCCGCGCTTGATTTCGCGTTGCCGCTCATGGCGTTCCCACCGCGAAAAGGTCTTCGAGACGGCGCCGGCGCCGCTCGATCCGGATGACCCGGGCGTTGGCATCGGCGACTGCATCACGCACCAAGTCCGCGACCAGATCGGCGTCAGGCCCGATCACCTCAATGCGAGACCCGACTTCGCCACGACGGACCTCAAGGCGGGACTCTGACAACCGGCTCACGACATCGTCGAATGCTTGAGCCTGATCAGCAGTCTCCGCGAGTTCCACCACCACGCCCTGCTCATCTCCGACGAGATCGTCGAGCCGTCCCTGGGCGACGAGTCGGCCGGCGTCGAGCGCAACAATGTGGTCACAGATCCGCTCGACTTCTTCGAGCAGATGCGATGAGAGCACCACATCGATGCCGTATTCACGGCTGACCTGGCGGATCAGCGACAGCATCTCATCACGCTGGACGGGGTCTAGGCCGTCGGTCGGCTCATCCAGAAGCAGCAGAGCGGGATCCGAGGCAATGGCCTGCGCGAGCTTCACCCGCTGACGTTGACCGGTGGACATCGTCCCCAGCGCTCTCGCACGCTCCTCTCCGAGTCCGACCAGCCACAGCGCGTCGCTTGCACGGCCTCTGGCTTCGTTTCGGGGCATGCCCCGCACTTCGGCCATGTGCTTCACAAAGTCCGACGCGGGCATGTCCTGAGGCAGGACGTTGCGCTCGGGTCCGTAGCCGATCTGCGCACGCAGCTCTGCACCCTTGGTCCTCGGGTCGAGTCCGAGGACCCGTGTCTGCCCTGCTGTGGGCACACGCAATCCCAGCACCAGGCTCATCAGTGTCGTCTTGCCGGCCCCGTTGGCGCCGACCAGGCCGGTAACGCCACTCTGAACATCAACGTCAAGCGAGTCGAGGGCATGCTGCGCCCCGAACTGCATCGTCAAGCCACTCGTGGTGATGATGCTCATTGAGACCGCACTATAACCGGTTTACGCCCCGTTGCTCGGGTCGGCGCCGTGCCTCTCGACTCAGACAAGCGGCTCTCAGACAAGCGGCTCTCAGACAAGCGGCTCTCAGACAAGCAACGCGTCGGTGACGACTTCGACCAGGGCGGGACCGTCGAAGGCGACAGCCTCGGCAATCGCGGAGGGCAACTGCTCGATCTCAGCCACTCGGACGCCCCTGGCGCCGCACAGTTCAGCAAAAGCTGCAAAGTCGGGATTGTGCAGCGAGGTCTGCCAGACGTCGAAGTCGGCCGCTCGTTGCTCTTTGGAGATCTTGCCGAGTTCTCCGTTGTTCATGAGCACGTGGGTGATGTTCATGCCGTACTTCACGGCTGTCGTCATCTCCATCGCGTACTGACCGAAGCCTCCGTCACCGGAAACTGACACGACCGGGCGGTTGGCGTACTCCGGCTGACTCTGCGTGGCGGCCCAGCACCCCATCGCGGCCGGCAGCGAGAAGCCGATCGACCCGAGGTAGCCCGACATCAGAACAGCCTGTTGACGAACTTCGAAATAACGGCCGAACGAGTAGGTGTTGTTGCCGACGTCGACCGGCATGATCGCGTCGGGCGGGACACAATGGCTGAGCGCGTCGAACAGCGCCGCGGCGCCGATCCCAGCGCCGCGATCGTCCTGGCGTCGGCCGGCCTTCTCACTGCGCCAGATGCTCCAGCGCTGCGCGACTTCATCTTCAGCGCCACTGCGGGCGATCGGCTCGCCGTTGACCCCCTCCAGCCCTTCGAGCAGGGCTTTGGCCACGACCCCGACATGGCCCTGAACCGGAACGGCGACGGGATGAAACCGGCCGAGGGCCATCGGATCGAAATCCACCTGCACGATCGGCTTGTAATCGGCGATTCCGGTGTGGTTCGCGAACGACACTCCGAACGCCACGATCAAGTCGGACTCGTTCATGAACCAGCTCGCCACCGGAGTGCCTGAGCGCCCCAGCACGCCCGCCGCCAAGCGATGCTGGTCTGAGATCAGACCCTTCGCCTTGAAGGTCGTGGCGACCGGTGCATCAATGGCCTCGGCGAAAGCGACGACGTCGCGGGCCCCCGCACGGGCGCCGTTGCCGATGATGACAAGGGGGCGGTCGGCAGCCGAGATCGCCGCGATCGCCGCGCTCAAAGCCTGGGCCGGCGGCGCGATCTCGCGATCTCCGCTGCGACCCTCGGGCGACCCGACGCGTGCGTTGTCGTCCGCCGCGAGCACCTGAACCTCGTCGGGCAGCACCAGATGAGCCACATCGCGTTCAACCAGAGCCGTTTTGCATGCCAGAGTCATCAGCTCACCGTGGTCCGAGGTCGCCTGCACAGTTTGCGAATAGCGCGCCACATCAGCGAACGCCGCAGAGAGGTCCGTGTCTTGAAAAGCTCCACGACCGCGGACTTTGCTGGGGACCTGCCCGCATATCGCAAGCACCGGCGCCCGATCGGTCTTGGCGTCGTACAGCCCGGTCATGAGGTTGGTCGAGCCGGGACCGGCGATCGCGAAGCAAGCCGCGAGCTTGCCGGTCAGCTTGCCGTATGCCGTCGCGGCGAACGAGGCGGCTCCCTCATGGCGGATCCCGATAAAGGAAAGGTCGCCGCGCTCCTCAGCCGCACGCATGGCATCAGCGAAGCCAAGATTGGAGTGTCCTACCATCCCGAAGACATGGGTGACGCCCCAGTTGACCATCGTTTCGACCATGACGTCGGAGACGCTCAGCGGCCGTGCCATTTCATGTGGAAGAGCCACATACACCCCGTCGTCGCGAACCTCTGTCCGGTAGGCCGCGGGCGCGTCGGAGAACGCTCCCGGCGGTTTCCCGTTCTTGGGCGAATAGTCGTAGCCGTGCCATGGACAGCGGAGCCAGCCCCCTTCGATCGACCCCTCGCCGAGCGGGCCGGCCTGATGCGGGCAGGCATTGGCCAAACAGCCGTAGCCACCCTCAGCCGTGTGGGTGACACAGAGGCTCTCATGGCCGATGGTGACCGTCGAGACCCGGCCTTGAGGCAACTCGTCGAGGCCCACGAGCCGGTGCCATGAGAACTCTTCTTGTGGCAGAGGGGGCTCTTCAACCGATGGACTGTCGTCAAGCGAGTCGCTCATTTTGCTGCTCCTCCATAGGCGATGCCCGCGAGTTGGGCCATTTCTGAGTCAAAGGTGGTGAGATCGTCAGTGCAGAACTCTCTCAGATGGGTGTGACCGCAGGCCCGTGCCAGAACACACATCAGTTCGGTGACCGCAGCAAAGAAGCGTTCGAGTCTGTGAGCAGCCTCATCTACCGGTAGGCGGGCCCGCAGTTCAGGCTTCTGGGTGGCGATGCCCACTGGACAGTTGTTGGTTGAACAAGCCCGCATACCGATACAGCCGATCGCTTGCATGGCTGAATTGGAGACGGCCACAGCGTCAGCTCCGAGCGCAAGCGCTTTGGCGAAATCGGTGTGGGTCCTGAGTCCACCCGTGATGACCAGGGTGATGTCACGGCGACCGCGGCTGTCGAGATGGCGGCGCGCCCGGGCAAGTGCCGGGATCGTCGGCACCGAAATGTGGTCGCGGAAAACCACAGGCGCGGCGCCGGTGCCCCCGCCGCGGCCGTCGAGGATGATGTAGTCGACGCCGATCCGCAGTGCGGCGTCGATGTCGTCCTCAATGTGCTGGGCCGACATCTTCACGCCGATCGGCGACCCGCCGGAGACTTCCCTGACTTGGTCCGCGAAACGTCGGTAGTCGTCCTCGCAATCGAACTCGATGAACGTGGACGGGGAGATGGCATCGGTTCCCGGCTCGAGGCCCCGCACTTCGGCGATCTTCCCCTGGACTTTGACGCCCGGCAGATGTCCGCCTGTTCCAGTCTTGGCGCCTTGGCCCAGTTTGAAGTGGAAGGCTTGCACGTCGGCGACCTTGTCGATCGACCAGCCGAACTTTCCGCTCGCCAACTCGTAGAAATAACGTGAATTCTCGGCCTTTTCCTCGGGCAACATCCCACCCTCGCCTGAGCAGATTCCCGTTCCTGCCAACTCTGCGCCACGCGCCAACGCCACCTTGGCTTCTTCAGAGAGTGCTCCGAAACTCATATCGCTTACGAACAGGGGAATTTCGAGGCGCAGCGGTTCGGCGGCGTTGGGGCCGATGAGCACTTCGGTGCCCACCTCCACATGATCGAGCTGGGGTTTGCGCGCCAATTGCGCCGTCACGAACTGGATGTCGTCCCATTTCGGGAGCTGATCTCTCTCGACGCCCATGGATACAACGGGTCCGTGGTGACCGAGATAGTCCAACCCCTCGTTGGCCAAGCGCCTTGTCAACCCGACATGGGGTTCCGCCGGGTCGCCGTGGGGATCTTGATAAGCGCCCTGGTATGCGTCTCGATCGAAGGGTTGGGGGTGTTCTTTGGTCCATGCGCCGACCTCGTCGAGGTCCACGAGGAGATCATCGCCTTCGACCCATGATGCGAACTTGGCGAGTCGCTCCGTGTTGTCGTAACTGGATACCCCAGTGTGGAAGACATAGTCCCAACCGTGGAGTCCGCAGATGAGGTTGTCGCCGCTGATCCGGCCGTCAGCCATCAGCGCGCCACGGTGCAGACAACGCCCGTAGAGCACCGAGTGGTTGTCGTCGAAACGAACGACCACCAAGTCGACGCCGTCGACCAGCGCCCCCACCGGTTCACGATCAGGCACTTCTGACCAAGTAGCGATCTTCACCGGGCGCATTTCGGCTCCTTCATTCTTTGGTGCATCATCCAATCCGATTCCGATCCCACAGAATCGCACGACTCTGCCACGTTACGCGCCCGAACCCGCACAAACTCGGGCAACTATTCGGGCAACTAGTGGTGTACCGGCCCGGGTAGCCTTGTGCGGAGCTTTGCGAATCCTCTCCCTAGTGAACCGGAGCTTTCATGAGCGATGCACCCGTTTCTTCTGCTTCTTCCGCAACTGCGGCCCTCGCCGTCGGCGCCACGAAGATCTACGGCGAAGGCGACACCGAGGTCCGAGCCCTCGACGGCATCGACGCATACTTCGAACAGGGCAAGTTCACCGCAATCATGGGCCCGTCGGGTTCGGGCAAGTCCACGCTCATGCATTGTCTCGCGGGCCTCGACACGTTGAGCGGCGGTCAGGTCTTCATCGGAGCGACCGACCTGTCGAGTCTGAGTGAGCGGGATCTGACTCTGCTGCGCCGTGACAAGGTCGGCTTCGTGTTCCAAGCCTTCAATCTCGTGCCGACTCTCTCGGCGCTCGAGAACATAACCCTGCCCATGGATCTAGCCGGCAACGATCCCGACGACGCATGGCTGAACGAAGTCATCGGCACCGTCGGCTTGGCTGATCGGATGAGCCATCTTCCGAGCGAGCTCTCCGGTGGACAGCAGCAACGGGTGGCCGTCAGCCGCGCTCTGGCGAGCCGTCCTGAGATCATTTTCGCAGACGAGCCGACCGGCAACCTGGATTCCACGTCTGGCACCGAGATCCTGCAATTCATGCGAGATGCGGTCGACAATCTGGGCCAGACGATCGTAATGGTCACCCACGATCCCGTGGCCGCGGCTTTCGCTGACCGGGTGATCTTCCTGGCCGACGGCAAGGTGGTCGACGAACTGCTCGACCCGACCGCCGAAGAGGTCCTCGACCAGATGAAGCAGCTCCACTGATGATCTTCAAGCTGATCCGACGCAACATCTCAGGCAAGCCCTTTCGCTTCCTCCTCACCTGTTCAGCGGTCACGCTCGGGGTGATGTTCACCGTCGGCGTGTTCGTCTTCACCGATTCACTGCGCGCCACTTTCGGGAGTATCGCCGAGGACATCGATGGCGACACGGAGTACGCGGTCCGTTCCGAAGTCGATTTCGGCGAACGGGAACTGGTCGGAGCGCCGCTCGACGACGATCTCGTCGACCTGCTCAACAGCATCGACGGCGTTGTCGGGGTGCAACCCCAGATACTCAAGTTCGGAGCTGTACCGATCGATGGCGACGGCGAAGCCCAGACCGCCAACCCCGCGCCCAACCTCGGCGTCAACTGGCCTGACCAGAGTTCGATCCCGGGGTTGTTCATCCAACAGGGGCGCCCCCCTCAAGGTCCGGGCGAGTTCACTCTCGACACCGACGCATTCGAAGAGGGGAACTTCGCCATCGGAGAGACCTACACGGTCATCAACCCGGCAGGCCCCGGAGAGTTCACCCTGGTCGGCACCTTCCATTTCGCATCACCGGATGAGAACGCGCTCGTGGGCGCCAAGCTCGTCGCTTTCGAGACGGCGACGGCCCGTGAGGTCATCAACCTCGGCACCGGTTACGACCAGATCACCTTCGAGACCCGCGGCTCGGACTCAGAGACGATCGGGAGCGCCGTGGCCGCCGCCCTGCCCGCGGGTATCGAACTGGTCACCGGCGAGCAGCTCGTGGAGGAGCAGACCGCGGAGTTCGACGAGTTCATCGGCAATTTCCAGACCTTCCTGCTGGTGTTCGCCTTCGTCATCCTGGCGGTCTCGGCCTTCGTGATCTTCAACGTCTTCACGATCCTCATCGGCCAGCGCATTCGAGAGCTCGGACTGTTGCGGGCCATCGGCGCGAGCGGATCACAGGTCACCCGGGCGCTGCTCGGCGAGGCCCTGTTGGTCGGCGTTTTTGCGACCGTGGTCGGCACAGGACTCGGGATCGGTTTCGGCTGGGGGCTGCGCCGGCTGCTGTCACGGCTCGACTTCGGTCCGAGCGGCGGCGAACTCCTGCTTGAGCCGTCGACGTTCATATGGGGAGCCGCTGTGGGGATCGGCGTGACCATGGCCAGCGCTGTCGCTCCGGCGTTGCGAGCCCGGCGGATCAGCCCGATGGCGGCATTGCGCGAGGATGCTCGCCTGTCCCGCCATGTGCCCGAGGCTCGCGTCGCGATAGGCGGGGTGGTGACCATCATCTCTTGGATCGTTGCGACCATCGGCATCGCCAGCGACGACTGGTTGTGGATTCTCGCATTCGGCGCGGTGGCTGCGGTTGGCAACGCTTTCGGGGTCCGTCGTCTGGTTCCCTCTATCGGACGCTTCGCGACTCTCGGCTTCGGTGTGGTGCTGATGGTGCTGGCACTTGTGCTCGACTTGGGGACCGCAGCGGTGCTGGCCCTGGTGGGCGTCGCTGCTCTCACCATCTTCCTGGGCGTCAACAGCATCAGCCCGATTCTGGCCCGCCCTCTGAGCCATTTCATCGGCCGCTGGCCGCTGGCGATCCTGCTGGGCATCACCGGCGTGTTGACATCTCTGGCCGGGGTTGGAGCCACGTTGGGGGCGCTGTTTCTGGTCGTGGTGTCGCTCATCGATGTCGTGTCCGACTTCGACGGCGCGGGGATCGCCGCATTGTTCGGCTCGTTGGCGTTGATCCCGTTGGCGCTGTTGGTCCTCCTCGTGGGAGTGCGCGGGGTCGACGCGGCCTTCATCATGGGTTGGAGACTCCGCTGGGTCGCAGCGGGGGTTGTGCTGTTCGGGGTGGGCGCGACCGGCACCGTCATACTGCTGGTCGGGTTGGCCGGGCTCCTGACCGGGAACTGGGAGGCTGTGGTCTCGATTCCCATCGGGGCTGCCGTTTTGGGCTTGGTCGTGTTCCTGCGTCGCTGGCTGCCCAAGACTCTGAAGTCAAACGCGCGTATGGCCCGCGAGAACGCCGGCCGCAACCCGCGGCGCAGTGCTTCGGCCGCTGCGGCTCTGATGATCGGTTTGGCTCTGGTAAGCACAGCCACTGTCGTGGCCGCATCTTTCAAAGCGACGTTCGCCGATGTGCTCGAGGAGTCGGTCACCTCCGACTGGTTCGTCTCGCCTTCTGACGGCGGCGGGCCGAATGCAGCGTTCAGCCCGGCATTGGCCGACAGCCTCGAACAGCTGACCGAGGTCGAGTCGGTCGTCCGTTACCGGTTCGCTTTCGAGGCATACCGGACAGTCTTCGACGACAAGGTCAGGGACTCGTCGGCCACCGACATGGGAACCTCGATCAGCCACGTCGATCCTGACTTTGTCGCCCTCGATGAATCTCTGCTCGGCCGCGACGCCATATGGATTCACGAGGACATGGCCGACGACAACGCTTTCGAGATCGGTTCCACGTTCGGCGTCGAGTTCCCCGACCTGAGCGTCGAGACCGTCACCGTGGCCGGAATCTACACCGATTCGAGCATCTACGGGAACCGGGTCATCTCCTTGGATCTGTGGGCCGATCAGTTCCCGTCGAGCCAGGACCAGTTCATTTCGATAAATATCAGCGACGGGGTGGACGAGGAGCAGGCTCGAGCGGCCCTGGAGACCTACACCAGCGACTATCCGACGCTCAACATCGAAACCCGCGACGAGTTCCGAGATCGCCAGGCAAGCCAGATCGATCAGGCGCTCACGGTGATCAACGTGCTGTTGGCCGTGGCGATCGTGATCGCCCTGCTGGGAATTGCGATCACCTTGGCGCTGTCGGTGTTCGAACGCACCCGCGAGCTCGGCCTGGTGCGGGCTGTGGGCATGACCACCCGGCAGATGCTGCGCATGGTGCTTTTCGAGGGTGCGATCATCGCGGCTTTCGGCGGGATTCTCGGCATTCTGTTGGGAACCGCTTTCGGCAGCGCCGCAGTCTCGGTGATGTCCGACGATTTCATCCGTGCGCTCGACATTCCGGTCGTCGACCTGTTGTCGTATTTGGTTGTGGCCGCGATCGCGGGCATCGCCGCAGCTATCGTTCCGGCCCGTCGAGCTGCCCGTCTCAACGTCCTCGACGCCATCGCCCAAGGCTGACCCAACCGCCGGTTGCACGGTTCAGGGTGCTATTCCATACAGATTTCGAGCAACTCCGAGAGCTGCTCACACTGCGTTTCGTCGAGCGCTTCAAGAAATGACTTGTGGACGTTGATCATCGCCTCGTTCATCTGGGCGATCAACTCCGCTCCTTGAGGTGTGAAACTGACCCGGTGCGAGCGGCGGTCTCGTTCGTTGGGAATCCGCATCAGATGCCCTTCTTTGTGAAGCCGTTCAACCCGGTTTGAGATCGTGCCCGGCGACACTCCCAGGATTTCGGCGGTCTCGGTGATCGAGGCGCCTCGTTCTCCGAACCGTCGGATCACCGCCAGAGTCCGATAGTCGTCACGACTGGTGATTCCCCGGTTAATGAACGGGCGCAGAACGCTGTGCTGCTGCTGCGCGAGGGCATCGGACACGAACTCAACCTGAACACCGACACGTGTCCGGGTGTCTTCGATCTCCGAGCTCAGAACATCCCACGAGGTCGCCCCCGGTGATTCGCTGGCATTGCTCATGATTCCCCAATCAAGTCAGAAATTTCTTGACAGCTTCCCCAAACAAGGATCTCGTCCAAATACGAATATCGTACATTTATTGTTTGTACAACTTTATATAGAGGAGTACCGATGACTCCGATCTCAACAAGCGAAACTCCGAAACTACGCAGGCCTCTCGTGATCGCGTGTTTGCTCACAGTTCTCATGGCGTTCACCCCACCCGCTAGTGCTGATCCGTTCGGAGTCGGTCCGACAGACGCAGGATGGCTCGCCGACAACCACGACCACGACTACTGCTGGTCCAATGGCTTCACCGGATCAATCCGCACATCCGCGAGCAATGCGATGGAGTACCTCGAATCTTCGACGGACTTCGACGGCGGATCACTGGAATCGTGCAGTTCCGGTACAGACATCTACTTTGAGCGCTACAACACCACAGACTACCGGGGTCAATACGAGTGTTTCGATCGGGGAGGCGGCAATAGGTGTGACCGCGCTTATGTCCGGATCTCGAGCAACCGATCAACGCTCCCCACCGATCAACGACGAAAAACAATCTGTCACGAAATCGGCCACACGACTGGAGCCACACATCACGATGTCGACTGGGGGTGCATGGTCAGTGGTTCATCCACAGCCGAGACCTACGTCGCTCACACCCGAGACCACATGGACGAGCTGTCAGTGTCCAACTCCTGAACCTGAGCACATCCTTCACGAACTCACGCAACACGAAAGGTGATCTGATGCGCCGAACGCGCTTTGTAATCGCTGTTGGAGTACTCGCTGCCCTAGTGGCCGGATGTGGTTCTGGAGACAGTGGGCCGTACGACGAGACGTACGACTCGTACTTCCGATCGTTTTCTTACGACTACGAACCCGCTGAAACCAAGGAGGACCTCGCCAACCTCTCGGAGGTTGTCGTGAAAGCTACGCTGGTGGACGTTCAAGAGGGCAGGCTCTTCGCAATAGCCGACAAGAAGCCAGAACTTGAACCAAACAAACCAGTCCCGGCCGAATACAACGTCAAGCTGAACTTTGTATTCGAGACAGATGAGGGTACCCGTTACTACGTTCAGCTGCCCCGGCCTCACGATTCGTCAGTCGCGCAAGTCCGCTCGGTGATGCCCATCGGAGCTAAGAGCATCATCTATCTGCAGCCTGACGACGATCCCCTCGTTGACGGGGCAGGCCGATGGTTCAACGTGCGTGAGGACGGCAACGAGTGGTTCTTCACGACCCCTCAGGGTTGGATCCTCGACCACCCTGAGCGAGGAATCACCTTCCCTTTGGAAAGCGCAGACCACATGTTCGCCGAGATGCCGGCCCTGACCGACCCACTCGACGACTGGCTGCCCGAGCAGACAACCCAGTCCAGCGAAGAGTTCCTCGAATAGCCTGCTGTCGGCAGCAACACAAGTGTCAAAGCATCGCTCGTTCTGGCGGTGCCATGACACGGTTTCCGACGCATGGCGCCGCCGAACGGGGTAAAGCCTGTTGCTCGTTATTCGTCGCGGAGGAGGTCTACGTCGTGGGGGTGGCTCTCACGCAGGCCTGCACCGCTGATCCGCACCAGGCGGGTGCGATGGGCGAGGTCAGCGAGGTTGGCGGCACCCGCATAACCCATGCCGGAGCGCAAGCCGCCGGTCAACTGACCGACGAGCTCCGAGAGCGGCCCTGCGTAACGCACCCGGGCCTCGACCCCCTCCGCCACGTGCTTTCCCGAGCCTTGCCCGGTTCCGTAGCGGTCGCCGGCACGCCCCCGCATGGCACCGGCAGAACCCATACCGCGATACGTCTTCCACATCGCGCCCTCGACCAGTTCGAGCTCTCCAGGCGCCTCGTCCACCCCTGCCAACAGATTCCCGAGCATGACACAGTCAGCACCTGCGACAAAGGCCTTGACGATGTCGCCGGAAGCAACGACTCCACCGTCGGCTATCAACGGAACCGACAGCTCGCGGGCAACCTGGGCACAGTCGTGAATCGCAGTCATCTGAGGCATACCGGCGCCTGCGACAACCCGTGTCGTACAGATACTGCCCGCTCCGACACCGACCTTGACAACGTCCGCGCCAGCCGATGCCAACACTTCCACACCTCTGGCGGTGACGACGTTGCCGCCCACCACCACCACCTCCGGCCAGCCCGACTTGATCGTGCGCACTGCGTTGACGACTCCGGCGGTGTGCCCATGGGCAGTGTCGATTACCAACATGTCCACCCCAGCCGCTACCAGCGCCTCGGCGCGTTCGGCAGTGTCGTTGACCCCGATCGCCGCGGCGACTCGGAGCCGTCCTGCGTCGTCGAGTGTGCTGTCGGGATACTCGATCCGCTTGGCGATGTCCTTGACGGTGATCAAGCCACCGAGGACTCCGTCGTCGTCCACCAAGGGGAGTTTCTCGATCCGGTGACGGTGCAGGATCGCCACAGCTTCATCCAGTTCGGTGCCCACCGGCGCGGTGACCAGCGATTCGGTTGTCATGAAATCGGTGACAGGTTTGGAATACTCGTCTGCAGTGCAGAAGCGGATGTCGCGGTTGGTCAAGATGCCGACAAGGCGCCCGCCCGACTCGCATATCGGCACGCCGCTGATCTTGTGGCTCGCCATCAACTCCTCCGCGTCGTTGAGCGTGGCTTCGGGCGAGAGGCTGACTGGTGACGCGATCATGCCGGCCTGAGCCAGTTTGACCCGCTCGACCTGTTGGGCCTGCTCGGCGACGCTGAGGTTGCGGTGCAGCACACCGATACCACCGGCCCGCGCGACAGCAATGGCGAGGGGGGCCTCGGTGACTGTGTCCATCGCCGCGGACATCAGCGGTACGCGCAGTTCGATCCCAGCGAGAACCGTGGACAAATCAACATCGGCAGGAAGAACTTCGCTCCAGCCGGGCACGACCAACAGGTCATCGAAGGTGAGAGCTTCGTGACCGGCGAAAACCTCGTCGTTCATCACGTCACAATAGGCGCCTGCCCGCGCCGAGACGCGCATTCGACGCCCGATTCAATGCCGGAAGCACGAACAGATTCCAACAACCGCCATACTGCTCTCATGGGCACTGCTCTCATCGACGACGGCAAGTTGAACCGAAAAGCTGCGAGGGGCCTCCGGCGAGGCCTGCTTTGCATAATGCTGGCAGCGGCGCTCGTGGCATTGAACGCTTGTGGCGATGATGACGACGATTCACCGGCCGGCGACGGCGACTCACTCGGAACCGTGACCGTCGCCCAGGGTGAAGCCATCCAGATTCGTTCGCTGAACTCAATTACCGGAGACGTCGCCTATCTCGGTATTCCCTCCCAACGCGCTGTCGAGCTGGCAATCGCCGATTTCGGACCGGTCCACGGGTTCAATGTCGACGTCGGAGCCGGACTCGACGAATTCTGTTCCAGTGACGGCGGCCAGGCCGCTGCCCAGACGATCGTCGCTGACCAGCGCGTTGTCGGTGTGATCGGCACGAGTTGCTCCGTCGCAGCCACCGCGGCAGCGCCGTTGATCACCAACTCCGGGATGACCATGATCTCCCCGGCGAACACTTCCCCGCTGCTCACCTCGGACCTGGCCGGAAATCCCGGTCCGAACCACCATCCCGGCTACTACCGCACCTCGAACAACGGGCTTCATGTCGGTGAAGCAGTCGCCAGGTTGACATACGAACACCTCGGTCTTGAATCTGCTGCCGTGATACATGACGGAGACCCCTACAGCCGATCGATCGCCACAGCTTTCGCTGACGTCTACTCCAACCTCGGTGGATCGACCACCTCAGTGAGCGCAATCAACAAAGAGGACACCGACATGGTGCCAGTGCTCACCGAGATCGCCTCTCGAAACCCCCAAGCGCTGTTCTTTCCCATCTTTCAACCCGCCGGTGATTTCATTGCTGACCAGGCGCCAAACGTGTCAGGACTCGAAACTGTGACATTGTTGACCGATTCGGCGCTGCTAGTCGACGGGTTCATGTCGCTGCCGCAGTCCGAAGGGACCTACATCTCCGGCCCCGACTCCAGATTCGGCAGCGAACCCAACCAAAGCACTGGGAAGTCGCCGGCGGATGTGCTTTCGAGGTACACGGCCGTTTACGGCGAGGCGCCCAGCAGCCCGTTCTGGGCCCAAGCATATGACGCCGCCACACTGCTTTTGGAAGCCGTCGAGGCGGCCTCTGAGGTTGTTGACAGCGAGTTGACTATTGATCGAGCCGGGATCCGCCGACATCTCAACGACGTGCGCGGCTACCAAGGTCTCACCGGCACACTCAACTGCGACGCTTTCGGGGACTGCGGCGCCCAGAAGGTCACGATAATCCACCACTTGGACCACAACGACATAGAGGCTAGCAAGGCCAACGTCGTGTTTGAGTTCGTCGGCAGACAGTAGGTCCTTGCAAGCAGACAGCAGGTCCTTGCAACGTGGGCCCTTGCGGACGCAACTCGCTTTTGTCGGCCGGTCGCTCGGTGGACAACCGGACCCGTGGCTAGTCGGACCCGTGGCTAGTCGGACCCGTGGACAACCGGACCCGTGGACAACCGGACCC
>JAPPMP010000022.1 GCA_028819005.1 Acidimicrobiaceae bacterium
TGGCAATCGTCGCGGCGATCCCGACAAACCACATCACCATCGTCCGCGTCTGCCCCGCGATCTCTTTGTGCAGTTCGCCGACCTGCTCGGCGAGTTCGCCTCTGACCGCGGTGAACTCGGCTGCCACCTTCGTGAACTCGGCACCGATCACGGTCTCCAGGGTGTTCAAGTCGTCTTTGGTGGCTAGTTGATCCCACGAAACTGGGGGTAGGGCCTCCATCAGCGTCTCTGCCTTGTCTTGTCCGATGAATTCGATCAGTTCTTCGCGAAGCTCGAAACGCTTCTGTTCGCTCATTGCCACAATCCGCCTCCTTGTACCGGTCCTGTTCGATTAGGAGGAAGTTGTCGCTGTCGCCGAGCGATTGACCAGAACCCTACCACACCCTGCGCGAGAAACACTCAGATCATTCCGCTTCACACCAACCCGCTACAAGGACACCCAAATGCAGTACAAGATCTGATCGGCCCGTTTTCGACGACGGCAAACAGGCCCTTTGCTGCGAATCCTTTATCACGCTGGTCAACTTGTTGAGGATCTTCGAACGCCAGCGAGTCAGAGCTGGGTCACCAGCGTCATGCACAACGCCACCGCAGAGGTGGCAATCGTCGCGGCGATCCCGACAAACCACATCACCATCGTCCGCGTCTGCCCACCGATGTTCGCGGACAGCTCTACGAACTGTGCTGTGGTTTGCTTGGTCGACTCCGCGATCGCCACATGCAACCCACCGATCTCTTTGTGCACCTCACCGATCTGTTCGGCGAGCTCGCCTCTGACCGCGGTGAACTCGGCTCCGACCGCGGTGAACTCGGCTGCCACCTTCGTGAACTCGGCACCGATCACGGTCTCCAGGGTGTTCAAGTCGTCTTTGGTGGCTAGTTGATCCCACGAAACTGGGGGTAGGGCCTCCATCAGCGTCTCTGCCTTGTCTTGTCCGATGAATTCGATCAGTTCTTCGCGAAGCTCGAAACGCTTCTGTTCGCTCATTGCCACAATCCGCCTCCTTGTACCGGTCCTGTTCGATTAGGAGGAAGTTGTCGCCGTCGCCGAGCGATTGACCAGAACCCTACCACACCCATCGAGCGTGAGAAATCCCGAAATCCTGTCACATTCACGCCGCACCCCTCAAAGCACACCCAACCGCCGACCAACGATGCAACCAACCGGTTCCTGTGTTCTCCGCCGGACCTCTCCAAAAGCAAGCCAAGCGGCCGGTCGGTGGGCGGTCTCGACGCCGTTCAAGGCCCAACAATATTTTGGGGTTTCTCGCGCAGGGTGTGGTAGGGTGCGGGTCGCTCGCAAAGCGGCAACTTCCCCCAGCGAAGAGCAGAGCACAGGGAAAGTGTTGCTATGGCGATGACTGAAGACGAACGCTACCAAATACGCGAGAGCCTGACCGAAGTCCACGGAGAGCAAGTCGCAACGATTCTGATGAAGTCGATACCTGCGATCCACTGGCACGAACTCGCCACCAAATCAGATCTGGCCGAGTTCAAGAATTGGGTCGAGGGAAAGTTCGAAGCGCAGTCTGTTTTGATGTCGGCAGAGTTCACGAAGGTGGCAGCCGAGTTCACCGCGGTCAGAGGCGAACTCGCCGAGAAGATCGGCGAACTACACGAGCAGATCGGCGCGTTGTATGTGGCGATGGCGGAGAGCTCTCAGAAGACGTCCGACAAGCTGGACTCGATGCGGCGGTGGGTTGTGGGCAGCGTTGTCGCGGTCGTGGGCGCCGTAGTCGGCAGCGGAGTCTGGCTCGGCTGACCCAGGGCAACCGAATCCCATACTCGGGGAACCAGACCCACAACACACGGATCCAAATCAGGGTCCCACCTCAGCTCCGTCAAGCGATTTGGCTCACAGCCGGTCTAGCTGCCCGAATTGCCTGGCAGTTGACCTCGACAGTCGCATGGTTCAAACGTTGTAGGTGTGGTAGGGTTCTGGTCAATCGCTCGGCGACGGCGACAACTTCCTCCTAATCGAACAGGACCGGTACAAGGAGGCGGATTGTGGCAATGAGCGAACAGAAGCGTTTCGAGCTTCGCGAAGAACTGATCGAATTCATCGGACAAGACAAGGCAGAGACGCTGATGGAGGCCCTACCCCCAGTTTCGTGGGATCAACTAGCCACCAAAGACGACTTGAACACCCTGGGAGACGATCAGTTGCCCGATGTGCGTTCGTTGATGCGGTAGGCGACAACCACTCCGGACTCGTAGCATGAATCGCACCACAATCGTTCAGGGATGTACGTGTCTGGGATGCCTGCGGCGGCAGCATCGTCGCGGGATCCGAACTCCAGTCGTTTGAATTGATCGCCGCGATCACTGATCATTGCGTAGGTGGTGGGGTGCGCCAGCTTGTAACGGTGTTCGATGATCCCGTATTCGAGCCATTGGTCGGAGTTGTCGACACATTGGATCAAGGCATCGTACACGCCCCACTCTTCACCGATGCCAGCGCGAGCGTCGAGGTTGCTTCGCCCGTTTGACACAGGACGGGAGAGCGTCCCCGTCAGGGTCACAAATTCGTTCTAGTTTGAGTCGCGCCGGCCGAGTACAAAAACGGCTGTTAGGGCGACCAGATCGACGGATCCGATCACTGCGCCAGCAACATCATGGCCGTCGTTGATCAGCCACGCAGAGACGACGAGAAACAACACCGCTACAAGCAACCCAGCGGCTAGACCCATAGATGCGCGGCGCGAGTGTTGCCGATCCATCCGATGCCTATGTGACCTTTCATCTTCCGAGGCAGCCACAATGCGGTCCACGAGATCAGGACTGATCCGGCCGTATGCCGCGAGGGTCTCGGGGTCCGGCAAAGGCCCGCTATGGAACGACTGATGTTCAAGCGTGACCTTACTGGAGACTTCCGCTGATCGGGAATCGCGATCAGGTGGAGAAGGTGGTTCAACTACGGTCACGACGAAAGGCGGCTATGTGCCTCGGGAACTACGTGACCGTCCATGGCACGCCTGAGATCGTCCCCAACGGCGTACCAATCTCCCGCAAGAGCTTCCGCGTCAGTACGGTTCCTCAAAGTCGAGACGCGGGACCATGTGACATTCCCAACAAAGTCGAAAATCCCCGATGCCCCAACGAGAAAGTCCCAGATTGGTCGATGTCTCATTTCACGGCGACGGTTCGGGATAGGTCTTTCCGGTCCTATTTCAGAGTTGCTCTCGGTAGCAGTCACCGGGGTTCCCTTCGAGTGATCATGTCAGAACGGTATCGGGTGTCAGTGGATCTGTCACCTGGATCCGTTGTCAATCTAAAGGGAAGTCAATACGGAACACTACAGCGTTGGCTCACTCGGTAGGCGACGACTACGCCCGAGTGGTTGCATGAGCGGCACCACAGACAATGCGGGATGTACTCGTCTCGGATGCCTGCGGCGGAAGTATCGTCGCGGGATCTGAACTCCAGTCGTTGGTCGCCGCGAACACTGACCATTTCCCGTATCTGTACTTCGAGGTCCTGAGCCAGACACCCTGCGGAGCGATTGACTGTTCCGTGGATTCTGGTGATTGACAAGCCACACTATGCCGCCGTCCGAGTTGCTCCTGTCGTTACAGGCGACCCAGTTGCCGACCCAATCATGATGCAAATTACGGTTCTTCAATTCCTGGCCGTAGTGTCCTGTTCCTTGAGCTTGGGGCATTTGCGGAGGTGTTTTTTCTGTGAAGGCGGTCGATGGCGGGAAAAATAGTCAGAGCCCAAGGCCAAGACCTCGGGCTCTGAACTAATGCTTAGTTGCAATTGCAGCTAAGTAGCCAGCGGCTCACTGTGTCCGGCGGAGAACACAGGAGCCAGCCGACTACATCTTTATGGATTACGACGTCGGGTAGGTGACTGTGCGTCCGATGCCGGCGCCGATGTTGTTGACTGCCTGGACTGTCACCGTGATTGATTGGCCGATGGTGTTGATCCCGGTTATGTCGGTGCTCATCGGCGCTGCGGAACCGGTGACTGCGACGGTCTTCGAGCCGCGGTTGCCGGGAACCGTGAGTTCGGTCGGCGCCCAAGACACTTTGTAGCCGGTGATGTTCTCTGCTTTGTGCTGGGGGCCGGTGAGCGACGTCCAGTTGACTCTCAAGGTGTTCGTTCCGACGATCTGAACAACCGACACGGAATCGGGGATGTTCGTCGTGTTCGGCACGATCTCGGCTTTGACCTCTGCTGAGAACCCGTTCCGGCCGGTCGGGCTGGTCGAGCCTGTTGCTCCTGCTCGCACCCGAACCACATAGGTGGCGCCCTCTGTCAAGCCGGTGATACGGGCCGTGGTCGTCCCGGCTGTGTGGACCACACCGGTCGTTGACCAAGTGGTTGGGTTCCCGGCGACTGGAGGCGTGGCCGCTGAGAGCACTTCGAGGTACTCGACGGTGTAGGCGGTGGCCCGTCGGACGGCGTTCCATGTGACATCGAGCGTCGCGGTTGCCGCCGCTGTGACCTCAGCAGCGGGGGGTGCTGCGGTGATCGCGGGCATCAGGACCGTCTTTATCGAGGTCGGCGCCGGGAGGCTGCCGCCACCGGCCGCGGGCGTGCCCGACACCGTTGCCTCATCCGACGCGCCACGGGCGTTGTGGGCGGTTATCTCGATGTTGTAGGTCACCCCGTTATTCAGCCCGGTGATGGTCTTGATCGGCAACAGCGACCCGGCCACGCTGCCGGCTGACCGCCACGGGTTGTAGCCGTCGTCGGGTTCGCTGAGATTGTAACGCACCGTGTAGCTGGTCACTTTGGAACCCATAGACACCGCGGGAGTCCACATCAAGGTCAACGACCCGTCGTTCGCGTCCACCTGAACGTTGGTGGAGGAGAGCACGGCCGCAGGCTTGGCCGACGGGGTTCCTGAAGCGGCAGCGCTCCAAACGCCGGTCGTCGCCGAGTCGTCGCTGCTCTTGGTCCCTGACGCCTGGACACGGAAGTCATAGGAGGTGCCCGCTGTGAGCCCCGTGACCTCGGCCATCGTCCCGGTGATGGTCGCACCGGTATCGGCCCAAGCCGCGGTGTCGACACCGGGGGCGGGGGTCAGGCGTCGAAACAAGTTGTAGCCGGTCACAGTCGCGGTGTTATTCGCAGCCGGAGCGCTCCAAGCGACCTTCAAAGCCGTGGACGGAGCGGTGGTGCTCGCCGTCACCCTCACGTTGCGAGGCACGCCAGGCGCCTCCGTCGGCGTCGCCTCAGCACTCCTCGCCGCTATTGATTCGCCGGCGGCGTTGACAGCATAGATCTGCGCGACGTACACCCAGCCGTTGGTCAAGCCGCTGAACGTGTGCGTCAAAGTGTCAGCACCGACAGAGACCTCAGCGACAGGCGCGCCCAACGGCGAGGACAACACGACCCTGTATCCGGTGATCGGGCCGCCGGTGATCACCGCCTGGGCTGCAACCACCGGCGGTGTCCAGTCCACCTGCACGACCCTGTTGCCGGCAGTCGAAACCGGATTCGCCGGGGAGGCATGAACCGCGGGATGCGCAGGCGCTGCGGGCGGCGCTGGGACGGCCATCGGGGTGGCTTTGCCCTCAACCCACTTACGGTCGGCTATGAAGTTCTCACCGGTGTCCTGGGCGCCGTTTCCGTTTGTATCAACGAAGACGTTGGCCCGGACACGGAAGGTGCACTCAACCCCGTTCTGGAGCGCGCCCTCGGTACCGGTAGCACCGGTCAAGAGTCGGATGGATTCGGTCGTCGTCAGCACCTGGTAGGCCTGGGTTGCGACATTGGCATGGGCAGCGACGATACGGGCATCGGCGGCGGGGAACACCGCGTCCGGCCACAACTGGGCCCCGCACTTGCGCTGCAGCGTGTAGTTGACCAGGCCCTGACCGCGGCCCGGCGTCACAGTCGGCCAGAACAAGCGGTTGAAACCCTTACCGGCGTGAGGACCGGTGGCCGACACGACGCGGACGTCTCCGCTCGCGACGTTGCCGGTCGGCGTGGCCGTCACAGGATCAGCCGCTGCGCCGTCACCAGCA
>JAPPMP010000001.1:0-10454 GCA_028819005.1 Acidimicrobiaceae bacterium
GCCCGGCAGACGCTCCAGTCGTGAGCCGCCGCGACTTCCTGATGGCCCTGCGCCACGAGCTTCCCGATGCGCTGCGCGGATTGCAGCAGGAGAACATCGCACCGGTCGACTTGGCGCAGTCGTCCATCGGGCCCGGCATGGCGGTCTTCTCCCGCTACAGCCGGGTGGTCGAACCCGACGGTACTTCGATGACCGTGCGCAATGCCTTGGCAGAGATCAACCGCGCGCTCGACGCGGTGCTCGAGGAACACGAGGGCACCCTTGATGTGGACACTCGTTGGGCGCTCGCGTGGTACGCACAGCACGGCCACAACGTCGGCCCCGCGGGTGAAGCCGACACACTGTGCAAGGCCAAGAACACCTCCATCGGTGGCCTCGTTGAGGCGGGCATCCTGTGGCAGCAGGGCAACGAATGCCGTCTGCTGGAAGCTGATGAACTCGACGAACAGTGGCACCCGACAACCGACGAGCGCCGGACCGTGTGGGAGACCACACTGCATCTTCGGCGGGCGCTGATGAGCGGCGGCGAGCAGCTGGCCGCCGCGCTGCTGCAGGCCGCCGGAGCCGGAGACGATACCCCGCGAGACCTCGCCTACCGTCTCTTCCACATCTGCGAGCGCACCGGTTCCCAGTCCGAGGCCCTCGCCTACAACGCCCTGGTCACTGCCTGGCCCGAACTCGCCCGCCAAGCCTCGATCCCAACCGACCTGACCCTGGACCTCGGCTGAGCCACCGTCGCCGATGACAGCGAAGCCAGCCTTGCGCAATCGAGGCCACCAAATTCTCCGCTGCTGTCGTCGCATGGCGCGGGTCCTCTGGGCGCGGGCCTATTGGTGCATGGCGACGGGCCTGACACACACCCCTGCTAATCTTTAGGGCATGGACTGGCCAGTTCACTGCTGCCAAGTCCAGTGGGTTCGACTGGACCTGCGCCTCAAGGAGTCGACTATGAGCTATGACCCACCCTTCATCCCGAAGTCCCGCCGCGGCGAAGCTTCCCTGCAAGACCGCATCGCGCGCGCCCGCAAAGCCCGCGAGGACGCAGCCGAGCGCATCCGCAAGCGCTACGCCGAAAACGAGACCGACGAACGCAAGTGGCGCACCGAGGAGCCGATCAATATCCCGCGGGAGCCACTGCATGTCAGATAACGATCTCTCGACTTCAATAGTCCGCACGCCGTTCTTCCGGGCCATTCAAGCGCGTCGCTACGAACGCCAAGAAGCACTGCGCAAAATCGAAGAAGCAACAGGGCGGGCGATCGTCGTCTTCTTCGGCTCAATGGACCATGCGGTCGTCGCGCCATTCCAAGACGCGATCGGGGACATACCCCACGACACACCACTCGATCTCATCCTCACGTCGCCAGGCGGTGATGCAGAGGCCGCACTGCGTATGGCAACAATGATCGAAGGCCATCGCACGTCGCTTCGATTCTGAGGAGACCACCATGGCCGAGGTGACCAATCGGGGGCGAGTGGGAGAGGCATTCGAAATCCTCGCCCGATCCCTTGAACCGTTCGTGGATCGCCACATGTCGCAAGGTCACAGCGGCGAAGACTGGGCGGCTCAGTTCGCCTCCACTGCGCGTCCGCCGATTTCAGAGTTCTCGACCGAGGATCCCGCTTTTCTGCTGCGAGTCGTCGCCGACTGCTGGCGCGGGACATTCGAGCGGCAACTGCCTCGCAGCGCGCGCAACATTGTGTTCACCCTTCGCGACAAACGGAACGATTGGGCGCACAACAAGCGCTTTCAGTTGAACGACACGCAGTACACACTCAGCGCCATCATCTCCCTCATCGAGGCCGTGGCACCGCAGGAAGTCCCCCGGGTGGAGGAACTGCTGCACGATCTCAACCGGATCCAGTACGAGCGTGCGCAGGACGCGGGATCTGGGCGGACACCGAGCACCGCGGTCAACGTGCTCGACGCTCCACCGCGGGGCCTGAAGCCTTGGCGCGAGGTCATCCACCCGCACGAAGACATCCATTCAGGACAGTTCACCGTTGCAGAATTCGCTGCCAACCTCGAGATGGTCCGTCAAGGACAAGCCAGCGACGAGTACTCGGACGCGCGCCGTTTCTTCGAGCGTACATACCTGACCGTCGGACTGCGCCACCTGCTGACACTGGCGATCAAGCGCGTCACCGGCCGAGGCGGGCAGCCGGTCATCAGCTGCCAAACCAACTTCGGTGGCGGCAAGACGCACAGCCTCATCGCCCTGTACCACCTGATGTCGGGCATAGACGCTTCCCAGATGACTCCCGAACTCACCGAACTCGTCGACGACACTGGTACCGACGAGATGCCGGATGTCAACTGCGCCGTCGTCGTGGGCAACCAGTTCGGTGCCGGCGAAGTGCATACGAAGTCGGATGGCACCGAGGTCAACACGATCTGGGGAGAGATCGCTTGGCAGCTCGGCGGCCGGGCTGCTTACGACCTGCTTGCCGACAGCGACCGCAACCGTGTCAATCCGGGCGACGCCATTCGCGACGTGCTCGCGTTGTGCTCTCCGTGCCTGGTGCTGATCGACGAATGGGTCGCGTATGCCCGCGAACTCTACGAGCGCAACGACCTGCCCGGTGGCAGCTTCGACTCACAGTTCAGCTTCGCTCAGACCCTATCGGAAGCAGCGAAAGCGACCGACCGCGCGCTGGTGGTGGTGTCCATTCCCGCCTCCGAGGAAGCCGACGCCGACGACGAGACCTTCGGCGTGTCCAGCCTGGAGGTCGGCGGCACTGCGGGACGCGAAGCACTGCGGCGACTGACGAACGTCACGAACCGCCTTGCAGAGACATGGCAGCCTGCCAGCGGGGACGAGAGCTACGAGATCGTACGCCGACGACTGTTCGAGCCTCTCAGTGAAGAGGCCCGTGAACACCGCGACGCAACCGCGGAAGCCTTCGGGCAGCTGTACCGGTCGCGCCGAAGCGACTTTCCCGCCGAGTGCTCCGAAATCGCCTACGCCGAACGGATCAAGGCAGCCTATCCGATCCACCCGGAGGTGTTCGACCGGCTGTACCAGGACTGGTCGGCCATCGACCGGTTCCAACGGACTAGAGGCGTGCTGCGGCTGATGGCCGCCACCATCGACTCGTTGTGGGCCAGCGACGACAAGTCCCCCCTGATCCTCCCGTGCTCCATCCCGCTCGGAGACGACCGTGTGGTCAGCGAACTGGCAGGCAGACTGACCGACTACTGGCACCCGGTTATCTCCTCCGACGTCGACGGGTACGACTCGCACGCCGCACAGATCGACCGCGGCACGCCTCATCTCGGGGCGTTGCACGCTACCCGCAGGGTCGCCCGTACCATCTTCGTCGGGGCTACACCCCGCGTGGGAAGCGCAAATCAGGGACTCGACGTGCGGCGCGTCCGATTGGGCTCCACCTTCGCCGGCGATCAGTCAGGTCCGTTCTCGGACGCGCTGAGCCGAATCGCCGCGGAGGCGCCCTACCTCTACGTGGACCGCGACCGCTACTGGTTCGACCGCCAGCAGAACGTCACACGCACCGCTCGGGACGAGATCCAGAACCTGCTCGACGGTGAGCGGCATGAAGTTCAGACCGAGATCATCCGGCGACTGCGTGACGGAGTGGGGCGCATGCAGCGCAGCAGCCCGTTCGCTGGCCTGCACGTCGCACCCACGGGTCCCGCAGACGTGGCCGACGAACCACGTGCGCGGTTGGTGATTTTGGAACCAAGCGCCCCGCTCACAGCGAACTCCGCGGACTCTCCTGCGCTCGCGACCGCACGGGAGATCCTCGAGCAGCGGGGGGCGGGTCCCCGCCAGTACCGCAACATGGTTGTGTTCGCAGCAGCGGAACATCGGCAAATCGAAGGGTTGGAACAGGCGGCGGCCGAGTACTTGGCGTGGGACGGGATTTGCGACCGTCACGAAGAACTCAACCTCGACGTTCAACAGAAGAAACTGGCGACGACACAACGTGAGCGGGCCGACCAGTCGGCAGGGTTGCGGGTCGTGGAAGCATACCGGTATCTCTTGGTACCCCAGCAGCGAGAGCCGATGGGTCCAGTCGAACTCGAGGCGGTCAGGATTGACCCCGAACGGTCGGATCGAGCGACCGGTAGAGGGTCGGTGGGAACCGGCGATGTGCATCACCTGTCTGCACCAGTTGTGAGAATCGCCGAAAGTGCAGGCCGACGACTGCTGAACGACAACACCTTGGCTGTCCGCTTCCCCGCGGTGATCCTGAGACAACAGCTCGACGGCGTGCTGGCGTCGCGTTGGGCCGACGGACACGTCCGGGTGTCGGTGATCTGGGAGGACATGGCTCGCTACGTGTACCTGCCACGTCTGCGCGACCAGGATGTGTTGTTGGCCACCGTTGGCAACGGCCCAGCCGGATTCGCCTGGACGACCGAGGGATTCGCGGTTGCTGTCAGCTACGACGACGAATCGAACCGCTATTTGGGTCTGAGCTCCCCCGGCGAGCCAGCGGCTGCACTCGTATCGTCGAGCCTCATTGTCAAACCCTCGCTGGCTGAAGCTCAATACGAGCAAGACAGCAAGGACGCTGAGTCTCGCAATGGCGGCTCCGGGAGTCATCCCGCTCATGGCCACGACCGTCGGCGAAGCGACGAGAGCGGCCATGATGACCGAACCGACGAGTCCGCTGAGCCGACTTTCTCCGCCTTTAGAGGATCTATCTCCTTGGATCCGGCACGACCCACGAGATCCTTCACGCAGATCGCCGATGAGGTTCTCGCCCACATCCTGGGTTATCCCGACGTAGAACTCGTGATCCGCGTCGACGTTGAAGCGAAGAAGCGGGACGGCTTTCCCGCCGACATAATCCAAAGGGTCAACGAGAACACGCGGTCACTTGGATTTGAGGACGGAACCGGTTTCACGCCCGACTGAGCAAAAGCGCTGATCCTCAACGAGACGGTGTCCCGTCCGCGTTGGATCAACCGAAGATCAGAGCGGAGGGCGGACCGTGACGTTGTTGGCGGCTAGAACTCGCTTGGCGTCGGCAACGGTGTACTCGCCGAAGTGGAAGATGCTTGCCGCCAGAACGGCGTCAGCCCCGCCCTGCGTCACCCCTTCGACCAGGTGTTGCAGAGTCCCCACGCCTCCGCTGGCGATCACGGGGATGTCCACTGCGGAGGTGACAGCCGCCGTGAGCGGAATGTCGAATCCGTCCTTGGTTCCGTCGGCGTCCATGGAGGTGAGCAGGATCTCGCCGGCGCCGAGGCGCTGCACCTCTCCGGCCCACTGGAGCGCGTCGATACCGGTACGGGTCCTGCCTCCGTGCGTGTAGACCTCGAAAGCACCGTCTCGGCCCTCGACACGGCGGGCGTCGATAGCCACCACGCAACACTGCGCCCCGAACTCTTCGCTGATTTCGCTCACCAGAATCGGACGTCTGATCGCCGCGGTCATCACGCTCACCTTGTCGGCGCCGGCCATCAGCAATCGACGGGCATCGTCAACGGTACGGATCCCGCCACCGATGGTGAAAGGGATGAAGACCTGCTCGGCGACTGCCCGAGCCATCTGAACTGTGGTGTCGCGCTGGTCTGAAGAGGCGGTGATATCCAAGAACACCAGCTCATCGGCGCCTTGGGCGTCGTAAGCAGCCGCAAGTTCAATGGGATCCCCGGCGTCGCGGATGTCGACGAAATTGACTCCTTTGACCACCCTGCCGGCGTCGACATCAAGACACGGGATAACCCGAATAGCGCGTACGGTCACGAAGTTCCGTCCAGCACCGCCACCGCCGCGGCAATATCTACTCGGCCTTCATAGAACGCCTTTCCGGCAATGACTCCGCTGAGCCGGCGGCCCTTCACCTCGATTCGGTCGAGGTCTCTGAGGTCGTCGAGGCTGCCCACTCCCCCGCTGGCGATCACGTCGGTTCGAGTGGCTCCGAGAATCTCGGCGAGCCCGGCGACGTCTGGTCCGCCGAGCGTCCCGTCCCGACCAATATCGGTGAGCACGAACGCGTCGACGCCTGTGTCATCAAAAGAACCGGCGACCTCGGCGACAGTGCGACCGGAGCCGACGAGCCAGCCGTCTGTCGCCACTTCTCCAGACTTGGCGTCGAGACCCACGGCCACCCGATGCTGCCGCGCCAACGCGACAACGAGATCAGGATCCCGCAGCGCGGCTGTGCCGATCACGACCCGCTCCACGCCCGCATCAAAAAGCTCTCGAGCGACCTCCAGGCTGCGAACGCCCCCGCCTGTCTGCACCGGCACCGGCACAGTCTGCGCGATCGCGGCAACGACTGCACGGTTCTCCCCGAGCCCGGTGCGCGCCGCGTCGAGGTCGACGACATGAATCCAGCGAGCCCCTGCTTCGACGAACGCAAGGGCCTGCGCCACAGGATCGTCGCCGTAGACAGTCTCCTGTGCGTAGTCGCCCTGCAGCAGACGCACACATTTGCCGCCGCGGAGGTCGATGGCCGGATAGAGGTCCATCAGGCCGCGACTTCCGCCGCGTCGCTCGCGAATGCAACGAAGTTCGACAGGATGCGCAGACCTGTTGCACCCGACTTCTCGGGGTGGAACTGGGCGGCCCAGACATTGCCGCGGGCCACTGCCGCGGTGACCGGTCCGCCGTAGTCGCAGGTGGCGATCACTTCCTCGCCGGCGTCCGGGGCATAGGAATGAACGAAGTAGACCCAGGCTTCGTCGCCGAGGTCGGCGAGCATCGGATGCTCTCGGTGGACGTTGAGCTTGTTCCACTGGATCTGCGGGCGTTTGACAGTGGCGGGCAACGGTCGCACCAGTCGACCGAAAACGCCGAGCCCTTCGGTCTCCGGGGCCTCTGCGGAACCTGCGAACAGCATCTGCATGCCGATGCAAATGCCGAAGAACGGGACGCCGGCCTCGATGCGGTCGAGCGCGACCTCATCGAGGCCCCGAGCTCGCAGCGCCCGCATGCAAGGTCCGAAAGCACCGACCCCCGGGAGCACGACGCCGCAGGCCTCGCGGATCAGTCCCCGATCCGCGGTCAGCCTCGTGTCGGCTCCCACATGGGAGAATCCCTTGTGCGCAGAGTGCAGGTTGCCGATGCCGTAGTCGAGCACAGCCAAAAGCGGGCGCGTCGGCGCCTCTGGAACACTCATTGCCTACAGAGTGCCTTTGGTCGACGGCAGCACGTCGCCCTCGACCTTGACCGCGTCGCGCAGCGAGCGCGCCACGCCTTTGAACATGGCCTCGATGATGTGGTGGGTGTTGCGGCCCCTCCGTCCGATGATGTGCAGGGTCACGCCCGCCGACACCACGAAAGCGCGCCAGAACTCCTCTACGAGCTGGGGATCGAACGGCGGGTCTCCCAGGATTTTCTCGCCGGGGAAGTCGACTTCATAGTGAAAATACGGACGCCCCGAAAGGTCGAGCACTATCTCCACCGCAGCCTCGTCAAGGGGTACGACGTTGGAGGCGAAGCGGCGCACGCCCCGTTTGTCGCCGAGAGCGGAGGCGAATGTCTCCCCCAGCGCGATGCCGACGTCTTCAACGGTGTGGTGCGCGTCGATGCTCAGATCGCCCGTGGCGGAGACGTCGAGGTCGAACGACCCGTGCCGGCCGAGTTGGTCGAGCATGTGGTCAAAGAACGGCAAGCCGGTGGCGATGTCGGTATCGCCGCTTCCGTCCAGGGCCAGATTGATCTCGATTGCAGTTTCTTTGGTGACACGGCTCGTGGCGCCGGTCCTGGTGGAACTCGCTCGGGAATCAGTCATGTGAGAACCTCTCTCAGGGCTTCTAGGAATCGATCATTCTCTCGGGGAGTGCCCACGGTTACGCGCAGACATCCTTCGAGGCGCGGCCATGAGGAGCAGTTGCGAACCAGCACGGAACGGTCGATCAGCTTCTGCCAAACCACCTCACCGGAGATCCCCGCGGGGCGGATCAGCACAAAGTTCGCGCCGCTGGGCCAGACCTCGACCGGCATGTCGGCCAACTCTGCGACCAGGCGCTCTCGCTCGGCCACGAGTCTCTGCACCCGCTGTTGCATGGCGTCGGCGTGGTCGAGTGCCACGGTGCCGGCAATCTGAGTCATGGCGTCGAGATGGTACGGCAGAACGACTTTCTCGAGTTCGCCCACAAGCCGTTCGGGGCCCACGAGATAGCCGAGTCGTGCCCCGGCCATGGCCCAAGTCTTGGAGTAGGTGCGCGTGACGACCAAAGGTACTTCGTCGCCGATCGACGACATTGCGCTCTGTGGGTTGAACTGCCCATATGCCTCGTCGACGCACAACAGCCCACCGACAGCGGAGACAAGTTCAAGCACTTCTTCTACGTCAGCCGGGTCATCAACCACCCCCGTCGGATTGTTGGGCGAGCACAGAAAAGTCACCGCCGGTTCGTGGGACTGAACGACGCGCCGCGCTTCATCCATATCGAGACCGAAAGCCGGTCCTCGCTCGCCGGTTGCCACCGAAGTCCCTGTGATCCGGCTCAAGTGGGAATGCAGCGCGTAAGTCGGTTCGAAGACGGCGGCTGTCCGCCCTGCGCCTCCGTAGGCCAACAGCAACGTCTGCAACACCTCATTGGAGCCGTTGGCCGCGAACACCTGCTCCGGACCAACCTCGTGGAGTTCGCCGATCCGCGTCCGCAACCTGATCGCCGAGCGATCCGGATAACGGTGCCAATCTACGCGCTCCACCGCGTCAGCCACAGCAGCGCGAAACTCCGCCGGGGGCGGTTCCGGGCTCTCGTTGGTGTTGAGACGAACCTCAACGGTTAGTTGTGGTGAATGATAACCCTGCATCAGAGCTATAGATTCACGCGGCGTGGGTCGAGTGTTCATGAGCGGGCCTCTTGACGGACCCGGATCGAGGCCGCGTGGGCGTCCAACCCCTCTGCTCCTGCCAGTGCCAGTACGTGGTCTCCGAGCATCGCGAAACCTTCTTTGTCGGCGGTGACGATATGGATGTCCTTCATGAAATCGCGCACGGTCAACGAGCCTGCGAATCGAGCCGTGCCGCTCGTCGGCAGCACATGGCTGGGTCCAGCCACGTAGTCGCCGAGCGACGCCGGCGTCCATGCGCCGCAGAACACCGCGCCCGCGTCACGCACCAAGCCGAGCAGGGTCCGGGGATCGGAGGTCTGGAGTTGAAGATGCTCGGGCGCAATGTGGTTGGAGACTGCCATTGCCTGTGCCGGCCCCGAACACACGACAGCGTAGCCCGAGCGGGCCAGGGTCGACTCGATATCGCTGCGCCGCGGCGCCTCAGACGCTAGACGCTCCACCGCGGCTGTCACCTCATCGGCGAAACCCTCCTCCCAAGTGATCAGCCAAGCCAGCCCATCAGGGCCGTGCTCTGCCTGCACGATCAGATCAATCGCCGCGAACTCGCTCGGGGCGGAACCGTCGGCCACCACAACCACCTCGGACGGACCCGCAAAAGACGACGGAACGCCAACCAGCCCGGCGACTTCTTGTTTGGCGATCGCCACATACGCGTTGCCCGGGCCGACGATCACGTCGACGGCACGAATCGTCTCGGTTCCATATGCCAACGCCCCGATCGCTTGAGCACCTCCGACAGCAAAAACTTCATCCACGCCGGCCACGGCTGCAGCGGCCAGGGTGACGTCGGGGACGCTGCCGTCTGAGTCCGGGGGCACGCAGACGACCACCTCCTCCACACCGGCGACGCGGGCGACAACCGCTGTCATCAACACCGTCGACGGGTATGCCGCTCGACCACCGGGGACATAGCAACCGGCGCGGCGCACCGGGTGATGCCTGCCGGCAATCACAATCCCCGCGCCGGCCACATCCACATCATCGGGCATCTGGGCCTGGTGATAGACCGCGATTCGCTGTGCCGCGGCTTCCAGAGCAGACCGCACTAGCGGATCGATTCGATCCAAAGCGGCGGCCATATCGGACGGCGCCACAGCCGACGAGGCAAGTCTCACTCCGTCGAACTGCTCGGTGAGCTCGCGGATCGCGCTGTCTCCTCGAGCCTGCACCGCCGCGAGAATCTCGCGCACCGCCGCGACAGGCCCGCCAGAGGGCGCCTCGGGCCGTGGCAGTCGGTCCGCGACGTCGCCGTCGAAATCACGAAGATCGATTCGCGTCAACACGACAACACGCTACCGGTCGGGGCGGGGCGCTCAGGTGGAAATTGCGGGCAGACTGCAGCAATGGATTCTGACGCAGCCGAACTCTCCTCACTCACCACCGCGATATCAGATGTCGCTCAACGGGTTGCCGACATGGCGAAACGACGCGGAGCCGACCCTGACGATCCGATTCTGTCGCGCCTATACGAGATCGAACGGGCTCTGGTCACCGTCGAGCGAAGACTGCGCTCCACAGCACGCGACCTCGGCTGAGAACGCTTCGCATCAACAGAACGCGGTCGGGTCGCAGAGCCAAAAGAACTGCGGTGGGCGCCCGGGCCGGCGGCCCCCCCAAGGCGCCCCCCGGCGGGGGGTGCCACCGTTAGGCGCGGCGGCCCCGCCGCGG
>JAPPMP010000001.1:10464-20144 GCA_028819005.1 Acidimicrobiaceae bacterium
ACGTTTCGAATAAACATACCGGGGTGGGGTCGAATTCCAAAAATAACTGGGGGGGCCTCGGTGCAGGGTGGCCACCGCATGGCGACACAGGGCGGCGGATCCCTCGTATCGCCGAGTCGGCCGAGCGGCGGGTGCTCGGCCGGAATGCCAATATAGCGCTGCTGTCTTGGCAATGTAGCCCCGTTTGCAAGAAATCAGGCCCCGCCGCCCCTCCATAGACGGCGCTTCACAGTCGGCTCGATGGACAGAAATCGTTGAGCACGCAGTCCTCGCATCGTGGTCTTCGGGCGATGCACACACGGCGCCCGTGAAGGATCATGCGCAAACTGAAATCGCCCCGCTGAGACGCCGGAACCATCGGATTGAGTTCGAGCTCGATCTTCACGGGATCCGTCTCTTGGGTGATTCCCAACAGGTTCGAGAGCCGGGTGACGTGCGTGTCGACCGGGAGCCCCGGTTGGCCCAGGGCGACGCTGCGAACAACATTTGCGGTCTTGCGGCCCACCCCGGGCAGACGCACCAGATCCTTCATTGCCGACGGGACTTCGCCGTCGTATTCCTCAACTAGGATTCGCGCCATTCCCACGAGGCTCTTGGACTTCTGGCGGAACAACCCGATGGTGCTGACGTAGGGCTCAACCTCGCTCGAGTCCACTTCGGTGAGAGCCCACGGGTCCGGGAAGCGGGCGAACAGCATCGGCGTGGCCTTGTTCACACCCACATCTGTCGCCTGAGCCGACAGAATCGTGGCCACCAGAAGCTCGAACGCATTCCGATGGTCGAGCTCACACTCCGCGTCGGGATATTCCAAGGTCAGACGCTCATTGGCGACGCGCGCGCGCCCCTTGGGTGATCGTGGCTTGGCCATAGTCCGAAGCTACGCTAACGCCGTGGCGCTGACCATCGAGGGACCAAATGAAAGCGAATGCAAATGGTCGCTCATCGTCGCTGAAGATCGGCAGGGATTCGACCTGCAGGCAAGCCTGGCCGAGTGGCTCGCGTCGCATCGCGGCGAGACCGCGCAGCTCTGGCTGCGCGAGGTCGACGAGAAATCCCACGCAGTCGCGCTCGCGTCCGGGTTCGTCCCCCACCGCGATCTCTGGCAACTGCGCTGCGATCTTCCCAACCGTGTATCAGGCCTGGATACTAGACCTTTTTCTGAATCTGACATCGATGCCTTCGTGACGCTCAACAACCGGGCGTTCGACTGGCACCCAGAACAGGGCGGCCTGACTGTCGAAGCGGTTCGCAAATCGATGACCGAGCCTTGGTTCAATGCTGACGGTTTTCGATTGCTCGACAACGATGACGGAAGGCTGATGGGGTTTTGCTGGACAAAAATCCACAGGGGCGCCGATCCCGACCTCGGCGAGATTTACGTGATCGCACTCGACCCCGACTTTCACGGCCGAGGTTTGGGCAAACCGATGACGCTGGCCGGTCTCGAATGGCTCGCTGCGCAAGGCCTGGCCGATGGGATGCTCTACGTGGAGTCAGACAACCATGTCGCCAACGCCACGTACGCGGCCATAGGCTTCAGTCGCCACCACACAGACCGCGCCTACCGCCTCGCAAGCTGACCGTGCCGTGATGATCAACCCTGAGAACCTGCCGGAGGGCGACGACAAGCGCGCCGCGGTGAGGTCTATGTTCGACCGCATCGCCGGTCGGTACGACACGGTCAACCGGGTGATCACATTCGGACTAGACGTTCGCTGGCGGCGCAGCGCGGTGTCGGCCCTGGATCTCAGCGCCGGGTCGACCGTGCTCGACTTGGCCTGCGGCACTGGCGACTTCTGCCGCGAAACCTCGCGCGTGGGAATGGCGCCGATCGGCGTTGACCTCTCGATGGGCATGCTGGTTGCGGCCCATACCGATGCGCCTCTGCTGCACGGCGACGTGTTGGCGCTCCCTGTGTCTGCCGGGGCAGTCGACGGCGCGGTGTGCGGGTTCGCTTTGCGGAACCTCGTGGAACTGTCCGGGTTCTTCGACGAATTGGCTCGGGTAATCCGCCCCGGCGGAAGAATCTCCCTGCTGGATGCAGCCGAACCCGAGAACAAGTTGTTGCGCTGGGGCCACCGGATCTACTTCGGAAAGTTCGTGCCTCGTATCGGTGGACTGCTGTCTGACCGCGCGGCATACCGTTACCTGCCGAAGTCGCTGGCCTACATGCCTGCGTGGGCCGAGTTGAAACGGCAGTTGGAGACCGCCGGTTTTGTTGATGTTGAGCGCCGGGTCTTCATCGGCGCTCACCTCATCACCGCTACCCGTGCAGGCCGCGGGCTAGGCTTCAGCCATGCGTCACCGCGGCGTGCACCATGTTTCGATCAACGTGGATGACGTGGATGCGAACTGCGCCTTCTATGTGGAGGTGTTGGGGTTCGAGCCCATCGATCGACCAGACCTCGGCATCGGGGGCGCCTGGCTGCATATGGGGCCCCAGGAGCTCCACTTGGTCGAACTCCCCATGCCCTCAGGGGTAGGACCCCACTTTGCCCTGCAGGTCGACGACATCGAAGAGGCTCGTTCGGAGCTACGCGGCAAGGGAGTCGACGTCAGCGCCATCGGTGACATGCCGAATGTCTGTCGCCAAGCTTTTTTCAACGATCCCGCCGGAAACCAGATCGAACTCAACCAGCGGCTCGACTGACCGGCCCTCAATCACCTCAGCCCGACAGGGCGATGCCCAGCGCCATGCTGAGTCCCGCAACAAGCTGCACTCGACCGGTGGCTCCCAGCACCGCGACGAGCTCGGAGCCGACCGCCTTTTGCTGCACCGGCCTGACGGCCTGCACAGCAAAGGGCAAACCAACTAGAGCAGCCGCCGCGAATCGGCCCGTCATGGGCGTGATGAGCGCCGCAACAACCATTGCGAGCGCCTGCATCACCACGAAGAGCCGGCGTGTTCGGGCATCCCCGAGTCGAACCGCCAGGGTGATCTTCCCAGCCGCCGTGTCGCCGGGAATGTCTCGCAGATTGTTGATCACCAGCAGCGCTGTCGCCCACAAGCCGACAACTGCCCCTGCGCTCGCAGCCAGGCCGTCGAGCTCCTCGGACAGCACATAGTTCGTGCCGATTGTCGCCACCAAACCGAAGAAGACGAATACGAAGACCTCGCCGAGGCCGCGGTAGCCGTAGGGGCGAGGTCCTCCCGTGTAAGCCCAACCGGCAATCAGGCAGCAGACGCCGACAAAGAACAACTCGGGACCAACGACCATCGCCAACAGAGCGCCGAACACTCCCGCAAAGGTGAACGCGATGACCGCGGCGCGTTTTACGAGCTGGGCACTCACCAGACCCGAGCCGACCAAGCGCAACGGTCCGGTCCGATCGCTGCCGTCGGCGCCGAGAATGCCGTCTGAATAATCGTTGGCATAGTTGACGCCCACCTGCAAAGCCAGCGCGACCACCAACGCCGCGCCCGCCCGCCACCATTGAGTATCGGAGCCCTCTCCGACTGCTGTTGCAGCACCCACCGCCACCGGGACAATCGCCGCAACCAGGGTGCGCGGGCGGGCTCCAGACCACCACAGCGCCGCGCCGGAGGGAACGACCGGATCGTTCATGTCCGCTCCAGGAACTCTGTCACTGTCCGAACCAGCAAGTCGTGCTCAACGGCATGGATGCGCGCTTCGAGGCTGTCGCGGTCATCGTCAGCAAGGATGGGCACGACTCGGGTTGCGAGCACAGGACCGTTGTCGACGCCCTCGTCGGGCACCAGATGGACCATCACCCCGGTGCGGTCGAGGCCGTCGCTCAAATGTGCGTTCCAGGCATCGTCGATTGCGTGTGCACCGGGGAACTCACCGGGAAGCGCAGGATGAAGGTTCATCACCCTGCCCGGGAAACAGCCCAGAAACTCCATTGTCAACAGGTGCATCCAACCGGCCAGCACAACCAGGTCGGGACGATGACCCGAGACGATTGCGGCCAAATCGGCGTCGTAGCGGCGACGCGCTTGCACGGGGTCGTCAACTGCCTCTAGGTGGGGCTGCAGGTCGAGAAACGATGTCGGTATCTCGTTTGCGCGCGCGCGTTCAAGTGCATATGCGGCCCGGCGATTCACAATCACGCCGACAATCTCCGCGTCGAGGCGGCTTTCGCCGACCGCGTCGAGCAGCGCCTGAAGATTCGATCCGGCGCCAGAAGCGAGGACCACGATGCGCGGCGTCAACGCCAATCCCCAACGAGGCTGACCCTGTCGGGGGCCTCAGCCGAAACACCCTCACTCTGAAGCAAGTGCCCGACCGTCACCAAGCCGAGTTCTTCAATCAGCGGCTGCTGGGAGCGGTCCACGACCACGATCATGCCGATTCCCATGTTCCAGACGCGAAATGCCTCGTCATCGGGCAGAGCGGCCCACTTTGTCAACGTCGAGAAGGGTCGGGGAACATTCCACGAGCCGAGCTCGACTCGAGCGCTCAGATCATCGGGCAGGACCCGGGGGAGGTTCTCGACGACTCCCCCGCCGGTGATATGGGCCAGTGCTTTGGGTTGAACCCCGCTTTGTTGCAGCCGGTCGATATCTTTGAGGTAGCACTTGTGCGGGGCGAGCAGGAACTCGAGCATCTCCTCGTCGGCTCGGTGGCGCTCGAGCAACAGCCGGATGAGGGAGTAGCCGTTGGTGTGGGGGCCGACGCTGGCCAATCCGACGAGCAGGTCGCCCCCACTCAGCTCCTCAGTTCTGGGCCAGAGGGCGTCTCGATCAGCGACGCCGACGATCGTGCCCGCTATATCGGTCGCCCCCGGCATGTAGACGCCCGGCATCTCAGCTGTTTCCCCGCCCAGCAGGGCACAGCCCACTTCCTTGCAGGCTTCGCTCATTCCAGAGACGATCTCAAGCACAGTCTCGGGCACCAGCGAGGCCGTGGCGATGTAGTCGAGAAAGAAGAGCGGGCGTGCCCCCTGCACCAGGATGTCGTTGACGCAATGATTCACCAAGTCGATGCCAAGACCCCTGTAGCAGCCGTACCGGGCCGCCAGATCCACCTTGGTTCCGACGCCGTCGGTCGACGCCACCAACACCTTGCCGGGGCCCAGGTCGTCGGCCGCGAAGAGTCCGCCGAAGGCCCCGATCTCCGAGAGCACCGCAGGCGTCGCGGTGGACGACACGGCCTCGGCCAGAAGGCGGACGGTCAGATTCCCGGCGTCGATGTCCACGCCGGCGTCGCTGTAGCTCTTCACGTCCTGACCTTCATGCTCGGGCGTTCACATTGCGAGTTCACGTCGCGACCTCGCGTCCGATATCGGAACGGAACTGCGCACCCAAATATGAGACGGCAGCAACTCCTCGATAGGCAGCCTCGGACGCCTCGCTGAGTTCGCCCGCCAGGGCCGTCACCGCCAGCACTCTCCCCCCGGAGGTGTGCGGCTGTTGATCGAGCAGCGCAGTACCGGCGTGGAACACCTTGCAACCATTGGCTGCCGCGGCCTCAAGGCCGGCGATCGGCACCGGAGCACTGCTTTGGACCGGGTAGCCCTCAGAGGCCATGACAACGGCGACCGCGGCGCTGTCGGCCCAGCGGACGTCTGCGGTCGACAACTCACCGGCGCAGCATGCCTCGAAGATCTCATACAGGTCAGAGGTGAGCAGCGGCAACACCACCTGAGTCTCCGGGTCGCCGAATCGGCAGTTGAACTCGATCACCTTCGGCCCGGAGTCCGTGAGCATCATGCCCGCATAGAGAACACCTCGATAGGGGCGGCCCTGACGCGTCAGCGCCCCCAGAGTCGGAGCCATGACTTCCCTACCCACCTGCTCGATCAACTCTTCGGTAGCTATGGGCGAGGGATGGAACGCTCCCATACCACCGGTATTGGGCCCCTCGTCGCCGCTCAGCAGGCGTTTATGGTCCTGTGCCAGGGGCATGACCCGATAGTCGGTCCCGTCACAGAAGGCCAGCACCGAGACCTCAGTTCCGCGGAGGCGCTCCTCGAGCAGAATCTCCTGGCCGGCTTCACCGAAACGATCCCCGAGCAGCATCGACCTGATCGCCTCCGCGGCTTCGGCCTTGGTCTCAGCGACGATCACGCCCTTGCCCGCAGCCAGACCGGCAGCTTTGATGACCGGCACAGCCGGCAGGTCCTCGAGATGTTCCAGCGCCGCTGCGGCGTCGCAGAAGACCGCCGCAGCGCCGGTGGGAATGCCGTTCGCGTTGAGGAACTCCTTGCAGTGAGACTTGGAACCCTCGAGTTCCGCGGCCGCGGCGCTGGGGCCGAAAGCGGCGATACCGGCTTCGCCGAGTGCATCGACGAGTCCCATCACCAGCGGATCTTCCGGGCCGACCACGACCATCGCCACGTCTTGGGATCGGGCGAACTCCACAATCCCGCAGATGTCGGTCACCGCCACCGCAGCGTTGCGACACTTGTGCTCGACAGCGGTCCCCGCGTTGCCCGGGGCGACGATCACCTCTGCAACACGCGGTGATTTGGCCAACGACCAGGCAATAGCGTGCTCCCTGCCACCGCCGCCGACAACCAGTACCCTCGCCGACATGTCCGCTAATCGCTCCAGACCGATGAGAACTCTTCTTTGGGATTCAGACTGAGCTGAACGAAGCGCATCGACTCGAACGGGTAATTGCCGGTGAAGCAGGCGTTGCAGTATCCGTTCTCTGAAGCGAGCGCGCGCATCATCGCATCTATGGACAGATACGCCAACGAGTCCGCCCCTATGTGATCGCATATCTCCTCTACAGAGCGGTGAGCGGCAATCAGCTCATCCTGACTGGCCATGTCGACTCCCATGTAGCAAGGGCTGATGATCGCCGGGCATGCCACTCGAACATGCACCTCGGTTGCTCCTGCGTTGCGCAGCATCTTGACCAGCGGGCCCGAGGTGGTGCCGCGGACGATCGAATCGTCGACCAACACAAGCCGCTTGCCCACCAGGTTGTCGGCCAGGGGATTGAATTTCATGACCACGCGGGCATCTCTCAGTTGCTGGGTCGGTTCGATGAAGGTGCGCCCCACATAACGGTTCTTGATCAGCCCCTCGGTGTAGGGAATCCCGGTCTGTTGCGCGAAGCCGACCGCGTGCGGTGTGCCCGAGTCCGGCACCGACACCACCAAATCCGCCTCAACAGGGGCCTCTATGGCCAGTTCACGCCCCAAGCGCTGTCTGGTCGAATGCACAAGGTTGCCGTCACAGATCGAATCCGGGCGAGAAAAGTAGATCTGTTCAAAAGTGCACAGCGCCCGTTCCTTGGCGGCCACGCCCCTCTGTGCTTCAAGACCCGACCCGCTCAGACAGACGACCTCCCCCGGTTCGACTTCGCGGACGAACTCCGCTCCGATCGTCGAAAAGGCGCAAGTCTCCGAAGCCAGGACATAACCACCTTCGATTGCGCCGATGACCAGCGGCCTCAACCCCCAGGGGTCGCGCACCCCGAAAACGGCGTCACGCGTCAGAATCGTCAGAGCATAAGCACCTTCAACCCGCGACATGAGAGTTCGGATCCGCTCAAACCAGTCCCCCGACGCCCCGGTGAGCAGGTGAACCATGACTTCGGTGTCACTCGAGGTCTGGAGGCCGACTCCCCCTTCGAGCAGCTCGCGGCGCAGCATGTGGGCGTTGACGAGGTTGCCGTTGTGGGCCAGGCCCAGCGGACCGTCGAGGGTCTCGATCAGCTGGGGCTGGGCGTTGCGCAGCCCCGAACCACCGGTGGTCGAATAGCGGGTATGGCCAATGGCGAGCGCGCCCGGAAGCGTCTCCAGATTCTCTTCTTTGAAGACACTGCCGACCAGGCCCAGGCCCTTGTGCATGTGAGCCACACCGTCTCTGGTGGTGGCGATGCCCGCGGCCTCCTGACCGCGGTGCTGAAGCGTGTGGAGCGCGAAGAACGCCAACCGCGCGGCCTCCGAACCGGGAGTGTGGATTCCGACAACGCCACATTCCTCGTGGAGGTCGTCGGACAAGCTCCCCACGGAAATCACCTGTCGGTCAGAGCCTGCCGCAAGGCGACAAGGCTATCTCGGAGGTCGTCAGGGTCATCGCCGACAGCGGTCATATGGCCCATTTTTCGACCTTTTCGAGGTTCGTGCTTTCCGTACAGGTGAAGGTGCACGTTGCCTGCCGACAAACCACTGCCTGCCGACAAACCACTGCTTGGCGCGAATACTCGCGACCAGTCCGGTTCGCCTTCCAAAAAGAGATCTCCCAGAAGCTGCACCATGGCGGCAGGCCGACAACTGCCGTCTCCGAGCGGCATGCCGACCACGGCCCGCAGTTGCTGCTCGAACTGGCTGGCCGGCGCTGCCTCAATGGTGCAGTGCCCCGAGTTGTGCGGGCGAGGAGCCACTTCGTTGACGATCAATCCATCAGCAGCGTCGAACATCTCGACGCACATGACGCCCACCAGGTCCCACTCCTCGGCGATCCGAGCCGCAATGACACCTGCTTCTCCCATACGCTGCGAGCTGAGGTGTGCGGGCGTGACCGTGCTGTCGAGTATGTGGTCGACATGATGGTTCTCCATCACACCGTGGTCTGCGACTTCGCCTAGGCGGGTGCGCGCCACGATCACCGACAGTTCTCGTTCGAATTCCACGACAGACTCGACCACCAGGCGTTGGGAGCCCAAGTGTTGCCAGACGCCGGCAACTTCGTCCATCCGCTCGATCCTTGCCTGTCCCTTGCCGTCGTAGCCGAAGCGCGCTGCTTTGGCGACAACCGGCAAACCAAGTTCGCGGACCGCAGTCTCGAGTTCCGCCTCGCTGCTTGCCGAGCGCCACGCGGCCACCGCCACGCCCGCCGCCTGCAAAGCGGCCTTCTCGGCGCGGCGGTCCTGGGCTGTGGCGATGATCTTGCCGCTGGGTCGAACCTCTAGGCCCGCGCGCGCCGCCGCGTCGGCGATCCCGGCGTCGACATTCTCGAACTCCCAGGTGATCACATCAGACTCTGCCAGCAGCCGCCCGATCGCAACTTCATCGTCGAAACCGGCAGCGATCTCGATCTCGGCCACCGTGCCTGCGGGGCTGTCCTTTTCCCCACCGGTCAGCACAGCTACTCGGTAGCCATGCTGATGGGCAGCGAAGGCCAACATGCGTCCAAGTTGGCCGCCACCGACGACGCCGATGGTCGATCCGGGCGGGAGCGACGCTTGGCCTGGCCGCGATGTCATGGATCTAGCTCGAGTGCTCGGATACGGGCTGCCTGCTCGGCCCGACGCGAACGGAGGCGATCAACGAGCCCTGAGTCGTCGTTGGCGAGCATCGCCACCGCGAAGAGCCCGGCGTTGGCGGCCCCGGCCGGACCTATCGCCATCGTCGCCACCGGGACTCCCGCCGGCATCTGAACGATCGACAACAGCGAGTCGATGCCGTTGAGCGCACGGCTCTTGACGGGTACGCCGATGACTGGAAGCAGCGTGTGGGAAGCAACCATCCCAGGGAGATGAGCGGCCCCGCCGGCGCCCGCGATGATCACGCGCAGGCCTCGCGATTCAGCATCTGTGGCGTATTCGCCCATCAGGTCGGGGGTTCGGTGGGCCGAGACCACGCGGCACTCATGGCCCACGCCGAATTCGGAAAGGACTTCGGATGCGAATCGCATGGTCTCCCAGTCCGAATCGCTGCCCATGATGACGCCTACCAGCGGTTCACCGCTCACGCGCTCGGACCTCGGCTGCTCGCCCCACGCAGCGAAGTCTCGCATCCGCCGCAACGACAGTGGCGGA
>JAPPMP010000001.1:20244-36316 GCA_028819005.1 Acidimicrobiaceae bacterium
CCCTTGGGGAAGACCTCGGCGAAGCGCGTGTCACCGACGACGCCGTGGGACAGTGGCGGACCCTTGGGGAAGACCTCGGCGAAGCGCGTGTCACCGACGACGCCGTGGGACAGTGCTGGATCCTTGGGGAAGACCTGTTCATCGGAGCTCTACAAACTTCTGACTGCTGCTTCGACACGGGGGGCAGCCGGGTAGGACGCCGGCAGCAGAGAGGCGCCGGTGAGCATTTCGAATGCCTCCGCATAGAGGTGCGCTGTTCGGCCCGCCAACCCCGGATCAAGCAGGGGCGGCTCGCCGTCGCCACGGTAGCCCCGCTCAACATAGGCGAGTCGGATCACCTCCTTGTCGAGATTCTCGGGTTCGAGCCCCCCATCAAATCGCTCTTCGAGCGTCGATTCACGCCAATATCGCGAACTGTCCGGAGTGTGCACCTCGTCGATGACGGTGAGCCGGTCGTGCTCGTCGATTCCGAATTCGTACTTGGAGTCCACCAGGATCAAGCCCGCGGACGCGGCTACAGTCCTGCCCCGTTCGAACATCTCCAGCGCAACCGTCCGCGCTTCGTCCCAGCGCTCTGCATCAACGAGTCCATCGGCGACTATGCCCGCTTCGGTGATCGGCATGTCGTGCCCGCCGTCGGCGGCTTTGGTGGTCGGGGTGATGATCGCCTTGGGAAGCTGCTCGTTCTTGTTCATCCCGTCCGGAAAGGCCATGCCGTACATCCGGCGCTGTCCAGCGGCGTACTGGGTCCACAGAGCAGTGGAAGTGGTGCCAGTGAGACGGTCTCTCACCACGACCTCCACCGGCAGGGTCCGGCACTTCCGCGCGACGGTTACGTTCGGGTCCGGCACGGCCAGAACGTGCGACGCGACGACGTCGGAGAGCTGGCGAAACCACCATGCCGACAGCTCGTTCAGGATCTGGCCGCGAAAAGGCACTGTTCCCAGCACGCGGTCGAAGGCGGACACGCGGTCGGTCGACACGAGCACCAGTCGATCATCGAGGTCGATGACGTCTCTGACCTTGCCCCGCCGCAGAACCCCTATATCTGCCAGGGTTGTGGCGTCGAGGCCGTCGAACGGGGCCTCCTGGGCGGGAGCCAAGTCGATCATCGCGTTGGTCCGGTCATTGGCGGGCCGCTGACACGAATGCCTCGAAAAGCGGAAGCCCCGAACCGCCAGGAGGTCCGTTCGGTCGCTGCCAGTCGAGCACATGATCCTCCGGATGTGGCATCAGCCCGACGACCGCTCCCGTCCGATCGCAGATCCCGGCAATGTCTGCGCTGGATCCGTTGGGGTTTGCAGGGTAGGCGCCCGCGGCTGCGCGGATCGGCTCTGAGGCGTCGGGTGGCACTGCTCCGCAGCTCAGATAACGAAAGGCGACCAGACCCTGAGTCTCCAGTTCGTCGATCACCGCTTCGCCGGCACTCACGAAACGACCCTCGCCGTGGGCGACTGGACAGCGAATCACCGAGCCTCGGATCGACTGCAGCCAACCGCTGCGAACCTCTGGTTCCACTCGCAGGGCAACCCAGCGGCATTCGAACCTGCCTTGAGAATTCTCGGCCAGCGTCACCTGTCGGGTGCCGGCCGCAGCGTCACCGCCGAACGGCCCCGGCAGCAATCCCGCCTTCACCAGCACTTGGAAGCCGTTGCAGACTCCCAGCACGGGCTTTCCCGCGGCTACGAACTCGGACAGCTCGTGTCCGAACCACAGCCTCAACTCCAGAGCGAGTCTCTGCCCAGCCCCGAGTGCATCGCCGTAGGAGAACCCGCCGGGAATCAACACTGCGGCATGGTCGCCGACCTTCACGTCGCCTCGGCGCAGTTGGTTGATGTGAACGATGCGAGGGTTTCCACCAGCCAATTCAATTGCCTGCGCTGCATCACCGTCACGGTTCGTGCCCGAAGCATGCACGACGAGGATCGGCGGCCGGCTCACAGCGCCGTCCGCCCGGTGAAAGCAGCCACCGCGTCTTGGAGCTCCACCACGATGTCGGCGCACTCAGCGGCCCCGCCGCTTCGGGCCGCGACTCCCAGCGTGATCCGCCCGTCAGCAGTCACCTCGCCGATCCGCCGTCCATGAGCACCCAAGGTCGAGCCCAGATCTTCTCGGTTGCCGGGGTGGGAGGCCAACACCAACCGGCCCGGCCCCTCGTTGGTGAGCGCCGCGAGCTGGTCAAGGCCATCAGCGGGAACAGTCACAGCAACACCGTGTCGCGCGGCGATCGCCATCTCGGCGAGAGCCACTGCGATTCCTCCATCGCTGCAATCGTGCGCTGCTGACGCCAATCCCGCTTTTATGGCCGAATGCACGGCTCGATAACGCGGCAGCGGGTCATCGAGCGGGCGGGGGACTTCGGTGGATCCGAGGTTGCAGACGGCATCGACCACAGATCCGCCCAGCGAACCGCTCCCCTCCCCGACCAGCCAGAGGTCGTCGCCGACAGCCATGCCCGCCGAATCGACAGCGCGGTCGAGGTCGGGAATCAGCCCCAGTGCCGAGATCAGCAGCGTGGGTGGGATTGCTCGCCCCTCGAACTCGTTGAAGAGGCTGTCCTTGCCGGAAATGAAGGGCATGGCGTAGCGGCGGGCGCCGTCGGTGCAGCCCTGCACGGCGCGTACCAGGCTGCCGAGGCGGTCGCTTTGGGTCGGGTCTCCCCAACAGAAATTGTCGAGCAGCGCAACCCGGTCCGGATCGCCGCCGACGGCCACGAGATTGCGGACTGCCTCATCGAGCGCGAGCAGAGCCATCGCGTAAGGATCGCGCTCGCCGACCCGCGGGCACAGGCCGTTGCTCAACACTGCGGCCAACGGCGTCCGGTTCGTGCCCAGTGGCTTCAGCACCGCAGCGTCGCTCGGGCCGTCGGCATTGCGGCCCACGAAGGGACGGACGACAGTCCCTGCCCTGACCTCATGGTCATAGCGCCGCACGATGTCCTCCTTGCTGGCAACGTCGGGGTGAGCGAGGAGGTCGAGGACCGTCTGTCCGGTGACCGCGGGCGAGGATACGTCCGCAGGAGGCGGGTCCACCCAGGTTGCGGTCATCTCACGTCGCGGCAGACCGTTGTGCAGGAAGTCCATGGACATTTCGATCACTGGCGTGCTGCCGTGTCGAACCACGAGATCACCGGAGCCGGTGAAACTGCCGAGATCGGTTAGTTCCACGTCCCAGTCCGAGCAGAGTTCCTCCAGAGCAGGCAACGACTCGACGGGGACAGCCATGACCATGCGCTCTTGGGCTTCGGACAACCAGATCTCCCACGGCTGCAGACCCGGGTACTTCAGAGGCACGCCTTCGAGGTTGACCTCCACGCCGAGATCCTCGCCCATCTCGCCGACGGCGGAAGACAAGCCGCCCGCGCCACAGTCGGTGATGGCGTTGTACAGGCCGGCTTGACAGGCTCGTTCCACCACTTCGATGCAGCCTTTTTCGGTTATAGGGTCGCCGATCTGGACCGCCGCCCCGACACTGTCCACCGTTGAGGCGTCCATCGTCGCCGACGAGAAGGTGGCGCCGTGGATGCCGTCTCGTCCCACCCTTCCGCCGATCGCCACAACCCGGTCGCCGACGCGCGCCTCGGTGGGATGCGAACCGTGGCGCAACAGCCCCAATGCACCGCAGTACACCAGCGGATTGCCGATGTATCCATCGTGGTACACAACCGCGCCGTTGACGGTCGGCAGGCCCAGCTTGTTGCCGTAGTCGGCGATTCCGGCCACCACCCCATCGCGAATGCGCCTGGGGTGCAGCACCCCTGTCATCAACCGCTCATCGGGCAGGTCGGCCGGACCGAAACACAGAACGTTCGTGCAGGCTATGGGGCGGGCCGAGACGCCCAGAATGTCGCGCACCACTCCGCCCACCCCGGTGTTGGCGCCGCCGAAGGGCTCGAGGGCGGACGGGTGATTGTGGGTTTCAACCTTGAAGGCGAGATCGAACTCGTCGTCGAAGGCGACGATTCCAGCGTCATCAACGAACGCGGAGCGAAGCCACCATGGGTCGAGTTCCTCGGTCACCTCGCGCAGAGCCGTCAACAAACCGTCGTGGCGGGTCACAGTCCTGGTGCCGTCGGCCGCGATGTGGGTCAGCTCGATTTCTGCCCGAAAGGTCTTGTGCACACAGTGCTCAGACCAGGTCTGGGCCAGTGTCTCAAGCTCCGCATCGGTCGGGTCTCGGCCGATGCCTTCGAAATAGGCTTGGATCACGCGCATCTCATCGGCGTCGAGCGAGAGCACCCTCTCTGTGCTCAAAGCCTCGAGTTCCGCATCGCTGAGGTTGCTGAGCGGCACCGACTCAACCTTGGAGTCCGCTGAAGCCTGGGCCACGAAATTCGGCGGCAAGCTGCCTTCAGAGGACTGCTCAATGGTGTCGTTCGCCAGCAGCCGCCTGGTAATAGCAGCCACCGCTCTGTCGTCGAGGTCTCCGATCAGGTCGTAGCGGATCGCCGTCGAGACTCGCAGTTCCTCCAGCCCCAGTTGCCGTGCTGCGCGCTCGAGTTCTCTTGCTTCAACGTCAGTAACGCCCGCGAGTGCCGCGACCTCTATCGCGCGGCCCTCAGCCGGGGGCGCCTCGCCCGTGCAGTATCGGGCGACAATCGGATCGACCAGCACCTCACGACACAGCCGGTCGACATCGGCATGGCTCAGTTCGCGCTCCGACTCAAGGTGGTAGATCCGAGAGACGAGACAATCTACAAGTCCGGTGACCCCAACGAGGGGGGCCGAGGCTACGACCGCTTCGCCATCAGCATCGCGATGTGGCGTGACAGTGACTCGCAGCGTCATGTGGTACTCGCCGTCCAGAGCGTCGGATCAACTCAGTGCTCTGGGCCAACTCAGACGGCAGCCTTCTCCAGGATATGGATACCGCATGCCGACCCCAAACCGATGACATGCGCGAGGCCGACCTTGGCGTCGGGTATCTGCCGATCGTCGGCTTCACCACGAAGGTGGGTTGTGACCTCATAGACATTCGCGACGCCGGTGGCGCCGATGGGATGGCCCTTGGATATCAAACCTCCAGACACGTTGACCGGCGTCGTCCCGTCACGGAACGGGGCGCCCGAGTCAATGAAGTCGCCAGCGCCCCCGCTCTCACACAAACCGAGGTTGTCATAGTGGATCAACTCGGCTGTGGCGAAGCAGTCATGCAGTTCGACAAGATCCAGATCCTCTGGTCCGACGCCAGCGGACTCATAGGCTTTTGCCGACGCGTTGCGGGTCAAGGTGTTGACGTCGGGTTGTACCTGACTCGATTCGGTGTAGGGGTCTGACGTCAGCACAGAAGCGGAGATCTTGACCGCACGCCGACGGACCTCCGTGGGCATGCTCTTGAGCCGTTGGCCCGAAATCAGCACGGCCGCGGCCGCCCCGTCTCCGGTGGGGCAGCACATCAACAAGGTGTTGGGGTAGCTCATCGTCGGCGAGGTCATGATCTCTTCCATGGTGAACTCTTTGCGATACTGCGCCAACGGGTTGAGCGTGGAATGCAGATGGTTCTTGTATGCCACTCGGGCGAACTGCTCGAAGCCGACGCCGTCATAATCGTTGGCGTACTCCATCCCCGCCTGGGCGAAGACTCCCGGCATGCCCTCAGTGCCGATGTAGCCGTCTATTCCGGTGACCGCGCCGTAACGACCGGAAGGCTCAAAGACCTTCTTCTCCTTCTTGGCGCCCGCTCCTCCCAGCAGACCCATCTTGCCCATCTGTTCAACACCGACAGCCAAGCCCATATCGGCCTCGCCTGCTTTGATCGAGAGGTAGACGGTACGCAGGGCGGTGGCGCCCGTTGCACAGGCGTTGGTGACGTTGAACACCGGAATGCCGGTTTGTCCGATCTGCTTCTGGATGCGCTGCCCCATCCCGTTGGACGCATTGAACAACGATCCCGCAGCCAGCACGTCCATGTCATGGATCGTCGCGTTGCCGTCCTCCAGTGCAGCCATTGACGCTTCCGCGGCCAGATCGACCGCGTCTTTGTCGGGGTAACGTCCGAATCGAGTCATGCTGGTCCCCAAGACCCACACGCTGTCATCGCTGACCCTGCCGGCAGATGGCCCGGGCGTTGATTCGGGTGCTTTCGAGTGTTCTGTTGGAGCCATCTCTGGGGTGCTTTCTGTTCGTAGGTTCAGGCGGGCTGGTAACCGAAGGCGATCGCTTCAGTGCCCTCGTCGTCAGTGCCGATGGGATAGGTGGTGAGCTTCAGCTTCATGCCCAGTCGCACCATCTCGGGGTCTGGATCGCAATTGACCACATTGGAACGCACCGAGGTGCCGTCTTCAGTTTCGACTATCGCCGACACGTACGGAGCGGGAATCCCGGGAGCAGCCCGATGCACGATCGTGAAGGCTTTCAATACGGCTCCGTTCTCAACCTGGACTTCGGCGAACTCCCGCTTGCCGCACTGTGCACAGGCGTTGCGCCGGTCAAAGAAGCGAGCTCCACAGTTGATGCATTCGTTGGCTATGAGGTGCGGATGCGAACCCAGCCGCAAATAGCCGACCAACGGGATCTGGGCTGGGTTGTCCGCTTCCATCGAAGCCCTCCGATGCGGGGTGTCACACTGTCGAACGCCGCCGAGGTTATCTATGCGCCTCTGACAACACCAACTGCGGACGGCAAACAACACCCGCAGACGCCGGCCTCTTCAATCCAGCCTCACCACCCGCCGCGGTGAATGACCTCGTCGAGCCGGCGCCGTCGCCGGCGGCGGCTTTGGGAGAGTCTGTCGGGACGACGGCGGCCGAGGGCGACTGCTCCGACAGCCCGAAACGAAGAGGGCACGCCGAACCGCTCCCGAACCGCCGCTTCATGTTCGAACAATCCGAAGAACAGCGCTCCGAGCCCAGCGTCCTGTGCAGCGAGCAACAGGGTCTGCACCGCCGCTCCACCGTCGACGAACCAATACGGGACGGGCCACGCGTCCAGCGATTCGCCCAGTGATGTATGGGCCTTGTCGGCTTCTCTGTATCGCGCGAGATAAGCCGCTGGATCAACCCACGCGATGACAATGACCGGGGCGCTCAACAGGTGCGGCCACGCAAAGTCCGCACGGCGATCCTTCACCAGCGTGGTGTCCCAATACGCCGACACGTCCGGTGCCGAGTCGAGGACCAACCACTCCAACGCTGAGGTGTTGCCGGCCGATGGGGCTCTCCGCGCGAGATCGATCAACTCTTCAACGATCTCGGCGCCAAGCGGGTCGTCCGAGAACGCCCGGGTCATCCGTCGTCGACGGACGATTGCGGCGAAGCCGGATTCGTTCAGAGCAGCTTCTCGAGATCCTCGGCCATAGCCCAGCCGAAGGCGATCAGCGTATCCCCCGCTGCTGTGTCAAGATCGTCGAACTGCGCGATCACCGCCTCAGACACCTTCTCTGGCTTGGTGCCGGTGTGATCAAGCACCACGGGGTGCTTGCCTTCGCCACGGACGATGAAAGCACGATCTTCATAGCGGCTCGGCGCTATGCCGAAGCGTTTGGCCAATCTCCGGCCCCAAGCGCGCTCCTCGCCCGAAGCCTTGTGGTTCGGTCGGGGCACGATGTCGTCGAGGGGCTTGAAGGCGTCGAACGCTCCCGCGTCATTGATCTGCGCACCGACGAGTACGTCCTCGTCAGGGAACGCCAGAACCGAACGCCGGAGTTGATCGGTCATGATGCCGCGAAGCACGGTGTCGCGTTTGTTGTTGCGACAGATGTGGGCCGCGCCGATCAGCAGGCTCGGAGTGCCGCCGATCCGCTCGAGCGTGCAATACGAAAAGCCTCTGATCTTGCCGCTCTCGCTGGCGATCGTGAGCAGCACCCACTTCTCGCACTGCTTGGACAGCAGGCCCACTTCGAAGGCATTGCGAGACGCCGCACAGAGATCTGCCATCTCGGCGAGCTCGGCATCGCTCACAGCGGTGCAGTCCTTGGTCTCCACTTCGATGGACATGGCCGCAGCCCCCACTGGTCGTGTACTGGATTCTCGTATTGACTCGTTGTCAAGCTCGCCCGAACAATCGGGCCATTACAGTCTTAGGCCTTCGTAGCCGTTTCGCAACTTCAGAAGCCTCATACAAGGATCGAATTCGACCCCAACAGCTCTCTGAGCTCCGCAACCACCCCGTTTCCACGGTCCACCGCATAGTCGTCTGGCAGTCGAAAGACCCGCCGATCACTGAGGTGAAGCTCCACAGGACACTCGCCCGGATGAGCCTCGAGAACCGATTTGAGCTCATCGATCTTGGATTTCTCGTGATGCGCCACCTCTAGAAGGAGCCGCACCGGCGGGTTCTTGGCCGGCTCTTCGACTACGTCGATCTCCATTGCAAGCAGCTTCGCGGTGTCGTCGCCACCGGCGCCCCTGCCTCGCGAAGACCTGCCGCTCTCCTTGCGTCCCCGCACTAGGACAATGGCATCGTCGTTGAGTTTCTGCCCGAAGTCCTTCATGGTGTTCGGGAATACCACGACCTCCACGGAACCTTCGAGATCTTCAAGGTCGAACAGAGCCATCAGTTCGCCCTTGTTGGTCCAGCGTCTCTGCAGGTTGGTGACCGAGCCGCCGATCGTGACTTGTGACCGGTCCGGCTCGTCAGCCAGCGACGACGCCGTCCCGGTTGCTTTGCGACGGATCTGATCCTCATATCCGAACAGTGGATGGTCCGACACGTAGAGGCCGAGCATCTCCCTCTCGTGGACCAGTTTCGATTTCTTGTCGAACTCGACGTCAGGAATCTCCGGGCGCTCATCGAAGGTCGGGCCTTCGTCGAGATCGCCGAACAGCGACATGACGCCCATGTCGTGTTCACGCCGGCGCTCCACGGTCATCTCGGTGATCTGCTCGTGAACCTGCAGGAGCCCTTTGCGCGGATGGCCGAGCGAATCAAAGGCGCCACCCTTGATCAACGACTCGGTCGTGCGCTTGTTGAGAGCTTCGAGACTGATCCGTTCGACAAAGTCGACAAAGGACTCGAAGGGCCCGTTGGCGTTCCGCTCCTCGAGCACCTTTGCCACGAATCCCTCACCGACATTGCGGATAGCGGAGAGGCCGAAGACAATGCGCCCCGGAGAGGACGACTCTGGATCCAGATCGGGTTCGGGCGTGAAATCCGACTCCGAGCGGTTGATGTCGGGCACTTTGACTTCGATGCCCATCAGCCGGCATTCGTTCAGGTACACCGCAGCCGATTCGAGCTTCGCCTTGACGCTGGTAAGCAGGGCTGAAAGGTACTCGACGGGGTAGTTCGCCTTGAGGTAGGCGATCTGGTAGGCCACGTAGCCATAGCCGTATGAATGGCTCTTGTTGAAGGCGTAGTCGGCGAACCGGGCGATGATGTCGAACATCTCTTGGGCCAGAGCAACGTCGTAGCCGTTGTCGACCACACCAGTGACGAACTTCTCCTGTTCTTGGGCCATGGCCTCGCGGATCTTCTTTCCCATCGCCTTGCGCAGCGAATCGGCCTCGGCGAGGGTGTAGCCCGCGAACTTCTGGGCCATCCGCATGACGCTCTCCTGGTAGATCATCAATCCGTAGGTTTCGCTGAGAAGTTCCTCGGCGTCCGGGTGAATGAACTCCACCGGTTGGCGACCGTTCTTTCGGTCGGCGTAGTCGTTGTGCATGTTGGCGGCCATCGGCCCCGGCCGGTAGAGCGCCACCAACGCCGCTACGTCGTCGAACGATGTGGGGGCGAGGGAGCGGATGAGCGCCCGCATGGGCGTCGATTCGAGCTGGAAGACCCCGATCGTGTCGCCTCGCTGCAGCAGCTCGAAGGTGGTTTCGTCCTCGAGGTCCACCGAGTCGATGTCGATGGCCTCTCCGCGAGTCTGGGCGATGAGAGACAGGCAGTCGGCGATCACATCGAGGTTCCGGAGCCCGAGGAAGTCCATCTTCAACAGGCCCAGACTCTCCACCCCCTGCATTTCGTACTGGGTGACGATCGGCGATTCCTCTGCGGTCTTCCTCCCCTCGGGCTTGCGCTGGATCGGCAGATAGTCGGTGAGCGGCTTGTCGGTGATCACCACGGCCGCAGCGTGGACGCTGTCCTGTCTGCGCAGGCCCTCCAGCCCTTTGGCCACCTCCACCACGCGTGCGATATCGGGATCGTCGCCCACCATGTCACGCAACTCGGCGGCGGCGCGGTAGCCGTCTGTGTATTTCGGATGCTCTTCAAAACAGTATTTGAGCGGCGTGTCGCGGCCCATCACAAGCGGCGGCATCGCCTTTGCGACCTTGTCTCCCAAGCCGTACGGGTAGCCGAGCACTCGGGCCGCGTCCCTCACCGCGGCGCGTGCTTTGATCTGTGAGAACGTGACGATCTGGGCGACATTGTCGCGGCCGTATTTCTCAGCCGCGTAGCGGATCACCGCGTCGCGGTGGCGGGTCTCGAAGTCCATGTCGATATCGGGCATGGACAGCCTTGAGGGGTTCAAGAACCGCTCGAACAGAAGGTCGTACTTGATCGGATCCAGATCGGTTATCTGAAGCGCGTAGGCGACTGCGCAACCTGCTGCGGACCCCCTCCCGGGACCCACCCGAATGTCATTCTCACGTGCGAACCTGATGAGGTCCCAGGTGATCAGGAAGTAGGCGGAGAAACCCATCCGATCGATCACCCCGAGTTCAAAATCGAGCCGTTCGATGACGTCGGGGCGCAGCTGGGATCCCCAACGGCGTTCTGCTCCGGCGTAGGTGATGTCGCGCAGGTAGTCGGCGTCTGAGGCGAATCCCTCCGGCAGCGGGAATCTCGGCAACTTCGGTTGGCCGAACTCGATGTTCACATCAGCTCGCTCGGCAACCCACAGGGTGTTGTCGCAAGCCGAGGGAATCTCGGCGAACAGCCGGCGCATCTCAGCGGCCGTCTTCAGATAGTGCTGATCTCCGTGGAACTTGAAGCGGTCGGCGTCGCTGAGCAACGACCCGGTCTGAACGCACAACAACGCGTCGTGGGCCTCTGCGTCGTAGGAGTGGGTGTAGTGGCTGTCGTTGGTGGCCACGATCGGCGCGTCGATCTTGCGGGCGATCTCCAACAGTTGCGGGTTGGTTCTTTTCTGCTCAGGCATCCCATGGTCCTGAAGCTCGATGAAGTAGTTGTCCCTGCCGAAGATGTCCTGGAACCGTGCGGCCTGTTCAAGTGCCAATTTCTCTTGGCCCAAAAGCAACGACTGGAGCACATGGCCGCCGAGGCATCCGCAGGTGGCGATGAGCCCTTCGTGGTATTTCTCCAGCAGTTCGAAGTCCGCGCGCGGCTTGTAGTGATAGCCCGTGAGGAACGCCTGACTGGAGATCTGAATGAGGTTCTTGTAACCGACGTCGTTCTCAGCGAGCAGGATTGCGTGGTAGTAGAGCTTCTGCCCGGACCCGGTGCTGCCGCCGGAATCATCGGTGCGCCCGGTGCGATTGGGGCGTTCGGCGCGTGACTCGTGGGCCAGGTAGATCTCGCTTCCGATGATCGGCTTGATCCCGGCCTCGCGGCAGCCCTGGTAGAACTCGAGGACTCCGTACATGTTGCCGTGATCGGTGATTGCCAAGGCCGGTTGACCGTCGTCAACCGCCGCTTTGATGGCGTCGTCGACGCGCGAGGCGCCGTCGAGCATCGAATACTCGGTGTGGACATGCAGGTGGGTGAACGAATCTCCCAATCGGACTCCTTTTCAAGGCTGAAGGATCTGATGCTGAAGGACCAGAATCACATATTTGTTGTTTGGAACCTACCCCTTACGACCCGGCAGGTCCACACCCGATCAGACATTGGCACACCTGAACCGATTTCGCACCTGAGGCCCCGCAAATGGGCAGAGGATTTTCGAGTGCGAGCGGCTTGATTTGCGGACCGCGCCCGAGCGGCCGGTAATTTCTTGCGTCGCAACAGGCGCTCGCAGTGACCGACCCGCCCGCGCCCGAGCGGCCGGTGACGGCGCCCAACCGCACTGCGTCGTAGACGCCGTGGCCAGCCCGCGCCCGAGCGGCCGGTGAGCGCAGCGAGCAGGAGCGGCCGGTGAGCGCAGCGAGCAGGAGCGGCCGGTGAGCGCAGCGAGCAGGAGCGGCCGGTGAGCGCAGCGAGCCAGGAGCGGGGAACAGCGGGCTGCAACTCGAAGGCCTGCCTATTTGCATGCGCTCCAAGATCACAGATAGGTACCGGGGCGCTCGTCGCTGCTGGCGGAACGATCACTCTGAGGGGGGCCGATCTGTCCGCGCATCGACTGGAGTTGCTGTTGCGCCGCCATCTGCTGGGCGAACAGCATCGCCTGCATGCCTTGGACAAGTCCTTCAAGCCACCCCACTAGCTGCGCTTTGGCGATCTGCAACTCGGCGCCCGAGGGTGTGTCGTCACTGCCGAAAGGCAACACAAGTCGCCCCAGCTCCTCACGAAGATCCGCGGACAGTGCCACCCCGAGCTCGGCAATCGACGTCTCGTAGACGCCTCGCAGACGGTCACGACTCGGTTCGTCGAGGTCAGTCGCGCGCGCCTCGTCGAGCAACTGCTTCATCATGGTTCCGATGCGCATCACCTTCGCAGGGTGATCGATCGTCTCGTCTATCTTCTCTTCAGACCCCTCTGCTTCGATGACTTCGGGGCGTTCAAGCAGCTCCGGGGTCTCGCCCGGATTGTCGGAGTGCTTCTGGGGCTCGGACAACTGTGTGCTCCTCAATCAGATGGTCGAGTGTCAACTCGTAAAGGCTAGGACCGGAATGAGCATCTCATCGGGCGTCAGCGAACCGTGCCGTCCGACGAGTTCGATCCTCGGGCTGTCGGCTGGATCGGTGAAATACCAACGATCCTTGGCGGCTACGGCGACGTCCCCCAGCCGAGAGCGGGCAGCGTCGGTCACTTCGGGACCGAACCACCCCTCATCGATCATCTCCTCCACCCCGTAGACCCAGGCGCGGTCGGAGTGCGACGCAACGGCGGCGCTCAGAAGTTCCCGTTGCCGGCCCGGTTCGGAATGAAGCCACCGAAATCGCGCTTCGCCGCTTTGGCTGCGGACATGCGCTGTCACTTCCGGGGCCAGCGGGGTGGCATTGCCGAGGCAGTCGACCAGCCCGTGGTCCGCCGTGACGACGACGGCTGTGCCCCGTGGCAGCGCCATCATCAGATCGGCCACCATTCTGTCGCACGCAACCAACTCTGCGTCGTAGAACTCACCGAACCCGCGAAGGTGAGCGGTCTTGTCGATCCCGTCGTAGTAGGCATAGACGAACGGCTCTCCATCAGCTATCGCCCGCCGTACCTCGACCGCGATCGCCGACATTGTCTGCCAGCCGCGGTGGCGAACATCAGCGAGATGCGCCATTGTGAAACCGCTGTGGAGGAACTCAGCGTTCTGGACCACCACCGGTCGTTGTCCGCAGAATACCGGTTCGGCTTGGAACTCGCTCGGCAGTATCCGCTTTCGGGCATCACCGTTCGGTGTGCTCCAACGCAGCGTGTTGAGCACCTCGCCGTTCACATGGATCCGGTAGCCGACCACCCCGTGGCGGCCCGGCGGGCATCCGGTCACCAGGGAGGTCAGCGCGGTGGCAGTTGTCGACGGAGCCACGGTCGTGGCACTTCGCTGCGTCATCGACATCAGCGTCGGCGCCAGATGAGCCCTCTGCTGAAGTTGATTCCAGCCGAGTCCGTCAAGGAGCAGCACCACCACCGCCGCGCTGTCGAGGATCGCCTCGTCGAGCAGGGAATCGTCGGAGAGCGTCCCCTCCACGAGCGCCGGCACAAGGTCCGCTATGCAGCCTCCGCCGAAGGCGGGCATCATCGGTTCGGATTGGTCCATCCGGTCAAGTCATAGCACGACGGCAAGGTTCGCGTAGGCTCTGGGGAATGAGAGTCTCGACCAGAGGCGACTACGCCGCTCGCGCGCTGCTCTCTTTGGCGCTGCATACCGAGGATGCTCCTACTTCGGTCCGTGAGATCGCCGAACGGACCGCCTTGCCGCAACCCTACCTTGAACAGATACTGCTGGCGGTCAAGGGGGCTGGGATCGTGCGCTCGAAGCGGGGGGTCGGAGGCGGTTACGTGTTGGCCCGGGACCCGAGCGAGATTCGGCTCTCAGAGATCGTTCGAGCCGTTGACGGGCCGATCACCGCGGGTGATTTCTCCGAACCCCATACCGACGGAGCGTGTGATCACGAGGGACAGTGCGTTCTGCTCAGCATCTGGGGAGCGGCTGGTTCGCACATGCGCGACTTCTTGGATTCGTTCACTCTGGCCGACATCGCCGCGATGTCGCGGGGTCAGGCCCCTTGGCCCGCCGCCGAGGAGTTCTACAGAGCGCGCAAATAGGCAGGCCTTCGAGTTGCAGCCCGTTGTTCCCCGCTCCTGTTCGCTGCGCTCACCGGCCGCTCGGGCGCGGCGGGACACGCGGGCCACGGCCCTGCAAATCAAGCCGTCGCGCTTGGAAATCCTCCACCGAACCCGGGGCGATTCATGTCGAGAGCAATCCGCTCAGCCTCTAGGCCGTGCAGAGTTCGAGTGTGGCCACAAGATCGGAGGCGAGAGGCGATTCTGATTCGACGCGTTCGTTCGTCACCGGGTGGCGGAATCGAAGTGTGCAGGCGTGCAGAAAGGGCCGATCGAGGTCGAAACCGGGTCTGTGCCCGTCGTAGGCCCGATCCCCCACCACCGGGTGGCCGATGGCTCGCAGATGTACCCGAATCTGGTGGGTGCGACCCGTTTCGAGACGGCACTGCAGCAGTGAAACCTCACGGGGCTCGCTGAAGCGCCCTACAACTTCGTAGTGGGTGAGAGCCCGGCGGCCGCTGTCGATCACCGCCATGCGGGTCGGGTGTCTTGGCGAACGTCCGATAGGAGCGTCGATCGTGCCCCGCTCAACTTCTAGGCGACCCCAAACAAGTGCCTCGTAGATCCGTTCGGGTTCGTGGGCCGACATCGCAGCGACGAGTCGACCATAGGCCTCGGAAGTGCGCGCGACGACCAGCAGACCTGAGGTGGTTCGATCGAGCCGATGGACGATCCCCGGTCTGTGGGGTTCTCCGACCGAGGCGATTTCCGGATAACGGGAGAGCAGGCCATTGACAAGCGTGCCCTCGTTGTGTCCTGCACCCGGATGTACCACGAGGTCCGCTGGTTTGTCGAGCACGAGGATGTGGGGGTCTTCATACACAACGCGGAATTCCACCGTCGGGTCCGCATCGGGGCGAGGGTTCTGGGGCGCAGGGACCAGCGCTTCGACCCTGCAGCCGGTCTCCACGCGGGTTGAGCCTGAAGTCGCGACGGCTCCGTCGACCGTCACGGCGCCCTCATCGATCATTCGTGCGGCGACCGACCGGCTCACCTCTGCCATAAGTGCGACTACGCGATCAAGCCTTTGATCTGCCAGCGCGGGAGGAATCTCCCCGCTCAGCGCACGCTCATTGTTCAAAGCGGCTCGCCCGCTTCAATCATCGCCGCTGAAGACTGCCGACTTTGTATTCGACGCGTTCGGCAGCCCAGGGGATCGCGCGGAGGCGCTCTTGGGGAATGCGCAGACCCGAGACTGTGCAGATGCCATAGGTGCCCGCAGCAATCCGGTCCAGAGCGGCATCGATCTGATCGACTGCAACCCTTGCCTGGGCCGACAACGCGAGGTCGCGTTCACGTTCCACCGCGAGCGTGTCACCTTCACCGCTCTCCTCGTCGAACTGCACATCACCGGGTTCACGCCCCTCGATGAGCGCCTCTGCCTCAGCGCGGTAGATCTCTTCGGAGTGAAGGTACTTGGCTCTCTCTGCCATGAGTCGCTTCTTCATTTCTTCATTGAATCTTTTGCCGAACGGCGACTTCTTGACCGCCGGCTTGGCAGGAGCCTTGCGAACCGCTCGTTTCTGAGCGGCCGTGCCCTTCTTGGCCGCAGCCTTCTTGACGGCAGCCTTGCGAGCCGCAGCCTTCTTGGCCGCCGTGCCCTTCTTGGCCGCAGCCTTCTTGACGGCAGCCTTGCTGGCCGGAGCCTTCTTCGCAGCGGCAGCCTTGCTGGCCGGAGCCTTCTTCGCAGCGGCCTTCTTCGCAGCGGCAGCCTTGCGAGCCGGAGCCTTCTTCGCAGCGGCCTTCTTCGCAGCGGCAGCCTTGCGAGCCGGAGCCTTCTTCGCAGCGGCCTTCTT
>JAPPMP010000001.1:36416-55182 GCA_028819005.1 Acidimicrobiaceae bacterium
CCTTCTTCGCAGCGGCCTTCTTGACGGCAGCCTTGCGAGCCGGAGCCTTCTTCGCAGCGGCCTTCTTGACGGCAGCCTTGCGAGCCGGAGCCTTCTTCGCGGTGGCCTTCTTGACGGCAGCCTTGCGAGCCGGAGCCTTCTTCGCAGCAGTTTTTCTCGCCGCGCTTGTCGAACTCTTCTTTTTCATGGCCATACTGCCGGTCCTTCGCACCTGTGACCGACGCATGACCGCCTCAGTCAGGCCGCAGTTTAGCGGATCCGCGGGTTGGCGAGATCAGCGACCGCCCAAGAACCAGGGGGACCGTCTCTGGTCTTCTTCCTGATTGAAGAACGCTGATAGAGCATCATCGCTGTCCACTCGCATGTTGTCCCGAGAAGCCGCTTCTCGGAGCTGAGCGAGGAACGGTTCCTCCTCGCGTCTGGTTGCGACCGCTTGCGGAAGCGCTTCCTCGTCGAACAGCGAAGCCACGGCTGGGCCATCATCGATCTGTTGTTCACGCCGGGACGGTTCGTTGATCAACATCTGTTCTTCCAAGTCAGCCGCAGTCACGAACCGCTGCCGGCCGTTCGCCGAATCGGCGGAAGCGAAATCATCATCGCCTGCAGTCTTGAGCAGTTCGTCTACTGGCAGCGAGTCGACCTCATCATCGAACACGGACGCAGCGTCTAAAGCGAGAGCCCCGTCGGGACCCGCGGCGGCGCTCTGGGCCGAGTCGTCTTCGACCTCTGGGGTTGCGGGCTCATCTGGACCGTCACCCGCAGGCTCGGATTCAGTCGCCGGCGCAGGGGCGACCCGGAAGGTCTCCGGTGACATCACGAGATCCGTCAGCGTCGACAGCGACATCTCGATCTGTCGGCGTTGTTCACCCACATGCCGCTCAAGAGTTTCAAGATCGTCCACAAGCTGGGTGCGTTGCGCGCTCAGTTCGGAAATCTCCGACGCATGCTTCTGGCGCTCTTCAGTCGCAGCCGCAGCTTCCCGCTCTCCGGCTAGTTTCTCGGCGTTGGCATATGTCGACTCGACGTACTCGTCGGCTTCGCTGCGAATCTTCAGTGCTTCAGCACGCACGCTCGCGATCGTCGCCTCGGCCCGGCTCTCAGCCTCCGCGATTATCTGCTCTGCTCGTCCACGAGCCTCAGAGATCAGTTCTTCGGCGGGGTCCTGGGTCGAAGCGAGCGTTTGAGCAAGCTCGTCGGCGGCCGGTGCGGCATCGGCCGCCGAAGTCTCAGCGCCAGGATCGCTGCGGTCCTCTGAACCGGTCCCGCTGGTCTCGGCCTGCCCGGCGAGAGCGTCGAGTTCGCCTTGAGTCCGCGCGATGGCGTTGCTGACCTGGTCGACATACGCATCCACCTCGGCGGGGTCGTAGCCCCGCCAACTCTCGCGGAACCTGACCTGTAGGAGGGAAGACAAATCGTCCATGCCCGAAATTGTACAACAGGCGAATCCTCGAATCGGGGACGCTATGAGTCAACTTCGCGGCGCGAAGTACCTGCACAGAGCAGAGTGCGCGGTCTCTGGTCCTTGGACGGTTCAACAGGTTCGGTTGTCAGAGGTTGTAGTTCTCGTCGTCGGGAGTGGTCTCAGAGGTCGGCTGCGGCTTCGGCTCGGGCGGTGTGATCAGGAACACCTGCTCAGCTACCCGTTCCATCCTTCCTTCAAGGGCGTAGCAAGCTCCGCTCGCGAAGTCGAGGAGTCGGCGTCGCGTGCTCCGCTCAGCATTCTGCAAGTTCATGATCACCGGCTGGCCCGCTTTCAACCGTTCACCTATCCGCGGCGCCTCTTCGAAGATTGTCGGGGAGGCCGAATGGGGGTTCGTTGTCGATGGCCTCGTCGGGGGATCGTCCACGATACGAACCGCGGATGCTCCTTCCGCCGCTGATTGGAACCGCCCGTCCACATCCGCCCCGCCATACGCGGAGTCGACCGGAGACACTGAACGCACGGGCTGGTCCGAGGGCATGATCGGACGCACCGTTGCGCTGCCGGGACTCTGTGAGAAATCGCGTCCTGCCGCCGCGGCACCGGGGCCCGCCTCTCTCCCAGACGCAAACGCACCACCGGTCACCCGGTCGTCGTAGTGCTCGTATTCCTCGTCTGATCCGAGCCCAAGGTAAAACAGTGCTTTTTTCAACATGCTCAACACCTGCCTTCACGTCCAAATGTAGCGCTACGACGACCGCCGATGGGCAACCACCCTTGATTAAGTGCGCGCACAAATAGGCAGGCCTTCGAGTTGCAGCCCGTTGTTCCCCGCTCTTGGCTCACTTAGCTACACCCCCCGCTCTTGTTCGCTGCGCTCACCGTCAGCTCGGGCGCGGACGGGCCGCTCAGGCCACGGCCCCGCAAATCAAGCCGTCCGCGCACCGAAATCCTCTGCCTGTTTTCGGGGCCTCTGAGCACTCTGGCATCGTTCAGGCCACCGGACAAGGAGGCGTCATCGGTCGGATTTCTGCTGTTCAAGGGGCCGCGAGCCGAACAGTCCGGTCCCGATCCGGACCATTGTTGAACCCTCTTGCACGGCGATCTCCAGGTCGGCGCTCATCCCCATCGAGCACTCGGAGAGGCCCAGTCGGTCCACCAACCCGCGAAGCATCGCAAAGCCCGGCCGCGCCTGTTCTGGTGTGCCTGTCGCTCCGATGCCCATCAGCCCGATCACGTTGAGGCCAAGTTCGCCCAATTGTGCGACCAGGTCGGGGACCGCCGCCGCAGGGCACCCGCGTTTGGCCTGTTCGCCTGAGAGGTCGACCTGCACCATCACCCGGGCTCGGGGAGATCGTCTCGCCAGTTCCTCTCCGAGGTTGAGACGGTCGATGGACTGCCACACATCAACGACGGAGGCCAGCTTGCGAATCTTGTTGCGTTGCAAGCCTCCGACGAAATGCACCTGAGGGCGGTTCCCACAGTGCGCCAGCAGCGCTCGATCCTTGCGCAGCAACTCCTGTGCGTAGTTCTCGCCGATGTCGGTGCAGCCGGCGTCGATCGCGGCTGCGATGGCGTCGGTGGCATGGCCCTTGGTGACTGCCACGATTCTGACATTCTCGCCGTTCACCGCGGCGAGGCGCCTGCGTACCTGCGACAGGCGGCCGGCAACCAGAGCGGCCTCTGTCATGTCTTCTCCAGCCACGCGACTGTTGCCTGTCGCTCCGATTCGCCGCGCGTGCGATGTGAGTACCAGCGGCTGCCCGCGGTGTCGAAGGGCTTTGCGCTGTCGGGTGGGCCGACGACTGAGAATGATGAGACGCCGGCCTTGTTGCATTGCGCCGAAACTGCAGCCGGAAGGTCCAACGCAAGCGAACCGTCGGCGGTCCTCGAACGCACGCAATCGCCAACGACAGCCGCAACCAGGTCCAAATCGGCGCGCCCGAACTGGTAACTGGCGGGGGCGATGCAGGGACCCAGCAGAGCGTGGACCTCCTCGCCGCCGAGTCTGCGCAGAACGTCGAACGTCGCCCCGATCACCCCTTCGACGATTCCCCGCCACCCGGCATGCACAATTCCGACGAGGCCCTCCGCGGCGAGTACCAGCGACGCACAATCAGCTGTTTGAACTGACAGCACCGCATCGATGCAGCCCGTAACGCTCGCGTCCGCTGACGCCCCACACCTCGCACCGGGCGCATCTACGACCACTACGCTCGCTCCGTGGACCTGCTGCAGCCATGTCCAAGAACCCGGCGCGAGAAAATTGCGTGCCCGCGCCAACGTTTCAGGGTCGCTGTGAACCGAGTAGTCGCCGTCGCGTCGCTCCGAGCAGCGCACACGCACAACATGGCCTGAGCCGGCGGGAAGGGAGCGCCTGATCACGCGCCGCCTCTGCTACCTCAGGAACGATGGAACGTCGAATTCGTCACCGAGGTCGAGATCATCGTCGCCGAACGAGGCGAAGACGTCGGCTATCGGAACGTCGCCGGTCGGCTGCGAGACGAGGGGGTCGTCGTGTGCAAGCGTTTGACGGGGAGCCGGACGTGAATCATCCCAGCGGTCGAATCCAGCGGCGATGACCGTGACTCGCACGTCGTCGCCCATCTCATCATCCACAACCGTTCCAAAGATGATGTTGGCGTCCTGATGGGCGACTGCGTGAATGATCTCTGCCGCCTCGTTGACTTCGAGCAGGCCCAGGTCGGCGCCGCCGCTGATATTGAGCAGGATGCCCCGGGCATTCTCGATCGAGGCCTCGAGGAGCGGGCTCGAAATGGCGTCACGCGCCGCCGCGACGGCCCTGCCTTCGCCTGTCCCTCGGCCGATGCCCATCAGGGCGCTGCCTGCGTCGGTCATGATGGTCCGAACATCGGCGAAGTCGGTGTTGATCAGACCCGGGGTTGTGATCAACGACGTGATGCCTTGAACACCTTGCAGCAGGATCTCATCTGCCATTTTGAACGCGTTGAGAACGGAGGTGTTCGTGTCCGACACGGTCAGCAGACGATCGTTGGGGATGACGATCAGGGTGTCGACCTTCTCCTTGAGTTTCTGGATTCCGGTTTCGGCTTGAACCGATCGACGGCGCCCCTCGAAGGCGAAGGGGCGGGTGACCACGCCGATCGTCAGCGCTCCCTCCGATTTGGCGAGTTCTGCGATCACAGGCGCGGCTCCCGTGCCAGTGCCGCCCCCCTTGCCCGCGGTGATGAACACCATGTCGGCGCCGCGGATCGACTCGCGGATCTCATCAAGGTGGGCCTCTGCAGCCAGACGTCCGACTTCTGGGTCGCTGCCGGCGCCGAGACCGCGGGTCAGGTCGCGGCCGATGTCGATCTTCTCGTCGGCGTCGCTCATCAACAGCGCTTGCGCGTCGGTGTTGGCAGCAATGAACTCGACGCCTTTCAGGCCGGCGTCGATCATCCGGTTGACAGCGTTGACGCCGCCGCCTCCGACGCCTATGACCTTGATGACAGCGAGATAGTTTTGCGGATGAGACATCGCTTGTGGTCCTCAAACTTGAAACGATAAGACTGAATCGGATTGGCACCGAACAGGTGCTAGTCAACCGATGACGGTATACGAGTGCGCGGCTATATCCGCGGACGGTTAGTTGATTTGAGCCCAGGCGCTGCACACGGGGTCGCGCTGGATGGTCGGAAAATCGGGGACAGCCACGTCGATCACCCGAATGCAGGTGAGGTCAACCCCGTTCAGGACAGTTCTCAGCGCCTGAACCTTGTCGTTGAGGAGCGTTGCTTCGCCGAGGTGCGCCACAGCCTCCCCGACGAGGTCCAAGCCGACCACTCCCCTGGCTTCAGCGGACGGACCCGGGCTGTAGGTGACCGCTTCGGTCCAAGAAAGAAGGTCGTCGGGCAGACTCGCGATCAAGGCAAGTCCCGGCAGCGACTGCGGTTCAACCTCGCCCAACGCGACTTCGGATTCAACTGAGATCCTCGGCAGTGCTTCGTGCTCCGAGCCGCCTTCGGCCATCACCGTGCCTGTCGCGTCGACAATCGCTATCCGGCCACCATCGCCGGCGAGTTGCGCTGCGGCGATCCTCTCGACCACCTCGATCTGCACCGTGCCGGGCCACGATTTCTCAACATCGGCATGCAGAACCCACGGGAGCGCTTCGAGATCGGCCTTGATCTGGCCAGTCTCGATGTCGTTGAGGGGAGTTCCCATTTCCAGCCCGATGCTCTGTTCTGCCTCCGCGAGCCGGGAGGGGCCCAATCCCGCGATCTCGACGTGATCGAGGTCGAGCAGCGGCGAGCGCAGCGCAGCCCAGCCACAGAAGACCAACGCCAGTATCGCCAGACCAACGAGGATGAAGCGGAGCCGCCGTCGACCTTCAGCGCGGCGCACCGCTCCACGTCGGGCACGAAGCCGCGGATCAATGTCGGTCACGGCCGTCATCGGGCTTCGGCATCGGTGCCTCCAGCGTTGTCGCTGCGGTCGTCGAAGCCCAACAACTGGGTCTCGAACAGCAGTTCTATGCCATGACACTCGAACACGAGTCTTTGAATCTCTTTCATCAGCGCCAGAATGTCGCCGGCGCGTCCGTTCTCGTCGGCTTGGATGAAGTTGGAGTGCTTCATCGACACCTCGGCAGTACCGATCCGCAAACCCTTGGCTCCGACCGACTCGATGAGCCTGCCTGCGCTGTCGCCGTCAGGGTTGGTGAAAACCGAACCCGCATTCTGGCCACCAGGTTGATTGGCCCTCCGCCACTGCACGATCTCAAGCAGTTTGGCCTTTCCTGCGACCGAATCGCCGGGGACCAACTCGAAGCGGGCTTCGAGCACGAGTTCGGTTGCACGCACCGACGAACTGCGATAGCCGAACTCCAGATCCTTGTTCGAACGCCACTCATAGCTGCCCGAGCGGAGGTCTACCAGTTGCGCAGAAGTCAAGGAGTCCTTGATCTCAGCACCGTGTCCGCCCGCGTTCATCCGCACCGCGCCGCCCACCGATCCCGGCACTCCCACAGCCCACTCGAAACCCGCAAGCCCGGCGTTGGCGCAAGCGCGCGCTACGACCGGCAACTTGGCAGCGGCGCCGGCGCCGACGGCAGTGCCCCGAACACCGACCTCAGCGAAATCTCGGCCGAGCACCACCGCGATCCCGGCGAATCCATCGTCGCTGACCAACAGGTTGGAGCCTCGACCGACCACCGACAGGGCCACATCGGAACTTCCTCTCGTTCCCGCGAGGACCTCACAGAACGCGGTCAAGTCTTCGCGGGTGTCAACGGTCACAAGCGCTGTCGCACAACCCCCGACGCGATAGGTGGTCAGCGGACCAACAGGCGCGTTGAACTGAGTCTTCTGCGACAACCGACTCGAGCGCAGCATTTCCACGACGTCGTTCAGACTGCCCGACTGGGCTGGGCTCGTCATTGCGGCTTCTCAGTTTGCACGGGGTCGGATCGCAGCCGTTCAAGAACGGCGTCGGGAACGCTGGTCAGATCTCCCGCTCCGAGAGTCAGGCAGAGGTCGCCTGGCCTGAGGCGTTGCACGAGCAGTTCCGCGACGTCGCCGAGATGCGGTTCATAGGTGACACGGCTCTGGGGATGAGCGCTTGTGATGGCGTCCGCCACCAGCTTGCCCGTGACTCCCGGACGCGGGGTCTCGCCCGCAGAGTAGACGTCGGTCACGACAACCTCGTCGGCTTGTGCAAAAGCATCTGCGAAGTCCTCGCCCAAAGCGGCGATCCGGCTGTAGCGGTGTGGCTGGAACACGGCCACGATCCGCTTCCAGCCGCCGTCCTCGGCTGCGCCCAGGGCAGCCCGAACCTCCGCGGGAAGGTGCGCGTAGTCGTCCACAAACGTGACGCCCGAGGCCTCTCCCCGGAATTCGTAGCGACGCGCCACCCCACCGAACTGCGACAGGGCCCGACTGGCCGCATCAGCCGGCGCTCCCAGTCGGAGCGCTACCACGACGGCTGCAGCCGCGTTGAGCGCATTGTGCAGTCCAGGGGTCGGCAGATCGATTTTGACCGCGTCCCCGGTGCGATGGCGGAGCGAGAACGAGATCGAGGCGCGGCCCTTGACGATCTCTACGAGCTGATAGTCGGCCATCGAGGTCGTCCCGTACGTCACTGCCCCCAACTGCCGGGCCGGCGCGAGCGCTTCGGGGTCGTCCACACACATGACACAGTTCGCAGCTCCTTGGCCGAATTCGACAAAAGCTGCTTGGAGGGCGGCGGGATCGTCTCCGTAGGCCTCGAGATGGTCCGGCTCGATATTGGTGATGACGGCGACTTCGGGACCCAGCGACAGAAACGTGCGATCAGACTCATCGGCTTCCACGACCAGCAGTTCGCCTGCGCCCCACACGGCGCCTGAACCGATCTCGTTGACGTCTCCGCCGATGATGAAGGAGGGCTGAAGTCCGGCTTCGGAGAGAACCATCGCAAGCATCGAGCTGGTTGTTGTCTTGCCGTGCGTGCCGGCAACGGCGACGGTCCGTCTCTGTTCGGAGATGGCCGGCAACAGGTCCATTCGGCGCAGCACCTCTATCCCCAGGCGGCGAGCCGCAACCAGTTCAGGGTTGCGATCCGGAATCGCACTGCTGATCGCCACCAGTTCGGCGTCGGCGACGTTCTCGGCTCGGTGGCCGATCGCCACAGCAATGCCCTCCGCCCGGAGACGTTCAACAATGAGACCTTCTTTGAGGTCGCTTCCGGACACTTCATGGCCCATTGCTGCCAACACCGAGGCAATCGCTCCCATTCCCGCGCCGCCTGCACCGATCACGTGGATCCGCCGCGGAGTGCTGAGATCAACGGTCATGCCTCACTCGGCCTCTCAAGAGGGCGCTTGGCACAACGCTCAAGCAGGTCGACAACAGCTTCCGCAGCGTCGGGCCGTCCTTGCGCTCTGGCCGCGGCAGACATCGAGGCCAGCCGCGGCTCGTCATCGAGCAGCGCGTCGACTTCGAAGCGCAGCCGCTCACTGTCGAGTTCGCGGTCTGGCACCAGCCTCGCAGCATCGCTCTGCGCGAGAACGCGAGCGTTCGCGCTCTGGTGGTCGCCTGGAGCGCCGGGAAGCGGAACAAGAATCGCCGGCACGCCCGCGATCGTCAGTTCTGCGACGGTGCTCGCGCCGGCCCGACACAGGACGAGATCGCTCGCTTCATATACCGATGCCATGTCATACTCGAACTCGACCAACTGCAGGACCAGCCCATCGTCGGCTGCCGGAGCCTCATTGCTTGTCGTCGTCGTCGAGCCGCTCTGTGCCGCGCGGTGTTCAGCCGCTCGGTCCCTGAGTTCGGCGTAGTCGCGCTCCCCGGTGATATGGCGAATCGTCAGATCACCGCGATCCCGCCATTGCCCCAGTGCGCCGAGCAGCGCTTCGTTGATTCTGCGCGCCCCCAAAGACCCGCCGAACACAGACAGGAGCTTTCGGCTCGGGTCGACCTCGAGCCGCTGACAGGCCGCGTCCCTTTGAGCGGGCCGGTCGACTCTGCTCACCTTCGAACGCACCGGGTTGCCCGTCCACACGGCTCTGGGCAGATCTACGTCCGGGAAAGGCACCGCTGCGGCCTTCGCGAATCTCGAACCCAGCCTATTGGCCGCGCTCGGCACCGCGTTCTGTTCGGCAACAACCAAAGGGACTCGCCAGAAGATCGCTGCGACGACGCCGGGAACCGAGGCAAAACCGCCGACGCCTACCACCACCGCCGGACGCCATCGAGCCATTCGAATGATCGCCTCCAGGGTGCCCGCACAAAGACCCGCCACGGCGCCCACGTTGCGAAACGTGAGTTTTCGAGCGATGCCGCGGCCCGCCAGAGCGGTCAAGCTGAAACCCGCTTCTGGCACGATCCTGGTTTCGAGCCCGCGGCGACTGCCCACGTAGTGAACGGCATCGGTGCGTTCGCAACGCGACACGATCTCCTCAGCAATGGCGAGCCCCGCGGCAACGTGACCGCCCGTTCCACCGCCGGCGACTACAGCCCAGACGCGCCCGGACCTCGTCATCGGCCTTGGCGGGCGACATTGAGCAGGATTCCCGTTGTCGCCATCACAACGACCAATGAAGTTCCACCGTGCGACAGCAGTGGGAGTGTCACGCCGACTGTCGGCACCAGCCCCATCACTGAACCCAGATTGAGACAGGCCTGCGAGAAGATCCAGGTGGTGATGCCTACCGCCAGCAGCATCCCGAACCTGTCGGGTGCTCTCAGTGCCACCCAGGATCCTGCAACTCCGATTCCGAGATAGAGCAGGATCACCGTGCCGGCCCCGACAATCCCCAGTTCTTCGGCTATCACCGCGAAGATGAAGTCGCTGTGGGCATAGGGAACGAAACCCCATTTCGCCAGCCCGTCTCCCAGACCCGTGCCGCGGACGCCGCCGACCGTGATGGCGTGCAGCGACTGCAGAAGCTGGAAACTTGCTCCATCGGGATCGCTCCAAGGATCAAAGACGCTCAACAGGCGCTCGCGGCGCCACGCTGTGTTCCAGACGACGGTTCCGGCCAACAGGACTCCGACCGCGCCTGTGGCCGACAGTTGGCGCATCGGCGTGCCCGCCCAGAACAGCATCGTCAATGCGATCACCCCGAGGATCAAGGTGTTTCCGAAATGGGGCTGCAGCATGAAGAGAAACGAGAACAATCCGGTGCAGAACAACACCGGAAACAGGGTAGTGCGCGCGTCTCGGACGTCTCGACGGGGCCTTGACAGGACGTCGGCGACGAACAGGATCAAAGCGAGTTTTGCAACCTCGGAGGGCTGAAACGAGATGACTCCCAGATCGAGCCAACGAGTCGCGTTGTTCTGGCTGACCCCGAAGCCCGGGACCAACACCAGCGCAAGCAGGAACAATGAGCTCACGACCGCGGGGGAGGTGAAGATCCGCCAATGGTGATAGTCGATTCGGATTGTCACGAACATCAGAATCAGACCGACTCCGGCCGAAGCGGCCTGTCGGCCGAACTTGCTCCAAGCGCTTCCGCTGTCCGCGATGCTGACAACAGCTGAAGCCGACAACACCATCACCAACCCGAGCACGACGAGCGCGCTGAGCATCGCCAGCAGCGACACGAACAGAATGGTGCGGCGCCCCACCGGAGGGGTCGCCCTGCCCTTGTCGCCGGCCTTTGGGCGACGGGTTTTCGAAACATGGCTGCTGTTGCCCGAAGACCCGTGAGTGCGGGGCTGTTCGGAGACGGTCTGGCCGGCCTTCATTGCTGCTCCCCTACCGCTCTGATGAAATCCTCTCCGCGTTTTCGGTAGCTCTCGTACCAGTCGAACGAAGCGCATCCCGGACTGAGCAGCACTGGCGCTCCACCCTTGGCAAACCGCCGTGCATGCGCCACCGCTTCGTCCATGTCGGCGGCGGCTTCGACTAGATGCGTCGCCGAGAACGCGTCGACGATCTCGCCCGAAGCATCGCCGATCGCCACCACCCCCACGACACGCTTCGCTTCAACCACCATCTCAGCGAGGTCCACCCCTTTGTTCCGGCCTCCGGCGATCAGCACAACCGGACCGAAGCCGCGCAGGGCCGCCGCGGTCGCATGCGGGGTGGTTGCTTTGGAGTCGTCATAGTAGGTCGAGCCGTCAATCTCGCCGATCGGCGCGATCCTGTGGGGCAGTCCCTCGAATTCGCGACAGGCCGCCGCGACCGCGTCGAGTGTCGCGCCGACCGGTGTGACCGTGGCGGCGACAGCCAGCGCTGCTTCAACGTCGTGGGGAAGACTGCGCCACAGGTCTTCCACGTCGGCGAAAGGCCCCTGCGGGCCCGCCAGCTCGCCGCCGGCGACTCGCCAATCGGCCCGACGTCCTCCGAAGGTCGCGGTGGGCAGATCCGTCCTCACATGGCCCATGACGACCGGGTCCAGAGCGTTCGCCACACAAACCCCGTCGGCCGCGAGGTTCCGCCATATTCGGGCCTTTGCGTTCTCATAGGAGGCCAAGTCGAGATGCACGTCAAGATGGTCGGGCGCGAAGTTGAGCCAGGTGGCGACTCGGGGTGTGAAATCACGGACCCGTGCCAGCCGGAACGAACTGGCCTCCACAACGAACACTTCGGTCGAACGTTCTCTGATGGCTTCGACCAGCGGAACATCGGTGTTCCCGGCCGCAGTTGCTCTGGCCCCCGAGCGCTGCAGCGCATCGACGCACATCTCGACAACGGTGGTCTTGCCGTTGGTGCCGGTGATCGCCACGACTGGGCGATCATCCCATTGAGCAGCGAGGTCGAGCTCCGAGACCAGCGGCAGCCTGCGCCGGCGCGCATGCTCGAAAACCATGTGGTGTTCGGCGAGCCCTGGAGTCGGGACGACGAAATCAACCTGATCCAGGCACTCGTCCAGGCTCGCCTCGGGCGAGAGAAGTTCAATTCCGAGTCGGTCCGCGAAGCCGCGGGCGGTTTCGTTCGGCATCTCATCGAAGGCCACTGCCGAGTGGCCCCGTTCAACCAGTGCTCTGGCCACCGAGCGATTGGTGATGCCGAAACCGCCGAGGAGAGCCCTGTTGGGAACACCGAGATCCGGCGATGCCGCTCCGCTCGTCGAGGTCATGCTGTGAACCCCGCAGCAATTGCGTCGCGATAGAAGATCCCCAGGCCAACCGCGGTACACAGCCCGGACATGATCCAAAGCCGCACGATCACGGTCGTCTCGGGCCATCCCGCAAGTTCGAAGTGATGATGGATCGGGGCCATTCGGAACAGCCGCCGCCCGCCGAACCGGTGGAACACGATTATCTGCAGAATCACCGAAGCCGTCTCAACGACGAAGAGACCGCCGATTATCGGCAACAGCAGATGTGTGCTCGTCGACAACGACAGGGCCGCGAGGCCGCTGCCAATGGCCAGCGAGCCCGTATCGCCCATGAAGATCTGCGCGGGAGCCGCGTTCCACCACAAGAAGCCGACGATGCCGCCGACCATCGCCGCGGAGATGACCGCAAGGTCCAGCGCCGCGGGGTTGCTGTAGTTCTCAAGATGGCGGAATTGCCAGAAAGCGATGAGAGTGAATGCCGCGAAGCAGATCACGCCGGCGCCGGCGGCCAACCCGTCAAGTCCATCTGTGAGGTTGACGCTGTTGGTGGTCGCGATGATCAGCAGCACGGCCCAGAGCATCCAGCCGATCCGTCCGAGCTCCCATCCTGGATTGTCGAAACGGGTGAAGGCGAGGGTGGTGTGAACGCTGGTGAACTCGGTCATCAGGAACGCGAATCCGACCGCTACGGCCAACAAGCCAATTATCTTGGCGCGCTTGTTGAGTCCGCGATTGCGCGCGGCGACGACTTTGATCCAGTCGTCGAGCAGGCCGACTGCGCCGCCGCCGACGATGCACATCAACACGAAGATGCCGCGGAGAGTGTAGATGCCCCCGAAAAAATCCGAGATGACGTATCCCAGCACGGCGCCCGACACGATCGCGACCCCGCCCATCGTCGGGGTGCCGGCTTTGGTATGGTGTCCCTCCGGGCCGTCGCTGCGAATCGGTTGGCCGATCCTGTGCTCGGTCAGCCATTTGAGCAACAGCCTGGTCCCGAACAGCGACACGATCATCGATACGGCAGCGGCGATGAGCAGGCGGTTCACGATGCAGCTCCGGTTCGCATCCGCAGCTGTTCGACCGCGACCTGTCGATCATCGAACGCGTACGTTCGAGACCCGATCGTCTGCGTCGCTTCATGGCCCTTTCCGGCGAGGAGCACCAGGTCTCCTTCACGGGCGATGTCGAAGGCTGCGCCGATGGCTCGACGACGGTCGACTTCGACAATGTCCGGAGGGGTGGCCATACCTGAAACGATGGCAGAGATGATGTCCTCGGCGGGTTCGTCTCGGGGATTGTCGCTCGTGACGACAACCCTGTCAGCAAGACTGCGCACGACTCTGCCCATGAGGGGGCGTTTGTCGTGGTCCCGGTTCCCGCCGGCGCCGAAAACAACGATCAATGAGCTGCTCGTCATGGCTCTCGCCGCGGTCAGGACCGCTTCGAGGGCATCGTGAGTGTGGGCGTAGTCGACGATCACCGTGAAGGGCTGGCCCTGTGCGATCACCTCGAAGCGCCCGGGCACCGAGGGCGTCGTCGCCAGCGCCTCTGCGATGTCACCCGGCGCCTGGCCCAGCGCCACGGCGATCTCCGCGGCCATCACCGCGTTGGCCACGTTGAATTCTCCGGCCAAGGGCAGCTGAACCTCCCGCTCACGCCACCGGAACCTGTTCATGCAATGCTCGAATCGCAGGGAGCCTACGAGATGGGCGCCCACTCGCACGGTCGGAATGGTGATCTCATCAGCCAGACGCGATCCGAACTCGCCGTCCACATTCACGACGGCCAAGTCGCTCAGTTCGGGACTGAACAACCTGCGCTTTGCGGCAAAGTACTCCTCGATCGTGCCGTGATAGTCGAGATGGTCGCTGCCCAGGTTTGTGAACGCCGCGACCGTGAAGCGGCAGCCGTCGACTCGGCGCTGCGCCAGCCCGTGGGAGGAGACCTCCATGGCCACCGCAGCCACGTCCCGCGCTACGGCGTCGGCGAGGAACCGCTGCAGTTCCGGGGCTTCGGGAGTGGTCCGCTCACCGGTCAAGGTGCCAATCTCGGCCACCGAGACGCCCAGTTCCGACAGCAGCCGACTGAGAATGCGCACGGTGGTCGTCTTGCCGTTCGTGCCGGTGACGCCGACGAGCTGCAGCGCCCGGCTCGGGTTGCCGTGAACGGCCGACGAAACGGGGCCGAGCGATTCACGAACAGAGGCGACCCGCAACTCTGCGACGCCCAGTCCGAGGGGGCGCTCCACCAGCAGCGCCACCGCTCCGGCTTCGACCGCGTCGCCGGCATATGAGTGGCCGTCGCTCGAGTCGCCGGTTATCGCGGCGAACAGCGCTTCGGGTGCCATCGCCCGCGAGTCATGGCAGACGTCGCTCAGTTCGATCTCGGACCACGATGGCTTCGGCTCAACACCGACAATGTCGGCCACACGAGTCAGTTCCAAGCTCATTGGAGCGCCTCCGAAGTGCTTGGCGGCTCAATGGCCGCGGAGGCGATCGCGGGCTCTGAGCGGATCCGTTGTGCGGCAACGGCCTGCTCGCCGAAGGGCGCAAGGTGCAGTTGGCGGACCGAATAGCCGGCCAGTTCAGCGAAGACCGGGGCGGCAACGGCGCCGCCGGTGTAGTTCTCGCCTTGCGGGTCGTCGACAACCACTATGGCGCTCAGCACTGGACCCTGGTCGTTTTCGACAATGCCCACGAAGCTGGCTGTGTAGTGCCGTTCCTCCTCTTCGTCCTCCTCGCTGCAGAGATATCCCGACACGTCACCACACGGTTGCCATGCAGTCCCGGTCTTGCCTGCCACCAGGAATCCGGGCAGCGCCGCGCGTCGTCCGGTCCCGGAACTGACTACGCCGCGCAGCATTTCCATCACTGCCTGCGCGCTGTGTCGGGACACGACCCTCACGTCGGTGTGCGTCGGGTTCGCAACGTCATCGTCAGCGAGCACAAGCTTCGGGGCGACCCGGACCCCCCCATTGGCCAGGGTGTTGTATGCCTGAATCAGCTGCAGCGGCGTGACGGCGATGCTCTGGCCGATCGCTGTGTTCGACAGCAGGAGACTGTGAGAGTCGAGGTCGTCGAGGATTCCCGTGCTCTCGCCGGGAAATGCCAGCGCGGTCGCCCGCCCGAATCCGAAGTTCTCGAACGTCTGCTGGAGCGCGTCAGCTCCCAGAGCCTGAGCCAGTAGCACCGTGCCGGTATTGGACGAGTGGCCGAGGATTGTGTAGGGAAGATTCTCGACAGACGCACCGTGCGCCAGTCGATAGTCGTGGTAGGCATGGCTGTCCACGCCGCTCTCGCGAGCCACATACACCGTCGCGGGGACCTCGACCATCTCGTCGACTCCCCATGCGTCATTCTCGAACACCCCCGCGAACGTGATCCCCTTCATGGTTGATCCCGGTTCGTAGGCCCACACCGCTCCCAGGTTGGCGTTGCTGCAACCGACCTCGCCTGTATCTGCGTCGCGCACGGCACTCGCCATGGCGTATATCTCACCTGTTCGCGGGCTCGACACGATCGCTATGGCCGTGGAGCCCTCCGTCTCCAGCAGTGCTCGCGCCAGGAGCTGCTCCGCTTCATACTGGATGTTGCGATCAATGCTGAGCCTCAGTTCGTCACCGGGTGCATGGGGCTCGACCACGTGATAGCCGTCGGGGATCTGCACGGCTCCGCCGAGCTGGGTCTGACGGAGGGCGCGACCGGGGCTGCCTTCGAGTTGTTCGTCGTATTTCTTTTCCAGTCCTGATATCCCCACCTGTTCGGTGTCGACCCGACCGACGACGGACAGAGCTGAACAGGGCCCGTTGGGGTGTTCGCGGTGCTGCTCGGCGAGGATCCATATGCCTGGGAGACCGAGCGCCGCGACCGCTTCCCCGACCTCGGGTTCAACCTGGCGTTCAAGGTAGACGAAGCTCTTGTCGCTGCGAAGCCGTGCGGCCATCACTTCCGGGTCGGTATCGAGCACGGTGGCCAACTGCGCGACGACGTCATCCACGTCGGCGGGAGTGTCGGCGTTCGCCAGGCCGCGGGGGTCCCCGACGATGGACGGACGCGGCACTGAGAATGCGAGCAGGCGCCCCTGGCGGTCCACGACATTGCCGCGGGATGCATCGATCTTCTCCTCGCGCAAATAACTTCCGACGTTGTTCAGCAGATCGTCGTCGGGACTCACCTGGAGATCGACCAGCTTCCAAACGAACCCGGCCGAGACGAGTACGAGCACGGTGAATATCACGCCCGCTCTGGCGGGGCTGACTTCGACACGATCCGTTTTCGCATCGCCGCGGCCCTTTGGGCCCACACTCGTCAACCTTCTCATCGGTTCGCCGCGACCTGTGGAGTGAACGGATCGGCCCCCTCCGGCGGAGCCAGAAGTCCGGCCGGCAACGGCGCCAGCAGCGCCACTTCGGGAGCGGGGACGAGTCCGGCCCGCGTGGCGGTTTCGGCGAGACCTTCGGGCGAGTCGTGCCAGGCCCGTTGGGCCAGGACGCTGATTCGCGTCTCTCGCAGTTCCTCGATCTCGCGTTGTATGCCGTCTATCTCGGCCTGCGTCTGGATGTCGCCGGCAAACAGGCCGGCGACCGCGAACGCGATCACAACCGCCAAGGAGGTGACAACCGTCAAAGCCGGCCAGATTCGCTCTTTCTTGGCAGCGGCGGGCTTTGCCGGCGCCACACGCAGGTTCGGCCGGGACGCCGTTGTCTTCTGCGTCGAGCGTGGAGCATCTCGAGCGGTTTGAGACGTTCGGCGGGAGGCGTTGGAGACCATCATTGCGCCGTTTCGAGTTTTTCGACGACGCGCAACCGGGCCGCTTCGGAGCGCCGGTTGCTGGTTGTCTCATCGTTGCCGGGTTTGCGGGCGCCTCGCCACAGCAACCGCACGGTTGCTTGTTGCCCTGCGAGGGGTGGCAGACCCGGGCGAGGTGGAGTCGATTCGCCCGCGGCGTCTCTGAAGCACCGTTTCACGATCCGGTCCTCGCCGGAGTGATAGGCCAGAACCGCACATCGACCTCGCGGCGCAAGCAACGACAGGGCCTGAGTGAGCGCGTCTTGGAGTATCTCCAGCTCTTGGTTGACCTCTATGCGGACGGCTTGAAACGTCCGGCGGGCGGGATGGCCCTGGCGCCGGCGAACCGCGGCGGGCACGGCGCCGCGAACGACGTCTGCCAGATCGATGGTCGAAGTGACCGGTCGGGCCGCCACGATCGCGCGCGCTATTCGGAGCGCGTAGGGTTCGTCGCCATGACTCCGCAACAGCGCGGCCAGAGCATGCTCGTCGTAGCTGTTGACCACTTCAGCAGCGGTGATTCCCCCGCTGCGATCCATCCGCATGTCGAGCGGGCCGCTCCGGCGGTAGCTGAAACCCCGCTGCGCTGTGTCGAGTTGGGGTGAGCTGACCCCGAGGTCGAATAGACACGCTGAGACTTCGTGGTGGCCGAGCTCTCGCACCGCTTCGGCGATCTCGTCAAAACGCCGGTGCATCCCGATCACCCGTTCGCCGTGGGGCGCGAGCAGCGCGCAGGCCGCAGCGAGCGCCTCCTGATCGCGGTCCAGCCCGATCACCGACAGTCCCTGGTTCGCATTGAGCAGCGCTTCGGTGTGCCCGCCGCCGCCGAGGGTAGCGTCGACCACGACGCCGTCGGGCACATCGGACAGCACCGTGACGACTTCATCAACCATGACCGGCTGATGACAGAATTCGCCGGGAGGCTCAAGGTCTGCCATGAATCGTGTTCCATTGGGTCGACATTGGTCTCGCTGCTCAAGTAATCGACTCTGAATCGGGGGGTCCGAGCCCGTATTCGCGGACAATGGACGAGACGAGCTTGGCGGCGCCCGACGGGAAGACGGACGACCAGCGAGCCGGGTCCCAAACTTCGATCCGTTCAAGGACTCCTGCCACGATCACGTTTCGGCCGAGTCCGGCGAGGTCCCTGAGATGGGCGGCCAGGCGCATTCGGCCCTGGGAGTCGGGGATCGCTTCGTCTGCGAGGCTTGCGAAGGCTCGCAGGTGGTCCATGTCCGCCCGCCCCTTCGAGACCTGCTCTTTGAGGTGGTTCGCCATCCGCTCGAACTCGTCCGGCGGAAGTATCGCCAGGCAGCGGTCAAGCGGAACAGTGACGGCTCCTTGGGCCAACTTCGAGCGAAAGGCAGCAGGAAGGATGAGCCGGTTCTTGTCGTCGAGCGTGTGCTCGTAAGTTCCCATGAACTTGGCCATTTCGCACCCCCTGTCCTACGCGTAGATCAATATGGCTCCCTTATCCACCATATTGCTCCACTATACTCCTATACGTCCCACAAATTTGCAAGTATCTCCGGGCGCGACGATGAACTCCGCCTTGCAGCACAGCCGCCGGGGAGGTGCGGCGTCTCCAAACCGGGCGCTTGCCCGCTCCGCCCGGGAACGAACCGCTGATCGAGCGGCCTGATTGGGATTGCTGTCGGACCTCTGTCGGGATGCCGAATTCTCAGGTGTTCGGGCTGGAGCAGGTCCGTGTGGGCGGGGTTCGGCCGGTTGGAGTAGCATCGCCTGTCGCGGCTCGACTGTCGTCCGCGTGAGAGGGAGAAGACTTGGCCGATTGTGATTCGGATGTGTTGGCCGTCGTTTGCGGCGTGTCGCGACTTGCGAGCCGTCTGCGTCACAACCATGGCGGTTCCCTTGGGGTCGGCCGGCTTTCTTTCGCGGGGTGCTGTTTGTTCGTGCTGGTGAGCCTCACCGCCATTGGCTGCGGTGGCGACACGGCCCCGCCCCCGCAAGAGGAGCCAGCACCTGAGATCCTGGGAGATTGTCGGGACGGCATGAGGCTGAGCGCCGGTGAAGGCT
>JAPPMP010000014.1 GCA_028819005.1 Acidimicrobiaceae bacterium
ACCGGGCCAACACAACGACAGGTGGATGGTCACCTATTTGCGCGCGCTCTAAGGGAACTCATCGGGGCGGTGCGCTTGTTCTTCTGTGCGCTAGCCTCACAACTCTGGAGACGTGGCCGAGCCAGGTTGAAGGCGCTTCCCTGCTAAGGAAGTAACGTCGCAAGGCGTTCGTGGGTTCAAATCCCACCGTCTCCGCTCACGTGCTCAGTGTTCGTCCCAAATCCTTGAGACTGAGCGGCTCCGCGGGGACTCTCTCACTACGTCTCCCGCCAACTACGACGATGGTTCGGGAACCTTCGGCGGATGAGCTTCGCCCGAGCAGTCCGAGGCTCGAACTGGATCGAGGGCTATCGGGCCTCGCTCGACGATGTGCTCGACGCCATCGAGGGAGAGGAACCCCTCGGCGCAACTGCAGAGACCAGAGCCGCCGTTGCCGGCTACCGGCACGCCCTGACCTACGTGCTCCAACTCGCCGAGACCGGCCCACGAATAGACGGGTCGCTCCTGAACGCCCTCCACTTCAATCGTGGACATTGCAGAGACGCATCCACGAAACCGAGCACTTCTACGACAGCATCACCTGACTCGTCGACCGCCACAACCTGCCGAATCGTGCGACAGGAGCGTTGGCAGACACGGCCCGGGGCCGTCGACTCCGCCGGCAGGTCGGTACGATCGCAGGATGCTCAGTTGCGGAGAGCGGTGATCGTGTCAGGCCCGCTCCGATGAAACATCGCTATCGGGCGCTGCCGCTCGTAATCGCGCTGACCGGGTTCGCCGTTGCGTGCGCCTCCGATGGAGGTGGTGACGAACTCAGCCGGAACGACACCACAACGACAGCGGCGCCTCGAACCACCGCCAACGACGCCACCATCACGGCCACGCCCGAAACGACAGACGTCGACGACGCCACCACGACAACCTCCCCCCGCACCACCGCAGACGAACCCGCCACGACAACTCCTGAAACGACGGTCGCTGACGAAACCGGCACCACCACAACAGCGCCACGCACCACCGTTGACCCCACCGCAACAGCGCCACGCACCACCGTTGACACGACCACGACCAGCGCCCCCCGAAGCTCCATACCCCAAAGAGGCACCGACAGCGGCCTCCCGCCCGGGCTGATCACGCCTACCGGGATCCCAGTCGCCGTCACCGGCCGCACCGACTCGGGTTATCTGGTGCGGACGCCCTGCGGACACACCGCCGAAGTCTCCAAAGGCGTATTCATCAACGGCGCCCGCGTGGTTATCGATCCGGGCCACGGAGGACCCGTGGACACGGGCGCGATCGGGCCGAACGGTCTGGTGGAGCGCGACCTGAACCTCACCCTCAGCCGGGCCGTCCTCGACGAACTGGCCGGCCGCGGCATCTCCGCCGTCAGCACCCGCACCGGCGATTACGGAACGCTGTTGTCAGTCAGAGCTGCCCTGGCAGACGATCTGGAAGCCGACGCACTGGTTTCGATCCACCACAATGCGCCGACTTGGGCGATCAGCGAATTCCCTGGCAGCGAGGTGTTCATCCAGTCCGAATCGATCAGCCTGCCCCGGGCAGACTCCGCTCGCCTCGGAGGGCTGTTGTACGAGGAGATCACCACTGCGCTCGCCTCTTTCGACAACGTCGCGTGGAGCAGGGCGGCCAATGCGGGCGTGCTTCGGGTCCTGTCGTCGAGCGGAACCGACGCCTACGGAATGATCGTCCGCCCCACCGTTCCCGCAGTCCTAGTCGAGTACGGCTATCTGTCCAACCCCTCCGAAGCCGCGCTGTTCGCCACCGACGAATACATCCGAGTAGCCGCCATCGCGACCGCCGACGCCATAGACGCCTACCTGCGCACTGACCGGTCTGGCACTGGGTTCGTCGATCGACCCCGCATATTCGACCCGCGGCGCGCCCCGAGCTTCTGCGAAGACCCCGCCCTCGAATAGAGCCTAATCCTCATTGAACCCCCAACAAACGAGGGTCTCGTCGGTTTTGACGCCGCAGGTGTGGACCCATTCTGCATAGACGGCAGAAAAAGACCCTGCGGGTGGGGAGGCCTGCCCCCATCTGTTCCACCCCCAGCAAGCGATTGTGTCGTCGGTCTTGACGCCGCAGGTGTGGAAGCGGCCCGCGCTGACAGACTTGAAAGTGCCTGTGGGTGGGGAGGCCTCCCCGACCAGGTCCCGTCCCCAGCAAGTGACGGTGTCGTCCGTCTTGACGCCGCATGCGTGCGCAACACCCGTATTGATTGCCTTGAAGGTGCCGGTCGGCGGCGTGGCCGCTCCGTTGTTGTTGTCACCCCAGCAGGCAACAGTGTCGTCTGTCTTGATCGCGCAACCATGCCGCGTGCCCAAGGACAGGGTCTTGAAAGCACCAGCCGGTGCGGCGGCCTGCCCGCCATTGTTGTTCCCCCAGCAGGCAACAGTGTCGTCTGTCTTGATGGCGCAATGGAAACCCAGGCTGCTGTGCAGGGATCTGAATGAACCAGCGGGCGGCATGTGCTGGCCATAGAACTCTGTTCCCCAGCAAGCAAGGGTTTCATCGGATTTGATCCCGCAAGTTATATTGTGGCCGACGGTCAGTTTCTTGAAGGATCCCGCCGGCGCGTCGCTCTCCCCGAATTCGTTGTAACCCCAGCAGGCAACGGTGTCGTCTGTTTTGATGGCGCAAGTATGGCGAAGGCCGGCCAACGATGTTTCGTGGGTCGCAATCGCTTTGAACGCGCCGGAAGGAGGGGTCGCCTGCCCGTACCGGTTGAACCCCCAGCACTCGACGGTACCATCGGTTTTCAATCCACAAATGTGCGTGAGGCCCATGATTTCGCGGCCCGAGAACACCGCGCTGAAACGGTCGGAGCTCGTCGGTGCTTGGATTGGATGCACAAGGCCCCAGCAGATCGCACCGCCTTCCGACCTCAGGGCGCAAGAGTGGTCTTGGCCCACGGACAGAGCATGGAGTATGCCGTGAGGCGGCGAACTCTGTCCGTTCCCGTTGTTCCCCCAACAGGCCACAGTCCCGTCAGTTCTGATTGCACAAGTATGGGTTTCCCCGGATTCCACGGCTTTGTAGGTACCGCTCGGTGGTGTGGCTTGGCCGTAGGCGTCGTCGCCCCAGCAGACCAGAGTGTCATCAGACTTGATCGCACAATTGTGGTTCCAACCTACGCCCAAGGCCTTAAAGTTGCCCGACGGTGAGTCTGTCTGCCCGAATTGGTTGGATCCCCAACAGACCAAGGCATCGTCGAACTTGATGGCGCAGGTGTGATACAGGCCAGCTTCGAGGATCTTGAGCGTGTCCGACGGCGCATCCGTCTGCCCTCCATTGGAGAACCCCCAACAGGCCGCGGTGTCGTCGAACTTGATGGCGCACCCGTGGTCGTATCCCAGGCTGAGGGCCTTGAAAGCTCCTTCAGGCGCCATCGTTCGCTCATCGGGGCTGCTGCTCCAGCAGGAAATGGCGTCATCTGTGCTGATGGCGCATTTCAGGTTGGCTCCCGCCGCGATGGCTTTGAAGGTGCCCGCAGGCGGCGACCCGACGGTTGGGCTGCCCCAGCACTGGAGTGTCCGGTCGGTTTTCAAGCCGCAGGTGTAGATCTGGCTGACGACGATATCCGCGAAGCTGCCGTCAGGATCGCGGGCCTGATTGTGGTAGTTGTGACCCCAGCAGTCGACCGAGCCGTCGGTCTTGATGCCGCAGCTGTGGTAGAAGAGGCTGACGACAGACACAAACGTGGACCGCGGCGGCGGAGGCGGCGGAGGCGGAGGCGGAGGCGGAGGCGGAGGCGGAGGCGGAGGCGGGATGTAAGCGAGCACAGTGATCGAAGCTGTGGGGGAGGCGCCTGCTGGGGTCACCAGCCCGGTCAATGTCTGGGGGACGTCGCCAGAGTCCATTGCTGGGCCTGTGGCGACAACCATGACCTCCCGGGTGGTTTCGTTCGGTTCGATCCGTACTGTTATGTCCGGCTGGGCTCCGAAGTAGCCGTTAGGCCCGACCGCCGTGCCGGAGAAGCTGATCGTGTAGTCCCCTGGCGCTGTCGGGATTTCATCCAGGGTGACCGTGAACTGCACCGTTTTCCCGGCCGGATTGCCGACCATCCCGGCCGGAGAGGCCGTGAGAGACGCCTTCGGGCATGGCGACTGCATACGTTCGACATGGCTGTCATCGCTGCGCTCAAGCCAAGCAGAACCGCACAGCGGATCCGCCGGAACCGCGTGTTCATGGCAACCCGAGCCATCGGAGTGATGCTCTGTAGAAGAGTGGTGGTGGGCCGCCGTACCGCAGACAGCCGTACCACAGAACCCGCTGCCGTCAAGAAAGTACCCGTACGCGTCCACAGCTCGACCATCACAAGCAAACAGCTCGAAGAACACAGGTTCAGCGCTGTACGACTCATCGAGCCAATAGGGACTGTGGCCGGGCGGCGGCTCGCAGTCACCGTTCCGGTCGTCGTAGCCCTGAGTCAGCAGGCAAGTCAGCGTTACCGTGCTGTCAAGGGTGCACAGCGCTGTATCCGCGCACCGGTAGGTCACGGTCCGACAACGGTCGAAGCCAGACACATACGAGGTGATCACCCTGGGGATGATGCTCGCGTCAGGGGGTTCAGGCGTGTATCTGGTAATCGTGCCAGGCACAAGAACGGCCGGAGCAGTCGTTGGAATTGATTCGACGTCAGAGCCCTGAGCAGCCCCCCCCCGCGTGCCTCGCGGGGCACAGCTCATCGAAACGCTCGACCGCGCACCATTCGTCGCCGTCGGCGCACTCGTCGGCCGCGGCCGGTGCTGCACCGACCGGGCCGAGTTCATTGACGAAACCCAAAACACCGCCCAACCCCAAGACGAGAGAAACCAAGCCGACGAACCCCAAAATCCACGGACGATGATATGAATCATTCAAGGTGATGGCTTGAGTTTATCCTGTTCACAATCGATCTGAGGCCGCGGCCAGTCCAGGTGGGTGAGATCAGGGCGTGTGTTGAGCCAAGACGGCGCGGAGGGTGGCTGTGATAACTGCCGGTTGGTCGATAGTCCGGTACTTGTCAGAGCGTCTTGACCGTTCGCCGATGAGTTGCCGGCGTTGAACACAACCGACCGTACCCGCAATCTTCAACTAGGATGCCTCCAACGAAAGACCCCTGTCATGCCTTCTGATTTCGCCTTCAAAGCCTTGAACCGATTCCACGGTGCGGCGATCGCCATCAGCCGCGGCAAGATCGGTTGGACCGGCGCCAAGATGCCGGTTCTCGAGCTCACCACAATCGGACGCAAGAGCGGTCTGCCGCGTTCGGTGTTGCTCACCGCACCCTGGCAGGACGGTGAGCGGATGGCACTGATCGCATCCGCTGGTGGGAACGACAAGAACCCGGCATGGTTTCTGAATCTGCGTGCCAACTCATCGGTCACCGTGCGAACCGCAGGCGGCGCCAAGAAGATGCACGCTCGCATCACGTCGGGGGACGAACGAACCGAAATCTGGAACGCGGCCGTCTCGGAGTTCAAGCACTACACCGCCTACGAATCGAAGACTGATCGAGAGATTCCAGTCGTCGTCCTCGAACCAGCGGAAACGTCTGGCGCCCCAACCTGACTGAGCCGACCGAACTGAAGGGTGTCGGGCCTTTGCGAAGTTGGCGTACACTGAACCGCTGTTGCGCCCGTAGCTCAGTTGGATAGAGCGTCTGACTACGGATCAGAAGGTCGGGAGTTCGACTCTCTCCGGGCGCGCAAATCACATTTGTCGGAGTACGGCTGCGATGACTCAGATCTATCTCGCCGCGATCGGCTCGGTTTCGACGGCGCCTGGAGCCTTGAATTCGTCGACGGAACCCTGAGCGAACACGACAACGAACCCGAGAAGCTGTTCGGCGCCGCTGTCGTCGATCTTGGAGTTCTGCGGGAAATCCTCGGCTGATTTCGGCTCAGCTGGGCCAACGGAGGAAGCTGAGTACCATGTTCATCCTTCGATTCGACTTTCGCCTGGGCCCTTTCGCTGCAACCGCTGTGCGGAGGAATACCCCCAGAAACCGCTTGGCCGTACCTCAAAAACCTCCCGCTCTATAGCACAGACGCCGGTTGTATTGGCGCTGGCCGCGTCAGCGCCTTGCGTCAGCTCTGTTGGGACTGGCGGCGTTGGATCGCAGCCCATTCGTCGCGGAGGCCGACCGTTCGATGGAAGGTCAGCGGGTCTTGCTGATCGTGGGCGAAATAGCCGAGCCGTTCGAATTGCACCACCTGACCGGCAGGTGTCTCGGCCAAGGAGGGTTCGAACTTGCAGCCCGTGCGTACTTCACGCGAGGCGGGGTTCAGCGAAGCGAGCGGGTCGCTGCCGTCCGCGCCGGGAAACGGGTCGGTGAAGAGCCGGTCGTAGAGCATGACCGTGCCACCGATCGCGTGCTGCGCTGACACCCAGTGGATCGTGGCTTTCACCTTGCGGCCGTCGGGGGCCTGACCACCGGCAGTTTCGGGGTCGTAGTCGCAGTGGATGCGCACAACCTCACCGTCGGCGCCGGTTTCAACATCGGTACAGGTGATGAGGTACCCCGCACGCAACCGAACCTCGCGGCCAGGCGCCAGCCGGAAGAACTTCTTGGGGGGGTTGAGCATGAAGTCGCCGCGCTCGATCCACAGCTTGCCGCTGAACGGCACCTTTCGGGTCCCCGCAGATTCGTCTTCGGGGTTGTTGATCGCCGGCCGTTCATCGGTCACGCCCTCAGGCCAGTTGTCGATCACCAACTCGACCGGATCGAGCACAGCCATCCGGCGCAGCGCATGCTGGTTGTGGTGGGTCCGCACGAACGACTCGAGGAGTTCTATCTCGTGGGTGCCGTTGACCCGGGCGACGCCAATGTGCGAGCAGAACGCACGGATTGCTTCTGGCGGGTACCCACGACGACGCAAGCCCCGCAGTGTCGGCATGCGCGGATCGTCCCAGCCATCGACATGACCGTCGCGAACCAACTCCAAGAGCTTGCGCTTGGACATCACGGTGTGGGTGAGCTTGAGACGGGCGAATTCGGTCTGTCGGGGTCGGTCGTTGCCGAGACCCAGCTGCTCGATGAACCAGTCGTACAAAGGCCGATGAGTGTCGAACTCAAGCGTGCACAGCGAATGTGTGGTTCCCTCAACCGCATCGCTCTGCCCGTGCGCCCAGTCGTAGGTTGGATAGATCTTCCATTCGTTGCCGGTGCGGAAGTGGTGGGCGTTGCGGATTCGGTACATGACTGGGTCGCGCATCGCCATGTTGTCGTGAGCCATGTCGATCTTGGCTCGCAGCACCTTCTCACCGTCGGCGAACTCACCCGCTCGCATACGAGCGAAGAGATCGAGGTTCTCCTCAACGGTCCGGTCCCGATACGGGCTGTTGACACCCGGCGTGGTGAATCCGCCGCGGTTCGCTGAGATCGTTTCGGCATCCTGGTCATCGACGTAGGCAAGCCCGTTGCGAATGAGCTGCTCTGCCCATTGGGCCAGTTGTGCGAAGTAGTCCGACGCATAGGCGGATTCACCCGGTTCGAAACCCAGCCAAGCGACGTCTTGGCGAATCGCCTCGATGAAGCTGGCTTCTTCGGTTTCCGGGTTGGTGTCGTCGAACCGCAACCGACACACACCGTCGAACTCGGCGGCGACGCCGAAGTTGAGTGCGATCGATTTTGCATGCCCGATGTGCAGGTAGCCGTTGGGTTCGGGAGGGAAGCGGGTCTGTACCCGTCCCCCGTAAGGCCCATCGGAAGCATCTTCGGCGAGCATCTCGCGTATGAAGTCGCTACCGGAGTTGCTGGTCGAACCGATCGGCGTTTCTTTCACAGGCTCAGGCTACGCGTTGCTAACGCCGGGCGTGCCGGAGCCGACGTAACGGATCCCGGGGCGAGGCACGACACCAACGCCGGGCGTGCCGAAGCCCAAATAGCGAATCCCGGGGCAGGGCACGACGCCAACACCGGACACGCCGAAGCCAAGGTAACGGATTCCGGGGCAGGGCTTGGGGCGGTTAGCGTCGGGGGATGTTTGATCTATCCGACAAAACGGCGTTGGTAACCGGGGCGGGGCAGAACGTGGGAGCAGGCATCGCCTCAGCTCTCGCAACCCAGGGAGCGCATGTGTTGGTCAACGACCTTCTCGGTGACCGCGCGGCTGAGGTTGCCGAGCAGATCACCGCTGAAGGAGGTTCGGCTGAACCGGCAGCGTTCGACGTGACCGACCTCGACGCTGTCCAAACCAAACTCGCCAAACACCGGTCAATCAGCATTCTCGTCAACAACGCCGGCAACGGCGGGGCCGAGCAGATGCGACCGAAGCCCTTCAGGGAGATGGAACCCACCGAGTGGGACAGCCCCATCGAGGTCAACCTGCGGGGCGTGCTCAACTGTGTGCACGCCGTGATCAACCCGATGGTTGACGCCGGCTGGGGGCGCATCATCACCATCTCGTCGGGGGCAGGCACTGCAGGTGTCGGTATCGGCGTGGCCCCCTACTCGGCCGGAAAAGGAGGCGGCCTCGGGTTCATGCGTTCTTTGGCCCTGGAGAACGCCCCATTCGGGGTGACCGCCAACAGCGTGGCCCTCGGCTTGATGGACAACACCGCGGGCGGAGACTTCACCGAGCATCTCGCCCGCGGGATTCCCGTTCAACGCCTCGGTACGCCCGCCGACATCGGCGCTGTCTGTGTCTACCTGGCCAGCGAGGAAGCCAGTTGGATAACCGCGCAGACGATAAACGTCAACGGCGGTTCCATCACCAGCTGAGCAGTCTGGGTCGACCGAGTTTGGCTTTCGGCCCGAGCTGTTGACGGCACCGAGTCGACAACCTGTGACATCACCGCGATTCATTCGGGCGACATGCTAGGGACCGAGCTGCGACAGCGGCACCACGTCTACCCCGTCGGATCATCGGTAGGCGTGCCGCCCGAACGCGGCGAGCAAGACATGCGCAATCGGCGCCTCTCGCCGCGAGTACATGACCGCCTGTCGGGCCACGGCTAGAACTCAGGACACGGTAGTGCTGTAGTTCTGACCTTCGAGCATTTCGCTCACCAGGCTCATCACCCGTGAGGCGATGGCCCCCACTACCACGACGATGGAGGATCCACCCGCCGAATGAGGGGATGCGGGTCGTTGCTCTTGGGCGCATGTCGACTTGACGCGCTAGTCGGGCCATTCGATGTTGTAGTCCTCGAACCAGAAGCGGGCATCGCGAATCGCGGTCGGCGATGTGCGCAGGTCAAGGTCCTGGTTGAGCTCCAACGGGGTCGGCCCGATGTCTTCTGCGATCTTGGTGAGCCCGTCGATATCAAGGTTGTAGCAGCGCACAGCGTTGAGGCCCAGCAACAGGCGCGTCTCCTCCACCGGAATCTGCTGGAAGTCAGTCTCGAGACGCTCGATCGTGTTGGGCCATGACCCTTCCGGATGGGGATAGTCGGTGCCCCACATCAGCGCATCGACGCCGTTCACATAACGCCGGCGGAGCTCGACCTTGCTCATCGTCGACGCGCCGATGAACACGTTCGTTCCGATGTACTCCGATGGCAGTTTCTGGATCAGGCCCTTGGTGCGGGAGGCCATCTTCTTGACCTTCCAGTTGCGTCCTCCGAAAACGGCGTCGGTCTTGAACAGAAGATCGCCGAGCCACCAGGAACCGCATTCGACCGGCGCGTATTTGAGGTTCGGGAACTTGTCGAACTTGCCCGAGAGCAGCAGCTGCCAGAGCGGGCGGTGCGTCCAGAACGCCACTTCGAGCATGTACTGGGCCATATTGTCGTTGTAAGCCTCCGAATCGGCCTCGCCGGAATGGGTGTGGACCACCAGCCCGGCTTCAGCGCACGCCGCCCAGACCGGGTCGTAGATCTCGTGGCCGTAGGAGGGATGGTCGTGCCACATGGTGGGGATCATGATTCCCTTGACCCCGGGCTTTCCGGCCAGCGCCTCGATCTCCTTGACGGACTCTTCGACGCCGTGGGTGATCGGCACGAGTGCTACCCCGGCGCGGCGGGGCGGGTTGGTGGCACAGAACTCTTCGAGCCAACGGTTGTGGGCACGCGCTCCGGCCCAGGCGAGCCTCGGGTCGGTGATCATCCCGGCCTGCAGGCCCGCGCCGAAGGGCGGGGCCTCCATTCCGGTGACGGCATCGCCGTCGGCGAAGATGATCTCGCCCGCCACGCCGTCGGCGTCGAGGGTCTTGTCGCGGATTTCGGGGTCGTACGCGCCTTTGAGGCCGACTTCGTTGTCCCGCTCCCACTGCTCGACGTATTCGCCGTTGAGTTCTTCGACCATCGCGCGATGCTGGTGGCGAGTCACCAGCCATTCGTCGAACTCGGCATGGAGTGGGGATTCGAGATAGTCGCGGTAGTCCTCGACGAACAACCCGGCATGGGTGTCCGACGACACGATGATGTACGGAGCGTTGCTCTGGTCAACGCCCGCAAGCGGATCTGGCATGGGTGTGCTCCTTTGCGATTTGAGCTTTCTACCCGAACCCGGGCATTGTAGATCAGCGCTGATCGACCTATCTAATCTGCAATCAACGGAGGACCGCCATGACGACGCCTGCTGACACAGTCCCGATGAGCCGACCGGGTGAGGTGTCCGGCTGGCCCAAGCTCGTCGTCAAGTACACGACCGACGAGGCCAACATTGCTCCGCTGCTGCCGCCCGGGCTCACGCCGCTTGATCCTGTCGTGCAGATCGGCGTCTACTGCGTGCCGATTCTGGGTGAACCCGAGTTCGGGGTCAGCGTGAAGGTTCCTGCTTCGTTCAATGGAGTCGAGGGTGCTTACAACCTGGGCATGGGCATCGATCAGGAGGCGGCGGTGTTCATAAGCGGCGAGCTCAACGGTCAACCCAAGTTTCTGTGCGACGTCGAGTTCTTCCGCCTCGGCGATCATGTCGGCGCTCGCACTGTCCACCAGGGTTACACCTTCATCGAGTTCTCCGGGGAGGTGACCGGAGTCGGCGCCCCGGTGGAGGGCGAGTTCGTGGAGCACGAGTGGTGGACCAAGTATTCCCGGGCCGTCGGCGGGGCGGAGAAGCAGTACGACTTCCCGCCCCACGTGGTCGACGTGGCCACCCGTTTCGAGCAGACTCATGTGGAGGACGTCGACGGTGACCTCAAGCTGCTCGACTCTCCGTGGGATCCGGTGGCCCGTTACCTGCCGATCAACGAGGTGGTGTCGTCACAGTTGGTGACCCATCAAGCCAAGGCCCGCGACATCACCAACGCCGGCCCACTCGACCCGATCGCCTTCTGGCCCCATGCTGACGTCATCGGTGGCAGCCGCTGGCCCGGAGACCGCGGCGGACCCCGCCACACCTGACGCCCAACCCCGACGCCGACGCCAGGGCCAGCGGCCCGAGAGCGCAGCGAACAAGAGCGGCCAACGACGTGGGTGGCAGCCGCCGGCCAGGCGACCGCGGCGGACCCCGCCACACCTGAACCCGGCGGTTCAGTTCCAGATGCTCAGGCCTCGCCTCAGTTCCAGATGCTCAGGTCTCGCCGCTGAACCAGGCGGCTACCAGGTTGAGGCCCTCGATCGCGGAACGAGGATGCATCTCCTCGAAGATCCGGCGGTAACCGGTGGTCTTGATCCTCCAGCCTGCACCGGTCTTCACGTACTCGTCGTAATAGAACGCCGCGCCGCGCAGCGTCAGGTCGTGCTCGCCGATGATCACCTGGTCTTCGAGCTTCCAGATTCCCGTCGCGGTCCCGTCGCCGTTGAGCGTGATCTCGGGATGGTGGCAGGAATGGCTCGACAGGAACGTCTCTGAATCCATCGAGTCGGTCAGAAAACCGATGACGGCGTCCACGCCGTCGAAGGAGTACTTGCCGTCGCTGTAGCGAACAGTCACGTCGTCGGTCAGCACTGAACGCATCTCCTCGAACAGGTGCTGGTCGAGCAACCGCAGATACTTGTACTTGAGTTGCTTGATGAGCTCGATCTCAACGAGATCCTGGGGAGTCATGCTGCTCTCATTTCAGGATCTCAATTCAGTAGAGCCGGCAGTTGTTCGGCGATCTCTTCGGGGGTGACATTCGGCGGGAAGCGGGCGACGGCCTCTCCCGCTGAATCGACCAAGAACTTCTCGAAGTTCCACACGACGTCGGGCGAGTCGCCATTGCCGGGTTGTTCGGATTTGAGCCACTGGTAGAGCTCGGCCGCGTCGGCGCCGTTGACGTCGATCTTGGCGAACATCGGAAAGTCGACGTCGTAGTTGTCGGAGACGAACGCCCGGATCTCCTCGGCGCCTCCTGGTTCCTGGCCGGCGAACTGGTTGCACGGAAAACCCAGTACTTGGACTCCGTTGTCTTCGTTGTGGATCGTGCGCAGACCTGCGTACTGAGGTGTGAGGCCTCAAGCCGAGGCGACGTTGACCACCAGGCAGGCCGTATCGGCGAACGTGGAGAACGCCACCTGCCTGCCCTCCAGCGACGTCATTTCGAATTCGTGGAAACGAGCCATGGATCTCCCTTGTCTTGACGGTGAGCCGACTATAACTCTGCCGCGACGAAGGCCCCAACAGCGGCCGTCAACCGCCCGATATCGGCGCGACGAAGTAGACCTCGGTGGACGCGTCGACTTTCTCGAAGATCCCGTCGGGGATCAGTTCGCCGTCGATTGCCACGCTGGCGCCGTCGGTCAACAGCGGGCCGAGGCCCGGGTAACGACGTTCGAGTTCCGTGATCAGCTCACCCACCGTGCCGCCGTCCACCCGCAGGGTCTTCTCGCCGCCGGTGAAGCGACGATGATCGGCCTGGAGATGGACGGTGGCCACTGGTTACGACTGCCGGGTGCTAGCCGTCGGCGCCGCCGGTGATCGCGGCCAGCAGCCTCGGCGGTGACATGGGCAGCGAGGTCATCCGCACGCCGGTGGCTGCGGCGATCGCGTTGGCCAGCGTCGGGATCGGGGGCACGATGCCGGTTTCTCCCACCCCGCGCACGCCGTAGGGGTGGCTGGGGTTGGGGACTTCCACGATGATCGCGTCGATCATCGGCAGATCCGACGCCACCGGCATCCGATAGTCCAGGAAACCGGCGTTCTCCATGACTCCGTTCGAGTCGTAGATGTACTCCTCGTTGAGCGCCCAGCCGATGCCCTGCACCGATCCGCCCTGTATCTGGCCTTCCACATAGGAGGGGTGGATGGCGGTGCCGGCGTCTTGAGCGGCGGTGTACCGCAGGATCGTGGTTTCTCCGGTCTCCTCGTCTACGGCCACATCGGCGACATGGACTGCGAACGACGGGCCCGCTCCGGCCGCGTTGAGCGATGCGGTGGCCGTGAGCGGTCCGCCGGTGTTCTTGGCCATCGCGGTGATCTCTGGAATCGTGAGCCGATCCTCCCCTTCGATGACCGCGGCGCCGTCGACCCATTCAACCCGCTCAACGTCTGCGCTCTTGATGGTCGCGGCTCGTTGCTTGAGCTCTTCGATGAGTTCACGGCAGGCGTTGACGACGGCCATGCCAGTGGCGAAGGTGGCTCGACTGCCTTCGGTGATGTCGGTGAAACCGACCGATTCGGTGTCGGCGACGATCGGGGTTATGCGATCGACCGCTAAACCGAGTTCCTCAGCGGCCATCAACGCCATGGACGCACGGCTGCCGCCGATGTCGGGGCTGCCGGTGACAACCGTGGCGGTGCCGTCTTCGTTGAGGTTGACGGTCGCCGACGACTGCTCGCCGATGTTGAACCAGAACCCGGTTGCTACGCCCCGCCCGGCGCCCTCAGGAACCGGTGAGTTGTAGTGGTCGGAGTTCTTGATCGCCTCGAGCGTCTCGACGAAACCGATCTTGGGGTGTGGCATGCCCATTGCGGTTGCGTCACCTTCGACCACCGCGTTCTGGAGGCGGAGGTCGATCGGGTCGACGCCGAGTCGTTGGGCGAGCTCGTCTATCAACGTTTCCACGGCGAAGGCTGCCTGCGGGGCCGAGGGCGCGCGATAGGCGGCTGAACGGGCCGTGTTGGTGACGGTGCCGATGGCGTGAAGTTCCAGGTTGGGAAGCTTGTATGAAGCAACCGACATGGCCCCGGTGAGAGCGCTGAACCCTTTGGTGGAGCCGTTGTCGAAATACATCGTGGACTGCAGGGTGGTGATCTCGCCGTCGTTGGTGGCGCCGATCTTGGCGGTGATCTTCGTGGCGGGCGCCGGGCCAGTTGCTCGCAGCACCTCTTCGCGTGACATAACCAGCTTCACCGGACGCGCTGCCTTCTGTGACAGCAGCACGGCGACCGGTTCGAGATAGATGGTGGTCTTGCCCCCGAACCCGCCGCCGATCTCGGCTGGGATGACCTTGATCCGGTCGGTGCTCCAACCGAGCGCCGCGGCGGTCTTGGACCGCACCGCGAAATGGCCCTGCGAGGAGGCCCAGATCACGGCCTTGCCGTCCTGTCCGCAATCGGCGACACAGGCATGGGGCTCGATGTAACCCTGGTGAACTGCTGCGGTCCGGAATTCACGCTCGATGATTATGTCCGCTGCCTCGAACCCGGCTTCGATGTCGCCGCGTCCGAATTCGTTGACCGACGCCAGGTTCGAGGGTTCGGCGTCGCCCGAGAACAGCGTGCGGTTGGTCGTGTTGGCGATCGGCGCGCCCTTTGCGATGGCTTCGTCGATGGTCAGGACCGCGGGCAGCGGCTCGTAGTCGACTTCGACTGCGGCGGCGGCTGCGGCGGCCTGGGCGGCCGTCACCGCTGCCACAGCGGCGACGACATGGCCGTTGTAGAGCGCTTCGCCGCGCGCCATCAGATTCACCGCCATGTCGAATTCGGGGTGTGTGGGGTCGAGATCGGCGAAATCAGCGCCGGTCACAACTGCCTTCACGCCAGGCATCGCCTCGGCCTTGCTGGCGTCGATCGAGACGATCCGGGCGTGCGCGTGCGGTGAGCGCACCAGCGCCGCGCGGAGTTGCCCGGTCATGTCGAGGTCGGCGGCGAACCGGGCCTTGCCGGTCACCTTGTCGAGTCCGTCGTGGCGGACCGGTCGGGTGCCGACGTACTTGTAGGTTCGAGGGTTCTCAGTGACAGTCACTTGGAGGCTCCGTTCAATTGAACAGCCGCTTCCTGCACGGCTCGGATGATCTTGTCGTAGCCGGTGCAGCGGCAGAGGTTGCCTGCGAGGGCGTAGCGGATTTCGGTTTCTGTGGGGTCGGAGTTCTCATCGAGCAGCGCCTTGGCGGCCACGAGGAACCCCGGCGTGCACACTCCGCATTGCAGAGCCGCTCCTTCGAGGAAGGTCTGCTGCAACGGGTGCAGTTCGTCGCCCTGGGCGATGCCCTCAACGGTGAGGATCGACGACCCTTCGGCTTCGGGGGCGAACATCAGGCATGCGCAGTTGACCTTGCCGTCTACGAGGATCGTGCAGGCGCCGCAGTCGCCGGTCCCGCATCCCTCCTTCACACCGGTCAGGCCCAGCTCGTCGCGCAGGGCGTTGAGGAGGGAGGTCTCGTCTGCACAGAGAAAGTCCACCTCGTCGCCGTTGACGGTGCATTGCACTTGGGTGCGGAGTGCGTGGGTGCGTGGCATCAGCTGTTTCCTTGTGTTGGTTGTGATCGTGCTCGTTGCGCGGCGATCTGCGCGGCTCGCCTGGCCAGCACGCCCGCTACCTGCCTGCGGTATTGGATCGTGCCGCGCTTGTCGTCGATCGGGTTGCAGGCATCCGAGGCGGCGGCCGAGACCGCGGCCAGCGTGTCGTCGTCCAGCGTGGAGCCGGCGAGTGCTGCTTCGGCGCCGGGTACCCGCACGACGGTCGGGGCCACCGCGCCGAGTGCGACCTTTGCTGACGCCACGCGGTCGCCGTCCAGCGTCAACTGCACCGCGGCGCCGACCACGGCAATGTCCATTTCGGTGCGGGGAATGAGTCGCAGGTAGGCGTCGCTGGAGCCCGCCGGGGGATCGTCGAGCAGGAACTCGATAATGAACTCCCCAGCGGCGAGCGAGGTCTCGCCCGGGCCGGTCACGATGTCGGCCGCGGCCGCTGTCCGTTCGCCTGAAGCACCGGCGATCACCGCTCTGGCGTCGTTCACGATCAGCGCCGGCGCCGAGTCCGCTGCGGGCGAGGCGTTGCAGAGGTTGCCCCCCCAGCTCGACCGGTTCTGTATCTGGTCGGAGCCGATCAGGCCGCTCGCTTCGGACAGACCCGGGAACGCGGAGCTGAACTCGGCGTTGGCGGTGAGGGCCGAGGTGGGCGTCGCCGCGCCGACTGTCCATGTGCCGTTGTCGTGGCTGACTGCGACCAGTCGCTCTATGCGTTTGAGATCGACTAGTAGCGACGGCTCTGGGCGACCGGCTCTGATCTGGGGGATGAGGTCGGTTGCGCCTGCGAATACCTGCGAATCCGGATCGCTTCGCAACAGTTCAAGAGCCTCATCGGTGGTTGTGGGTGCTGCGTATCTCATGAAGTCCGTAACCTACTGCGCCACAGACCCCAAGACACATCCGCGCGGCCAGTTGTTGCTGGGCAGCCAGCGAGTGCTTCAGGCTCCGGCGCGGGTGCGGCGTGCGGACCAGTGCCGGGTCGCCCCTGCGGACTGGAACTGCCGGGGTCGATCCTGGGGACCGAGGATCTCGGTGGCGAGCCACAGGCGCTTCAACCAGCGCACCCGGCCGGCGACGGGGTCGTCTTGGTAGGCGTTGCGGCCGTGCAGCACGTGGTAGTTGTTGACGAACTGCATGTCGCCGGGCTCGAAGGTCATCTCGACACGGTTGCCGGGGTCGTGGATCAGGGCGTCGTAGGCGTCCATGGCAGCTCGTTGCGTGTCGCTGAGTCGGGGCGCGCCGGCGTGTCGTTGCGAGGCTTCGATGTAGGGCCTTATGTAGCGCACGAACAGCCGGTCGCCGTGTTCGGTGAACACCGGCACCCGATAGAACGGGTCGCTTCCCTTGCCCTGTTCACCACGGAAGTCGTAGGGAAGAGCCCCGTAGAGCACCGAAGCGAGTTCCGGGTCGGATTCAACTAGGAGGTTGTGCGCGGCGACCGCGTTGGCCACCAGGCTCTCCCCTCCTGACACGCCCGGGTCCAGGCACAACAGCCCGATCAGGTCGGATCCGTCGGAGTGGAACGCCTGGGCGACGCCTCCGAGCTCGTTGCCCCGGGCGGTGGGGTCGTACACCGATTTCCCCTGGTCCTTGACGTCTCCGAGCAGGTGCCCCTTGACGTTCTGGGGCCATGGCACACCGAGGTGCAGGCCGATCCCCCAGTACATCCACGAGGCGTCCTCGAAGCCGATCCTTTCGACCGGCAGCGCCGATATCCGACAGAAGCCGCGGCCGTTGATCAGCTCGTCGGCGAGCTGCTCGAGTGCCGGGGCGAGCGTGGGCAGCGGGAACAGCCCCCTGTCGACGTCGAGCACCTCGTCGGTGTGGCTGCGTGCGACGGCGAGCGCCGATTCGAGTTCTGCGATCTCCTCGTCGCCGAGCCGACAGGTCCAGGCGTCGCTGTCGGCCACGTCCGCCGCGGTCCAGCAGGCGTGGGTTTCGAGCGGGCGAACTGCCAGGCCGTGTGCAGCTTCGGCGGCACTCACCGGCTCTTGCCGTTCGCGCCATTCGTGCTGTTCGTCGCCATTGCGGGCGGCGGCTGCTCGCCTCGCACCAGCCGACCCGGCAGCGCACCGGTCGCTTCGCCCGACGCGTAGGTTTCTTCGCCGGCGACGACGGTGTGCAGGTAGCCGTCGGCGCGCTGCAGGACTCGGCGGCCTCCCGCAGGCAGGTCGTAGGCCAGCTCCGGGCCTCGGACCCGCAGATTGTCGAAGTCGATGACGTTGAGGTCCGCTCGATAGCCGGGGGCCAGGACCCCTCGGTCGCGCAGTCCGACGGTGCGGGCCGTGTCTCGGGCCTGGCGCTGTATCAGGAACTCCAGTTCGATCCTGTTCTCCGGCCGGTCGCGGCCCCAGTGCTGCAGCAGCGTTGTCGGGAACGACCCGTCGCAGATGGTGCCCACGTGCGCGCCGCCGTCGCCGAGGGCGGGGACCGTGAACTCGTGTGTGAGCAGTTCCCGGGTGCCGTCGAGGTTCATGTGGCCGTAGTTGGTCAGGGGCAGCCACAGCATGTTGGTCCCGCCGTGCTTGCACAGCAGATCGAGGGCGAACTCGGCAGGGCTGGCGCCGACCGCTTCGGCGCGGCGGGCGACTGCCTGGTCCGGCACCGGTTCGTAGTAGGGCCATTCGCCCATCTCGAACATGTTGTGGAAGTCCTCGATGATGCGCCCGCCGACCAGGTCGCGGGCGATGCCGCCGCCGGCGGCCAGCAGGCGTGTACGCCGGTCGGGGTCTGTGAGCGCGGCGACCCGCTGCGCGGGGGCCATGTCGGCGACCTCGACCCAGACCGGGTTGCGCATGAACGGATTGAGGGTGCATTCGAAGCCCAGAAGGATGCCGATGGGCCGAACCGGGCATTGCCCTGTGATTTCGAGGCCGTCAGCGCGGGCGGTTTCGATCCGGTTGAGCAGGTCGTGGTGGAATCCCGCTGAGCGGGGGCTCTCGACGAGGGTGAACGACAGCGGTCGTCTCGACGCTTCGCACATGTCTCGCAATATCTGGAACTCGGCGTCGCGGTCGGAGAAGTCGCTCACCAGTTGGAACACCCCGGTGTTGCCGCGACCGACCGCGGCGGCGATCCCGACCAGCTCTTTGGCCGCGGCGGTCAGGGTCGGGATGAAGTCTCCGGTGGAGGTCTTGTGGTTGGAGGTGCGGCTGGTGGTGAACCCCAGACCGCCTGCCGCGATCCCTTCGGCGGCGAGTCGGCCCATCGCGTCGATGTCCTGGTCGGTGGCGTCCTCTCGGTTGGCGCCGCGCTCCCCCATCACGTGCAGCCGCAACGCTCCGTGGGGCACCTGCGCGGCGATGTTCATGTCCTTGGGGCCTTCAAGCGCATCGAGATACTCGCCGAAGGAGTTCCATCCCCACTGCAGTCCTTCGTGCAGGGCCGCTCCGGGAATGTCTTCCACGCCTTCCATGAGCTCCACGAGCTTGTCGTGGTCACTGTCGTGCACCGGGGCGAACCCGACTCCGCAGTTGCCGAACACGACGGTTGTGACGCCGTGCCAGCTCGACGGCTGCATGCGTTCGTCCCAGGTGGCCTGCCCGTCGTAGTGGGCGTGGACGTCGACGAAGCCGGGGGCGACCAGAGCCCCGTCAGCGTCGATCTCGCGGTGCGCCGATCCGTTGAGGCGACCCACATCGCTGATCACGCCATCGTTCACCGCGACGTCTGCGGTGCGTCCGGCGGCGCCCGTGCCATCGACCACGGTGCCGGCCCTGATGATCAGATCATGCTGCGCCATCGTCTCTCCTTCGCGTGTTCTGTCACATGATGACACTCATTGCGCAGTACGCGCCTACTCTCGCTGTAGCAAATCTCCTCGCTTACGCCGGAACAAGCGGACACGGGGCAGCGACACGGCCGCTTCACAGGGCCGAACGACACAAGGGCGACAACACAGGGTTCGACATGATTGAGATCACAGACGACAACCGGGTCCGCACTGTCACTCTGATGCGACCCGAAGCCAAGAACGCCATGAACTCCGCCATGTGGGACGGCCTCGCCGAGGCTCTGATCGAGGCTGAGAGGGCTGCCGGTGTGGCTGTGGTGGTGATCACCGGTTCCGGTGACTCCTTCTCGGCGGGCCAGGACGTCATCGAGATGGGTCGCATGGCATTGGGTGGGCCGGCAGAGCGTGAGCGGGTCGAGGGGGTTCACGGGTTCGCCGGCGTCGCCTCGATCCTGATCGATTTTCCCAAGCCGTTGATCCTCGCGGTCAACGGAATCGGCGTCGGGTTCGGCGCGACGGTCCTCGGGCTGGCCGATCTGGTGTTCATGTCGTCCACGGCCCGGCTCAAGTGTCCGTTCACGATGCTGGGCGTCACCCCCGAACTGGCAAGCAGCGGCAGCATCCCGGCGTTGATCGGGCGGCAGAATGCGAGTTGGATGCTGCTGAGCTCTGAGTGGATCACCGCGGACGAGTGTTTGGAGATGGGCCTGGCATTCAAGGTCTGCGAGCCCGACGAGTTGATGGCCACAGCCATGTCACATGCCCAGATCCTCGCTGCCAAGCCGATCAGTTCGATGATCGCCTCCAAACGCACCATCGTTGAGCCCATCCGAGCGGCTCTGCATGAGGCACACGCCCGCGAGAACGGTGAATTCGCGGCGCTGATGGGTTCGCCGGCCAACATCGAGGCGATGACCGCGTTCGCTGAGAAGCGACCGCCCGATTTCGACGGAATCGACTGAGAGCCTGTTCGCTGCAACGTTGAACGCTTGCTGAACCGATCCAAAAAGTGCCACGATTGACTCCGTGCGCACTCGGCTTGTTGTCGGAGGGGTCGCGCGCCGGGCGGTTCCGCCAGATTGACTCCGTGCGCACTCGGCTTGTTGTCCTGGTCAGGCCAGCGTGTTGGGAGAGCGATTATCGTGATGGCTCGGCGCAACCGAGTTGATTTCAGCAGCGCGGTTCTGGAGAACGAAGGCCTGCGCGTCGGCTTCCTCGGCGTTCTTCAACAGGGCCATTCGGGTTTCGAGCAGTTGCTCACAGGCGACCCAGACATCGCGGGCAATCATTCTGGTGAGTCTCATGCGACTGATCTCTGCGGCGTTGGACGACCACACTTCGGGCAGATGCCGCCGGACACACGGTTCCAGCCTGTTCGAGAGGGACATGCGTCTCTGGTCGATGGCAGCGGCGAGCTCACGAGCGGCCGAGGCCTGGGCGAAATACCGGTCGGCGATTGCAAGAAGTCGCGCGCCTTCGTCTGCATCATGGTTTGGCATTGCCGAGGCCTGATCCTCTCTGCTCGCTCTTCCAACTCTCTTCTTGCTTTTCCAACCTATACACAGTATCACTTGAAATTATATAGAATTATATAATATATGGCTATTGGCTCCGCCTCTGACGGCATCCGAGCAACTAGCTTCTAAGGGTGGCTCAGCCCCGAACCGCCGACCCGGCAGATCTTGACTTCTGTGTCGAGCTGGCACAGGAGGCGGGTCAGCTCGCACTTGAGTGGTACCGCGGCGATTTCACGGTCGACCACAAGCACGATGGTTCGCCGGTGACCGCTGCCGACCTCGCTGTGGAGACCCTGATGCGCGAGCGGCTCGGCGCCGCCTACCCGAATGACTCCGTGCTCGGCGAGGAGCACCCCGACACTTCTGGGGCATCCGGCAGAACTTGGGTGATCGACCCGATCGACGGCACCAAGGCGTTCATGAAGGGCGTGCCGTTGTTCGCGAACCTGTTGGCTCTCGTCGACGAGCACGGGCCCGCCGTGGGCGTGATCCATCTGCCGGCGTTGGATGAGACAGTCTGGGCTGGGCGTGGACTCGGGGCGTTCTACAACGGCGAGCCTTGCCGGGTCAACGATCACGAGGGCTTGGAGGGGGCTTTCGTGTGTACCAGCGGCTTCGGATACTGGACCGAAACGGCGCTGCCTCCGCTGCTCGAAAGTCCGGTGGGGTTGCGCACCTGGGGCGACGCCTACGGCTATGCGCTCGTGGCCACCGGCCGGGTCGAAGCGATGATCGATCCCGAGGCATTCGCTTGGGATCTCGCTCCCATCGCGGTCGTCATCGCTGAGGCCGGTGGCTGTTTCAGCGCCTTCGACGGCCGAACCGGCGCCGATGTCTGGCGCTCCGGGTCAGCCATCGCGACCAACAACCGGATCCACGATGAGCTGGTCGCCTTGTTCCAGTGAACGATCCGCCGCTGAGCGAAGTCGCCGACATGCGTGACCAACAGCACAAAACCCTGTCCGGTGAATGATCCGCCGCTGAGCGAAGTCGCCGACCCCAGTTCACCTCACCTGTTCGAGAATCTCTTGGTAGTGCAAGTTCGGGCTGTTGGGAGCCGAGCCGACGGCCTGGCCGCAGGATGCGCCCGCCTCCGGGGCCACCGGGGAGTATCTCCCCAGGTAGGCGTCGAGGAAGTCCTCGACTGCGGGGTCTGACCAGTCGTCTACGGCGAGCTGCCGGGTCCATGCGGTAAGCACAATGGGGTTCGACAGGCCGGGGTACGGCGCAACCAAAGCGAACCGTTCCGATTTGAGCCGCTCGGTCATCGTTTGCAGAACAGTCGCATCGAGGCCCGGTTGATACGCCACCCAGACAGCGCCATGTTCAAGAGAGTGGACAGCAGTCTGGTTCTGGATCGGAATGGCATAGATCCCACAGTTCTGCCACGCGGGGAAATGTGCTCCGCTTGCCGGGGGTGTGCGGGCGTAGTCGGCGCAGATCACATGCTCTCTGCCCTGGTCGGAAAGCTCCAGGACTTCGCCCACGGGTAGTCGCCCGGGCGCCGGATTCACCGCGTCGGGACAAACTTCAACGGCAGCGACGACCGTTTCGACCGGGGTCGGCGCCGCGGGTTCCGGCTCGGGCTCTGTTGACGAACCGGAATCCCCGCACGCGCTCATCACCAGAGCGAACGCCACGATCAGCCAAACACGCACGACACCATTTTAAGCGGGTCAGTAATACATGGACACGCCTTCGAAGCGCAGCGGCCGCAGGCCTCGATCGGCAATGTCGTTCAGCAGCGGGAGTGGATCGGCGACGCCCGCCAGGCCGTAGGCGCCTACAGGACAATCGCCTCTGAGCACCGCCAGGCTGGTGCTGACAGCTACTGCCGCTGCCGCGGCTGCGGGTCGCTCCACAGCGCCGAACACGATCACCCGCCGCTCGGCGCCGACCATGCCCCGCAGTTCGACGCGCACCGCTCCCAACCCGCCCTCTGCGTGGGGTGGACGCAGCATGGGCAGAGGGGAGGTCAATCGGTCTCTGCGGGTCGCTGCCATCCGGGCGGTCACGCGTTGCACCCCATCGAATTCGGGGACAAGCAGCAGCGCGTCGGGCAGCGCGCCCCGGTAGCAGTCGCGACCGCCGATCGGGTCCGGGAAGTATGCGAGTTCGCGCCCTGACCCCGGAGCGCGCGAGGTCCAGCGCCCATCGCGCCAGTCAAGGCCGACTGATGACAGCGCCTGATGGTGTTGGCGGGCACATGCGGGACCGCCGGTCCCGACTTTGGCGACGTGGATCTCATCCACTTGATCGAGTTCTGCTGCGCCGTGACGGGCGATGAGGCAGGTCAGTCCGGGCATGAAGGTGGCGCCGACAACGACCGGGATCTGGTGGTGCAGCGCTTCTTGGTGCAGCGCCAGCAGACGCCGGACTTCTGACAGATGGTTCGACGTCGTTACGACCGGCACTCCATGGTGGACGGCTCGGCGGGCCAGATTCGCTTGTCCCGCGGCGGCAGTGGCGATCACTGCCAGATCGACCGAGGAGTCGAGGTGGTACCCGTGGCCGAGCTCCGGTCCCCTGCCGATTGTGTTGACGAGTTGCCGGGAGCGCTCTCTGCGGGTGTCCCGCACTTCGACGTTGGCCACCTGACCGCCGGCCGAGAGTTGCCGGGCGATCCGCGTCCCCGTTGCTCCCGCCCCGAACACCACAACGTGCGACATCAGCGAAGGTCGTCGCCTCGGAGTTCTCGCCAGCCGCCCTTTTGGGGTGGCGAGCCGCCGCTGCCTCGCACCCGGATCGCCGCGGCCACTGCGATTCCGGCTCCGATCGCAACGAGGGCTCTTCGTATGAGCGTGAACAGGCCGCTCCTGCCCATCAGTTCCTCCCGTGGATTTCGCTGCGCCGAACGTGGGGCTAGCAGGAGTCGAACCTGCGACCTCACCCTTATCAGGGGTGCGCTCTAACCGACTGAGCTATAGCCCCGCAAGGCGACCACGCTAGCGGTCAGTCGACCGTTTCGACAAAGAACCTCGTTTCCGGTTTTTTCGCTGGTCGGCGGGCCAGAATGGCGTTTCGTCGACTGGCGGGACAACCGGATCGTCGATAGCGGCCTGTTGCCGACTCGTCTGGGGTGCGCCCGGGGCGGGCTGTCGAGGCGGGCCTGTGACATGGCGAGCAGCCCCCGAGGGGGCTTTGCGGGGTCGTGTCCGCTTCGGGCGGGGCCGGGCGGTCTCCTCTTCCACCACGGTCATCCTCACCCCACCGATCAGATCGCTGATCAGGTTGAACAGCACGGCCATGAGCACCGTGAACCCTGAGCCGGCAACGACCATCAACAGGCCTCCCAGGGCGCTGACCCTGAATATCTGGTCGGGATTGAAAGTGAAGGTCTCCAAAGCGAACAGTTCCTTGACGAAGTTCTCCACGTTGTCGACCGTGCCAGCGGTGACTGCGAACCTCCACAGGATCACCCCGGCGATCAACAGGATCGCCCAGAGGCAGAAGTAGAAGATGATCGACATCTTGAGCACCGACCAGGGCTCGATGTGGCGCACCAGGCGGCGGACCCTGCGGGCACGGAGACGGCTCGCGGTGCGGCGTTCCAGAAAGGCGGCCAAGAAAGGTTGCTTGAGGTGTTGAGACGGACTGTCTTGCATGCCTGGGGCAGTTGGGGCGCCTGAGTTGCCCGGGGTGGCTGTAGTGGGTTCACTCATGAAGTTCTTGCATCGGCGAAGCGTCGACCAAGGCGGTGGCCGAAGACTGGGTCAAGTGTAGGGGGAGAACGTCACGAACCGAGATTTTCCCATACGACCGCGCGCTCCGCTCTCGCAACAGCAACGCCGGCGCCCACTCGGACGCGGACTTCGACCTGGTTCCCGAACGCCGTGTAGTCGACCAGGACGCCGCCGTTCGCCTCGGCGAGTTCAGTCGCCGCGGCGAATCCCTGCGCTGCTCCCGCCAGTGCGGCAGCGTCGGCAGCGGTCCGCGCTCTCGCCGAATCGTCGGCTGCCGTGCCCAGCCGGGCGATCGCCAACACGACCACAGCGGCCGACAGCAGAACCACCACCATCATGGGAACGGCCTGGCCACGCGCCGATCTGAAAGTCTCGCTCTGTTCGGACACGTCTTGGCCCTGCCCCTTGTCTCTCGATCGAGTTGCTGGGGGAAGCTGTCCGGATCAGATGTCAGCCGGGCGGCCTATTCCTCGCCGAGGCTGTCCGGCTCACCAAGATCTGCCTCATCGCCGGGGGTGACGAGGCTGACTGAGGCAACGACGTCGCCGTCGTCGGGACTCATCACCTTCACTCCGCTGCCGTAGCGGCTTTGCACCGAGATCGATTCCGCGGGCGTGCGGATCACCACGCCGTTGACCGTAACAGCCAGTATCTCATCGTGGTCTTCGACCATCAGCGCGCCTACGACCGCGCCCTTGTCCTCGGTGAGTTTGATCCCGGCCACTCCCATCCCGCCGCGCCTCCGTGTGGGATAGGCGTCCATCGGGGTCCGCTTGCCGAAACCGTTGGCCGTGAGATGCAGCAACGATGCTCCCCTGCCGGCGATGTTGCATGCCACTACTTCGTCGCCGGGCTTTTTGAACTTCAAGCCGATGACTCCAGCCGCAGCACGGCCCATCTCTCGCACGTCGGACTCTTCGAACCGGATCGTCTGACCGAGCCGGGAGGACAGCAGGATGTGATCCAGGCCGTTGGTGGGGACCACCTCGGCGAGTTCGTCGTCGTCGTTGAGCCGGATGGCGATCAAACCGGCCCGCCGCGAGGAGTCGTAGGCGTTGAACCGGGTCTTCTTCACTCGACCCTTGGTGGTGGCGAAGAACAGATACCGGTGGGTCTCGTAGTTGCGGGTGTCGATAACGGCCTGGATCCGCTCGCCTTCCTGCAGGGGCAGCAGGTTGACGATGGAGGTGCCGCGGGCGCTGCGCGACGCCACCGGAATCTCATGGGCCCGCAGCCGGTAGACGCGACCGTGGGTGGAGAAGAACAGCAGATACGAGTGCGCTGTCGTCCAGATGAGGTGGATCAGGGTGTCTTCGTCTTTGAGCTTGGTCCCGGACACGCCTCGCCCGCCGCGACCCTGGATCTTGAACTCCTCCGCCATGACCGTCTTCACGTAGCCGGCGGCGCTCATCGTGACGACCAGCGGATCGTCGTCGATCAGGTCCTCGATATTGAATTCGCCCGGGTCGATCTCGAGGGTCGAGCGGCGGGGCTCGCCGAACTTGTCGCGGATCTCGGTGAGCTCTTCGATGATCACCTCGCGGAGCTTCTGCTCGTCGCCCAGGATCGCCTGGAGTTCTGCAATTCTGGCCCGCAGGTCGGCTGCCTCTGCTTCGAGGTCGGACCGGCCGAGCCGGGTGAGGCGGCTGAGCTGCATGTCGAGTATGTGGTTGGCTTGCACTTCGGAGAACTCGAACGGGTTCGCCGTCAACGCGTCACGGGCGGCGTTGCGGTCAGCGCTGGCGCGGATGGCGGCGATGATCTCGTCGATCAGATCAAGGCACTTGACGAGGCCTTCGACGATGTGCAGACGCTTCTCGGCTGCGTCGAGACGGGACTGCGAACGCCGGGTGACGACCTCGATCTGGTGGTCCGCGTAGGCGACGAGCGCTTCTCGCAGGTTGAGCGTCCGCGGCACGCCTGCGACGAGCGCAACCATGTTGACGCCGAAACTGGTCTGCAGCGGAGTGCTCTTCCAGAGGTTGTTGAGCACGACCTCCGGGTTGGCGTCGCGTTTGAGCGAGATCACGAACCGGGTGTCGTCTCCCGATGATTCGTCGTTGACGTCGGAGACGCCTTCGAGTTCCCGCGTTTCCACCAGGTGGGCGATCTTGCGGGCGACCGCTCCCGCCGAGACCTGATACGGGAATGCGGTCACGACGAGCGCAGAGCGGTTCTTGATCTCCGCGATCTCGATCGAGGCTCTGGTCTTGATCGAGCCTCGACCCTCACGGTAGGCGGCCTCGATGCCGACCCGGCCGAGTATCTGGCCGCCGGTGGGGAAGTCGGGGCCCTTGACGTGCTCCATCAGGTCGTCGACGGTTGCCTCGGGGTTCCGCAACAGGTGAATGACCGCATCGCACACCTCGTTGAGGTTGTGAGGCGGGATGTTCGTGGCCATGCCGACTGCGATGCCCTGGCTGCCGTTGACCAGCAGGTTCCCGAAGCGGGCAGGAAGGACCTGCGGCTCGCTGAAGTCGCCTGAGTAGTTGTCGACGAAATCGACGGTGTTCTCGTCGATCCCGGCGAGCATCTGCATGGCCAGCGAGTGGAGCCGCGATTCGGTGTAGCGGGCCGCTGCGGGGGGGTCCTCCGGCGATCCGTAGTTGCCGTGGAAGTCGATCAAAGGGTGCCGCAGTGAGAACGGCTGGGCCATGCGGGCCAGCGCGTCGTAGATCGCGCTGTCGCCGTGGGGATGGAACCGAGCCATGACGTCGCCGGTGACACGAGCGCATTTCACGTGGGCGCGGTCAGGCCTGAAACCCTGGTCGAACATCGACCAGAGGATGCGGCGGTGTACGGGTTTGAGGCCGTCGCGGGCGTCGGGCAGGGCCCGGCTGATGATGACCGACATGGCATAGTCGAGGAAGGAGCTCTCCATCTCTTCCTGGATCTCGATCTCGGTCACCTCATCGGGATCGTCTTGGTCGGCAAGATCAACTGTTGGAGTGTCGGCCATGTTTTCCCATTGCTCAGGTGGATCCCTCAGAAGTCCAGGTTCCGCACTTCGCGTGCGTTGGTCACTATGAAGTTCTTGCGTTGTTCGACGTCGTCGCCCATCAGGATCGACATGACGTCGTCGGCGATGGAGTCCTGCTCGACCGACACCTGCAGCAGCGATCTGGAGGCGGCGTTCATCGTCGTGTTGCGGAGTTCGTCCCAGTCCATCTCGCCGAGGCCCTTGAGCCGTTGGAAGTCCTTGGTGTAGTTCGGTCGGCTTGCCAGGAACTCGTCTTTGGCGGCGTCGTCTTTGAGGTAGACGGTCTGGGTGTTGGAGACCTTCGTCGAGTACAGCGGCGGCTGAGCGATGTAGACATATCCGGCCTCCACGAGGGGCCGCATCTGGCGGAAGAAGAAGGTGAGCAGCAGGGTGCGTATGTGGCTGCCGTCCACGTCGGCGTCGGCCAGCAGGATGATCTTGTGATAGCGGGCCTGTTCGAGGTCGAATTCGTCCGCGAATCCGGCGCCGATGGCCGCTATCAGGGTTTTGACCTCGGCGTTCTTGAGCATCTTGTCTATTCGTGCTCTTTCGACGTTGAGGATCTTCCCGCGGATCGGCAGGATCGCCTGGGTTCGGGGGTCCCGCGCCCTGACGGCCGAGCCGCCCGCGGAGTCGCCTTCAACGATGAACAGCTCGCGCGCGGCGGGGTCTTTTGATGAACAGTCCTTGAGCTTGTCGGGCATGCCCGCGCCGTCGAGCAGCGATTTGGAGCGGATGGCTTTGCGGGCGTCGGACGCGGCGACCCGGGCTCGGGCGGCGTTGGTGGCTTTGGTTATCGTGGCTTTGGCCTCGGCGGGGTGTTCTTCGAGCCAGTCGGCCATGCGCTCGTTGGTGACCCGTTCCACCAGCGAGCGCATCGAGACATTGCCGAGCTTCGATTTGGTCTGGCCCTCGAACTGGGGCTCCCCGATCCGGGCGGAGATGATCGCAGCAAGGCCCTCGCGGATGTCCTCGCCGGTGAGGTTGTCGTCTTTTTCTTTGAGCAGCCCCTTGTTGCGGGCATAGGCGTTGACGGTGCGGGTGACCGCTGATCGGAACCCCTGTTCGTGCATACCGCCCTCGATGGTGGCGATGCCGTTGGCGAAGCTGTGGATGCCGTCGGCGTTGAAGCCGGTGTTCCATTGGAAGGCGATCTCGACTTCGTGGGGGTTGTCGTCGATCTCCTCGGAACCGGTGAAGTAGCCGACCGTCTCGAAAAGCGCTTCCTTCGAGGCGTTGATGTGGCTGACGAAGTCGATGATGCCGCCCTCGTAGCAGTATGAGGTCCAGTCGTTCGAACCCGCGTTCGGTCGTTGGTCGCGCACCCTGATCTCGAGCCCTCGGTTGAGGAACGCCATCATCTGGAAGCGCTCCAGCAGGGTCTGCAGCCGGAACTCGACTTCGTCGAAGATCTCGGGGTCGGGCCAGAATCGCACGGTCGTACCGGTCCTCGGAGCGGTTTCGCCGTTCGCCCCCCTGTCACCGGTGGGCAGCGGGCCGGCATCCGACGGGCCGCAGGGCTTGAGCCGTTGGATCAACTCGCCGCCGTTGGCGAACAGCATCGCGTGGCGGACGCCGTCGCGATCGATCTCCACCTCGACTCGCCTCGACAGCGCGTTGACGACTGAGACCCCCACACCGTGCAGTCCACCGGACACCTTGTAGCCAGTGCCGCCGAACTTGGCGCCGGCGTGAAGCACTGTGAGCACGACTTCGGCCGCGGTCAGGTCTTCGTAGTTGGGATGGTTCTCGACTGGGATGCCCCGTCCGTTGTCGGACACTTCACAGGCGCCGTCGCCGGTGAGAGTGACGTCGACGCGGGTGCAGTGGCCGGCCATCGCCTCATCGACGGAATTGTCGACGACTTCCCACACGAGATGGTGCAGACCGGTGGGTCCGGTGGAGCCGATGTACATGCCGGGCCGGGTGCGCACAGCCTCGAGCCCCTCGAGGATCGTGATGTCCTGAGCCCCGTAGGACGACTCGTCTGCGGTGAGCGTCACGACGCCTTGCCGACGCTGATTTTCTGGCTCATACACTGCATTGAGCCTATCAGTCCGGGGACCTCGATCCTTGCGGTCGAACCCTTGCTTTGATGGTCTGAATCCGGTCCGATCCTGAGACTTCCGCGATCTTCGCTACGAGCTCGGACTCGAGCCATTGGAGCTGACTGGCCCAGGCCGAATTGTCAGCGATGACTACCAGCGTCCGGTCGTCGATGAAGCTGGGCCGGGCGTGGGCTGCCACGTCTTCACCGACAATTCTCGGCCACTGCGCGAACACTGCTTTGAGCACGTCGCTGCTGGGCGCTTTCATTGTGTGCAACAGGCGTTCGACGGACCAGCCGAGATGTTTGGGCTCGTCGCCGCTGTTCATCGGGACACTTCCGTGACAGCTCCCGCGGTTACCTTGAGCACCCGGTCCGGTGTTGCGGCAGGCGGAACCCAGGTGGCTGTGGTCAGCAGGCGTTGGCTTTCGGGGAGGGCCTCGAGCAGCGCTTGGGCGCGTCCGGCGTCGAGTTCTGAGAACACGTCGTCGAGCAGCAGCAGCGGCTCCGCAGTCCCTTGCCGGCGCACCAGTGCGTCGACTGCGAGCCGCATGGCCAGCACCAGCGACCGCTGCTCGCCCTGTGAGGCGTGGGTGCGCGCCGGCGTGCAGCCGATGTGCAGGGTGATCTCATCGCGGTGCGGACCGATGGTTGACAGGCCGCGGCGAAGGTCGACCGCGCGCGCCTGTTCCAGGGCCGCGTCCAGCTCTCCCTCCCAGCTCGGCAGGTAGGCCGCGCTGATCTCGGCGGGCCTGCCGGCGACTGCGTCGTAGGCTGCCGACAACCGGGGCGCAAGGTCGCTCAGGAGCCTTTCGCGGGCTTTTCGCAGCGCTTCTCCGGTTGTGGCGAGTTTGGCGTCCCAGACGTCGAGTGTGAAGGCCCCGTCGGCGTCGAGACGGCCGCCGCTGGACCGCAGCAGCGCGTTGCGCTGTTTGATTATCTTGTCGAGTTCGCCGCAGAGCGCGTCGTGGCCGGGTTGCAGGCTCGCTACGCCGTCGTCGAGCCAGCGGCGCCGGCTGGAGGGTCCGCCTTTCACCAGTTCCAGGTCGTCGGGTGAGAAGATGGTGACGGGAACAGACCCGATCAGGTCTGACTTGCGGCGCAGGCCCTGGCGGTTGATCTGCACGCGGTTCCTGCCGACGCGGGGCAGTTCTACCTCGATCAGCTGTCGGCGGCCGTCGTGGCCTGTCAGATCGGCCCGCACGATCGCCGCGTCGGCCCCCATGCGGATCAACGAGTCGTCGGCTACCCCGCGGAACGATCCCCGTCCGGCGATCCAGCTGATCGCTTCGAGCAGACTGGTCTTGCCTTGGCCATTCTCGCCGACGATGACGGTGAGCCCGGGGTCGAACTCGACCGCGGCGTGGGTGTAGATGCGGAAGTCGATCAGTTCCAGGGTCTGAATCGCCATGCGGCAGCGGCCCGGGACTCTGGTCCCTAGCTGACGCGCACCGGCATCAGCAGATACAGAAAGTTGGGATCCTCGGAGGATTTGAGCAGCGCCGGCTTCAACTCGCCGAGCGTCTCCAGCATCACCTCAGATCCTGGCGTCACTTCGATCCCGTCAATCAGGTACTCGGGGTTGAAAGCGACCATCAGATCCTCGCCCTGGTATTCGGCCTCGAGGGGTTCACGTGCCTCGCCCACTTCCTGGGTGACGGCCGCGACCTCGACCCCGTCTGCCGACATCGACATGCGGATCGGTGTGGATTCCTGGGCCAGCAGCCGGACCCGGCGCAGTGCGTCCAAGAGTTGCTCGCGGTCAATGGTCAGACGGTTCTCGTGCGTGTCGGGGATCAGCCGGTTGTAATTCGGGAAGTCGCCCTCGATGAGGCGGGTAGTGATGATCACCGATCCGACGGAGAAGCTGGCGTTCTGCTCGCCGAGCGACAACGTGACCTCTTCCTCTTCGCCGACGATCCGGGAGAGTTCCCTCAATGCACGGCTGGGTACCAGCACTTTCTGGCCCTCACCCAGCACGGACAGACCCTCGATGTCACACACGGCCAGGCGGTACGAGTCGGTGGACACGAGCCTCAGCCCGCGGGACTCCGCGGCCATCAACACGCCGGTGAGGATGGGCCGTGCATCATCGGATGAAGCTGCTTTGCCCACCTGATCGATGGCGGATTTGAACACGGTCGCGTCGAGGGTGACCACATCTCCGGCAGGTTCGGGGATTTCGGGAAAGTCGTCGGTGGCGATCACTCGGATCGAGAACTCGGAGGGGTTGGCGACGATGCGCGCGTCCTGGTCCTCGATCATCACGTCCACGGCGCCGGGTCGTAGTGAACGGACCACGTCAGCCATCAGCTTCGAGCGCATGACGGTCACACCGTCGCCGCCGCCGTTGACCGGCACTGTTACTGAGATCGTCAGGTCGCCGTCGCTGCCGGTCACGGTGAGCTGGTCGCCGTCGAGCTCGAGCCGCACACCGCCGATCACCGCGGTGCCGCCTCGGGCGGCCACACCTCGACCGGCGACATTGAGGGCGTCTGAGAGTACGTCTCGTTCGCATCTGAACTGCATGCTCATTGTGCGATTACCTCTCCTGAGTTTTTGTATGAATATCCTTTGTAGGAGTTCATAGGGGTTGTGGATTGTGGATGGGTGTCATTTTGCCTTGTGTTTCAGCGCTTTTCGCGTCCCCATAGTTTGCCCGGTGTTTCACAGCTTGGAATGAGCCGGGCGCCGGGCCTGGGGGCTGCGTGCGAGTTTTGCAGTTCGGCCCACTGGTGTTGCACAGGCGATCTACAGCTTTGTTCACTGCCTGTGAGCGGGTGATGCGGTCGCGGGGGGCGCTCTGCCCCGGCATGTTGGGGTGGGATCACGGTGGTTCGTTGAGCCGGCGCTGGAGTTCGGTGACTTTGTCGAAGATCTGCTGGCGTTCACCCATGCGGGCCTCGACTTTGCGCACCGCGTGCATGACGGTGGTGTGGTCGCGGTTCCCGAAGGCGCGGCCGATGTCGGGGAAACTGAGATCGGTCATGTTGCGGGCGACGTACATGGCGACCTGTCTGGCGTCGACGAGGGGCCGGCGGCGGCTGCCTCCGGTGATCTGGCCGACTTCGAAGCCGAACATCTCGGCGGTGAGGTCGATTATGCGTGTCGCGGTGACCGGTGGTTTCTGGGAGTTGTTGATCAGGTCGGTGAGGACGTAGCTCGCTAGGCGCATGTCGAGCGGTTGCTCGGTGAGGCTTGCATACGCGGTCACCTTGATGAGGGCGCCTTCGAGTTCGCGGATCGACTGGGTGATGTTCTCGGCGATGAAGATGAAGACGTCGTCCGAGATTTGGATTGTTCGCGATTCGGCTTTTTTGCGCAGGATGGCGAGTCGAGTCTCGAGATCGGGCCTCTGGATGTCTGTTATCAGACCCCATTTGAAGCGGTTGCGCAGGCGCTCCTCGAGGGTGGGCATGGCGTCGGGCGTCCGGTCCGACGACAGCACGATCTGCTTGTTGTTCTGGTGCAGTTCGTTGAAGGTGTGGAAGAACTCCTCCTGGAGGCCCTCCTTGCCTTCCATGAACTGGATGTCGTCGATGAGCAGCACATCGTTGGTGCGGTAGCGGCGTTTGAATTCGGGTTGTGTGTTGGTCCGGATCGCCTGGACGAACTCGTTGAGGAACGTCTCGGTCGACACGTAGCGGACCTTGTAGTGCGAGTAGTGGCTGCCGATGTAGTGGGCGATGCCTCGCAGCAGGTGCGTTTTGCCGAGTCCGGAGTCGCCGTGGATGAACAGCGGGTTGTAGCTGGCGGCCGGCGTCTCCGCGACCGAGAACGCCGCGGCGTGGGCGAAGCGGTTGGACGGACCGATCACGAAATGCTCGAAAGTGAACTTCTCGTTGAGATCGTTCCTAGCTTCTGGCAATGACTCTGGCAGCGGTTCAGAAATTGCTTCTGAACTGGGGATTTGCTCGGCTGCGAGGGCCAGGTCTGCCGGCGGGACGTCGAATGCCGCCTCGGTCCGGCCGGCGTCGATCTCCACCCGCACGGTTGCGCTGGACTGGCTTTCGGTGATCGCGTGTTTGACCAACCCGAGGTATCTGCCTTCGATTCTCTCCTTCTGGAGACCGTTGGGGACAACTATCACCAGCTCTCCCCCGTCGAACGCGGCGGCTCTGGCGCCGCTGAACGTGGTGTGCCAGACGGCATCGCTTACTTGGGCCCGAATGCTCTCGGCACAGGAACTCCACAAGCCGTCCGCATCGTCTGCCTCGTTGTTGTTCAATTGACTCTCCACAGGCTTGTCCACAGATGTGGACGACTATTATTTGAGCTTGGTCGAGGGAGCAACGGTGACTGACTGGTGTGTCGAGGTCGGTGAGGCAACCCAACCGTGGTAACGGGTGAACTTAGCAACGTTCACGATCTCTGCAACTTGAAACCGGAGGTCTTTTCATCGGGCCTGTTCATCGGGACGATACGGCAATCGAATTACATTTGCGTAAGAAGGAATCTCTTCGTTGTGATTTCCATTCGAGGTCCGAATTCCGGTCTTTGAAAACGTCTCTGAAGGGTCGCGCAGACCGTTTGTGGTGGTTGTTGCTGTAGCCTTGCAACCCGTACTGTGATCTAGGGACTATGTCGGTTCTCAAGGGGCCCGACGTTTGCCGTGTCCGCACCATCTGCGGGCGGCTCTTGTGGAGGAACAATGAAGCGGACTTATCAGCCCAATGTGCGCAAGCGGAAAATGAAGCATGGATTTCGCGCTCGCATGAGTACTCGAGGCGGTCGTGCCGTCCTGACCCAGCGCCGCCAGAAGAAGCGGACGCGGCTCTCCGCGTGATTGAGGCTCTGTCTGGTCGTCGCTCCTTCGAACGTTTGAGGGCGGAGGGAATGCGTCGCGGCCGAGGGCCGCTTCGGCTGGTCTCGCGGCCCGCGTCCGCCCATGATCTCACGCAGAGCGCGAGAATTGGGTTCTCAATCCCACGCAAAGTGGGAAATGCGGTCGAGCGGAACAGAATCCGCCGCCGGATCCACGCGGCGCTGCAGGACGTCTCCCGTCAGGCCCCGTCGATTCTTCAGCCAGGCGACTATCTGTTCCGAGTCACCTCCAAGATCGAGCACTGGTCGCCGTCGGAGCTCCGAGAGATCGTGTCCGAGCTGTTGTCCCCTTCAGCGACGTCAGGTTCACGATCATGAGGCCCGAGCGGCTCGACCCGCCGGCCCGCCTGCTGCGATCGTTGATCCGGGGATATCAGCTCCTCACCTCGCGGCGAATGTCGCCGTGCCGACATGTGCCGGGATGCTCGACGTACGCGATCGAGGCGCTCGAGTCCCACGGCTCGATCCGCGGCGGTTGGCTGGCTGCCAAGAGAGTTTGTCGTTGCCATCCCTGGGGCACCTCCGGCTATGACCCCGTGCCCCTGGCCGGGGAGTCACGCCTCACTCGGGAGTCACGCCTCACTCGGGAGTCACAGTGCTCGACCTGATCTTCGATCTGACCGGCGAGGTCCTCGCGTACTGCTACCAGCTCTGGCCGTCGTACGGCATGGCCGTTGCGGGCCTCACCCTCGTTGTGATGGTCATCGTCACTCCGTTGACCCTCAAGGGCACCAAGTCCATGCTGCAAATGCAGCGTTTCCAGCCTGAGCTGAAGGCGATCCAAAACCGCAACCGCGGCGACCGCCAAAAGATGAACGAAGAGATGATGGCGTTCCAACAGGAACACGGCATCTCGATGTTCGGGGGCTGTCTGCCTCTGCTGGTGCAGATGCCGCTCTTCTTGGTGCTGTTCCGCGTGGTTCAGGGTCTCACGAGCCGGGCGACCAACTTCGGTAACCAGTTCGGTTGGACGAGTGGACGCGTTGCTTCGGACCGCGTGCTCGACAGCACAGCATTCGCTTCGACTGACCGACCCTTCCTCCCGCATAATCTCCCGACCGACAGCGATCTCTACTTGAAGCTTGCGGGCGGTGAGGGAGACACGATCAACGATCGTCCGACCGAGATGGTGTCGTGGGGGATCGATCTTTCCCGCAGTGCGCAGGACGTGATCGGCGACAGTCTGATTTCAGGGCTCCCCTATCTGCTTCTGATCTTGATTGTCTTGGTGTCCAGCCTTTTTCAGCAGAAGCAGATTCAGGGCCGGAACACCTCGGCGATGCCACCCCAACAGCAGATGCTGATGAAGATCCTGCCCTACATGTTGCCCGTGTTCAGCTTCACGATGCCGGCCGCGCTGGTCGTGTACTTCGTTGTGTCCAACCTCTACCGCATCGGCCAGCAGGCCTATATCACGCGGAGTCTGTACCGCGGCGAGGACAGTCCCGGGGCTCTGCTGGCCAAGAGGCGTGAGGAGATGCAGAACGCCGAAGAAGACACGGCGTCGAAAAGCTATACGCCGAAAAAGGGAGCTCCGACGCCGAAGCGAGACGGCAGCTATGCGAAGAAGGGTGGGAAACAACAGGCCCGGCGGAACGTGCCGAGCCGGTCAAGCAGCAAGCCCGACGCCGGACGGTCCGGTGGCAGCCAGCCCGGCAGCAGTCGCTCCGGTGGCAGGACTGCTCCAGCCAAGTCCGAGGCGAAGGCTGAAAAGCCTGTACCGAAGCGCACGGGTGCAGGCAGGACGGGCAATGCCCCGACTCGGCATCATCGAGGGTCTGGTCGTACCACCGAACCAGGTTCTCTACAGCACAAGAAACGAAAGAAGTAGCGCTCGAACTCTCCACCTTGCCACCGATTCCCAGGTGGGGTTGGACAGCGCACAAGCGAAAGGAGCAGTGATGGAATGGGTAGAAAGCATCGGCGACTCGATCGAACTGGCGAAAGAGCAAGCCTTGGATCGCTTGGGGGTTCACGAAGACGACGCGGAGTTCGATGTTCTCAGCGATGTGAAGACCGGGCTGTTCGGACGCGTCAAAGAACCGGCCCGGGTGAGGGCGCGAGTTCGCCCGAAGACCCCTAGGGCCAAGGAGAGTCGCGGTCGTCGAGATCGAGGCAACAGACGCGGCCGGCAGGGTCAGGGGAACCGCAACGGCAACAACAACCGAAACCAGGATTCCGGCAAGCGCCAACAGGACCGGCCCCAGAACGGCAGATCCAAGAAAGCAAAATCCGACAGACAAACTGCGTCTCAGCAAGCTGAATGGAAGGCGCAACCACCGCAAAAACCCAGGAAGAAGGCAGAAACTGTGAACCAAGACCAAGAAATGATGCCCCTGCCACAACAGGCCGATATCGCTGAAGATTTTGTCAGAGGCTTGGCTGAGCGGTTCGGGACGACCGTCGATTTCCACAGGGAGAACATCGGGAGCGACGAGATCCGAATCACCGTCAGCGGTGACCAGCTGGGTCGTATGGTGGGCCATCGGGGGATGACGGCCGGCGCGATCGACGACTTGATCCGAACAGTCTTGCAGCGCAGAGCAGGCAGCGCCCGCAATGGACGTGTCCGGGTGGACGTCGGAGGCGTGATCGCTCGACGGAACGAGGCTCTGGTTCGATTCGCCCGCGAACAAGCGCTCGAAGTGCAGGATTCCGGTGCGCCTCGATCATTGGAGCCCATGAACGCCGCGGACCGCAAGATCGTGCATGATGCTGTAGACGGCACGGCGGGAGTGCAAACGATCTCCGAAGGGGACGATCCTCGCCGCTACGTGGTGATTGTTCCCTCGGAATAGCACGCCGCGACAAGCTGGTGTCTTATTCTCGCTACGAGAAGTTGGCAGCAGTCTGGGAAGAGGCGCGGGCCTGCGGCTCGCTGGGTTCTGTGTCAGTTGAAGAGCTCCGCGAGCACGCGGCGGGCTATGCCTCGCCAAACATCGGGCTTCGGTCGGATGCACGTTGCGTTGATTTGGGCACGGGCGTGGGTGTGCCGGGCCTGCTGTTGGCGATGATGCATCCGGAAACGAATTGGCGGTTGTTGGATGCGAATCAGCGCCGCTGCGAGATAGCCGATCGAGCAGTCTGCGCCGTCGGCTTGGAGGATCGAGTTGAAGTTGTACACGGTCGCGCGGATGATTTGGCGCGTGAACCGCATTGGCGGTCAACGTATGATTTGGTGGTTGCACGTCTGTTCGGGCCGCCGAGCGAAGTGGCCGAATGCGGGATTCCCCTGGTGGCCGAAGGGGGGTCTTTGGTGGTTTCGGCTTCGGCGGACACCGCAGAGACCTGGTTGTCTGCGGACCTGTCGATGCTTGTTGCTGCGGTGACCGAACGTTGGGAGACGGACTCGGGCAACTACATTCGGGTGCAGCGCCTGAGAGGAGCTGTTCCCGATCGATTCCCCCGCCGTCCGGCGACGCGGCGACGTGAGCCGCTGTTTTGAGCGTTCCACGTGAAACACGCGGTCGGGGAACGCTTGCCATGAGGTCCTGCGAGCAGTCAGAGGATTTCGGTGTGCGGCCGGCTTGGTTTGCGGGGCCGTGGCCTGAGCGTCCGCCCGCCCGCCCGGCCGGTGAGCGCAGCGAACAAGAGCGGGGAACAACGGGCTGCAACTCGAAGGCCTGCCTATTTGCGCGCTCGTAAGAGAACCACCCGGTTGAGAGACTCGGTGGTCCATACGAGCGGTGTTTCATGTGAAACACGTCCCGAATGAAATACTTGAGGGTCCTTGACCTTCAGTATCTGCTGACCGAAGATGTCTGTGCTCGGAGGAAGGAGTTGGTTTCGTGACTCAGCCCAACACGCGGGTGTTTGCTGTAGCCAACCAGAAAGGCGGGGTCGGGAAGACCACGACGACTATCAACCTTGCGGCCTGTATGGCGCAGCTGGGAGAGCGGGTGCTTATCGTCGATCTGGACCCTCAAGCGAATGCAACGAGGGGCCTGGGCATTGACTCGCGCATGGTCGATCATTCTCTCTACGACGTGATGCTCCTCGACGTCCCTCTTGAGGATGTGATTGAGCCCGTTTCGGTGAAGAACCTGTACATCGTGCCGTCAAGCCTGGATCTTGCCGGTGCTGAGATCGAGTTGGTTCCAACGATGAACCGCGAGAGGAAACTGAAAGCGGCCCTTGAGTCAGTGTCCGAAGACTATGACGTCGTGTTCATCGACTGTCCGCCGTCGCTTGGACTTCTCACGATCAATGGTCTGACCGCGGCGGGCGAGGTGCTGGTGCCAGTTCAGGCCGAGTACTATGCGCTTGAAGGTCTTGGCTTGTTGATTCGCAATATTGACTTGGTCACGCGCAACCTGAATCCAGAGCTTCATCTCAGCACCATTGTGTTGGGAATGGTCGATGCACGGACGAAGTTGTCCAAACAGGTGTCCGAGGAGGTCCGCGGCCACTTCGGTGACAAAGTGTGCCACCAGGTGATCCCCCGCGCCGTTCGCTTGAGCGAAGCCCCGAGTTTTGGTCAGCCAATATCAGTATTTGATCCCGGTTCCCGGGCGGCGACCGCCTATCGAACCCTAGCGAAGGAGATCCTTGGTGAGCCGACGTAGTGGACTTGGCAGAGGCCTCAGTTCGTTGATTCCGGCGGACTTCAGCGCAGACGGTGGCGTCTATCAAGAGATTGACGTCAAATCGGTGGTCCCGAACCCCTACCAGCCGAGAGAGCACTTCGACGAGGAGACTCTAGCCTCTTTGTCCAAGTCGATAGCAGAGATCGGGATTGTCCAGCCGATCGTCGTGCGAGAGATCAAGGATGGTCAGTACGAGTTGATCGCGGGGGAGCGGCGTTGGCGGGCGGCTAAACGCGCCGACCTTTCAGCCATTCCGGCGATTGTTCGTACTTCGGATGATCTGTCTTCGCTTGAGGCTGCGGTCGTAGAAAACCTGCACCGGCAGGACCTCAACGCGCTTGAAGAAGCGGCCGCATATCAACAACTGGTTGAAGAGTTCAATTTGACTCAGGACGATGTCGCGCAGCGGGTGGGAAAGTCTCGCTCCGCTGTTGCCAACACCCTTCGGTTGCTGCATCTCCCTCCGATGGTGCAGCGACTGCTGGTTGAGGGTCGACTCAGCGCTGGGCATGCAAGAGCGTTGTTGGCGACCCCGGATCGGAGCGAGCAGGAACGGCTGGCAGCGCTGATCGTCGACGAGGGTCTGACGGTTCGTCAGATCGAGGAGGTGCTCCGTGCCGAGGATCCGGCAGAGGCGTCCGGCGAAGATGAAACTCCAGCCAAGAAGGTGATTCGAGAGGCGCCAGCCGCGGGTGTGCTTGAACTGGAAGAGCTTCTGGCCGCTCGCCTGGACACCAGGGTTGCGGTGAAGTTGGGCAAAGGTCCTGGAAAGCTGGTGGTGGATTTTGCCGACGTCGATGACCTAGAGCGAATCTATCGGATCATTGCCGGCCAATAAACAACTATTGACATTTTGACTGTCAATAGTTGTGTAAAAACAGTCACTCTGGGTGGGGGCTATCACACCAAGTGGTCACGGCGTCTCGCAGAGCGCTCGCTATCGCCCCGGCACGCTCAACGACCACCGGTCCAGGCCCGACCCGGCACCACACCGCGGTCATCCGGGTCTCGCGAAGGATCGGCAGGCGCATTCCTGTTGTCGGGATCTCGCTGCCGATTACGGAACTGATCTTGGCAGTACACTGTTGGGAGAGCAGGCGACCTCCGTTGGAGGTGAAGCCCTCAGTCTGGAAGTAGGCGACTCGAAATTCATCGGTGGCCAGGGTGATGCCGAGGTACGCGTCGCCGCCCCAGCCATTGGCGATCCGAGCGTGTGAGGAGAGGTCGGGGTGATGCAGCGTGAGGACGGTCGCTCCGTCGAGTTGCAGCAGCCGGGCCAGCGAATTCACCACCGCGGGCAGGCCACCCGTCTCACCGAGCAGTATGCGCCTTCCCTCGACGCCGGCGTGTCTGCGCAAGGTCTCCCTCTGATGCACCTCAGCGATCGTCTTGCCTCCGACCTGCCGACCGAGGCGGTCGAGAGCGGCAATGGTGGAGCGGCCGACCGTGCCGTCGGCGTTGAGACCCTGGTTGTGCTGAAAATCCCGCACTGCTGCCTCGGTGTCGGGTCCGTATATGCCGTCTAGCCATCCGGCGTCGAATCCGAGATTCCCCAGACGCAACTGCAGATCGGCCACATCGTCGCCGCGGGTCATCGGCGAACGGAGATAGAGCATCCGGTCACCGAGCCGGAAATGAGCGTCTACCAGAGCGGCCCAGGTCTGCTGAGCGCAGATCCCGTCCGCTACCAGCCGACGAGCGGCTTGGAACTCGCGCAGCGCAAGTTCGGTGGTCTCGTCGAACACATCGAGCTCTCCGACGTCGGTGAAACCCGCAGAGGCCAGTCGACGATGCAGGTCTCGCACCCCGGCTCCGGCGTCGCCGCGCCGAAGGGGAAGCCCGGGCGGGTTCATCCGGCTTGCACGCGCACGGGGCCGCTTACAGGAACGGGGTTACATCGTCGAGCAGAGCAGCTTTCGGCTTCGCGCCGATGATGCGGTTTGCTTCTTCGCCGTCCTTGAAGAGGATCAGAGTGGGGATGCTCATCACGCCGAACCGTTGAGCGACCTGTGGCGCGTCGTCTACGTTGAGTTTGAGAATCTTGAGAGAATCACCCTGCTCAGCAGCTATTTCTTCGAGGATCGGGGTGATCATCTTGCATGGTCCGCACCACTCGGCCCAGAAGTCGACCAGAACTGGCGTGGTGGAACTGCCGACCTCCTCGTCGAAGGTGTTGTCGTCGATGGTCCCAAGCGTTCCGGCCATGGTTGGTCCTCTTTCAGTCGGCGTGCTGCTGACTCTAGCTGTGTTGTGACTCAAGCCAACGCTCGGCGTCGAGCGCGGCCATGCATCCTGAACCGGCTGCGGTGACGGCCTGTCTATAGACGTCGTCCTGCACATCTCCGCAGGCGAACACCCCTTCGATATTGGTGCGTGAGCAGTCAGGTTGAGTCACCAGGTAGCCGTTGTCCTTCATCTCGAGCTGGCCGGAGAAGACGTCGGTGTTGGGTCGGTGCCCGATCGCAATGAAGACCCCGGTGACCGGCAGGTCGTAACTCTCGTCGGTCCTCACGTTGCGCAGACGCAGGCCGCTGATGGAGTCCTCGCCGAGGTATTCGGTGACGACCGTGTCCCAGATGAACTCGATCTTGGGGTTGTCGAAGGCGCGTTTCTGCATGATCTTGGAGGCCCGCAGCGTGTCGCGCCGGTGGATGATCGACACCTTGCTCGCAAACCGGGTCAGGAAGGTGGCCTCCTCGATGGCCGAGTCGCCTCCGCCGACCACGGCGATCTCCTGGTCGCGGAAGAAGAATCCGTCGCAAGTCGCACAGGTCGAGAGCCCGTGCCCGACGAGTTCGATCTCCCGGTCGAGGTTGAGCATCAGCGATTGAGCTCCGGTTGAGACGATCAGGCAGTGGCCCTGATAGGTCGGCTCGGGAGCCTCGGGATCGCCGACCCAGATCTTGAACGGGCGTTCGGAGAGGTCGACACGGGTGGCTTTGACGGTTTCTATCTGAACCCCGAATCGGTGAGCTTGGGCTCTGAAGTTGACCATCAACTCGGGGCCCATGATCCCGTCTGGGAAACCGGGGTAGTTCTCGACGTCGGTGGTCAGCATGAGCTGCCCGCCGGGCTGGTCGCTGGTACTGCTGGGCTCGCCTTCCAACAGGAGCGGGGAGAGGTTGGCCCGAGCGGTGTAGAGGGCGGCGGTGAGCCCTGCCGGTCCGGAGCCGATGATGATCACTTCATGGGTTTCGGGCATTCGTTCTCCTAGCGCTGTTCGCCGGGGCCTTGGCCCGGCGGATTCTCTGAGCTCGTTGTCCCAGCGCATGCACTGGTCGGTCTTGTGGTCACGCGAACGAGTCGATGATGCCGTAGCAGACGATCGTCACGATGATCACGGCGTCCAGAATCAGCGCCAGGGTGACCCAGCGCATCCCTTCGATCTTGCGGTTGAGCCAGAATCCGAAGCCGAGGATCGCCAGCAGGCCGCCGATGAAGAGGTGGGCAGCCCAGGTTGCGTCGCCTACTCCCGAGCCGATCGGCAGGTAGGCGTCGGCCAGGCGGACCCCGACGATGATCAGCAGAGCGAGAGCAGCGGTGGTGAAGACCAGTGCCACCAAACCGTAGACGATCGCTCGTACGAGCCGGATTGCGTTCTCGGTGCCGTGGGTTCGGACCCTGTCGACATTGTCGACGATTGCGTCGACGACACCGGAAATCCAGTCGTTCTCAACTGGCTCGGTCTTGTCGCTCATGGCCTCGGAGCCTAGCGGGAGTGCGATATTTCAAGCACCATGCGTGGGTCGGTGGGATATACGTAGAGATGAACTGCTTGTCCCCGGGTGACCGGCAGCGGTGTGCCGCCTGCGGCAGTGGACCGTCCCGACAGCTGCTCAGAGGTCGAGGCCGGCGGCGGCGACGGGGGAGTACATCGACATCTGCGGCGGGCTGCCGAGCAGGCTCATGAATGCGGGCATGACCTCCTTGAGCGAGTCGGCGTCTCCGTGGGCCTGCAGCGACTCCATCGACGTGAACAGGGCGAAGAACGAGTAGTTGCTGCCCTCGCCGCGGTGGTACGAGTACACCTCCACGCCTTCGAGCTCGGACGCGGCGGCTACTTGGGCCGCGAGCGCGGCGTCCATCTCGTCGTTCTTGCCTTCTGCGCACGTGAACGTGGCCACCATCGCAACTTTGGACATGTCGGGTTTCCCTCTGATCGTGGGCGGGCCTCCAAGCATAGTTCTAGCCGGGAGAGCGCCTATGGGAGTCGGCTTTATCGGACTGTGCAATATCGGAGGGCGCTGTGCCCGCAATGTTCTCGCCGCGGTCACGAGTCGACGCTTGCTGCCCTCGACGATTCCGTCTGCCCGCGGCTCGTGGGCACCGGTGCCGGCGCAGCGGCGGACCCGCACCAATCGTCTCAGCGGCCTCAAACCCTGCCGATTGAGTTCAGCGGCTTGACTTGAGTCCCAGCGAACGCAGCGTTGCTGGAATGTCCCCACTGCTTCGGAATTCGAATGTCCTTCCTACACGCGTCTGGGCTAGCAGCCCGAGTTGCTCCAACGTCAGGAGATCGGTCCGGGCGGTTTGGTATGTGACCCGTTCCTGCTCTTGGTGTTCGCGGATCGTGAAGGATCGGTAGGGGTCGCGATGGGCGGCGTTGATCACCGCGATCTGGCGACGGTTCAGGTGGGGCACCGTGAGCAGCAGCTTGTCGACTTCCGCGACCTCGGCGATCTTCTTTGAGATGTATCGGTTGAGGCTGGCGATTGCCTTTTCGATGACCGCCAGCTGGTGGATCACGAAATAGGTGGAGTCGTTGTTGTCGGTCTCAGCGTGCAGGTATGACCGGATGTACTGCGCGGGCGCCTCCCGCAGAACGGTCGAGATCGAGAAGTACTGGGCGAGCCAGTATCCGGACCGCAGCATCGACCAGTAGAACAAGGCCCTTGCGGTGCGTCCGTTCCCGTCTACGAACGGGTGGTCGTGCCCCAACCAGAAATGGATGAGGATGGCGCGGACGACGGGGTGTAGGAATCCCTCGTCGTTTTCAGCGTTGGCGAAGGCGCAGAGCTGCTCCATCCGCTCGGGAAGTTCTTCTGCCGACGGGGGTTGATGCAGCACCCGGTTGTCGTTGTCGACAACCATGACCCGGTCTTCGCCAGGTTGTTGAAGGCGTCCGGCGTCTGCGCCATCGTGCAGTGTGCCCTCGGTGACGACGCGGTGCAGGTTCAGCACCGCGTCGGGTGTGAGCGGCGTTTCTTCTGTGGCCAGCTGTTCGGCAGCCTGCATGGCGTTGAAATTGTTGAGAACCATCTGTTCGGCGTGGCCTCGTGGCCGCCGATTAGTTTGGAGCATCTCCCGGGCGGCCCGCCTGGTCGTGGCCGCGCCCTCGAGCATGCTTGAGGTGATCGCTTCTTCAGCCAGCAGCGAGGACGCCAGGTAGCGATCACGCGATTCGATGGTCGTGAACGCGTCCTCAGTGCCGATCCGACCGCCGGCCTGTTGATCAATGCGATGCACCATGGCTTGGATCGGGTCGACGTTGGAGAACCGGTACGGGGCGCTGTTCGTGCCTCTGAGGGGCAGGTCGCGTGCAAGAACCTGGCGGCTGTAGACGGTTCCGAACCACCACTCTCGGATTGTGAGACCCTCGGGCGGGTCTTTGTAGCGCATCTCATCCCAGTGCAGGTAGCGGCCCTTGTAGTCGACTGGATTTGTGGTTGTGAAGACGTGCTCCAGGCGCGCCGGGCCGGATTCGATGATTTCGTTGAGCAGTTCGTGCCAGTCTGGTGGCGGAAGTGCCTTCACCATTCTTGTACGTTACGCGATTTCACGCGGTAAATACTAATTTTGACATCAATTATAACTCAATTAGTATTTCGCGTTTGTAATTCGACTGGGGGCCGAGCGCACAGTGTCAGGTCGCGGGTTCAACCGATGAGGGTTGCGAGTCGGACGATTTCGCAGTCGGGGTCGGCAGCGGTGAGCACTTCGGCGGCGTTGATGGAGAGTTCGACGACAACGGCCGTGGTCGCCGAGTCGGCGATGATGGTTTCGCCCACGCTGATTCCACCGCTGCCGACACTGTGGTCCAGGGCGTCGATGTAGGAGCGGAGTTCCTGCCCGCAGGCAGCATCGGCGAGGGCCTGCTCGGCGATTCCCTGCTCCTCTGCGACTTGGGGGATCGCGGTCGCTCCGGCGGCGACCAGCTCACGCCATTGTTCTGCGGTGTGGTCGATCAGCGCGTCGAGGGCTTCGTAATGCTCCGCGATCTCCAGGTCGAGGGGGCGGTAGCTCATTCTGGCTGCAGAGCCTTCTCTGGTTTCGTCCGAAACGCCCTGCTCGGAGTGCAAGGAGTCGGCAAAGTCGCCCATGTCGTCGTCGGCTGAGTCGTCGGCAGGGTCGTCCGCGGCGGTCATGTCGTCGTCCTCGGCAGTCATCTCGTCGGATTCAACCGGGCCGGCTTCGACATGACTGTCCGGTTCCCCGGCTTCGGCTTTGCGAGCCCAGTCGGCCAGTTCCTCTGCATCAGAGTCGTACCCTGGGGCGTCCATCGGGTGGTCGAAATCGTCGCCGTCGTCGGCCATCTCGTCCCCGAGATACTCGTCGGCTGTTTCGGCGCTGTCGTCGGAGGTGCTAGCGAACATTTCGTCGCCGGAGTCTGAGCTGAGAGCGATCACCGCACCGACCAGCCCGGCGAGGAGCACCAGGGTCGCTGCGACGGTTGCGAGCCGCTGCGGGCTGCCCAGTCGAGCAATGCCCCCCAAACCGGGAATGCGCAATGAGCGGATGCCTCTTGCCGCTGCCAGATCGGTGATCTGGTCGCTCGCGGCGCTCTGTGCGAGTGCATTGTCGATGAGGCGGTCCACATCGCTGCCCGGCAACGGTGGCACGGGGGCGGACAGCAGGTCCTTTGCGGTCTGGAATTCTTGGACGCGTGCCCGCAGGGCGGGGTCCGCTTCGATGCGAGCGACCTCGTCGAGGGTCGCTTCACCGTCGATGTAGGACGAAATGAGTTCGTCGTCGGTAGGGGTCGGGTCATTCATTGGCTTGTTTGTTCTGACGATTCTCGGGGTCGGCCTGGTTCCTCGAACTGCGGGGATTCATGACGTCGATCAACTGGCGCCGGCCGCGGGCGATCCGCGAGCGGACGGTGCCGGGAGCGACATCGAGCACTTCGGCGATCTCGTTGTAGTTGAGGCCCGCCACGTCGCGCAGCACCACCGCGGCACGGAATTCTTGGGGCAGCTGTTCGAGTCCGCGGTCGACGTCTATGCGGGCGGTGACTGTTTCGGCGGGGTCTCGGGGCGTGCTGGCTGCCATCGGGGTGGGATCGGCTTGTTCGTGTTCGGTCAGGCCGGGTGTGGGTTGTCTTTGCCGTCGGCGTAGTTCGTCGATGCAGGCGTTGGTGGCGATCCGGTAGATCCAGGTTGAGAACTTGGAGCGTCCGTCGAAGCGGGGGAGTCCTTTGACAACGGCGATCAGTGCTTCTTGAGTGGCGTCGAGGGCGTCGGCGTCGTTGCCGGCGATTCGTCGACAGATTGCGTGGATGCGGCTCTGGTGGTTGCGCAGTAGCTGGTCGAGGGCCTGCCGGTCGCCTCGTTGGGCAGCCTGGATAAGGGTCGAGTCGTCCATGAAGCGTTGCTGCGACCCTAGTACGGGCTGCTTCGTCAGGTTTGCCGGGTGAGGCAGCAGTTTGCCGAACGCCGCAGGTTTGCCGGCGAGTCAGTTTTGCAGGGCGAATCCGATGACGCCGGGCCCGCCGTGGGTGCCGACGACCGGGCCGATCAACTCGACTCGGGCATCTCGGATGTCGACGATCCCGTCGATCATCCGCAGGAACTCGTCGAGGTCGGGTGCTTGTGCGTGCATGATGGCGAGGTTCTCCGCTTCGTCGTATTCGGCGAGCTTGTCGCGGAGCCAGGCAAGGGCCTTCTTGCGGGTGCGTTGTTTGCTTGCTTCTTCGACTTCGCCGCTTGACAGGTCGAGGATCGGCTTGATCGACAGCATCGAGCCGAGCAGGGCTTGCGCGCCGCCGATCCGCCCGCCCTTTTTAAGGTTTTCGAGCGTGTCCAGCGCGCCGAAGACGTGTGTGCGGTCGCTGAGGTCGTCCACGGCGGATTCGATCTGGTCGGTTGTCGCTCCGTCGGCTGCCATTTTGGCGGCTTCGATCACGATCGATCCGAGTCCGACCGTGATCGAGCGGCTGTCGACCACTCGGATGTCGCCACCGATCGCGTCCGCGGCGGTCTTGGCGGACTGCATTGTCGCTGAGAGGGCTGCGGAGAGGTTGATGCAGACGACTCCGGATGCGCCGGCGTCGAGTTGCCGGCGGAAGGCCTGGTCGAACCGGCCCGGCGCAGGCGCGGCTGTTTCGGGGAGCGTGTCGGCGGCGTCCAGCTTGCGGTAGAACTCCTCGACGGTGAGCTCTTCGCGGTCGATGTACTCGGTTTCGCCGAAGCGAATCGAGAGGGGCACGACCTCGATGTTGAGGTCGCCGACCTCGTCGCCGCGAAGATCACATGCGCTGTCGGTGACGATACGAACGGTCATGGTTCCTCCTGGTTCTTTCGCTGGTTCTTTCAGGGTTGATTTGGTCGGGTTGTTTGGGACTGGTCCGACTGCTGATCTGGATCTGGATCTGGGTCTGGATCTGGGTCTGGGGGTGTATCGGGGCTGGTGTCTGCGTCTGGATCGTGACCGGCGCCGGTATCGGCGTTTGGGTCGGCCTCCGTCTCGGCAGTGGCTGCTTCGGCGTCGGCTGTCGGGTCAGCAGCCGCGACCGTAGCAGCGGCACGGTTGTGGCGTACACGTCGGATCGTTCGGACCCACCACCCGCCGAGCACGATGAGGGCGATGACAGAGATCACCAGGCCAAGCCCGGAGATCGCCGTGGAGCGGATGTCGATGACCCCTTCATGGAGTTCGAGCTGCCCTCCTGGCGAGGTGATGGCGACTGTGACCCGGGCGTCTCCAGAGGCGAGCGTTTCGACGCGCACGGATATCTCGTTGTCGCCGGGCGCCAGGGTCCGGGCGGACCGCTCCCCGTCCACAAAGCGCAGTTTCTCGGCGCTGAACAGCAGGTCGACGTTGATCGGCAGTGGTTGTCCGTTGCGGATTGTGATCCGCAGGTCGGCTCGCCGGTCCGTCAGGGTGATGCGCTCGGCCGGTTCGACGGTGACGTCGGAGGTGCCGGTGAGCACTGCGTCGAACGCGCTGCGCGTGTATGCGGCGCTCTGTTCGTCGCTGAGGCTGCCGGCGGCGCCTGCTCGCAGAAGGGTTTCCAGAGCGGTGACAGGGGTGCGTGCCGGGGCGATCATTGAGGCGTAGGCGGCGACGGCTCCTCGTGTGACGGCGATGTCGGCTGCGCGCTGTGCCAGGTCCGGCGCCGGGAGCGGGTCCAACGACGCTTGGACCGGTTGGCCTGCCGTGTTGCGGGCAACGGGAACACCGAGCGCCTCCGACAGCGATGACAGCCGGAGGTTGCTGCGTTGGTCGAAGCCGTCGGTGAGCACGTCGAGCTCTGTCGCCCGCCAGCCTTCGAACCTGAACATGATCGCCTTGTCGGCGGTTGCGTTGTCGGCTTCGATTGCGAGTTCGACCAGCGCGCGGTGGCCTGCGAGTTCAGGGTCGGCGGGGCTGCTTGCCAGGCGCAGGACAGTGTCTCTGGCGATGGCGGGTGTGGTTGCGCCGTTGGAGTCTCTGAGGGCCAGCGGCGTGAATTCGTCGAGTGCGCTGGGGTTGCGGATGACCTGGGCGGGTTCGACGATGACCGCCTCGGTGCCGAGGCTGCGCAGCAGGGCCAGGGTTTCAGGGGTGGCGCTGTCGTCCAGGATGGAGATGTTCGTCGGCCTGCGCCCGAGTGTTTCGGCGATGACGTCGGACCCGTAGCTGTACTGTCGGGCGATCATGGCAGTGTCCCCGGCGAGCCGCCAGCCCTCCTCGTCGAGTTCGACCCAGGGGGAGTTGAGGACGGGCCGGTCGGTGAGCAGTCCGGCGAGTTCTGCTAGCTGTTCGCTGTCGTTCGCAGCCAGCGCCTGCAGCGTTTCGGGTTGTATTGCCACGGTGACGGGGATGTCGGGCCGCCCGGCGATCTGTCTGGCGCGGGCGAGCAGGTCGTCGGCGTCGAGGCTGATCGTCTGGTCGGGTTGGACGGCGAGCGGTGCGGTGAGGTCGGCAAAGAAGGCGACGTGGAAGACGGGCTGCTGTTGTTCCTCGAGCACGAGCAGGTAGGTGGTGAGCGTGTCAAGGGTGTCGCCGTCGCTGTCCTCGAGGGTGATGACGACGGGCAGTGCCCCTTGGTTGATGCGCAGGATCTCACCGATCTCGTGGTCAGGGATCTCGATCGTTAAGGTCTCTTCGGTGCTGTCGAGCTGGCAGGGGCTGTCGGTCAGGGGCTGGTCGACGTTGCAGCTGAAGTCGCTGAATGGGCACCCGGCGACGCCGTCGTAGCTGGCGTGGATTTCTTCTCGGGTGGTGAGGGCCTCGTAGATCCGGATGCGGATTCTGGCGTCGGCCGGAGCGGTCAGTCGAAGGTCGATGGTTGCGGGTTCGTCGCCGACGAAGGCTGTTTGGGCGACGAGGTCTATTCCTCCGTCAGCTTGGGCTGCGGCCGGTTCGACGGCGGTGACGGCGGTGACCACGCTCAGGCCAACCGCGATCAGACCGAAGAGGGTGCTGAGCATGGCCCAGGCAAGGCCCGGTGCTGCCAGGGCGAGGCCGGCGGAGACGGAATCGGCGGATACGGGGCCAGGACCGGCGGGGTCGCTGTCACCGGTGGCGTCGGCGGGGTCGCCACCGACGGCGGGGTCGCTGTCATCGGCGGGGTCGCCACCGACGGCGGGTTGGGCTGAGACGGTGTGCCGGATCATGTGAGTGTGCGGTACATGACCGTGAGCGTGTGCTCCTGCAGGGCGAACCCGAGTCTCTGGTAGAGCCGCAGGGCGTTGTCGTTGTGCTTTTGGGTGTTGACCCAGACGAGTTCCGCCCCGCGTCGCCGGGCCCAGGCGAGGGCGTCGTCGACTAGCAGCGTCCCGATTCCCTGACGGCGCACGGCCGGGTGGACGGCGAGCCTTTGCAGGTATCCCGTTCGTCCCGCGCGTCCAGCGAGGGCGTAGCCGACGACCTCGTTGTTGTGGTCGTCGGATTCGGGTGGTTCCGCGAGGTCGGCACGCCGCATGATCCTCAGCCGGCTCGCCGGTGTGGCTTTGATCGTGTCTTCGAGCCCATCGCGGTCGAAGCGCCAGAATTCGTCGAACGATTGGCCGTCGAGGGTGAGTATGTCGTGGAAGTCGCAGTTGGTTCCGCGGCGGCTCCTCGGGCCCGTCCGGCGCCATGGTCGCGGCCGCTGAAGGCGGGGTTGACTGCCGGTCCCGGCGGTCGCCCGGGTGCCGCCCGGCTGGGCTGCAGAGCCGGGTTGGAGGTCGTGGCGCAGCAGGTGGAGGTGCTCGCGTTCGCTGAAGTCGTCGCTGCGGAAGGCGGCTCGCTCGGGCGGGCCGACCGCAGCGGTGACAACGGCCTGATATCCCTGGTTTTGCAGTATTCTCCGGGCCGCGGACAGCGACTGTTGATCGAGTGTCGGGGCAGCGCTCAGCGGTATGAGGATGGCCAGTTCAGCGCGGCCCTGCCAGCGTCCGGCGCGGAATCTGGCGTTGTCGACAGCGAACTGGGTGAGAGCCATGGTCATTGTTACGATACGTCGCTCTCCGTTGAGCAGGCAGCGCCCGGTAATGTCTTTGTGTGGCCGGCTACACCAATGAGCTTGAGGCGGTGTTGAACCGGGCAGAGCCGTTGGCTCGGGTGTTCGAATCCGCGGGCCACCGGTTTTTTCTGGTCGGCGGGGTGGTGCGGGATTATTTCCTGGGGCGGTTCGGCGCCGGTCAGGACCTCGATGCGACCACTGATGCGCGACCCGATGCAATCCGGGCCCTGGTTGCCGAGATGGCTGACGACGTGTGGTCCCAGGGTGAGAGGTTCGGCACGATCGGCTGTGTCATTGCGGGCCAGAGTTATGAGATCACCACGCACCGGGCGGAGTCCTACGTTCCGGCGTCGCGCAAGCCGTCCGTTGTTTTCGGCGACGACATCGTCGTCGATCTGGCTCGACGCGATTTCACGGTCAACGCCATGGCGATCGACATGGCCGACCGTTCGCTGGTGGACCCGTTCGGCGGTGAGGCCGACTTGGCCGCGGGCGTGTTGCGCACACCGCTCGCGCCCGAGGTTTCGTTGTCGGAGGATCCCTTGCGGATGTTGCGTGCGGCCCGGTTCTGTGCGTGTTGCGCTCTTTCTCCGGGGCTGGAGCTAGTGGCTGCGATGACCGCTGAGCGCGACCGTTTGGAGATTGTTTCGGCGGAGCGCATTCGTGATGAACTGCAGAAGTTGTTGCTGCTCGACGACCCGACTGCGGGCCTTCGGTTGATCGACGTCACCGGCATCGGACAGAACGTGCCTGTCGTTGGCGTTCTGCTGCCGTCGGTCTCGGAGTCGGTTGAGCCCGCGGATGGCGGCTCCGCGGGTGGTGCGGACAGTAAGTTCGCGGGGGTTGAGCCTGCGGAGGTTGAGTTCGCTGGTGGTGCTGGTGGTGCTGGTGGTGCGGGCGGTGAATCTGCGGGGGTTGAGTCCGCGGTTCGTGACCCGGCGGGGGTTGAGTCTGCGGTTCGTGACCCGGCGGTGGTTGAGTTCGCTGGTGG
>JAPPMP010000044.1:0-27351 GCA_028819005.1 Acidimicrobiaceae bacterium
GCGGCCTCGAAAGCCGTTGTGGCCTCCGGGTCACCATGGGTTCGAATCCCATACCTTCCGCGCACATAACCCGAATGGCCACCGGGAACTCCAGCGAGTCACAAGCGTGTCTAATGTGGTTCGCATCGTCTATGTCAAAGAATAGCGAATATTATTCGTTGTATAGCGATGAATAGATAGATATTATCACGCGTGTGATCTACCGAACACCCGACCTGACTGACAGAGACACCGCAGTCGTCTACGAAATCGAACAGCTGCGGGAGCAACTCCGGCCTTATCTCCGCATGCGACGGCGTTGGTACGGCACTCTTCGTCGCGCTCAATTCGCGCTCGCTGTCCAAGGCTCGAACTCAATCGAGGGTTACCACGCGAGCGTTGAAGACGCAGCCGCTGTAATCGACGACGACGAACCCACCGCTGATCTCTCTGAAGACACCATCAGCGCGATCGCGGGATACCGGGACGCCATGACCTACGCACTGCAACTAGCCGCCGGCGTGTCACCGAGGAGCCTGATCCCCGAACCGTCAACACAAGCTGCCGTCAGCACTGAATCAGCGTCGCCCTCGACGCCGATCGACCTTCCCACACTTCGGGCGCTGCACTTCATGATGATCAGACACGATCTCGCACACAATCCCGGACAACTGCGCCCAGGCGCGATCTGGGTTGCTGATTCCGACGGCGAATCCGTGTACGACGCGCCCGGGCGCAATGAGATCGACGCACTGCTCGGAGAGTTCTTCGAACAGTGCACAACTCTCGCTGCTGACGAAACCGTGCCCCCGATGGTCTCCGCGGCTATGGCGCATCTCAATCTCGTGTTGATTCACCCATTCAGTGACGGCAACGGTCGCATGGCGCGTTGCGTGCAGACGTTGGCGCTCGCCGCAGCGGCCGTTCGAGACGATGACCCGGTCGCGCCCGAGTTCCTCAGCATTGAGGAGTACCTCGGACGCAACACACTGGAGTACTACGCAGCGCTGAACGTCGTGGCGGACGGCCGATGGTCACCGGAGAGAACCGCGCGGCCCTGGATCCAGTTCTGCCTGACAGCGCATTTCCATCAGGCTCGCACCGTGCTTCGCCGAGTGCTCGAATTCGAGATGCTTTGGGATGTGTGCAGCCAGCTCGCTCAAAGGCGAGGCATACCCGAGCGTGCCGTCGACACACTGTGCGACGCAGCTCGCGGCTGGACCCTGCGCCGGTCGCTGTACCTCATGCGAACCGAGACGGTTGACGGCCAACCGATCAGCGACGGCATGGCTTCACGCGATCTTCAAGCAATGGTAGAAGCCGGTTTGCTCACCCCCATCGGCGACAAGCGTGGAAGGCGATATCAACGCTCCAAAGAACTCGCTGACGTCTGGTCACAGATCCGCAGCGCGCGCCCGACCCGCGACGAAGCCGATCCCTACGGAGCCGTGCGGGCCTGATTGCGTAGAGCCCGTCTGTGTTGCTGGGGCCACTCCCGGCCAATAGTTTCGTGTCGATGAGCGTGCAGGCCCTGTGGGTGAACGGACGCATGGTCGAGCCCGATCAACCGCATTTGCGGGTCGACGACCACGGCGTGATGGTCGGCGACGGTGTGTTCGAAACGCTGGTGGTGGTGCCCAACGGCACGGGTGTCGCCGCTTTCGGGGTACGCCGACACCTTGACCGCCTGCGCCGGTCCGCCCAAGCCCTGTTGTTCGACTGCCCCTACAACGACAACGAACTGCGCGACGCAATCGCACGGTGCCTCGATGTCGCCCCCGGTGCCGGTGTGGTGCGGATCACGGTCACCAGCAGCGGCGGGATCCTGGGCTCACGACGCGGGACGGGGCCGGGCTCGACGATCGTGATCGCCGGTAACCAGCCTCCCAGATACGCGCCGGGCACTGCCGTAGCGACGGTGTCATTCACCCGCAACGAGCGCGGCGCCATGGCCGGGATCAAGACCACCTCCTACGCGGAGAACGTGCTGGCTCGGGACATGGCTCGCCAACGCGGCGCATCAGAGGCGATATTCGCCGACACACAGGGCCGCGTCAGCGAGGGAACCGGGTCGAACATCTTCTGGTCCGACGGCGAGTGGTTGCACACGCCGCCGCTCGACACGGGCTGCCTGGCCGGTGTGACCCGTGAGCTGATCATGGAGAACCTGGACGTGGCGGAGACCCATCTGCCGCTCGAAGACCTGCCTCTGGTACCTGAGGCGTTCCTTGCCTCGAGCACCCGAGTGGTCCAGTCGATCGCCCGAATCGACGGCACCGACCTGCCCTTGGTCAACAGCGCTCTGACCGCGGCGGCGGCAACCGCGATGTCCGACCTGATGGCCACCAACATCGACCCCTGACCGGCTGCGCCGGTGTACGGGAGCGAACCGACGCTGCGGGGGACGTCTCAGCTGATCTGAATGTGGTGGACGGTGATATCGAGACCGGTCGATCTCGCAAGTCGTCCGTCTGCAGTCAACAACGGGAGTCTTCTGGTGCGGGCGGCTGCAATATAGAAGGCGTCATAGGCACTGGTGTTGCGGTAGTACAGCCACGCTGACAAGGCGAGTGCTTGATGTGAGATACGATCGATAGGCCAGATGGCCAGATCGCTCAGCGCCATCTCGGCTCTTGAATCCTCAAGGCGTCCCAGCTCTTGAGTTTTACTTCGGCCAAGATGATTCCGACGACTAGTCACGACTTGAAGCACCGCGTGGGAGCGACGGCATGGCGGCAGTGATCACGGGTACCGGGGTGGCCATCCCGCCCAACGTCGTCACCAACGACGCCCTGACCCGGATCATGGACACCTCCGACGAGTGGATCGTGTCGCGTACCGGTGTCCGATCACGCCGGTTCGTCGATCCCGGGACCAGCGCGTCAGACCTGGCCACGCAGGCGGTCCAGTCAGCGCTAGCCGATGCCGACGTGGATGCCTCGGAAGTGGACGCGGTGGTCTGCGCCACCATGACTCCGGACCGCCAGAACCCGGGCATCGCCGGAGCGGTGCAGCACAAGTCGGGCCTGCACGGTGCGGCTGTGTTCGATCTGCGCCAGCAATGCTCCGGCTTCCTGTTCGGGTTGGACCTGGCCGACATGCTCATCACCACCGAACGGGCCCGCACCGTGGTGGTAGTCGGGGCCGAGGTCCACGCCGGATACCTGCCGTGGGGCGATGCCTGGGACATCGTGTTGGGCCGCGCGGATCGGTCCCCCACCGACGACGAGCAGGACCTGGCTACCCGCCACCGGGACTGGAGTGTGCTCTTCGGCGACGGCGCGGGAGCCATGGTGCTTCAGGCACAGCCCGACGGCCCGGTTCTGAACTCTCAGAGCAACGCGGGGATCCTCGGCTCCGTGCTGAGGACCGACGGCGCCCATGCCGACTTGATCGAAGTGCCCGGCCTGGGCTCGCAGCAGCGACCCTACGCCGACGAGGCCCAGATCGCCGCTGGTATGCACCACCCGACCATGAACGGCGGCGGTCTCTACCGTCTGGCGGTGGAGACGATGCCGGCAGCGGTGCGAGAGGTGTTGAAGACCACGGGATGCGAACTCGACGACCTGGGACTGGTGGTGGCCCACCAAGCGAACGACCGCATTCTCGACGGTGCAAGGCGCCGCCTCGGCGTCGACGAGTCGATCATGCCGTCCAACATCGGTCATTGGGGCAACACCACGGCGGGCACCCTGCCGATCCTGTACCACGAACTGCGGGAGCAGGGCCGGGTCGCCCCTGGAACGCTGGTGGCGTTTACCAGCTTCGGGGCAGGCGCCCATTGGGGCGCTGTCCTCTACCGCGAACCTGAGAATCCCGGGTCGACGTGATTGCCGCCGCACATGCCGGTTCGGGCAGGCTCGTGTCGGCCGCTATTGTGGTCTCAATGGGGGCGCAATGAACGCGTTGGGAATCGCTGCGCTGACCGGCGGCGGACTTATGGCCGGCTGTTGGCTGGTGAGCATTTTCAAACGTGACGCCTCGATCGTCGATCCGTTGTGGCCGATGGTGTATGTGGTCATGGCTTGGTCCCTGTGGCTGTGGAGCGACGGGGCCGAGGGCGGCCGTTCGGTGTTGATGCTGGTGATGGTGTCGCTGTGGGGCCTTCGTTTAGGCGCCTACCTCACCGTCCGCAAATGGGGGGCGCCTGAGGATTTTCGCTACCAAGCCATGAGGCGCCGCTGGCAGCCGTTCTGGCTCTGGAGCCTGCCGGTCGTGTTCGCGCTGCAGGGACTGCTGGCAGTGGTGGTGTCGGTGCCGGTTCAGGCGGTGCTGGCCGACTCCGAGGCGTCGGCGCTTGGTTGGCTGGACTGGGTCGGGGCCGTGATCTGGGCGGTGGGTCTGGTCTTCGAGTCGGTGGGTGACGAGCAACTGCGCCGCTTCAAAGCCGACGACGCCAACCGGGGAAAGGTCATGGACCGGGGCCTGTGGCGTTACACCCGCCACCCGAACTACTTCGGCGACAGTGTTGTGTGGTGGGGTATCTGGGTGGTCGCCGTAGCGGCCGGGGCGTGGTGGAGCGCTGTCGGGCCGCTGCTGATGACATTCCTTCTGCTCCGGGTCTCGGGCGTGACCTTGCTGGAGCGCAGCATCAACAAGCGACGCCCCGGCTACGCCGAGTACGCAACCCGCACCAGCGCTTTCATCCCGATGCCGCCCCGGCGGTTCGGTCGACAGGGTCCGATCCAATAACGATGCACCAACCGTTGCGGGAAGTGCAGCCTCAGGCCAGGGCGGTTGCAACGACCCGCAGATCACTCCTCGCCGCACAGTAACCCCACCCATCTCACTGCGCCACTGCTCGGCGTGGTGCTGTCGCCACCATCGTGAGGGTCGACGTTCTGTGACAGGTCAAACCAAACAAGACCCCCGTGTCGCTGCGCTGTCGTCACCGCTGTCTTGTTCGAGCGGTTCGCGACTTGAAGATGTCCAGGCGGTAGCGTGATTTAAGGATGCGCCAACTTCCGAGTTTCAGACGTCCACCCGTTACGGAGGTCGTAATCGCTGCGCGCTTCAAGCGTGCCAACCGCTTCTCGCTTCCAGCGCTCGGCCGGATAGCGCAGAAGATGGCCGAAGCGGGTTTCTCAAAGACTGAGGAGCGGCCTGCTTACGATGCACCGGTTGAGGAATTCGGATCCCTTGCCGAGCAGAACGGTTTGGGTCTCGAACTCCACTTGGGGCCTCCACCAATTCTCTACCGGTTCTTGAATGACGCAGGAGACGAACTCCTTCAAGTCCAGCCCAACTGGTTTGCCGCGAACTGGCGAAAAGTCGATCCCAAAGCCGAGTACGGGCGTTGGAACTCTCGCTGGGACGCCTTCCAACGTTGGTTGACGGTCGTGGCCGAGTCTGTCGCGGACGGAGAACTCGACTTCGAGCAGGTCGAGGTGACCTACGTAAACCACATAGAATCACTGGGAGTCTGGAGTGATCATGGCGACGCTCCTCAAGTGTTCACAACGCTCGTACCCATTGGGGGTGAGTTTCTAGGCGGACCCGAGCAGTACTCGACGGACCTCAAGTTCGTTATCCGTTCTGTCTCCGACGAGGAGAAATGTCTCGGTCGACTGCACGTCTCAATACAACCGGCGTTCCGTCGCGGGGCGAACACTCCTATCTTCGTTATGAAACTCACCGCACGGGGACCGGCGACGGGCCCGGGCGTTGAGGGAGTTCAGGGATTTGCGGACATAGCGCATGAGTGGATCGTCCGCGGGTTCACCGACCTTACAAGCGAAGCAATGCATCAGGCATGGAACCGACTGACATGAGGAGAGGTGATTTGAGATGATTGATGTTATGGATCGACAGCAAACCACAATGAGCGACTCGGACGTCGTCCACAAAGTAAGACCGCGGCAGGCTGCAAGCGGTTTGATGTCAGACGACGACATCGTTCACGTTTCTCGGTCATTCTCCCGGGTTCCCTCGGCGAGCAGCTACGAATGGCCAGCGAGTTTCGAGACTATGCAGAGAGCATCGGCGTTGGAACAACTCAAACACCAGTTGTTTCTGATCACAGACAACTGGGACGGGTACTACGCAAAAGCACCGCAAACGAATGCAATTGAGGCAACTGTTGACCTCTTGAACATTCTTTTTGGCGCGCTCCCGTCGATGCCTTTCCCAGATGTAAGCCCAGGTACCGAAGGTAATGTTGTCGTCGAATGGGACTCGCGAGACACCGACATTGTCCTGATTATTGAGCCCACGTACCAGATAGAGGCATCGGTGCGCCTTGAGGAAACCGAATACGATGGCCCACTTGAGTCCGTAAGAGGAGCGTTGACTTCAGCCTTGGCGCGAATTGCCAGCGGTTCGTGAGCAGCTCTGGTTGTGCCGCCCGATCCCTCGTCCGTCTACGACGACGACCCGACAATCGGCGATGACGAACTCCTATACAGGATGGTCACGCGAGCGAATACCAATTACGAAAACGATGTTGCGGTTCGCGGCGCTACGAACGCATTCCAAGACATAAGTCCCGACAGATTGGATCAAGTAGGGACACCGGCGGTCGCTGTCTCGGTATTTCTGGAATCGGAGTTGAGCGCCAGTGGTCTGTCTTCCGTCGATCTAGTTGAGCGATGGGGCAAGGAATACGGTGTCGTCTCAGTTACCGCATGCGACGCGCGTCAACAGGATCAGGGAATCGTGCGCTGGCCAACTGACGATCAACCGGCGCACGCCATGATTTTTTGTCTCTACGGTTCCAAGAAAACCGGGGGTCAGAGCAAACGCCTCGCCAAAGCTTCCACGGTAGTGATCGCCCCGAGTTAAAGGACGCAACAACCCGCGGTTCACTCATCGCCGCGGTCCAACCTCACTCCGGCGGCGGTGAGTTCTGCGAGCGCCGACTCGGTCGTCTCGGGAGCGACGCCGGCGCAGTGCTCGAGCAACACAGTGGTATCGAAACCGGTTGCCACGGCGTCGAGTGCGGTCGCCCTGACGCAATGATCGGTCGCCAAACCGACCACATCGACCGAGGTGACGCCTCGCTGCGTCAGCCAGTCGCCCAGCAGCACCGTCTCGTCTGAGGCTGCGCCCCCGTCGAAGCCCGTGTAGCTAGCGGTTGTCCGGCCTTTCAAGAACACCTCATCGACCGCTATGTCGAGATCAGGGTGAAAGGCCGCGCCTTGTGTGTCCGCAACGCAATGCACCGGCCAGGCGTCGACGAAGTTCGGGCCGACTTCGGGATCGGCAAAATGCTCGCCCGGATCGACATGCCAATCCTTGGTGGCCACAACCAGCCCATATTCACCCCCTGCACGGTCCAAACCCGCAAGCTCAGTGATTGAGCGGGCCACCGCACCGCCGCCGTCCACCGCCAGAGCACCGCCTTCGCAGAAGTCGTTCTGCACATCGACAACGATCAACGCCCTCATCGGCTCGTACCTCCATTGCTGTTGACGACCGCCGCCGACAGCGGTTCGGTAACACCTTCCCAGATTGTAGGCACGGCAGGAGTTGTCGCCGGCCAGGGAGTCCGGTCTTCGTCGAGCAGACGAGAGCGCCGCTCGGCGCATCGGGCTCTCGCCTCGCTCACATCGGTCAGGTCCGCTACCACCTCGCCGTCGCGCAGCAGCGGCGCCTGCGGGCACATCGAGTTGTCGGGCACGTCCACGGGAAGAACCGAAAGAACCTCAGCCAGGTAACGGCCGCTCGCGTCATAGGTGCGGTGCACAGACTTGTGGCCACCGATTGTGCGTTTCCCCGGCGAATGTTTTCCGACGGCACGCAGCGCCCCCGGGGGGTCGCCGTCGGCGATCGACACCAGCTTGTAGACCATCGATGCGGTTGGATGGCCTGAGCCGGTGACAAGGCTGGTGCCGACCAGATAGGCGTCGATGGGCGCACCCGCCATCTCCAATTCGGCGATCAGGAACTCGTCGAGATCGCTCGACACGACGATCCGGCAGTCAGCAGCACCGAGTTCGTCGAGCAGCCGGCGCGCCGCACGACTGTCGGCGAGCAGTTCGCCGCTGTCGATCCGAACCGCGCCGATGCCGCGCCCCACAACATCAACGGCGCGTCGAATCCCCTCCATCACGTCGAACGTGTCGACGAGGTAGGTCGAGCCGACGCCCAGCGTGTCGCGCTGCACCATGAACGCTTCTTCTTCAGATCTGTGGGCCAGCACGAACGCGTGGGCCGTGGTCCCACCGGTCGGGATGCCATGGCGGCGGCCCGCTTCGAGATTCGAGGTCGTGTCGAAGCCTCCGACATGTGACGCACGCGCCGCGGCCACCGCCGATTCCGGGTCTGTGCGCCTCGACCCGCCCTCCACCAGCAGGCGGCCACCGGCAGCGTCGGCCACCCGGGCAGCAGCGGAGGCAACCGCACAGTCATGGTTCAGCACCGACAGCAGGACCGTTTCGAGCACAACGCATTCAGCGAACGAGCCGGCCACCGTGAGCACCGGGCTGTACGGAAAGAAAAGTTCGCCTTCGGCATAGCCGGTGACGTCTCCGCCGAAGCTGTAGTTGCGCAGCCAATCGGCCATCAACTCGTCTCGAATCACCCCGCATTCCATCAGATGGTCGACGGCGTCGTCGTCGAACCGGAAACGTTCGACGGCGTCCACGAGCCGGTCGATACCCGCAACCACTCCGTACGCCCGGCCTTCGGGGAGGCGGCGAGCGAAGACCTCGAAGACGGAACGCCGTTCGGCAACCCCCGATTTGAGAGCCGATTCCACCATGGTCAACTCATAGTGGTCGGTGAACAGCGCACTTGAGCCACGTTCCATCGGTGTATCACGCTAGCGGGGTCTGCGTAGGCTCAAGCCATGACCTCGTCGAGTCCCTTCCAGGTAATGCACTCGATGACGGCGGATCGCTCCGGGATCGAGGGGAAGCAGTTCAACATCCACACACGGCGTCGTGTGCTCGCTTTCGCCCGCCCGTACCGGGGCGCCATCTTCGTATACCTGGCGATCATCGTGATGACGACGTTCCTCGGGCTGCTGCCTCCGCTGCTGATACGCCAGATCTTCGACGTCGCGATCGTCGACGGCAACGGTGGCTACCTCAACCTGCTCTTCTTCGTGATGGTGGGCGCCGCTGCCGCCGAGGCCCTGTTGTCGCTGGTGGAACGCCGGCTCAGTGCGCGGATCGGCGAGGGGCTGATCTTCGACCTGAGGCTGCGCTTGTTCGACCACGTGCAGCGGATGCCTCTCGCCTTCTTCACACGCACCCAGACGGGCACGCTGATCAGCCGCTTGAACAACGATGTGATCGGCGCTCAGCGGGCCTTCACAGGCACTCTGGGCACTGTCGTCGGCAACCTGATAACCCTGACCGGCACGCTCCTCGCCATGCTGATTCTGGAATGGCGGCTGACTCTGCTGGCCATCGTCATCCTGCCGGTCTTTGTCCTCCCTGCCCGGCGGGTCGGCGCCAGCTTGCAGGACGTCACCCGCGAGTCGATGACCCTCAACGCCTCGATGAACAACACCATGACCGAACGGTTCAACGTGGCGGGAGCGCTGCTGGTCAAGCTCTTCGGTCGTCACACCGCAGAAGCAGCCGACTTCTCGGACCGTGCGGGTCGTGTGCGCGACATCGGTGTGCGCAGCGCCATGTACAGTCGCATATTCCTGGTGGCGTTGACCATGGTGGGGGCCGTCGGCACCGCCATCGTCTACTGGCTAGGCGGTCACCTCGTCATCAGCGAGTCGATCACCATCGGCACGCTCACTGCGCTGGGCCTCTACACCGTGCGCATCTACCTGCCGCTCACCAGCCTCTCCAACGCCCGGGTGGACGTGATGACCGCTTTCGTGAGCTTTGAGCGGGTGTTCGAGGTACTCGACGCCCCCAACGCGATCGTCGATTCTCCCGACGCCGCTGAGTTGGTCGACCCGCGGGGCGAGGTGCGCTTCGATCATGTCTGTTTCCGCTACCCGGACCCGCCCGAAGGGACCCCGGCGTCACTCGGGGGTGGCGAGTCGACCGCTTCGGTCGGCGACGTCCTCAGCGACATCGACCTGACCGTCGCGCCGGGGCAGATGGTCGCGATCGTCGGGCCTTCGGGATCCGGCAAGACGACGCTCACCTCGCTCGTTCCCCGGCTCTACGACGTGACCGCCGGGACCATCACCGTCGACGGGCACGATGTGCGTTCACTCACCCAGGACTCGCTGAGGCGCGCCATCGGAGTCGTGAGCCAGGACCCGCATCTGTTCCACGACACGGTTGGAATGAACCTGCGCTACGCCGACGCCGAAGCCGGCCAGGCCGAGATCGAAGCGGCCTGTCGAGCGGCTCGGATACACGATGTGATCGCGGCTCTGCCCGAGGGCTATGACACGATCGTCGGGGAGCGCGGCTATCGGCTGTCGGGCGGGGAGAAACAGCGCCTGGCGATCGCGCGGATGCTGCTCAAGAACCCGGCGATCGTCGTTCTCGACGAGGCAACCAGTCATCTCGACGCCGAGAACGAGGCCCATGTGCAAGAGGCTTTGGCCAACGCCCTGTCCGGTCGTTCATCGCTGGTGATCGCCCATCGCCTGTCGACCATCACCGGCGCAGACGTCATCGTGGTGCTCGACAACGGTCGGGTGGTTGAATCCGGCACGCACGACGAATTGCGGCACCGCGGCGGCCTTTACGAGGAACTCTACGAAGCCCTGGTCCGCGCCGATCACGTCTAGCGGCTCTGATGCTTCAATGGCGCTGCCCAAGTCGACCGAAGCGCCTTAGGCTGGACATTCGTGCAGAGCGAACTTGACGCAGCCGCGCCGTGCCAGACCGTCGTGGTGAGGGTTACCGGGCCGGACCATCCCGGTGTCACAGCCGGGTTGATGGGGGTATTGGCCGAAGCGGGCGCCGACGTATCCGACATTGAACAGATAGTGATCTGCGGCCAACTCAACCTCGGCCTGGCAATTGAAGTGCCCAGCGGCCGCGACCTGCTCAAAGAGCTGTTGTTGTTCGGGTGGGAGCAGGGCATGACGATCGATTTCGATTTCGTTCCCGACCCGACTTCCGACCCGCAACTGCCCGGCACGGTGGTCACGTTGTTGGGGCCAGTTCTCAGCCCGACCGAGATCGGGGCTGCGGCCACCGCCATCGCCGACGCCGGGGCCAACATTGATCGGATAACCCGGCTCTCCAGTTTCCCGGTGATGAGCTACGAACTTCTGGTTCGAAACGGAGATCAACACACACTGCGTTCAAACCTGATGCTCGCAGCCGCGAAGCACATCACCATGGACGTGGCGGTACAGCCCGAGGGGATCGGCCGCAGAGCCAAGCGCCTGATTGTGCTCGACGTTGATTCAACGATCATCCAAGACGAAGTGATCGACCTGCTGGCCGATGAGGCCGGAACTCTCGAGGTCGTGCAGAAAATCACCAAAGAGACTATGGAGGGGGCGATTGACTTCGAATCATCGCTGCGTGAGCGGGTGCGTCACCTGAAGGGCCTTGATCAGGCCGCCATTGAGAGGGCACAAGCCAAGTTGCGCTACACGCCGGGCACTCGGACCTTCGTGCGAACACTGAAACGGTTGGGTTATTCGGTGGCGCTGGTCTCGGGCGGTTTCACGATTTTCACCGACCGGATCGCCAAGGAGCTCAAACTCGACTATTGCCGCGCAAACGTGCTCGAATTCGACGACGGGAGGCTGACCGGCGATCTCGTCGACCCAATCGTCGACCGTGAACGCAAAGCAACCTACTTGCGCGAAGTCGCCGAACTGACCAGGGTTCCGCTGTCACAGACGGTGGCCGTCGGCGACGGCGCCAACGACCTCGACATGCTGAGCGAAGCCGGGCTCGGCATTGCCTTCAACGCCAAACCAATAGTGTCCGAGGCAGCCGACACTGCGGTTTCGGTGCCGTATCTTGATGCGATCCTGTTTGTGCTGGGCATCCCCCGCGGCCATGTGGAAGCAGCCGATCGCAGCGACAACAACGGTGACGGCGACCAGAATCTCGCCTAGGCCGTGCGGCGCACTGCCGACCCTGCATGGCTGTTCCTGGCTACGACCGCGGTATTGGCCGCGGGCACGAACGCCAAATGGATCGTGTTCATGCCACGATTGGTGGACGACCTTCAACTTGAGCCCTACCAGTTGGCGCTCTTGGGAACCGCTCTTGAACTGAGCGGCATAATCGGGGAGATCCCGACCGGCGCTGTGGCAGATCTGATCAGTCGGCGTCTGTCGATCATTGCTTCGTTCGTGATCATGGGTCCGATACTGGCGCTGGCCGGCGTGTTCGAGAGTTTCTGGCTGATCGCTTTGACCCAGGTCGGCTGGGGGCTCGCCTGGACGCTCCACAGTGGAGCCGACGTTGCGTGGTTGACCGATGAGCTGCGAAACCCGAAGCGAGTCGACCGGCTGCTGATCAGCCGAGCGAAAGTCCAGTTGGCGGCCAATGCTCTGGGCGTGCCGGTCGCACTCGCCCTCGTTGCGACCACCACCCGCACTACGGCGATCGTGGTCGCCGGCGCTTCGATTTCCGCGTGGGGGCTGGTGCTGGCCATGACCATGCCCGAAACGGGATTCGAGCGCACTGCGAGAGCCGCGGGCGCCGAGTTCAGACGCATCATCGGGGTGGGGACCAGGCTGACTGCCCGTACCCGACCCTTGCGTCTGTTGGCGATCTCCTCGCTGTTCTACGGTTTGGGATCGGGTGTGGTCGATCACCTCGATCTGGCCCGGCTGGTCGAAGTGGGCATCCCCTCCGATGTTGACGAGGTGTTCCTCTACGGTGCTCTCGCCCTGGTTCAGGCCGGGGCGGGGATTGTGCTGATTCGCCTGATCGAACGTCGCCTTATTGATGTTCCCGCGGCCCGGGTTCTGTCGCTGCTGATGTTGTCGGCGGGGGTGGCGATCGCGGTGACTGCCGGCGCGAACGCGGGTTGGGCGATCTTTGTCGGCCTGGTGATGCAGGAGGCGTTGCGGATGACGGCGGAACCGTTCATCACGATGATCGCCAACTCTCACAGCGAGTCCGACGTCCGAGCCACGATGTTGTCGTTCATGAGCCAGGCCTACGCCGGCGGCGAGATCCTCAGCGGTGTTTTCTTGGGCGTGGTGGCCTCCGTCGCCGGCATCGGCACGGCTTTCGCAATCGGCGCGGTCATCGTCGTTGGTTCTTCGTTGATTTCTTCCCGCATCTGATGATCGAAGCGTCACTGCTACGACCGCGAGACTCACGCCCCCTCAATTCGCAAGCGAATCAGCTCGTTCTAACCCTTACGTACGGAGTTGGGACGCGATCTGGCAACAGTTGCATTGCCATGTCTTCTACCAGGCCGGCGGAGGCGCAACATGGGATCTTGAGGGATACCGTGAGTCGAACTGGGTTGGCTATCTGGCCCCGTACAACTTATGCCAGCAATGATTTCAGCCTCCTTCATCAAACACTTTGCTACCCCAGCCTCCACCGCCGCCAAGTTCACAGAATGGGCCAGAGTCACCTGTGTCGTGGCAATAACTGTGTTATTCGCAGTCAGCTTTTTTACTGGACCCACTATTGGCTATGATGCGCACCGCAACCATATGCTCGTCTGGGCAGCGGTAGCCGGTGGAGTCGGGTTCAGCGCATGCTATGGCTGGCTGGTGTACAACCGCGGCGTCTACGCTGATGGCTTGTGGGCCATCCCCGGCTCAGCGAAGGCATTCTGGACCCTGACCAACTGGGCGGCCCTCGGGGTCGCCGCGGCGGCAGTCGACCGGTGTAGGCTCAACGTGGGCTCGGTTGAGTACGGCGAGCTTGTCCCCCGCGTCCCGGTCGCGTGGTGGATGTGGATACCGCTGGCGATAACAGCCGCTTTGTCACTGCTGCACGCGCGCAGACGCGGGGTGTTGCGCTGGGCGTTGGCGTCGTTGCCGCTGCAAGCCCTGTGGTGGTCGGCTGCCTTGCTCGCCCCGGCCTAGCAATTAGTCCAAGACTCGAGGGGTGTACGATCGGCGGGTGAATCAGGGGACTTTTTCGGTTGCCGAGCTCTGTGCTCTGATCCGCGCGGCCATCGAGCAGACCATGCCTGACGATGTTTGGGTCGAGGGCGAGATCAGCGGTCTCCACCGGGCCCGCAACGGCCACGTTTATTTCGATCTGGTTGAGCCGGGCGAGGGTCCCGGGGCTGCTCCTGTTGCAACCATGCCTGTGGTTCTGTTCCGCGAGTCCCGTGACCGGGTCAACCGTTTGCTGAAGCGACACGGCGATCCGATCCGCATGAGCGACGGCGTGTGCGTGCGCATTCAGGGCCGGGTCGACTACTACCCGCCTTCGGCGCGGGTGCAGCTGCGCATGTCGTCGATAGACCCGACCTACACGTTGGGCAAACTGGCCGCTGACAAGGACGCCCTGCTGGCCGAGCTGTCGGCTGAGGGGATCTTGGGGGCCAATGCCGCACAGCCTCTGGCGCCGGTCCCGCTTCGGGTCGGGTTGGTGACCTCTGTCGGCAGCGCCGCCCATGCTGATATTTCAACGGTGTTCAAACGGGCCGGCATGGCGTTCACAGTGGTGGAGGTCGACACGCCGGTGCAGGGGTCGGGGGCTGAGCTCCCGGTCGCCGCCGCGATCCGAGCCGCACAGCAGGCCGGCATCGATGTGCTGCTCGTTGCCCGCGGCGGGGGTTCCAAGACCGATCTCGCGGTTTTCGATCACGAGGTCGTCGCTCGCGCGATTGCCGCCGCCGGCGTGCCTGTCGTCACCGGTATCGGCCACGACATTGACCGCAGTGTCGCCGACGAGGTTTCTCACACTGCCACCACGACGCCTACCGCAGCTGCCCAGTTCGTCGTCGGGAGGGTGCAGCAGTGGCTCGACCGGTTGGGCGATCACGAGAGATCTTTGGTTGCCGCCGGACGGCGGGCGGTGCAACGAGCCGATCAGCGTGTCGAGACAGTTCGAAGCAGTGTGGCCGTGTCGACAGCCAACACGCTCGACCGAGGCGACCGGCTGTTGGCGGCTCGTTGCAGTCGACTGGTACGAACGGCGCGTTCCTCGCAACGGCGGGCTGTCGGTCAGATTGCCCATGCGGTTGCGCGCCTCGAGGTGGCACAACGGCACGGCTTGACCACCGCGGTGCGGCGAGTCGACGCGGTGGAGGCCCAGGTGCGCGCGCTCGACCCGGCTTTGGCGCTGGCGCGAGGCTGGTCGATCACTCGGGATGGCAATGGACGGGTCGTGCGTTCAGCGACCGGCGTCGAGTCGGGCGACGTCGTGACCACTCAGCTAGCAGACGGCGACCTCACAAGTACGATCACTGCGGCGACGCACCGCACAAAACCGAACAAAGCACGCAGACCCGACTCAACACAGGACGCGACTTCCGAGGAGGCCACATGAACGACAATCAACCCGAGGTCAGCAACTCCGACACGGCTGCCGCGGCTCCGGTTGCGCCCGGCGACGGCAACGAGACGGTCGGCTACGCGGATGCCATGGCGGAACTCGAGCAAATCCTGCGTGATCTTGAAGGCGACGACTTGGACGTCGACATGCTGGCCTCCCGAGTTGAGCGCGCTTCTGAGCTCATCGGCTTGTGCCGCGAACGCATCGCCGCGGCCCGGGTGCAGGTCGAACGAGTTGTGGCCAACCTCGACAGCGAAGACCAGGGCTCTGCCGGGGCAGGCGCCGAGGACGACGAGGGGTCGTGAAGCTTCCACCGACGGAACTCTCGGCGGCGGCAACCAGAGTCGATGAGGCGCTGGCAGCCCTGTTCGTCGAGGAACGCAGAACTTGGGCCGAGCTCAATCCCGAGTTGGATGTGCCGCTGGCTGATCTCGCTGATTTCGTGGCGGGCGGAGGCAAGCGGATCCGACCTGCGTACTGCCATTGGGGCTGGGTTACCGCGGGAGGCGATCCGTCCGGAGACGGCGCTGTAGCAGGTGGCTGTGCGCTGGAGCTGCTGCATGCGTTCGCCCTCATCCACGACGACGTGATGGACGGCTCACCGACACGCCGGTCTTCGCCGACCGTCTGGGCTCGCTTCATCGAACGCCATCGCGATGGCGCCTGGCACGGCGAATCGCGGCGCTTCGGGGAGGCCGCGGCGGTGCTGGTGGGCGACATTGCCATCGTCATGGCCGACAGAACCCTGGGGAACGCCGGCGCCGAGGTCCGCCGCGTCTGGGACAGTTTGCGCACCGAACTCAACATGGGGCAGTACCTCGACGTGATCGGCACCGCTCGGGGCGACGTTTCAGTGGTTGACGCCCGCACGATCATCCGTCACAAGACTGCCGGCTACACGATCGTGCGCCCCCTTCAACTCGGGGCCGCGCTGGCCGGTCGTGTCGACCTCGCTGCGAAGCTGGCCGCCCACGGCATGCCGCTCGGAGTGGCCTTCCAGTTGCGCGACGACATGCTCGGTGCGTTCGGAGAGCCCTCCCGTACCGGCAAGCCTGTCGGCGACGATCTGCGTGAGGGCAAGCCGACCGTTCTGCTGGCGCTGGCTCGTGAGGCAGCCGATGACTCACAACGCGCGGTGCTCGCCACGGTGTCGGCTGACAGCGGACCCGAGATGGGCGACGACAGCATCGCGGCTATCCAAGAGGTGATGGTCGAAACCGGCGCAGTGGCAGCTGCCGAGGCCGAAATCGACCGACTGTCGGCCATGTCTTTGGAGGCCATCGTTGACTTGCCCGACGTCAACGGCAGCCATGGAGCCCTTCGCGCTCTGGCCGACTACGTGGTGGGCCGCGACGCCTGAGCGCTCTGCTCACCTGGCAAACACCCCGCTCCCGCAACAAGGCAAGCGCGGCCCCATAGCCTGTAGAAGTGTCTGAACTCGAGACCGAATCGCAACGCCGGCGGACGTTCGCCATCATCTCGCACCCCGACGCGGGCAAAACCACACTGACCGAGAAGTTCCTCCTGTACGGGGGTGTTCTGACAGCCGGCGCCGGTTCGGTCAGAGCCAAGGGCTCGCACCGGTCCACGACCTCGGACTGGATGGAGCTCGAACGACAACGCGGCATCTCCATCAGCTCAACGGTGCTGCAGTTCGGATATCGAGAATGTGTGCTCAACCTGCTCGACACCCCCGGCCACCGCGATTTCTCAGAAGACACATACCGGGTCCTGGCCGCAACCGACGCGGCGATCATGGTGCTTGACGGCTCCAAGGGAATTGAGAACCAGACTCGCAAGCTGTTCGAGGTCTGCCGCGACCGTGAAGTCCCGATCGTCACGTTCATCAACAAATGGGACCGGCCTAGCCGTGATCCGCTCGGTCTGCTCGATGAGATTGAAGAACAGTTGATCCTCGAACCGGTCCCGATCACCTGGCCGGTCGGCGATGGCGAGCGGTTCCGGGGGTTGATCGACCGCAGAAGCGGCGACTTCCTGCGTTTCACCCGCACAGCTCGGGGCGCCACCGAAGCTCCCGAAGAACTCGTCGATGGCGACCGGGCAGCCCGGGAGGAAGGCGACCTTTGGGTTGAGGCGCGTGACGGCATCGAGCTTCTGGATTCGGTCGGCCGCGATTTCGACGCGAAGCTGTTCGAGTCGGGGGAGTTGTCGCCGGTCTTCTTCGGGTCGGCGCTCACCAATTTCGGGGTCAGGCTGCTGCTCGACGCCATGGTCGATCTGGTTCCGTCGCCGACGCCGCGCCACGACGAAGCGGGTGAGCCCCGTGCTCTGGCCGACCCGTTCTCGGCGATCGTGTTCAAGGTGCAGGCCAATACTGATCGCAACCATCGTGACCGGATGGCTTTCATACGAGTCTGCTCTGGGAGGTTCGAACGGGGCATGGTCGTCACACATGGTCCGACCGGCAAGCCGTTCGCGACAAAGTACGCCCAGTCCGTGATCGGCCGGGACCGGGAGACTGTGGAGGAGGCATTTCCGGGTGACGTTGTCGGCCTGGTCAACGCCAACGAGTTCCGAGTCGGCGACGCGGTCTACGTCGATTCCCCTGTCCGTTGGCCCGACATGCCGGCTTTCGCGCCCTCGCATTTCCGAGTGGCACGCACCCTCGACACGTCCAAGGCCAAGCAGTTCCGTCGAGGCGTCAACCAACTCGATGAAGAGGGCGTGGTCCAAGTCCTGAGGGAGCCCGAGGTCGGGGATCAGGCGCCGATCCTCGCCGCGGTCGGTCCGCTGCAGTTCGAGGTGGCGGTCCATCGCCTCGAGAACGAGTTCGGCGCGCCGGTCGAGCTGAATCCCTGTTCTTGGACCACGGCACGCATCACCGATGAATCGTCTGCCCCCAAGCTTCGCCAGATGAGCGGTGTGACCGTTGCGAACCGTTCCGACGGTGAATTGCTGGCTCTGTTCGAGAGCCCCTACTGGCTGCAGCGCCTTGAAGCAGACCAACCCGAACTGACGCTGACGAGACTTGTCGCCGAGGGCTGACTCGAAACACACACGGATTGAACAAGCCATTGTGCCGATGTCTGTTGTTTCCCGTTCTTGTTCGCTGCGCTCCGCCTCCCGCTCTTGTTCGCTGCGCTCACGGGCCGCTCGGGCCGCGGGCGGGCCGCTCGGGCCGCGGGCGGGCCGCTCAAGCCGCGGGCAAGCAGCTCAGGCCGCGGGCGGGCCGCTCAGGCCACAGCCTCGCTCGAACATGCCGTTTGGGATCAATCCGCTCGGCATCTAGGGTGCAGACATGAGAATCAACTTGGACAGCGAAGCTTGTCAAGGCCACAATCGCTGCTACATGCTCGCCCCGGAACTGTTCGACACCGACGATGAGGGTTACGCCGTCCTGCGTATCGAGGGCGATATTCCCACCGAGCTTGAAGAGAAGGCGATGCTCGCAGTCGACAACTGCCCAGAGTTCGCGATCGAGATCGCTGACTGACGGTCGCTTCCGGCATCTACCACAACGCGGTTGATCGCGTACGCTGCGAACGTGCGTATCCACAAGTTCACGTCCACCGATGCCTTCGTGGCTATCGACCTTGTCGGAGCAGAGACTTCTTCGGGTCCGGTTCGCTGGGCTCGCAGGGTGCTCCAGGGAGGGGCCAAGGACTTGGCCCGATCGCAGACATACACGTATGCGGTGCTGAACATGCGCCATGGCGGGGCGTCGGCTGGGATCAGTGCCGAAGGCCCCCAGCGCGGCGAAGCGGTCAGCGCCTTCGTGTCTGAAGCCGCCGAGCTGGTGGAGTACGGAACCTACCTGCCCGACGCCGCGAAGGGTGTGAGCGAAGCCGACCTGACGCCGCTGCGCACCGATGATCCCCGCGTCACCACTCGGCTTGTGGGTGAAGGTTCAACGCTGGTCGACCGGGCCGAGGGTCTGGGTGCAGCGGTGTGTGCGCAGCACTGTGTCGGCGATCTGTCGGGTCGGTCGGTCGCCATCGAGGGTTTCGGCGCCAACGGAGCGGCGTTGGCGGCGGCTGTGATCGAGCGTGGGGCCACGGTAAGCGCTGTCGCCACTACTGCCGGGGCGGTCACTTCCGGTTCCGGGTTCGACGCGCAGACCCTGGCCGATGCCTGGAGGACGCACGGGCCTGGCCTGGTCAACGGACTGGGCGCTGTGGCCAGTCCCGCCGAGGTGTTCACCTCGGGGGCTGAAGTGTTCTTCGCAGGTTCCAAGACGGGTGTGGTCAACCACGAGATCGCTGCGCAGATCTCCGATGCTGACGCTGTGGTCGCCTGCGGTCGTCTACCGGTGACCGCCCGGGCCCTCGCCGTCCTGAGGCGCGCAGGCGTGGCGGCCCCCGCCGACTTCGTCGCACTCGCCGGGTCGACTCTTGCTCTCTGGGGGGACCCAGACCTTTCGGAATCCGAGATTCTCGCTGCCGTGGAACAAACGGTGGGTGATCTGAGCGGCGATTTCGCCTCCCACGATGACGGCGCTTTTTTGGCCGCGTGCTACGCCGCTGAGTCGTATCTGTCGACCTGGCAGGACGAACTGCCCTTCGGGCGACCGCTGGCGCCCTAGCCCGAGGTTCGAAGCCATACCTGGCCTGAGCCGGAACCGGTTTATGAGAGCCGGCGAATGGCGATCTTCTCGACCCGTCGCTGCGAAGCCGCCCCTCAGACGCCACAACCAATAGCCGTCAACCCCCTAGGCCCGTCGCTGCGGAGGTGGGCGCGACGGGTACTTCCAGACCTTCGTAGCAGGCGAGTTCGGCGCGTCCGACGACCATCCAATGGACCTCGTCAGGGCCGTCGGCGAGGCGCAGGGTGCGCTGGCTCTGATACATCGCTGCCAGCGGCGTCCACTGCGACACACCGGTCGCCCCGTGCATCTGAATGGCCTGGTCAATGATGTTGCAGACCCGTTCGGGGACTAGGGCCTTGACTGCGCTGATCCACACTCTCGCTTCGGCGTTGCCGAGGGCGTCCATGGCTTTCGCGGCGCGCAGCACCATCATTCGCATGGCTTCGATCTCAGTGCGGGCTCGGGCGATTATCTCGGTGTTGCCACCGAGCCGGGCGAGCGGTTTGCCGAAGGCTTCACGGACAAGTCCGCGCCGACACATCAGATCAAGCGCTTTCTCGGCCGCTCCGATGCCTCGCATGCAGTGGTGGATGCGACCAGGCCCGAGACGGAGTTGTGAGATTTCAAATCCCCGGCCTTCGCCCCACAGCATGTTGCCGGCTGGTACCCGCACGTCGGTGAGGCGCAGGTGCATGTGGCCGTGGGGCGCGTCGTCTTGGCCGAAGACGTGCATCGGGCCGAGGATTTCAAGACCCGGGGCGTCCATCGGCACCAGGATCTGCGACTGCCGGCGATGCGGCGGCCCGTCGGGACTTGTCTGGCACATAAGGATCATGATCTTGCAGCGCGGGTCTCCGGCGCCAGAGATGTAGTACTTCTCGCCGTTGATCACGTATTCGTCGCCGTCGCGCACGGCTTGGCAGTGCACGTTCTTGGCGTCCGAGGAGGCGACGCCCGGTTCGGTCATGCCGAAACAGGAACGGATCTCGCCGTTCAGGAGCGGTTCGAGCCACTGCTGCTTCTGTTCCGGCGTGCCCACTCGTTCGAGGACTTCCATGTTGCCGGTGTCGGGCGCCGAGCAGTTGAGCGATTCCGAACCGAGTGGGTATTTGCCCAGTTCAACGGCCAAATAGGCGTAGTCGAGGTTCGACAGGCCCTGGCCCGTGTCGGGCAGGAAGAAGTTCCACAGGCCTTTCGCCTTGGCCTGGTCCTTGGCCCCCTCCAACAGTTCGAGTTGGCGTTCGGTGTAGCTCCAGCGGTTGGCTCGTCCTTCTCCGGCTTGGAAGAACTCTGCCTGCATCGGGGCGACGACCGTTTCGAGGAATTCGACGACAGCATCGAAGAAGGGGCGGGACTCCTCCGACATCCGCAGATCGAAGTCGTCCATCGAGTTTGTTTTGAGTGCCCGTGATTCCATCTGCTGATCCTGCCACCGTCGCCGTCGCGATGCCACGCCCACGGCGAACCAGGGCCGTGGCGGCGGGCCGAACCGGTATCCTCTCGGTCACGGGGCTGTAGCTCAGTTGGCTAGAGCGCCTGCTTTGCAAGCAGGAGGTCACGGGTTCGATTCCCGTCAGCTCCACTCAGGGGGTTTTGCGGGTTCGGGTGTTCGGGTTTCGCGAGTTAACCGAAAACAGCCGGTTTCAGGCCGGAATTCACGGTTTTCGGTTCGAAAAAGCGTCAGCGGGACAACCAACCAACACTGTTTCGTTGTTCAGTGTCGGCCCGACATGTTCACAGACGCGCTGAAGTAGACGGCCAACACCGTCTACTTCCGTTTTCCTAGGACCAGGTTGGGGTCGTCGGCGGTCTTCGAGATCGTCTCCCGGCTCGCCGACGTGTCATGAATCTCGGCGAGGTGCGCCTGTATCTCCCCGGTCGTGAGCCCCTTCGCGTGCAGGCTGATCACATTCCCCGTCAGCCCGTCGAGGCGGCGACGGTGCTCAGGCGCCCGTCACCGGCTCAAACGTGCCCGCACGGTCACGAGGCACCCGCAGACCGACCCGGCCGATCTCGGCCGTCGCTGTCTTGGGCGAAGAACCATTGCGCGAGCTCGGCGTTGCGCGGCCCTCCACCGCGTGGCGCCCATAACCGAGATGCCCGGACATCTCGACCCCCAAACCACATTGCAGCACCTGGCGCGCCAAACCCGTCAACAGCCCGCCGTCGCCGGTCAGCTCCACGCCCTCGCTGCGCGCTCCAGCGACCAGTAGCTCAGCCCAGTCCCTCATCTCCACCTCATCAACAGAGCCGTCGCTCGCCGGCAACACCGGCAGATGACCAGTCACAGCCATGATCCTCTCTGGTCCACAGCACCAAGCCGCGGACCCTCAGACCACACCCGACACACAAAATTTCCGAGTGTCATTGTTGGTTTTGCCGGGGCTCTCGGCTTGGGGGTTGCGGTCTGGTTCTGTGCTCGACGGTGACTCCACGAAATATTGGCTTTGTGCTTGTTGTCAGGCCTGTCGCGTCGGGTGTGGGGCCGGCAGGAGCGCTCCTGTCTTGAAGGGGGCCTGATCGTCTCGACTCGGGTGTGGCGAAGCGCCCCTGCCGGTCCCGGACCCGCCGGAACATCAAATCCAGCAGGAGCAGAGCATGGCATTGTCAGTCGGGGGGATCGACCCCCGCCAGCACACGTTCACCGTCGGCGTCGAAGGGTCAGCGAAGCGGGGGGCGCATGTGGCTGTCGCGCTGCCGGCGGCCGGGCTCGGCGCCCGCGAGGCGCCGGTTTCGCGCTCAGCGGCGCAGCGCCGGTCGGGGCGACTCGACAAAACCGGCGCTGTTGACGCGGCCGCGTCGGCGCGGGCGTCGTCGGCCGAGCCGGCCCTAGGACCCGTCCAGGCGCTGGAGGCATACGGCCCGCTCGTCGCCGAGACCGAAGCGGCGCTCGAGCACCGCCGAGGGTTGGCAGCAGCTAGAACACTGATGTTGCGCCACGTCGCAGACCAAACCGCCGGGCTCCCCGCCGAGACACGCGACCAGCTCAGCACCGACGGCGAGACCGAGAGCCGGCTGCGCCGCCTCGAACACATCAACCCCGATATCGATACAACCCCCGCCGGCAGGCGCCGCCTCGCATGGCTCCAAGGGTTCATCAGCCAAGACCGCACGGCACGCAGCGGGATCCGATGCCTAGAACGGCTTATCGACGAGTCGCTCGACCGTCACGGCGCCACCCCGCGCGACGAAGCAGGCGTCGGCGCCGTCTCAGCCGCGGCATCGGCATGCGAGGCCGGTGATCCTCGCCGGTTCGACCGTGAGTCCAAGCTCGCCCGCTGGTGCGGCGCCGGCGCTGCCGCGCTTTCCTCGGGCGAAGGCGCCGGCAACCCCGTCAAACGCCGACTCGACTTCCGGGGCGACCGGCGCATCAACCCAGTGCTCTGCACCGCGTCGGTTGCCCAGCAGCGACGCCAACTCGAAGCAGCCGCATACCTCGCCCGCAAAACCGCAGAAGGCAAAACCCGACGCGAAGCCCGCCGAGCCCGCAAACGCCGCCTCGCCAACCGCGCCACCCGCCGAATGCGACGCGACGAAAACACCCGAAAACAACATTCCAAACACGCCGCTTGACAAGAGAGCGTCCGACAGTCCCCGATTAGGGGGGAACCTCAGGATCCCCCAGTTCTTTGGTTGCTGTGTCAGCACCGATTCCGGAGGATCCCCCACACCCGACCGCGGAACCCCACAACCCCAACCCCGACCTAAAACGCGAAGAGCCTGACTAGGTGCGGATCCACTTGGGGTCGTTGGAGTTGCTGTGATTGGCCAGGGCGTCCAGCAACGCAGCGGGGCATTGTTCGGCCAGCAGCGTCTGGCGGTTGGAGGGTTTGAGGATCGTGCGTTTGACCATGGTGTCGAACTGGTCGAGCAGCGGCTGCCAGAAACCGTTGATGTTGAGCACGCCCACGGGTTTGGCCATGATCCCGAGCTGGTTCCAGGTGAGAGTCTCGGCGAGTTCGTCGAGCGTGCCGAAACCGCCGGGCAGTGCGATGAACGCGTCAGACAGTTCATACATCAGCGCCTTGCGGGTGTGCATCGAATCGACCTTCTCGAGAGCGGTGAGACTCTCATGGCCGACCTCGTCGTCGAAGAGGTCGGTGGGGATAATCCCGGTCACGCGTCCACCGCGCGACATGACTGTGTCGGCGATCAATCCCATCAACCCGACCGCGCCGCCGCCGTAGACAAGTTCAATGTCGCGTTCAACGAGGAGCTTGCCCAACTCGACTGTTGCAGCGGTGATCTCGGGGTCCGTCCCCGGAGACGAGGCGCAGAACACGCACACACGTCGGAACTCTTGCATCGGGCAAGCCTACTGTTCCACGGATATTTGAGCGCCGGGTATACCGCCCGGAGTCTGGAACCTCAGTCGGATCTGGAGATCACCGCGCCTGGGTCGGCGGGTAGACACTTTGGACCAGATCGATCCACTCCGGGTTGTGGGAGAGGGTCGTCGGGCACGACCGGGTTGAAACCCCTGGTGCGCATGTCGTCAACGAAGCGCGCGACTATGTCGTCGATCGGCAGGGCGCATCGAACAGTTCCAGCCGAGCGGCCTGTTCTTGCTCGTCGGCAAAACCTGTTCAATCCGCGCACGCTCTATGTATCGCGACGCCGACCAGAGTCCCATCAGGAATGCACACGGGTCGGCGGACTCCCCGCTTCGACCAAGCCAATCGGGCGACTTGCCTGCACTTGCCGGTTGACGGTCCCGTACTCTTGAGCACGTGCAGCACGGGATCTTTGTGGCGCCGTTCGGTCCGTTCGCCGACCCTCACCGACTGATGGATCTCGGCCGGGCGGTAGAAGAAGCAAAATGGGACGGTCTGTTCGTCTGGGACCATGTGCTGCGTCCCGAGAGCAACGAGATCATTGACGCCTGGGTCGCTCTAGCAGCTCTGGCCACAGCGACTCAGGAACTTCGCCTCGGTCCGATGGTCACGCCAGTGCCTCGCCGTCGCCTCATGAAGCTGGTGAGGGAAGTGCTGACGCTCGACCTGCTCAGCGAGGGGAGGCTGACGCTCGGAGTCGGTTCTGGCACAGACACCGGAGGCGAGCTGGCTCGCTTCGACGAGGTGATCGATCCTCGGATCCGCGGCCAACGGCTCGACGAGGGCCTGCGAATCGTGGCCCAGTTGTTGGCGGGAGAGTTCGTGGTCCATTTCGGTGAGCACTACATGGTGGACGGCGTTTCAGCAGAGCCCCCGACGGTCCAGCGACCCCGTCCGCCGATCTGGTGCGCTGCACGCGGCACGGCGATGAAACCTGTGCGCCGGGCGGCCCGCTACGAGGGAATGTTCCCGATCGAAGTGAACCACGACAGCTTTTGTCGGGCTCTAGACGAGGTGGTCGCAGTGAGAGGCAGTCTCGACGGGTTCGACGTTTGCCTGCGCACCGAATTCGACGGTACGCCTCCGCCGTTCGTCGATGAGGGCGCGACATGGCTGTTGCGCTCTTTTCCTGCCGTGACAGACCCGGCCACCGTGTTCGACGTGGTGAGTGGCGGCCCGCCGCGTTGAACCGGGGAAAGGCACCGCCCGAGAAGACGGGTAGATTGCGGCTGTGGTCGACCAGTCGATGAGCGCCAAACTCGACGATCTTCGCAAACGCAAGGATCAGGCTGTGCATGCGGGTTCGGAGCGATCGGTGTCGCGTCAGCACGAAAAAGGCAAGATGCTCGCCCGCGAGCGCATCGACTACCTGCTCGACGAGGGCTCGTTCAACGAGCTCGACATGCTGGCCCGTCACCGCGCGCACGAGGCCGGACTCGCGGAACGTCCCTACACCGATGGGGTCATCACCGGCTGGGGAACCGTCGACGGGCGCAAGGTCTTCGTGTTCTCCCAGGATTTCACCGTTATGGGTGGAGCGCTCGGCGAGGTGTTCGCGGAGAAGCTCCACAAGGTCATGGATCTTGCCCTGGCCACGGGAGCGCCGATGATCGGGCTCAACGACGGCGCCGGCGCCCGCATCCAGGAGGGCGTCGTGTCGCTCGACGGTTACGGCGGCATCTTCTACCGCAACGTCCAGTCCTCAGGGGTCATCCCGCAGATCTCGGTGATCCTCGGCCCCTGCGCGGGCGGTGCGGTCTACAGCCCGGCGATGACCGACTTCATCTTCATGGTGCGTGAGAAGTCGCACATGTTCATCACCGGCCCCGATGTGGTCAAGACGGTCACTGGCGAGGAGGTCACGCTCGAAGAGCTGGGCGGAGCGGGCAGTCACAGCAGCAAGTCCGGTGTGGCCGCATTCGTCGCCGAATCCGAGGAGCAGGTTCTCGACGAGGTCAAGGACCTCCTGAGTTTCCTGCCGTCGAACAACCTCGATCAGACGCCCCGAGTCGAACCAAGCGACGACCCGGATCGCCTCTGCGGTGAACTTGACGAGATTCTGCCCGACAGCCCCAACGTGCCCTACGACATGAAGCAGGTCATAACGGCTGTTGTCGACGACGGCGACTTCATGGAGTACCACGCCAGTTGGGGACGCAGCATCACCTGCGGCTTCGCCCGGGTGGACGGCCGGGCCATCGGAGTTGTCGGAAACCAGCCGATGATGCTGGCCGGGGTGCTCGACATCGACTCGTCAGAGAAGGCCGCCCGCTTTGTGCGCACCTGCGACGCCTTCAACATCCCGCTGCTGACCTTCGTCGACGTGCCCGGTTTTCTGCCCGGGGTCGACCAGGAGTACGGAGGCATCATCCGCCACGGGGCAAAACTCCTTTACGCCTACTGCGAAGCGACCGTGCCGCGCATCCAGGTCATCACCCGCAAGGCCTATGGCGGAGCCTACGTGGTGATGGACTCCAAGTCGGTGGGGTCCGACCTGGCCTTCGCCTGGCCCACCGCCGAACTCGCCGTCATGGGACCGCAGGGAGCGGTTGAGATACTCCATCGACGCGAACTGGCCGACGCTGCCGATGCGGCCTCCCGGCGGGCCGAGTTGATCGACGATTACACCGACCGCTTGGCGAATCCCTATGTGGCCGCCGAACGCGGCTACGTCGATGATGTGATCGAGCCGTCGCAGACCCGCCGGAAGGTGGTGGCCGGTTTCCAGTTGCTCGAATCGAAGCGTGAGGAGTTGCCGGAGCGCAAGCACGGCAACGTTCCCCTATAACGATGACCGCCGTCGAGTTCTCACCGGCGCCCTCGGAGGAGGAAGCCGCGGCCATTCTGGCGGCCTATGAGCTTCTGTGGCCCCGGCCGAGTGAAGCTGTCACGCCCGACGGTGTGTCTCGTTGGCGTTTCGCAGGTCGCCGCTGGTCTCGGCCCCCCGGCTACGGCGGCTGGACCTGAGTTCAGCCGGGTCGGTCACTCGGTCAACAACTCACCAGTGCCGGGCCGACTATTCCTGCCGCGAAGCTCTCGGAGCGGTCGAAGTCGGGATGAACTACGCCGGCCCGCCCGGCCCGCCCGCCCGGCCCGCCCGCCCGCCCCGCCCAGCTCGTCCGGCCCGCCCAGCTCGTCCGGCCCGCCCAGCTCGTCCGGCCCGCCCAGCTCGTCCGGC
>JAPPMP010000044.1:27451-31789 GCA_028819005.1 Acidimicrobiaceae bacterium
CCGCCGGTCCACTCAGCTCGCGGAGAGGATTTGCGAGCGCAACTCCGCGAGCCAGAGGTCCGATTCTCCGGTGACGACGCGGTTGTTCTCCTGTTCCTCTTCTGTTCCGTAGGTCGACGGGTAGGAACCAAGGAACTTCACAACGTGCCGCTGCTGGTGGAGACTGCGAAGTGCGTCGCCGACCACTTCGTTGGCAATGTGGCCCTCGCAGTCGATCAAGAAGCAGTAGTCGCCGAGCGCGCTGCGGGTCGGGCGGCTGACCAGTTTGGTGAGGTTGATGCGACGCGCTGCGAACTCCTGAAGGATGCTGATCAGCGAACCGGGTTGATCGGCGCGCTGGAAAACCACGATCGACGTCTTGTCGTGGCCGGTTGGTGCGCTGATGCCCTGGTTGGCGACGAGCACGAAGCGAGTTTTGTTGTCCGGATGGTCTTCGATGTTGGGCACGAGCGTTTCGAGGTCGTAGACCTCGGCGGCGCGCGGCGGGGCGATCGCGGCCGTGTCGCGCCGCTGGGACTCTGCGAGTTCGCGGGCGGCGTCCGCTGTTGAGTTCGTCGCTTCGACGCTCGCCCACGGCAGTTCGTTGACGAGGTATTGGCGGCATTGCGCGTAGGCCATGGGGAACGAGCGGACATGTTTGACTTCTTCGAGGCTCACGCCCGGCTGCACCAGCAGGTTGAGGTTGATGTTGATCACAACCTCGCGTTGGATGAGCAGTTCGGCGTCGAAGGCAAGCGTGTCGATGGTGGCGTTGACCGACCCCTCGATCATGTTCTCGATGGCCGCGAACCCGTAGTCGATCCCCCCTGTCTCCGCTGCCTTCAACACTTCGACAATGGAGCCGAACCGCACATGGGTCATCTCCACGAGGTCGGGCTGGGTGTGGAGCGCCTGTTCGGTGAAGGTCCCGCGCGGTCCGAGGTAGCAGACTGTCGGCTTGTCTGACGGTGATTCGCTCACGGTCTCCAAGGATAGGACGACACGAGCGTCAGAGGCCCCGCAAATAGGCAGAGGATTTCCGAGCGCGAACGGCTTGATTTGCGGCCCTCTTCAGGCGGTGGCGGCTGCCGATCCAGCCAGCAGAGGATTTCCGAGCGCGAACGGCTTGATTTGCGGGGCCGGGGCCCGAGCGGCCCGGTGAGCGAAGCGAACCAGGAGCGGGGGACAACGGGCTGCAACTCGAAGGTCTGCCCATTTGCACGCGTTTAGAACCTATCGAACCCCGCGGCTGCCGTTGGCGGACGTTGACCGGGGCTTGTCGTTGTTGGGTTTGGGATCGAACCTGGCCGCTCGCCGGACTGATCCGGATCGCCCTCTTGTCGTTGTTCGGGTTGGGATCGAACCCTGGGGCTACCGTTGGGGGCATGGATGGTGAGGGGCCCACGCGTTCGGTCCCTGGGAATGGGCGTTGGGGTGACGGTGAGGGCGCCGCTCTGGATCGCCTCGCGGATTTCGTCCACCGACGGCGTTTCCTGCTGGCCACAGTTCCTCTTCTGTTCCTGTTCCAGTTCCCGCTCGCGGCGCTGTTCAGGGAACCGGGCAACACCATGGAGGAGGGGACCCTGCTCATCGGCGGTGAACTGGTGCTGCGAGGGTGGACCCCTCACGGGGACTTCGAGCACCTGTACGGGCCGGCCGATCTGTGGACGCTGGCCGCCGCATTCTCGATATTCGGCGTGTCGATCACCGTGGAGCGCGCCGTCGGGCTGGCGTACCGGTTGTTGTTGTTGTGGGCCGTCTACCGAATCGCCGGCCGCTGGGGAACGGGCGTCGCCACAGCCGCAGCAGGACTGGCCTGGTTATTGATTGCTCCCTTCGGTTTGATCGCCTATTCCTGGATTGCAGCGCTGGCATTCGGCGTGGCTGCGGTGGCAGTGGCGCTCGACGCCGGCGAGAGCTCTCGCAGATGGCTTGGCGCGGGGGTATTGGCGGGAGTTGCCCTGCTGTTTCGTGCGGACTTGATACTCGCGCTGGCCTTGGGGCTCGGCCCGCTGGTTCGGGCAGCGGGGCGCGAGCACTGGAAACGGTTTGTCATGGGCCTGGGCGCCGGTGCAGGCGGCTACATCGTTCACCTGGCAACAGCAGGCCCGGTGGCGGTTGTGGAAGGGATGTTCATCGATCCGGTTGTCAGGCTCCGTGCCGGGCGGCGGCTCCCGGTACCGCCGAGTTCAGACGCTGCCGATGAGTTCTTCGCGAGGCTCGACGATTTCATCCGCGGTTCGGACAATCTGCCTGGGCTGGGTCGTCCGGCGCAGATCACCGCGTTGTTCTGGGTGACGGTGCTCGCCGCGGTGCTGACGGTCTGGTTGGCGCGACGCGACCGGCGTCTGCTCGCCTTCTCGTTGCTGGCCGTCGGCACCATCCCACAGCTTCTGCAGAGGCCGACTCCGAACCACGTCAAGTTTGTGGGCGTGCTGATCTTTCCGGCACTGGCGATTGCGTTGGCCCGCCATCTGCGGTGGCGAACTCTCAGCGGACTGGCGGCGGTCTGGATCTTCGCCTGTCTGGTCACAATCGCGCCGCACTATGTCGGTCGGGCCGCGTTCGACACGTATTTTGAAACTGATCTCGGCGTTGAGCTGACCTTCAACAGTCGAGCGATCACCGTTGACTCAGAGGATGTGGTCGACCTCTTCAGCATCCTGAGAAGGCTTGATGCGCTGGCGGCGCCGGACGACAGCGTGTTCGTGGGCCCGGAGATGCTGGCCCGCACCAACTACTCCGAGACGTATCTGTATCACCTGCTTCCCGACTACGAACCGGCCTCCTATCACATCCAGATGAACCCCGGGTTGGCGAACCGGGAAGGCGGCCGCCTCGCCGCGGATATCGAACAAGCCGATTGGCTCATTCTGACCGACCTGTTCGATGGCTGGTCAGAGCCCAACAGTTCGACCACCGATGGAGACCTGCGAGCAGACGCGGTGGTCGAATCATCCTTCTGCCCGGTGGCGTCGTTCGGCCCCCGCACGCTCTATGAGAATTGTTGACCCGCAAAGGGGGGAACCTCACCACACCAACCGGTGGATTCAGGCTAAGCGCAGTCGCAGGGATGGCTTGTAGGATCTGCTCATGGTCGATACGGCCACCCATGACCGGCTTGTAGCCGATTTGACCGGCGGGCTGGCGCCCAGCGAAGACGACCTCGCACCATTTGAAGGGTCGGATCGTTTGAGGCCCGACGGGCGCCCCCGCCCCGAGTTCCGCGCCGAACTTCGCCGGATCCCCAACCTGACCAACATCGTCCATGTTCTGGTGGTTCTGGCGTACCCCTTCCTGGTGGTCTGGGGTGCGTTGACGGTCGGCCATCCGCTTACGTGGATACTGGCTTTCTGCGCGATGGGCGTGTGGTATCAGCGGGCGTTGACACTGCACCACGAGGCCGCTCATCGACTGCTGTTCAGCAACCGCACGGCGAACGACTGGGTTGGCGAGAAGCTCCTCGGCCTGCTCGCTTTCGGTGACGGCGGACCGGCCTACCGCCTGGTGCACACCCAGCACCACCGCGACGAGTTCGGCGAACGCGAGCCGGACTTCATGCTGTATGCCCGCTATCCGATACCGGCCGATTCGATGCGGCGCAAACTCTTGCGAGACGCCTTCGGCGTGTCGGGCTGCAAACTCCTCAAACCGGCGATTGTCGGGCTGTTCGTGAGGGGACGCCGATTCCGGGCGGCGCGGTTCTTTACCGGCCAGCTGTTCGTGTTCGCGTGGTTCTCAGCTTTCGGCCATCCGTGGCTGTACGTGTTTTTGTGGTGGCTTCCCTGGATGACTTTCTGGCAGGTCGCCAACCGGCTTCGTGCGTTGGCCGAGCATGGCGGGATGACCCGGTCGCCAGACCGCCGACGCACCAGCAACAATATTCGACAGGGGTTTTTGTCCCGGTGCGTGTTCTTGCCGCATTCAGTCGGGTTCCACCTCGCTCACCATGTCGATTCAGGCATCCCGATGTCCAACCTTCCGAAATACCATCGGGCTCTGGTGGAGGACGGTTATATCACCGACTCCATCACCTACCCCAGCTACCGAGCCTTCTGGCGGACCCTGGTACGCCCCGCTCAGCGATAGCATCCCCGAGATGACCCCCGGACTCTCGGCTCGATAATCGTGACCTCCCCGATTTCCGCGTCTCCGGCTGCGCCCAGTTTTGGCCCGATGACCGCTCCGGCGTCTCCCGCGTTCTCCGCGTCTCCCGCGTCTCCCGCGTCTCCCGCGTCCTCCGCGTCTCCCGCGTTCTCCGCGGCTCCGGCTACGCCCGGCGACAACAGAGTGCCCGGCGACAGCAGAGTGCCCGGCGACAGCAGAGTGCCCGGCGACAGCAGAGTGCCCGGCGACAGC
>JAPPMP010000044.1:31889-51102 GCA_028819005.1 Acidimicrobiaceae bacterium
AGAGCGCCCGGCGACAACAACTTTTATTTTCGTCAACTGCTGTCGGGTCGAGACTTCGCTGTCAACGATCCCGTGGCTGCGCAGATGGTCAACTTCGTCTACGCCATCGGCGATCGCCAACGCGGTGAAGCGGTGCTGGTCGACCCTGCATACAACGTAAAAGACCTGCTCGCGGTGCTTGCAGCCGACGACATGCGCTGCACCGGAGTGCTGGCCACCCACTACCATCCAGACCACGTCGGCGGATCGATGATGGGCATGCAACTGGAGGGTGTAGCCGAACTTCTTGAGCATGTAGACGTTCCGATACATGTGCAAACCCCCGAAGCGGAATACGTCCGCACCGTCACCGGCGTCACCGATGAGAACCTGATGCAGCACCAGAGCGGCGATGTGGTGTCGGTCGGAGCAGTGGACATCGAACTGATCTGCACTCCAGGCCACACTCCCGGCAGCCAGTGTTTCTTGGTCGACGGTCGGCTGGTCGCGGGCGACACCCTGTTCCTCGACGGCTGTGGACGCATGGACCTCCCGGGGTCGGACCCGGCGCAGATGTACGAGAGCCTGACCCGAAAACTGGCGAAAGTGCCCGACAACGCGGTGCTCTATCCCGGTCACCGTTACTCGCTGGAGTCCTCGGCCACCATGGGCGTGACCAGGGAGCGCAACGTGGTTTTCCGCCCCAAAACCCGCGAGCAGTGGCTCGCAGTGTTCGGCAGCTGAGTGTCTGGCAGCCCGACCAGCGCCGGCACAATTGACACCGCACCGGCCGGCAGTCGGATCGTCGGGCTTGACGGGTTGCGAGCCATAGCGGCTTTTGCGGTCTTCTTTCACCATGTCGGGTTTCACTCGGGCCGAACCTACGACGGCGCCATCGGCCGCTACATCGGCCGACTCGACATCGGCGTGCCGGTCTTCTTTGTCCTTTCGGGTTTTCTGCTGTTCACCCCGGTAGCCGCGGCGATACTCGACGAACGACCGCTGCGCCCGACCGTTGAGTACCTGTGGCGCAGATTCATGCGGATCTACCCGGCGTTCTGGGCGGCGTTGGCACTTATCGTGGTGTTCACCAGCGAAGACCTGGGCATCGCCGACGGGATCACCACCACGCTGTTGATCCACATTCACTGGACCGAGCATGTCGTCGGCCCGATCCCGCAGGCCTGGAGCCTGGCCACAGAAGTGACCTTCTACCTGGCGTTGCCCTTCGTGGCCCGATTCGCCAGACCCTGGTTGAAGAACCGAAGCCGACCGCAGCGCCGCAACGCGCTGCTGTTCTTCGTTGCGGGCTGTTATCTCCTGTCGGTGTTCTTCCGGATTTGCGTGCTCGGATTGCAGAGCCAATGGAGCAACGATGCGGTGATCTGGCTGCCGGGCATGTTGGACTATTTCGCCATCGGGATGGCGCTGGCTGTCGCTCGGGTCGGTTTCGAGCCGGGGTCGACGCCGCGGGTTCGACTGGAACGGTGGGCGGGGCCTGCCGGCTGGTGGTGGGTCGGTGCCGCGCTGCTCTTCCACATCGTGTCCCAGCAGATGGGGTTGGCGTTGGGACTCGACGTAGCGTCGTGGCCGCGAGAGATCGGCCGCCAACTCGTCTACGGGGCGATCGGGTTCGCGTTGCTGTTCCCGCTCGTGTTCGGCAGCGACCGGCGCTCCTATGTGAGGCGGTTCGTGGCAAGTTCACCGATGGACTGGCTGGGGAAGATCTCGTACTCGGTCTACCTGTGGCACATGGTTTTCATCGTCCACCCTTGGGGCCCGATGACCGACGTCTTCGGCGAAGTGCGCCTGTTCGAGACCAGCTATTGGCGGCTCTGCATCGTGGCCTTCATACCGATGTTCGCGGTCTCGGTGGCCAGTTACTGCCTGGTTGAACGTCTGGGTCTGCGGATGCAACGGCTGGTTCGGAGACCTGTGGAAGGGCCGTCGCCGGCGGAGCTGTTGGTCAGCCGGTTGGCGGCGGGATGGAGAGCTGCGTCGTTTCGGGCACAGTTGGCGGTGGTTGCCGCGGCTGGTTTCGTGTTCCGCGTCTTCTATGTGATCGTGGTCAAGCGCGACCACACACTCCAGTCGCTCGACGTCTTTGCGGGCGACCAGTTCTATTACTCGCTCGCGGCCGACGCGCTCGCCGCAGGCAGGGGTTTTGTGACGCCCTGGCACGGGCTATCGCCTCAAACCACGGTTGGTGTCGAGGCCGGCCACGCAGCGGACCATCCACCGCTCACCGCGATCGTCGCCTCTCCCGCTTCGTGGCTGCCCGGAGGTCAGGGGGAGCACTTGTTCGAGCAGCGTTTCATCATGTGTCTGGTCGGCGCCGGCGTCATCGTGATGATCGGCTTGCTTGCTCGCCAGCTTGCGGGTCGGGCTGTGGGGCTGACGGCGGCCGCGATCGCGGCGGTTTATCCGGCCCTGTGGATCAACGATGGCCTGGTCATGGCCGAATCGCTGACCGCGTTCTGCATCGCGGGAGCAGTTTGGACGGCGCTGCGCTATCGGCAGGATCCGTCGAGCCGACTGGCGATACAACTGGGTGCGTGGATCGGTTTCGCGGCGCTGGCCCGAGCCGAGTCTTTGCTGCTGGTGGTGTTGCTAGTGGCACCGTTGGTTGTTTTGAGCCATCCTTCCTGGCGCGAACGGGTCAGGGCGATCGTTGTCAGCGGCGCGTTGACGGTTTTGGTGATCGCCCCCTGGGTGGTTCCCAACCTCCTTCGATTCAACGAGCCGGTGTTGATGTCGACCAACGACGGCGTGACTTTGATCGGCGCCAACTCACCGCAGACGTATTCGGGCGGCGCGATCGGCTTTTGGTCGTTGGAGCACGCCGACTCGCTCGCGCCGGGCATTGATGAGCTTGCCGGGGCTGATGCCAGCGAGCAGTCGCGGATATGGCGGGTCGAGGCGCTGAGCTACATCGGCGACAACCTCGACGACCAGCCGCGAGTCATGGCGGCACGGCTCGGCCGGTTGTGGTCGGTTTTCAGGCCGTTGCAGATGTCTGACTTCAACACCGGGGAGGGGCGTGAGATCTGGGCCTCCAACCTTGCTTTCGCGGGGTTCTGGGTCGCCGCGCCCCTGGCTCTGATCGGCTGGTGGCGCCTGGGTCGCGACCGGCTCACCCGCTGGCCCTTCGCGATTCTGGCGGTGCACGTGTCGCTGGTCGGCGCGCTGTTCTACGGGATTCCCCGTTTCCGAGTTCCTGCGGAGATCGCAGTCGTGGTTTGCGCAGCGATTGCGATCCACTGGTTGAGTAACCTGGGCACATGTCCACCTCGGCCCATATCGTCGTCGCCGCCGTCATCTTCTTGACGGTGCTGTTCATCTTCCGCCTGGTTCGCCAACGGGTGCTCAAAAGCAAATATGCCCTGCTCTGGTCGTTTGTCGGCCTAGCCCTGCTGCCGTTGGCCGCCGTGCCCGACATTCTCGTGCCGATATCCGATTTCATCGGCATCGAATACGAACCCGCCACCGTGCTCTTCGCTGCGACGGCGTTCCTGTTCGCGACGACCGTGCATCTCTCCTACGAGATGTCGCGAGTCGAGGCCCGCACGCAGGACCTGGCCGAGGAGCTGGCCCTGCTGCGCGTCGAAGTTGAAGACATCACACTCCGCGCCACCCCTTGATCGGTGTTGCTGAAGGCGTCTATTCGGCGCCGGGCGACAATGGTTTGTCGGACGGCACTGGTTTGAACGGCACTGGTTTGAACGGCACTGCGCTGACGATCAAGCCGTCGGCGGAGAAGGGGCGGTTCAACTTGCCGAGCAGCAACTCACAGCCGACAACCAACCGGACCCCCGCCGCCTCCAACCGGCTTCGGCTGCCGCGCTCGCGAACAGACGGGACGTAAGTCATGGTTTGGGCGTGTTCCCAGCCTGATCTGCGCATCAGTTCGGTCAATGTCCGCCAGGTGAACATCACCACATGGTCCGGATGGTTGATCTCCACCCGTCGAGTTATTGATGCGGCCACGTTGATGAGGCCGTAGGCGTTGGGAGTGGTGATGATGAGCGTGCCGCCGGGCTTGCAGAGGTGGTGCAGAGCCTCAAGGAACGGGCCGGGTGTACCGACGTGCTCGATCACCTCGCCGGCGAGCACGACGTCGGCCGGTTCGATCCTCGATCCGGCCACCGCTTGGGAGTCTGTGCAATCAACCTGGTAGGCCTCGAAGCCCTCGGCTGTAGCGGCAGCCACGCCCGCGGCGTCGGCGTCGACGCCGACGAGCTCGGCAGCAACATCATCGAGACGCCCGTGTAGCCATCTCCCCGCACGGCCCTGCTGTTGTCGGAACCCTGCATCCGCGAACCCGACATGGACAACCCGCTTGCCCGCACACTGAGCGCTGAGCCATTCGATCCGATCCACGACCTGGGCGCGGGGCAGATCGTGTGCCATCTCGTCCTGGCCGTACTCCGGAGCCTCGCCGGTCATTGCCCCGACCCCGTTTTGAGCGCGTCGACCGCCGGCGGGCGGTCTGAACACGGGCAACTCAGGCGACTCAGCCAGCGAAGCGGCCATATCGGCGAGCGTTCGCCGGCTGCCTGCCACCAACGGCTCGACCCGGGCCTTCATCGAGGAGCGGCCCCACCACATGACCCGACTGCCGAGACGCCCCACCTCTCCCACGACCCAACGCGGTTCGTCGGGGTCGAAGTCATAGGGATGGGCGTACAACCACCCATGTTCGGGCGCTCTCTTTGCAGCCCAACCGATGATCGGGCCAGGAGCAACCCGCAGGTAGGCGCCCCCCAGAAGCGGAACAGTCAGCGGCCCCAATCCGAACACCGGCGCCGGCAGCTCTATGAGCCCGCACGGCCATCTGAATGGAGCCCGCGGGGCCTGCGGCCAACCGAATAGCGGGTTGCGGGCAGGCAGCACGCTGGAGGAGTACGTGAACCCGAGCTCGCCGAGGATTTCCGGCGCCCAAGCGGACTCAGGCACCAGTGAGAAGATCGGAGCGCGAAACCCTTGGACCTCGGCCTGCACCAACTGGCTGAGACGGTCGGCGGCCTCGGCGGTCACAGCACGGAAGGCGTCGGGTCCGACCTCTGGCAACGGTGTGTGGCTGGCGCCGTGCAACCCGATTTCATGTCCCCGAGCAGCGACTCGGGCCACCAGATCCGGATCGCCTCGCGCCACCTCGCCGACAACGAACACCGTCCCGGTGACGCCCCACTCGTCGAGGTCGCCCAACAATTCGTCGGTGACCGCGGCGTACCGCGGCTCGACCGTCTCGTCGGGCCGGTGATCCTCCAGATCAAGAGTGAAAGCGATGTTGCTCACAGCCCGTCGCCACCGACGCTCTCACTCGCCGCGGCGCCATTGATCGAGGCCGAGCACGAGGCTTCTCTCCAGCCATTTCTTGAAACGTTCCTCAACGGAATCGGCGGGTTCCTGGTAGTTGATTTGAAAGAGTTCTTCGCTCACGGGCTGCAACTCGATGATTTGCTGTTCAACATCGTCGGCTTGCTGGCGCCGGTAGAAGCACATGGAGACCCCGACGAGTCCGCGGTATTCGGTGCCTATGGCGTGGAACGAAGTCAGTATTTCGGAGCGGCCGTTCTCGGTGACGATCGCGAGCCGCACCCATTCGTGGTGGTCGCGAGTGTTGGCGAAGTAGTCCAACTCACGAGCTGTTTGGACAATCTGGTAGCGATTCCACCTCCTGCGCTCGGTGTCGCTGTTTTCGCCAGAATCAGACCATGCCTCGCGGGCGTTGGAGTTTCCCAGAGTCACTTGGAGTTTCTCGGCAGTATCGGCGAAATAGGACTCACACGTATCCCAGAGTCTCCCGGCGGTATTGAGGGCCTGCTGGAGTTGTTCGCTCGCCGGCGCGCTGTCGCCGCTGAACATCTCGCCGATGACTTCGAGCATCTGCTCGAGCTGTTGATCTTGGCTCTGCACCTCTTCGGCGATGCTGAGAGCACGGAGAAACTGTGTCCGCTGGAGTTTGGCTATCAGGTTTGTGAGCGGAACCAAGTCCCCTTCGTCGGCAGAGCCGAGTGTTTCGATGTATTGGGAGCGATCGTCGCGGGTTACGACCAACGGGAACCAACCGGCGCTGATCAGGACCAGTGAAGCGATGGCGCGGGCCACTCTTCCGTTGCCGTCCTGGAACGGGTGGATCTGCGTGAACCGATGGTGCAGCCAGGCCGCGCTCACGTCTGGCGCCACGTCTGTGGTCCGGTGGGACTGGTGCAGTTCAATCAGGCGGTCCATCTCACTGGCGACATGTTCTGGCGGGCAGTATTGATGTACTTTGCCGTCGGGACGTGTGGGATTGTTGGGCCATTCCTTGAAGGCTCCGTGTTGCAACTTGACGTCGCGCTTGTGTCCCAATGAGTCGAACCCGGTGGCCGACTCCTGTTTGCGTGTCATGAAGTTGTGCAGTTGCTTCACGAAGGAAATCGACAGCGGACGTTCTTCAGTGACAGCGTCGAACAACCAGTCCACAGTCTCAGCGTGATCCTTGATGATTCCGGCGACCAGTTCGGGTGGTTGGTCGGAGGCGTCGTTGGCGATCAGCGACGCGTCTATTCCCTGCTCAATCAACAGTTGTGTAGTGCCGTGGTCGAGCGTGTAGATGCGCTCGATGATCCCTGTTTCGATGGCCCATTCCCTTTTGAGGCGTTCGTTGAAGCGGTCTACTTGGGCACCGTCCAACTGGTCTCGGACATCGTCCCAAGTGCGCTTGAGCGCGGGCAGTTCCCCGCTTGCGGCTTCGCGGTCGGCCTCGGCCAAGTCCGCGATCGGTGCCCAGTGGTGCCCCACAAGTTCGCTGTCCACCCACTGCAAACTACACGAATCGTATCCCGGTCCCTCCAGAGTGACTAAACGCCATTTGGATGGACTCTAGGGGCCGGTTCTGGGTTGTCGGGTTCAAGGATCGTCCTGGGTTGTCGGGTTTAAGGATCGTCCCAGTTGTCGGCTTCGACGTCGGGTCTCAGGTGCTCGATCAGCCAGGAGACGGCGACGGCGCTCATGGCTATCATGGCGATGTCGATGGGGACTCGGTATCTGGTGAGTCCGAAGGTGATCGCTGAGGCCAGCATGATCGTCGGCCACATCGCCAGCAGCGGCGTCAAACGCACGCCGCGCTGCCAGAGTACCATGCCGCCGATGATCGTCAACGGCAGCAGCGCATAGTAGAAGCCCAGGCCGAAAGCCGACGGCTCCTCCCAGCGCCCCTCGACCTGGTAGTTCAACCGCAGAGAGTGGCCCGGTTTGAACAACTCGAGGGATCTGCCCATACGAGCCGCCGCCACGATTCCGAAGCGCTCCCAGTTCTCAACGGTGTACTCCAGGGCGTACTTTCGATTGAAGGAGTCGCGAACCGACTCGTCGTAGACGACACGGGACTCGCCGCGCAGCGTGGAACCCGGCAATTCGGCTTCGAATTCGTCCCACAGTTCCCGTGCGTCGAAGCAGAGCGCCCAGAAACCCATCGCCTCCCCGCCCCAGGCTTCATCGCAGGAGCCGGCCATCATCACCGTGCCCGGCACGGCGCTCAGAGTCACAGGATCCTCGAAGCGGAGGTTGTTGTAGATCACCCACGGAGCCAGGACGACCAACATGGCCGACCCGCACACCACGATCTGCCTCAGCTTTTCTCGCCGATCGACGTCGCTGAGCCACCAGACGAGCGGGACCACCATGAAACCGGAGAGGGCCAGCGCTTCGGCCCGGGTCAGAGCCGCAACAGAGATCACCGCGCCGAGGACCGCGATCCGACGAGTCGTGGGTTTCTCGATCCACGCATACGCGGCCCAGAGCACTGCCACGATCAGAGGCTGGTAGAGGCCTTCGGACAGCAGCATCATGTCGTTGATCCACATGAGCGGGTGCAGAGCGGCAAGAACCGCGGCGATGATTCCGGCGAGGTCCCCGGCCAGGCGGCGCACCAGCAACCCCAGAGAGACGATCAGCGCGAAACCCGCCAGAGTGGAGACTAGGCGGTGCTCGGTCACACCGTCGAGCCCGAGACGCGACCAGAATGCCAAGTAAAGGGCATACAACGGTGGGTCGCCAGCGGAATCGACGATATGGCCGTTGGCGATGTACTCGTTCGGTTCGATGAACCAGTGGCCTTTGCTGATCAGGTCGGCCTGGTGATGGTGGTAATAGGCGTCGCCCGCGAGGGTGTAGCAGTCGGCCGCACCGGTCGTGCAGGTCGGCCGGTACCACAGCACGGCAGCGATGCGCAGGAACCATCCCGCCAGGCCGACGCCGATTATGGTCTGAACGGCACGCGCTCGGAGAAGCTGCCGGAGCCGCGACGTCATGTCGGCCATCCCGAAGCCCCCTCGGGTTCAGGATCGGTCTCCGGGTGGGCGAACTCCAGTTCCGGTTGAACGGGTTCAGGCTGGTCCGCAAGCGCCGGGATCGGTCGGAGCCGATCAAGCAGAGCGCCGAGTGCCACTGCCGCCAAGAACACGAACACCACGTCGGCGCCGAGCCGGTAGCGGGTTATCCCGAACGTGATCGCTGCGGTGAGGATCGACGTGCCCGCAACCGCGGCGACCGGCAGCAGAGTTGTTCGACGGCGCATCACCACCGCACCGTAAACCGCAGCGGTCATCACCGCATAGTGGCTGAACAGCCCGATGTCGACGTGGGAGCGAACCCGCCGTTCGAAGAACACGTCGAAATCGGCGGTCTGCTGCGGACGGTACAGGCCGAGCACCCGTCCCACCCGGGCCGCGGCCACCTTCGGCTGTTCGCTGAGGTGGTCGCCGATGTAGTCGAGGGCTTTGTCGAGCTTCGCCGCGCCGATGACCGATTCGTCGCCGTCGGGCCAGGTCGACAGGCGGTCTTCGGCTGCCCAGAAGCTCAGCGCTCCCCGCGAGTCTGTCTCGTCGCAGGTCGGGCTCCAGTAGCCGAGCAGCCTCCCTGAGTAGGTGTCGTCGCAGTTGCCGAGCTCGAGCACGTATCCGGGTCCGATGGCCAGGAAGGTGGGCTCGTCGAAGGTGGCCAGGTTGCGGCCTACCCACGGCGCCAGCATCAACATGGCGATCAAAGCTGCCCCGAGCGTGCGAGTGATGCGGGCGCGCCAGTCGAGGGACCGGTGCAGCAGGATTATGGGTGCCAGCAGCAGGAAGAACAGCATGAACGGTTCGCTTCGGGTGAGGGCGCCCAGCGACAGCACCAGCGTGAGTTCGGTGATCCTGCGCCACGACGGCTCGTCGTAGACCCGGTGCGCGAACCACAGAGTCCAGGCTGCGATCGGGATGTACATCGACTCGGAGAGGATCAGCGCGTCGTTCATCCACAGCGGCGGGTACAGCGCCGTCCCCACCATGCCGATGACCGCTGTGCGCTCGTTGAACAGCCGGCGTGCCAGCAGGCCTACGGGGATCACCGCCGATGCGGAGATGAAGCCGCCGGCGAGGCGATGCCAGGTGACACTGTCGAGGCCCAGAAACGACCAGATCGAGAGGTAGACCGTGAATCCGGGCGGGTGCCCCGCGGTGGGCTGGAGCTTCCCGAAGACCGTGTATTCGAAGGGATCGGCGAATCCGTGCCCGTTCGCCAGAAGGTTGGCCGTGACGTGGTAGTAGACGTTGTCGTTGATCTCGCCGATCGGCAGATACCGGTACCAGCGCAGGAGGACGAACCAGCGGACGGCCGCGGCGAGCAGGAACATTCCCGCCACCAGCCAACCGAAAGTGAAGGGCCTGCGCACCCGCCAATCCTAGTTGTGGCTGTACCTCCCCGGGCCTGCGCACCCGCCACACCACTGGTTGTGGCTGTACCTCCCCGGGCCTGCGCACCCGCCACACCACTGGTTGTGGCTGTACCTCCCCGGGCCTGCGCACCCGACACTCTGTTGGTGGCGGCTATACCGTGACGACCTATGCATGTGACCGTTATCGGCCATAGCTGCCTGCGCATCAAGACCCGTGCGGGCACTGTGTTGATCGACCCGTGGCTGTCGGGTTCGTGCTATTGGCGGTCGTGGTGGCATTTCCCGCCGAGCGCCGAACCGGACGAGGAGATGTTCAAACCCGATTGGATCTACCTCACCCATCACCACTTCGATCACTTCCACTATCCGTCGCTGCGACGGATGGATCGGTCGGCCAAGGTCCTGATTCCTCGCTTCGGTGTGGACGCGATGGTCGATGAGGTGAAGAGTCTGGGCTTCGAATCGCCCCAGGAGCTGGTTCACGGGCGGGTACTCGATCTCGGAGACGGAGTGCGGGTCGCTTCGTATCAGTACGGTTTCGACGACACGACCTTCGTGGTTGCCGAGGACGACAACGTTGTGATCGACGTCAACGACTGCAAGATTCGCAGGCGTTCGTTGAAGCAGATCAAACGTGACTTCGGGCGGCCGACGCTGGCCTGCAAGAGCCACTCGTTCGCGCAGTCATATCCGGTTCTGTACGAATCCGAAGACGTCGAACAGCTCAAACTCGTGTCTCGCGACACCTATATCGACGACTTCCACGATGTGATGTCGGGCCTTTGGCCCCGATACGCGGTGCCGTTCGGGTCGATGGTCGGGTTCCTGCATCCCGACAGCAGGCCGGTCAACGAACATTTGGTGACCCCTGACATGGTGGTCGACGGCGTCGCCGAACGCGGAGGCATCGCGGGCACCGAGGTTGTGACCATGGCCCCGGGCGATGAGTGGGACAGCGAAACAGGGTTCGACCGCTCCGACGTTGACTGGTACTCAGATCGCAGCCGGCACCTTGAAGATCTGGTCGCGATCCATGGTCCGAAGATTGCTGAGCGCGCTGCGCAAGAACAAGGCGTCGTGGCGAACTGGGCTGATTTCGAGACCTATCTCACGAAGTTTGTGCGTGAGGCGCCAAGGGTGTTCGCTCGTCGTCTGGCGCCGAAGCCGTTCGTGTTTTTCGTGCCTTCCGATGAGGCCGCGCCCTACTGGTGGGTGTCGTTTCGCTCTCGTTCGGTTGGCCGTTCGGCAACGCCACCCGATGGCCGGTCGGGGACAACCACGATCCCGGAGGCGGTTCTCGCAGAGGCGATCCGCGACACGATCTTGCATTTGGTTCACGGCTCGATGCGCATTCGCACGACTCTGGAGCCCGACGGAGTGCAGAGCGACCTCGGGTTCTGGGGTTTGTTGATGATGTGGGAACTCGGATACCTGCCTTTGCGGAAGAGTGCTCGTCGCCTTCGCCTGTGGACCGCGCTGCTGCGGCGTCATCGAGAGCTGATCGACCAGATACCGGTGATCGTGCTGCGCAATCCTGTCGACCACTTAGCCGAGCGCTTCGGGGCCGACGTCTAGTCCCGTAGACGTCTGGTTCTAGCGGCCCGCCGCGGGCCGCAGAAACTTCTAGACTTTTGCTGCGGCGGGCGATACGTTGCGGCCTGAGTATCGCGGCCTACTTGCCGGGCGCCATCAATTGACTGATCGATAAGGAATAATCAGTATGGCGCAGATCTTTTTCACAGCGCAGTTCGCGGCGCTTGGTTGCCTGTTGTTCACCCTCGGAATGTTGACCTCGACCTATACCTCCTGGGCGTTGTTCAGACGACACCTCAGGAGATGCTCGGGCAAACCAGATGAGCACGGGGTGACTCGTGATGACATCCGCTCGGAGTTGATGCGCGATGTCTTCGCGACCGAATTGATGTGCAACGAAGACACCCCCGACGATGTGGCCCGCTACCTCTATTTGGAGGCGGAGCGAAGAGCGAGACTGCGTAAGCAGGGAGTCAGCGTTGAAGACGAGAACGATTTGTTCTCCAAGCCTCACCCCAATCCCGAACCGCTTCAGTAAGCGTCCATGTCCAAGAACTCGAAGGTGTCGAGGGTGATCGCGTCCTGGTCGATAGCAGGGTCCAGATGGCGGATGATGAGGTTCAACGGCGAGGGTTGAAGGCGTCTGGGAGGGCGGATGCCGCGCACCTTGGCCGAACCGTTGAAGCCCGCGTACACCGCGAAGGCCCCGCGATGCCAGCGAGTGGCCGAACGAATGGCCCGAGTGGCGTCGACTGTTGCCTTGCCGCTGGTCAGCGGGAAGATTTTCAACACGACACATGCCGGTATCGGACCCGCCGATGAGCGGCTCGTAATCAGCGCCACATCGTCGGCGATGTGCAGGAAATAGCGAGTGTGCGGACAGGCCAGACGCCAGCGCAACACGTCCGGCGTGTAGTCGGTGGCCCAACCGGCGACTCGATGCCTGTCGACGGTTGCGGCGAACTCGTCGAACCTGTCGGAGTCCAGGAAGTCGGCACTGATCTCAAGGTGACGGGTTCGGCGCTGACCGCGGCCCAGCGGGGTGACGATCCGCACCGGCAGCGGACCCGCCAGGCGCCAGCCCATGTACTTGACGACGGCACCGGTCGATTTCTTGTTGGTCACGCCCACAACGAAGGACCAGCCCGCCGCACCGGTTTCGTCATAGATTTCCAGACCTAGACGGCTGAAGTGCCGTGTCCGTTGGTGCTCGCGGTGGACGACCGCGTTCTGCGACCATGCTCCGTTGCTGCGCTCGCCGTCGGGGCCGCGGTACCGCCGGGGCATGTTGGCGTAGTGGGCGACGAGCCGCGGATTGCCCTCAACCACGACCATTTGATGCCGCTCGACGGCGCGGCCCAACGGATTGTCGCGGTAGGCCCAGTGCAGATAGTCCGACGACACGAAGCGCGGGTCGGGGAGTTCCGCGTCCAACAGTGCAGTGGCATTGTCGAGAATTGACTGATCGTCGGAGGACCCGTCGATTGTCCATCCTTCGATGCCCTCGTGAACGGTTGCGTGCGCGGGCGGGTGCTCGGGTGCCGTCACGTCCCGAACAGTACTCGCCGGCCGCGCTGAAGAGATACTGCCCTCGTAGAGCCCTCGTAGAGCTCTTGTACCGTCTCGTACTGCCTCGTACCGCCCTCGTGGTGCCCTCACGCTGCCGCGCTGACCCTCGAGCTTTCGATGCCGCGCTCACGTTGTGGCCGTTCTCGCTCGCATGCGCTGCGCCAGCCTCATTGGGGTTGACGCTGACGACACGTTGTGGCGTCGAGACCCCCGACGGCGACCTCGTCTGCCCCTGGGGGCCTCATTGGGGTTGACGCTGACGACACGTTGTGGCCGTTCTCGCTCGCATGCGCTGCGCTAGCGTGCAAGTGTGCCCAATCGACGCTGGACGGAATACCTGGCTTCGCTGGGTCTGCTCGGGACCGAGTTCGGCAAGGCCATCGAAGGCGTGGTCGGAGTGCCCGTCACCGCGCACAGCGCATTCGAGGCGGCGGTACAGGCTGCGTCCATGGCGCTGGAGGGCCGCAAGATCACCTCAACCGTTCACGACGACAGCTCAGCGACTCTGGGGCGGGTGGTCGAGGTTGTTCCTTCTTTCGCGCTTCCGGTGATGGCCGCCGGTCGCATACCGGTGTGGCAGCGGCTTGGTCTGGAACTGACCGACGGCTCCTGGCAGGGATACGGGTTCGATCGTGCTCTGGTTACCGCTCACGACGTCGGGCTCGACTCCAACCAACTCGAGCAGATCAACGTGGGACGGCTGACCGCTGAAGCTGAGACTTCGGTGACCGAGTTGCGGCGTTGGCTTGAACTGCGCGAACTGGATGCCAAGGTGGAGATCGTCGACGGAGTCTTCGTGATGCGCCCGGGCTGGTCGTCGCGGCTCACCTCCAGCGGCAACGGTCCGGAATTGCACAATCAGCGCGTCTACCTCCATGTCGTCTCGGCTGGTGTGTGGGGCCGGACGACCAGCAGAGTAGCGGGCCTGCCGCTCGCGCTCTCGTTTCCGGTCGACGAAGCGCCGCCCGACCTCAGCGTCACCGACTTCTCCATAGAAGGCGAAACGGTTCGGGCTCGTTTGTCGCTCACCGATCTGGTTATTCCAGTTGATCTTCGCGAAGTGTTGGCTGCCGCCAGCGCTGAAGGTGCTGGCGCCGCGGCTGCCCTGTTGGCGCTGCTGACAAATGTCCGCTCATGAAGAGCGGGTTTCTCGTCGGCGCGCCGACGCTGATCGCCGGGGTAGTGGCTGCTTTTGACTTCTCTTCTAGGCCTTGGAGGGCTCTTCCGTGATCCGTTTCATTGCTTATGTGTGGCTCGGCTTGGTGCTCGGTGTGTCGTTTCTGGCAACGCCGGTCAAGTTCAGGGCCAAGTCCTTGACCCGGCCGGTCGCGCTGGATGTGGGCCGCACGACATTCCACGCCTTCGGGAAACTCGAATGGGTTTTCAGCCTGGTGTTGGTGGTGATCACAGTCCAGGTCCGTGATTCGCTGGAGCCTGTCGACTGGTTCTTGGTCGCGTTGGTTCTGGTCATCGTGGTAGGCCAGGCACTCTGGTTGATCCCACGGCTCGATGTGAGGGTCGCGGCCATCATTGCCGGCGAAGAAGTATCCCGTTCACATCTGCACAGCGTCTACGCAGGCGCCGAATTCGTCAAGGCACTGGCGCTGCTGTTGCTAGGCGCCTGGACCGCCGGCCACGTCTGATCGTCATCCGCCGAGGGCCGGTACGTTCTTGTGGAATTCGTGCCAGGGGATCATGGTGCCGTCACTGCGACGCTGCATCTCGTCTCCGCCGTACACGACGTATGCGTCAACATTCCGATGAGCTTCGGCCAAGTGCCGGCGGATGCGGCGTGGTGCGTCGAGCAACCGTGAACTGGGTGTTGCGGCGGCTTTGGTCTCGACGAGAGCGAGGCCGGCCGGTCGCTCAACGACGAGATCGACTTCGTTTCCGGCGCGGTCGCGGTAGTGGTATAGACCATGGCCGGGATCTGCACCGTGCTTGACGATCTCGGAGGCGACCCAGCTTTCGAAGATCGATCCGCGCAAGGGATGGAACTGCAACTGCTCGGGCGTTCTGATGCCGAGCAGCCAACACGCAACGCCGGTGTCGTAGAAGTGCAGTTTGGGCATGCGCACGAGACGTTTGCGCGCGTTGGTGTGGAATGCGGGCAGCCGGAACACGACGAACGATGTTTCCAGCACGCTGAGCCAGGCCTTGGCCGTCGGCTGTGACACTCCGCAGTCGCTTGCCAGCGAGGAGTAGTTGAGCAATTGCCCGGTCCTGCCAGCGCACAGACCCATGAAGCGCTGGAACGCGACGAGGTCGCCGACGTTGGCAATCGTTCGCACATCGCGCTCGATGTAAGTGGCTATGTAAGACGCCAGCCAGTCCGATGGATTGAGTGCTCGGTCGAAGATACGCGGGTATCCCCCGGCGAGAAGGACTTCGTCGAGCTGAAGCGGCGGATTCTCGAAGCGAAGCACTTCGCTGCGGGCAAGCGGTAGAAGCCGCAACAAAGCCGTACGGCCCGCCAAAGACTGAGTAACGGACTCCAGCAGCGCGAGATTGTGCGATCCTGTGAGAATCCACCGGCCGGGAGTCGGGCCTGCGTCGATGAGACCCTGCAGGTATGACAGCAGTTCTGGCACCCGTTGGACTTCGTCGATCACTGCGCCGTGGCGCCATTGGCGTAGGAAACCCCGAGGATCTTCGCTGGCGAAAGCACGCACGTCGGGGTCCTCAAGCGAGACCATCGGATGATCGTCGAACACTGCCGAGCACAATGTGGTCTTGCCGCTCTGGCGTGGTCCGGTGAGCGTGACCGCCGGCCACTTGCTCGCTGCTTGCCGCAGCTTGGGGGCAAGATCCCGTTCGACCACCATCTGGCGAAGAATATCGCAGTATGTGGCTAATTCAAAATTGAACTTTGAATTAGCCACTCGATCGAGGTTCTTTGCGCTCCCAGGGCCTACCCGCGACTACCAACCCCAACAAAAAACCTAACCGCGTGGGTTCACAATGTTCCTATGTCTTGAAACATCACAGTGGTGCGCGAGGGGGGACTTGAACCCCCACATCCTTTCGGACACAGGCACCTGAAGCCTGCGCGTCTGCCAATTCCGCCACTCGCGCGTGGCCGTGCACCGCAGTGAACGTGCATTGATCCTAGCGCATCCCGGTTGGATCCGGGACCGTCAGTTTTTTTGTTTGACCGGACGTGATGGTTTTCATTTGATGCGGTCGGCGATCCGGTCGCCGTAGTGGACGGTCGGTGTGTTCAGTGTGGTCTTCCACCCGTTGGTTTTGCCGGTGGGGTTGCTCCGGTTCTTGTGGAGGATCGTTTGAGCACATCACGCTCCATCCCCGGCTCGGACACCCTCTCGCGGAGCCGCGCCAGCTCGGCCCGCTCGTCTGCCGACAGGCCCACCGCGGCTGCATCGGTGGCCATCACAACGAGGGGCGTGTTAGCCTCACCTCTCATGGAATTGAGGCACTTGAGCTTCGTGGTGCTGGGGCTGCTCGGCTTGTCTGCCTATGTGGCTGTGGCAAGCAGTGGGTATTCTGAGCCGCAGCTCGCAGGTGAACCACACGCTGGAGTCCACCCGCCCACCCAAACAGCGAACCCAGACGTTTCCTACACCGTCGATGCGTCGAATTACCGGGAGCAGGTGGCACAAAATCGCCACAATGTGGTTGTTGGCAAATGCGGGGGGAGGTGGCGAGAACCATTGTGGTCGGACGAATTCTCAAGCTGCCAGCAACACCTCAAGCGGGCCGGGGCAGGCAGCCTGGGCGTCAACGCCGAAAAGGCCTGGGAGACGACTCTTGGCGAAGGAATCACGGTTCTCGTTGTAGATTATCCACCTGATTTCACCCACAGCGATCTCGCGGACAACGTAGATCTGTCGCGAAGCCTGGGGCTGACAGGCGCGTACTCTCCTGGTTCGCCCTACTCACACGGCACTGCGATGGCGAGCATAATTGCGGCGCGCGACAACGATGTAGGAATGCGAGGAATTGCACCACGGGCCGACATAATCTGGAAGGGCATTACTTCCTTTGCCGAACGCTGGTACATAGACAAGAACGATCCAGCCGATTTGAACAGAGTGCTTTTGTCTTCCGATGCAGCAACCATGGAGGCTGCTGTAATAAATCACAGCTACAGCGAGACTAACCAATCGCGACCGTGGAAAGTCAACGAGTTTTGGGTTTGGAGCAAAACTAACCAGGTGACACCGCGGTACGGCCCCCCTGGATATTATGGTCCCATTAAGGCCAGAAGCTATGATGCGCTGAGCGAGCGCGGTTTCGGTGGACTCGGCGCCGTCAACGTGGTTAGCGGAGGCAAGACAGAACGGGTACCTGAAATCGGCTATTCGACTCTCAGCGAAGTGCGCAACCATCCGGCTCTCGTCGTGGCGTGTTCAGTAGACGGAAGCGGACGGAGATGGTCGTGGGGCAACACCAGCCTCAGAGGCCCCAACCTCTGGACATGCGCATACGCCGATGGTTCCCTTGAGGCGGCAAACGGCAACAGGTATGCATTCATCCGAGGTGGGGCTTCGAGTCCAGTAACGGCAATGGTGTCGGGAGTTGCGGCCCTCGTGCGCGCCGCGAATCCAGGGCTTACTTGGCGCGATGTGAAGCTCATCTTGGCAGAGACAGCCCAGCACAACGATCCGCAGAGTTCCGGGTGGCAGGAGTCAGGCAAGCGATATTCCGACCCCGATGATCGCTATCGCTATCATCACAGCTACGGGTTTGGCGTTATTGATGCGGGGGCGGCGGTGCAGCTCGCACTTGACTGGATCGCACTGCCCGCATACCTCAAGGAGAGCCACGCTTCATCGATGACATCATCGGTGATTCCCGACGACGGTTCTGATCTGACAGACACAATCGAAGCGGAATCGAGCATCGACTTCATTGAATACGTTGAAGCGGAAATTGATTTCGCCGCCCCGTGGTTCAGAGATCTGCGAGTGGAACTCGTCTCTCCTTCGGGCACGACTTCGGTGCTCTCAGAATCAATGGACCCCATCAATCCTTATCGTTATGAGTTGGATTGCGACCGCAGAGACATATGCGGTATATCCGGGCCTTTCAGGTTCGGCAGCTCAGTTCATCTGGGAGAGACGGGTTCGGGAACATGGCGGCTGCGGGTGGTCGACGAAAAAGAAAATAACCATGTCAACACGCTGAACTCTTGGAAGCTGAACCTGTTCGGGCACACGAGGGAAGCGGGATTGCCGCTAGCCAGCCGCGACAGCAACCAGCCTGTGATCACGGTGTCTGGCGGTTCGTCCGTAATCGAGGGCGCTCAGGCGAGCTTTACCGTGTCTTCAAGTCCGGCGCCGAATTCGGATTTATCGGTGCGCGTGAAGGTGTCTGATGCGCCAAACGCCGATTTTGTGGATGCACGGAATGAGGGCGTCATGACGGTGACCGTGCCGCCGTCGGGATCAGTGTCTCTCAATGTGGAGACGACCGCTGACGGGAATGACGAACCGAGCGGCGATGTAATCGTGAGAGTGCTGCCGGGCGCCGGCTACGGACGGGGGCAGAGCGCCGCGCTGCCAGCGGCAGCGGTGCTTGTTGCCGACGATGACACCACCGCAGTGACGCTATCCGGCCCTGACGGCAGTGTACGCGAGAACAACTCCAAGAAGGTGCAGGTGACGCTGGGACGGCACCTGCAAGCGGGCGAGAAGTTGGCGGTGCCCTTGACATTGGCCGGCACCGCCTCGCTTGGTGTCGACTACACGCTGAGCGGCGACGAGGCAGTAGGGGTCAGCTATCAGAACCTCGACGGTACGAGCCCCACGGTGACTTTCACAGGCCGGTCTCTGCTGGCTGCAACTATCACAGTGGCCGCCGAGGCCGACTGGGTGGAGGACCCCGCGGAAACACTTGACATCGGGCTGGGCAGCCTGGGGGCAACCTCAGGGATCGGCCTCGGGGGCGGCGCTGCTGGCACCGACAGTCTGGCGACGTTCACCATCGTCGACGCGCCGCATCCATTGGACGACGGCACGTCCCCAATGGTGGGCTTTGGCGACGCTCATGCCTCAGAAGGCGACGCGCTGGAGTTCTTGCTGTCGCTTAGCAAGTCGGTGAAGACGCCGGTTCGGGTGCTGTACATCACGCTTGAGTCGTCTGCATCCACGAGTGATTTCGCATTCGCGAACGAATACGTGACATTCGCCCCTGGCGAAACGGAGAAAACTGTCAGTGTGGCGACATTCGCCGACGGCTTGGCCGAGGACGACGAAGCCATGTTCGTGGAGATCGTGGAAGTGGAAGGCGCGGTAGCGAGAACTGCGTTGGGCAGCGGCACGATCAGCGACAAAAAGGATTCCCCGCCCGATGTGCCTGAGCCTGATGTGCCTGAGCCTGATGTGCCTGAGCCTGATGTGCCTGAGCCTGAGCCCGAGCCTGATGTGCCTGAGCCTGATGTGCCTGAGCCTGATGTGCCTGAGCCTGAGC
>JAPPMP010000002.1:0-18469 GCA_028819005.1 Acidimicrobiaceae bacterium
CACCGCACGGTTCCCCGCCCTCTGGATCTTCCGTGCCACATCGAAGATCCGGCCACCCTCCAGCGCCTTGAAGGTGGCGTCGTTCAGCCGCGCACCGAGCGTGGCGTCGTACGGCTCAACTAGCGCTCGATCATGCTGGTACATCCACTTGACGGCCGACTCCAGGCACTTGCGCGCGTAGATGACCGCAGCGCCCGGATCCGACAGCGTGTAGCCCTCGGCCCGCGACGCCGAGTCGAACTCCGGCTCGAATTCAGCTTCGAGGAAGGCAAACTGCGACTCGCTCACAGCTCCCCCCGAAACGCCCGCTGCTGGAGTGACGCGAACAGCGTGTCGAGCGCTGTCGCATGACCGCGCAACCCGGCCTTCAGCTCGCCTTGCGCCATCAAAGTCGTTGAGAACTCGCGTTGCAACTCGATAGGAGGCAAGCCGAGCTCGAAGCCCCCGACGATTTCGCTGTTCAGGTTGAGCATCGTCACGCCCTGCGCCGAGTTCTCCAGGCGGCGCCGACCTCGGGCACTCGACAGCGCAGCCGCGATGTAGGGCGACGTGACGGAGTCGGGGTCAGGACGCAGATAGAGAGATCCAGACCCACATAGGAATCCGGCCTCACATTCGCCAACAATGGCGACTCTGCCCATCTCACCTCGCCGACCCATCACGACATCACCGACCTCCATGCAGTACGCCTCAAGCTGGGCGTACTTCTGCAAGCTGATCGTCTGCCTACGATGTGGCCGGATTGTGCCCCCGACAATGTGCATTGGGTTGACAAGTGGGATGCCTCCCTCGACGTAGTCGCTCTTGTGCAATAGCGAACCGAATGGGCCGATCTGGATCTTCAGACAGACGTCCCTCAGCGTGTGGAGTGGCCAGCCGCGTTCGTTTCGGACAGGGTCGCCGAACACTTCATGGAAGACAGCTCTCGGCAATTCATCGAGCTTCGTCAGCGCCTGACGGCGCTTCGTCCGAAGCGCCTCGGCCGCATCCAGCACCGCCGCAATCCGCCGCTGCTCCTCGATCGGCGGCAACGGGATCGGAGCCCCCTTGACGATCTTGTCGGACACAGCCGGATAGCTGGCACCTGTCGCACGCTGGACCAGATATGCGACGAATGGAGCGGCTCGAACCCAGTGGAACAGGTACCTCCCATCGAGATCGCTTGGGTGGGGACGCAGAACGCAATAGCCCGTAGAGGCCGTAGCTCCATCCAACTCCTGCTTCACGTAGGCGACAGCGTTGAGATTTGGTCGGACCGTGGACACGAGGACATCGCCGGCAGCGATCAGTTGTCTCGCTCTGCTCGGTGCTTCAGCTGCGTCAACGGAAGAAGGCTCGGACACCGTCTTGGTGTGTTGATCGATGCTGGAGATGTCGACGTAGGTGAAGGCTCCGTTGCCCTCCCGCTTGGGATTCCACTTCTTGACTGAAGCGACAACACATCCGATTTCGACGGTCTTCACTCGAGCGTCACCCTGAGGTCGTTGAGGTGCGACGCGATCTCCCTTTCGAGGTCGGCGAGGTCGTCGAGGATTTCGGCCGGCGACGGGTAATCGGCCTCGTCGTAGACGATCTCCTTGTAACGGTTGATGCTGAGGTCGTAGTCGCTCGCCGCGATGTCGGCCTTCGCCACGCAGAACGACTGCTCAGTCGTCGCCCGCTCAATTTCCGAGCCATCGCGCTCGCGCCAGCGTGCGAGCGCATCGGGAAGGTTGTTCCTATCGTGCTCGTCACTGGTCAGTGGCTCGGCAGCGAGAGCGCCCAGCTTGGCGTCGTCCAGCAGCGGGTCGCGTTTGTCGTCGAGGCTGTAGCCATCTGCTTGAAGGTCGTAGAACCACACGAGGTCAGTGCCGCCTGAGACGGTCTTCGTGAACAGCAGGATCGCCGTCGATACCCCGGCATACGGCTTGAACACGCCGGCTGGCAGCGACACGATGCCGTCGAGCTTCTGGTCGTCGACCAGGATTCGGCGAAGTTCCTTGTGTGCCTTGGTCGAGCCGAACAGCACGCCGTCGGGGACGATGACCGCCGCCCGGCCACCGGGTTTGAGCAATCGCAAGAACAGCAAGACGAACAGCAACTCGGTCTTCTTCGTCCTGGCAACCTGCAGGAGATCCTTGGCCGTGCCCTCATTGTCGAGCGATCCTGCGAACGGCGGGTTGGCGAGGATCAGGCTGTAGGCCTCGGCATCGTCGGCGTGGTCCTCGGCCAGCGAGTCCCGGTAGCTGATGTTCGGGTTCTGCACTCCATGGAGCTGCATGTTCATCGACCCGATCCGCAGCATCGTGTTGTCGAAGTCGTAGCCCGAGAACATCCCGTCATGAAAGTGCTTCGACTGGTCGGGGCTGGTGAGCGCACTCGGATGCTGACGCCGGATGTGCTCCCCGGCGCCGACCAGGAACCCGCACGTTCCGCTGGCGGGGTCGCAGATCACGTCGTCGGGCTGGGGCGCCGTCATCTCGACTATGAGCTCGATGATGTGCCGCGGCGTGCGGAACTGGCCGTTCTGGCCCGCAGTGGCGATCTTCGACAGCATGTACTCGTACACGTCGCCCTTGGTGTCCCGGTCGGCCATCTGCACCGCGTCGAGCCCGTCCACCGCCTTTTGCAGCAGGGCAGGAGTGGGGATCGTCAGCCGGGCATCACGCATGTGCTTGGCGTGGCTGCTCTCGCCCGCCCGTGCCTGCAAGAACGGAAACACGTAGTTCCCGACCACCTCGAACATCTCCGCAGCGGGGCGGTTCTTGAGCCGCGACCAGCGAAGGTCTTCGTACGGCCGCCCCGCAGCGCGTCCCTCCGGCCGAAACTCCTGCCCCTCGGGGAAGATGTCATCCTCGATCGGCTCGCCAGTCCGGTTCGCCTTGTTCTCGGCGAGCGTCTGCTGCTCGTCGAGCGCCTTGATGAACAGCAGGTACGTAAGCTGCTCCATCACCTCCAGCGGATTCGAGATGCCCCCGGACCAGAAGTCATTCCACACCGCGTCGATCTGCCGCTTTAGTTCCCCCGTGACCATAGCGGCCCATTATCGCCCCTGAGCCAACGTCACGCACCTCAACGCGGTGCTCATCGCCGCTGCACATCACCTCGGACTACCCGAGGCGCGCAGCCATGAGCGCAGAAACGGCCATCCACAGGGCTTGCTCATCGCGTTCCCTTCGGCCGCTAGGCTACTTCGCCTCCAGATCGGGCGTACCGTCGTAAGAGATCTGAAACCCACCAACCGTTAGGGGATCCAACAATGGACCTTCAGGAATACCTTCAGGAAGCCGCCATCACCGACTCAATTGAAGACGATACGGAAGCAATCCGATTAGCACTGCTCGGAATTGCCGGTGAAGCTAGTGAGATCGTCTCAGAAGCAAAGAAATGGTCTCGGGACAAAGGACCGATGCGAGGACTCGAAAGCCGGGTCAGCGAAGAGCTCGGCGATCTGCTTTGGTACATAGCCTCTCTTGCTCGCCGACTAAACCTTAATCTCAACACTGTTGCAGCCGATAATCTTGTCAAGACGAAATCACTGTGGTCCTCCAACCTGCCGCCGATCTCGACATATGACGACCACAAACATGAGGAACAGAAACTGCCGAGACAGTTCACGATCAAATTCCAAGAAGATCTATCCGGCGACGTTCCCAAAGTAAGCATGATTGCCCAGGGCCCGCTTCGAGAGCGAGTTGATGCTGAACGTGAGCGCAAGGGGAGAAACACATGTGTGCCTGGACAGCTCGGCGACCCTCTCGACGATAATGCTGCTAGTGACGACAGCTATCGCTACCACGACGTCATTCACTTAGGTCATGCAGTGATCTTGGGCTGGTCGCCCGTGCTGCGTTCGCTAATAGGTGCCAAACGCAAGAGTGTAGGAGACTTTGATCGGGTGCAGGACGGCGCGCGAGCCATCGCAATCGAGGAAGGGCTGGCGGCTTTCGCATACAATTACATGGAAGAGAACGACTTCGCGCCGGATGCTTTCGATTGGGAATTGTTCAAACATGCGCGCCGTACGGTCCGAGGACTTGAAGTGGAAAGTCAACCCTTCGTCGCGTGGAAGGAGGCATACACCCAAGCATTCACAGTCCTGCCCAATCTCCGCGATAATCGCGGAGGAGTCGTCGAGTGCGATCTGGATACTCGTGAGCTGCAGCTCGTCGAATGAGATCAAACAAATTCCCGCGCCCGAGAACGGCTACATCAGACGAGTGCTCGAGTCAGTCCCCTCACAGCTAGCGAGGCGATCTCGCCTGCTCGGTGCGTGACCGAAAATCTTCGAAGCTCGTCGGGCGCGAGACCGGTCTGCGTAGGACTCCACGTCGATGCCGCGGCTGCTTCTTTGAGAGCTGCAACCGCCTGGTCGATACGACTGTCGTCTGGCCGCAACGGAAAATCGCTGGTTGCCCAGGCAAGATCGTCGATGTTGAGTTGGCGCGCCACCAGTGCGGCCGCACCACCGAATCCCGCGGACACGAGCAGGGGTTGATTGTTGGTGATCGTGGTGATTGCTTCCTCAACGACCCCGGGCATAGTCCCGACGAACGTTGAGAGACTGCCCCCAACTAGAACACGGGCATCAGTAATGCCCGCCATATATCGCCGTTGCGCACTGTATGCAGGAGGTTCAGCCGCTTCGTCGATAACTTCTGGCTGAGACGTGAGTATGTCTGGAATCGGACTGCCATGGTCATCCAAGCAGACCACCTGGCCCTTCGTACCTAGTCGTCTATCGACGCTGTCGAGTTCGGCTCGGGAGACCTTCCGATGTTCAGGTGCCGCGAGACACAAAGTAAATGCGCCGCTGCGGCCGTAACGATCAATCTCGTGCAGTAAGCACTGCGTGAATCCAGAAGGTTGAATTCTGCCGCCGTAAACGAGCGAGCCACCAGCGATGAGTACGGCACGGGCAATCTCCGCGATAGCGAGTTCTGCGTGAGCCCTCGACAACCCGAGACGCTCAAGGTCATCGCTATCCGAGACCGATATGCCGACCCGCACACCGTCCAAGGAGTCCTTCAGCATCAAGCCATCGGACGCCATCAGGATTCACCGCCTCCCCGGCTGGAGTACGTCCGCGGCGTGACAACATCAACCCGCGCTCGGGCACCGGCTGCCTCGAAGAGTTGTTCGAGGACTTCGGCCTCATCTGGCCCAAGCGGCGGGTCCGGGTGCATTACGAGAACACGGTCATCTTCCATCAGACGTTCCCCGTTCTTGAGCATCCAAGGGATAGCGGTAGCCGGTTCCGGCGGATGAAGGGGGGCCCAGTCGATTCCCTCGGAGTGAAGACCCTGATCTTGGAGGTGCCAAATCGCCCTCCGAAGAGCGCCGTCGACCAACAAGTTCAGTGCCGCCTCAATGCTGTTGCGTTTTGAGTTGATATCGCGATCGTCGTAGCGCACGGTTGGTACGTGGTCCATGAGAAACGACCCTCGCTCCTCAGAATGACGGACCGCATTGAGAGTCACGACGGGCATCCCGGATTGTTTGGCTATACGAAACTCTCGCTGACACCACTCTCGCCCGGCGTAAAGGTCCGTGCGGATCGCCAAGAGTGCACTCGACGCGGCCTTCGATCGCAACTCTCGATCCCAGTCTGACCCAAGCTGTATGTCGGCGGCGTCAAAGTACGGCTGAAGGCGGGTGTCTCCGATCGTTGTCCGGACGAGGTTCACGACTTCATCTACATAGTCGGGTTCCTCAGCGGTCGAGTGCCGCACTGTGTGGCTGACGAAAACAGTCAGCCGATCACCGAATCCATTGTCGGTGAGTTGGGTGATTGCCTGCGATACCTCGCGGCAGAGGACGGCCGAGTCTCCGGCACTAGCCTCGTCGAGTTGCTGGAAGTCACGGAAGAGGGTTGTCAGAGCTCCGTCCACAGTTCCGGCCAATCGGATTGGGAAGATGCCAAAGCGATCGGGGGACGCACGGGCCGACACAAGCAGATTCTCCAAGTATTCTCGCCAGCCAGAGTGTTCGTCTTCAACTGCGCGGGCAAGACGCACGCCGACGACGGGTATGACCGCCGTAATGCGCGCTGCGGGTAGGTCGTGCGGGAGCGCGACCTGGCACGGCAGCGGCCGAGGTGCTTCGGATGTCGGACTCCACCGGGCGGATCGCGAGTAAACCTCGACAGCCCCACCCACAAGTCCGGCATAGGGGGTCCCGTGATAGTGCTCCAAGAGAGCGGAGGCGAGTTGCTGGCCCTCATCATCACCTGGATGCCAAACGACGAATATCTCAAGCACCGGCGGAAGCACGGCGCAAGCGTAGCCGAGACTGTCGCACCCCCGATGTAGTCTCGTAGCTGACAATCTGTAGGAGAGGTTCAGTGAGCGCAATCCACAACGTGTTTATCAGCCACCGTCATGAGGATGACCACCACATCGACAATTTCAAGCAACTCATGGAAGGCAAGGGTGTCCAGATACGGGACGCGTCGATCACCAACGACCGGCCCAATCAGGCGCACAGTCCCGACTACATCAAGTCGAAGATCCTAGCTCCAAACATCCGGTGGGCAGGAAAGCTCGTTGTGCTCATCACGCCCGACACAAAAAACCACGAGTGGGTCGATTGGGAGATCGAATACGCAAACAAGCACGACAAGCAGATCATCGGCGTCTGGGCACCGGGCTCTGCTGGTTGCGAGCTTCCTGAGCAACTTGAGACATACGCCGATGCGGTCGTTGGATGGAACTCTGAGCGCATTCTTGCGGCGCTGAACGACGAACGGTCATTCGAAACGTCCCGTGGCGAACCTCGACAACCTCAACCTGTCAAGCGAATCGGTTGCTGATCGGTGGCTACTCTATTCACCTACGTTGTTCGTTGGGACATAGGGTTCGCTCCAAATCCCTATTTCGGATTCTGCACCCTCGCGACTTGCAAACCCAAAATCCGCAAGCTTGCCGCGCCGGGGGATTGGATCGCTGGAATCGGATCCAAACAAAACGAGACTCATGGTCGTCTTGTGTACACCATGTGTGTTGAGGAGACGCTGTCGTTCGACGAGTACTGGGCCGATCCGAGGTTTGCGCGGAAGAAACCGAACCGCATCGGCAGCGTGAAGCAACGGTACGGCGACAACATCTACCACCGTGCGGCGGATGGGCGGACGTGGATACAAGAGGACGGTCGACACAGTCTCGAGGACGGAAAGCCGAATTTGGACCATGTCAAGAAAGATACGAACGGGCAACGCGTGCTGATCTCACGATCTTTCGCTTACTTTGGAGCTGACGCAATCGAGATCCCAAGCGAGTTCCGCGACTGGAAGGGCAAGGGCTACTTCAACAGCGTGCGCGATTTCCGACGGAACTTTCCCGACGATCTACGAGTTGCTTTCACGTCTTGGCTCAACTCGCTCGCAGATGTCGGAATCGCAGGCAAACCATTTCACTGGTCCTGACTCACTTCCAGAGTTTTCCGCCGAACTCTCGAGCTCCCGACGTTCCCAATGTCAAGGTAGTAGGGAGCAGCGAATCGGAAGTGCTACCGGTCAAGGGCTTAGCGTGGGTCAATCGGCGAGTCGACTCACCGTCGGCTCTTAGGTGGCACCAAAGAATTCAGGAGCCGAGGCAGACAACGGCAGCCCCCACTTGGGCGGGTAACCCAGCGCAAGCGGGCGCCGGTTGGGCCGATACACCTGCTTGATGCGCTCCTGCCTACCCAAAGAATGCTCAGGATGAGCTACCCGCGCATACTTGTCGACCTCGCAAAACAGATTCTGGCAGTCGATGAGCTGAAGGGGACGTCCCCAAAGGTCCCGAAACGGCGTCGGTACCGGAGTCATCTCAAAGAAATCTTGGGCGGAGTCTGCAACCGCTGCGATCACCCCGGCAGCATCGAGACCGCCCGTATCCTCGAAGCACTTGCGAATACCGCGCACAGCCCCCGGGCCTGCGACGACGAATTCCATCTCGTCGAAATCGAAGTGCGGCGAATAGTTCAGATCGATGACGTACTGAAACGCCAAGAACGGACCGAACGACGGAACCCCGCAAAGCCGTTCATACAGGGACCGCATAGATCGGGCTTGCTCGAGTTCAGCCAGAACACCTGTATGTAGCAGCATCTCGAGCAGAGCGAGATGGTTGCGATGCTTGCGATCGGCGCCTAGACGGGGATTCGGCATGATGTAGGCCGCCGAGTACACACGCCGACCTTCGCTGAGTAATTCGTCCAACGCCGACGCGTACCCCTCAACGCTGAAGCTAGCCGCTGTCGGCTGACCGACTCGGTCAAGCAAGTGTTCCCAAGTGTCGATGCGGTTGAAGATCTTGAACAGCAGGACTCGCAGAATAGTGTCGAGCGCATCGCGCTCTTGGTCGTAGATCACGCGATGGAGCAGATATTGGCTGACGCGATCCGAGGCGCGGTACGCATTGGTGAACCTGTGACGGGCCAAGACAGCGTCGTCGGTCCACGGAGCTTGTTCTCCGTCAACCCTGCGAAAGAACATCGCTTGCCGTTCGGCCGCTAACCGCCAATAAGCCCAAAATACTTCAGTCACCCGCACCCGCCGACCGCCTAGCTGGATCAAATGGTTCCCTTCGAACAGCAACTGACCCTGTTCACGCGCATCGGCAACGATAGACATTGCGACTCACCGTAGCGCTTACGCTGACATGGGGTTGCAGTCGGGGCTTTTGTTAGGACAACCTCGCAAAGAGAGCACGCACCAGCGCGTGCTCGGCTGTCGTGTAACGGTCACGCTCCCAGAGAACTCCCGTTGGAACGGTCATTCGGCTAGCTCGCCACCTGGAGCGGGAGTTCGTCCCAGTACTCGCCTTCGAGTTCCCGGCCGCCCGCCTTGGGCGTCCTGCCGCCCCACTGCTTGAAGAAGAACGCGACGGCGGCCTGGGTGCACGTGTCACGAAGCTCGGTGACCCAGTCCAATTCCATTGGCCGGGCGTTGGCTCCAGACTCTCCGCCCGCGATCACCCAGTGGATGTCTGTGAGATCCAAATCTCCGAGCGGGCCGAGCAACGGCTCGGCGCTGACGAATTTCACGGCGGCGGGAGTCTTGCGAAGGTGATTGATGCGGAACGCATAACGGCGTGACTCAACGCTCACCCCCATCCACAGGTTCGAGGGCCAGTCGAGTTCGCCTGCGATTCGGCTCAGCCGCTGAGCTCTCTTGGTGAGCACCTGGTAGGTGTGTTGGGGCGTCTCTCGGATCACATCGAAGACCCGCTCGATGAAGTCGAGGGGAACGTCCTCGTGGAATAGGTCGCTCATCGAGTTCACGAAGACGAGCCGGGGTGCGCTCCAGCGTTTCGGAATATCAAGCGATGAGGGGTGGATGCTCAGCTTGAAGCCGGGTCCGCTCGTCTTTGGGTCACCATCGTTCTGGTACTTCGGCGAACCCATCGCCTTGAGCCGCTTGGACAGAGTCAGCGCGTAGCAGTTGTCGCAACCGGGCGACGTCCGGTCGCAGCCCGTGGTCGGATTCCACGTCGCCTCGGTCCACTCGATCGCTGACTTGTCGGCCATGCCCCAATAGTAGGGGCGGGCTACGACACCCCGGGGATCACGTTCGCCGAAAGGCCACTGGTACTTCAATCAAGCCACTCGCTCTACGCGTCTTGATCGGAACCAACACACCAGCAAGACCGCCGCGTGAACGATCATCTGCGCCAACTCGAAGCCTTCAAGGAGTGCGCCGCTTGCGCGTCCGAGTAGCTGCCTTAGTCGTGACTACTAAGTCGTTCAGAATCTCGAGCATCATCAGAGACCGGCCGGGTGGATCATCAAGGAGCGCGTGTGCTCTCGGATTCCTCCACGCACTGACCACGCCTTGGCAAAGGAGCATGTGACCGCGCTGTTCGCTCTCATCGCTCGTGGATCGCCCGCGGTTGATTCGCAACAGAGGAGCCTTGGGAGAAAACGCGAGCGTCACCAACTGGTCTCCGTCCTCAGTTCTCCCAGTTCGAGAACGAATAAGCTCGCAAAGTGCCTTGACTCCTGACTCGACCGCGTCTGCGTAGTGTTCCGTCAAAAACCGCGTCCGAGTAGCCGAGCGCAGATCGGGATCAACAACACGGCGGTCGAACTCGGCGGCACGGTCAAACTGGTCTGTCTCTCCGATTTCGATGGCGTTTTTTGCAGATGCAACCGGCTGTCGAAGAGCAGACAGTTCATTGGCTAGCTTGCGCGCAAGCGAAGCTGATCCCGACCATCGCTCATCTGTCACTTCGAGTACAGGTGCTTTGACATGCTTGAGAAGATTTGATCGATCTGTTCCGGTGTAGCGTCGGCGGGAATGTGGATTTGAATATCCAGGTGCACAGTCGGCCCTCCGTTCGAGTTCGCGGGCGACGCTGGTGTCATAGGTGCCACAAACTCATCCTGCTTTTCGACCTTCGGCGGTTTCGGAGACTTCACAGCCGACTTCTTGGGCTTTGAACCCTGCCTTTTTGTCGTGTCCGAATCTGTAGTGGGCAGCTCGGGGAGTTGCTTTTTTGCGATCATGACATACGTAGCCGTCATTTGGCGCGCGTTCGCATCGCCAAAGCCCTTGTGACTAAACCACGTCCTGATCTTTAGATCGTCCGGGCTGCCATCCGCATCGGTCAGAACCCCGAGTTCGTCCGGATAGTTGTCGCGCAAAATCTCTTCGCAGGCGTCACCATACGACGAGTCAACACGCCACTTGTTCCCCAGGCTGGGTCAGCAAGCCATTCTCGTCGATGAGAGCAAGTCGCTGCATCTGACTGACGGTGTTTTTTGAGCGCTTTCTGGACTCGCCATTTCCATCAGGGCCGCAACCAAATCAGGCGTAAACTTCGTGGTCGGCGCGGCGGCAGCTCGGACGCGCAGCGTTCTCCATGCCTTGGCCGAGATCTTGGGGTACGGCCGAACTGCCATTGGCAACTCCCATCAATGAAATTACGTCCTTGAGATTAGCGTGGGCAGGCAACAGATGGCAACAGGCGCGCCGGGCCTACTCCCTCCACTGCAGGCATCAGTGAACCCTGAGCCTGCACCTCAACACGAAACGCCCGCATCGCCGAGCCACCCGAGGCGTCGCCAACCGGCCTACTCACGTCGACATCTCACACCCCAACGTGACCCTCCGACAAGGACCGATTGCTGAAACGTGGGCTCAGGACTCTGGCCCGCGCTCTCTACAAAGCAAGGGAGCCAACCAGTTCCGAGGCAAGGATCGAGGTCTGGAGCGCTACGGTCTCGGGCTCCCCTACTCCTTCCTCAGTACGTCCCGCCATCATCGAACCGGTGGCGGTCGGGCCAGCGGCGAAGTGCTCTCGGAGGAAATCGACTGCCTGCAAGGTCGTCTCGCCCGCGAGATCGTCTTCTAGTAGACGACCGATGTGTCCGGCGAATACCTCGGTAGGTGTCACGAGTAGGAGGCGGTAGATGTCGTGAGCATCCTTATCGACGAGCCGCCGTGAATCCTCGGCCCGATCACCAATCTTGTGTGCTTTCGCGACCAAGAGCGCGGCCGACCCTGCTACCCGCATCTCATAGGAGCGTTGGTCCGCCGGGTCGAGCGAGGCCACAGTCATCCAATCGTTGTCGACGAGGGCCGCCTCGAGTCCGCGTGCTCGCCTTGCCGCGTGCTTGTGGTGCGGTGAGATACGGGCACCTCGGGCCGACTTACGGCTGCCGCCAGCCAGAGCCTCCGGCACCATGAGGTCGACGGGGACGCCAGCCGCGTTTAGCCACGCTCCGGGGTTCTTCATGAGATCCCGGTGGAACCCTCCACGCACCATCGCCGCCTCAATCAACGGATCATCATTGAGAGTGCGAGGATCAACAGCCAGATCACTGTCCTTCGTGGCCTCCGCAACGGCAACCGGGGCGCTCTCAGTGCGGAGGTAGATCGCTTGGGCCCCAATGACGACAACTGAGTCGCGATGCTCGTGCAGAGCATCGAAAGCGTCGAGCAGGGCCGAGCGGGAACGGGCGAGAAGATCGTCAGGTTCGCCAGGACTGCTCATTGCGTTTCATCCATTCGAGCAACTCCTCTGCTTCACTTGGGTTGCGACCGGGTCCGGTCATCAGATCCACCACAACCTGAGACGGCGCGGCGACACGCACATCGTCCGCGTTGGTTGCCCACCGCTCGAATACAACCTCGTACTTGGGCTGAGCGAGCATCACGTTGGCTCCTGCATCTGCACGCCGCAAGTCCCAGAGGCTACCGGCCTGCTCTGCGTCGGCTACATAGATCATCGCGAGCCGTGCGGGTGCGTACGCGGCCCATTCCGCTGCCGCCAATGTCCCGGACACCGCGTAGCGCGCCGAATCACCTGACGAGCAGATTCGCTCCATGAGAGCCGGAAGTCCTCGCGGCGCGATCCAGCGCGTCACCTGGTTGGTGCGCACGAAGCCGTAGTCGTCGCTCCAACGGCGAAGCACCTGAGTCCAGTCCGCAACGCTGACCCGGCCGTCGTCGCCACGTGCAGCCATCCCTTCGCGTTCGAGGAACTCCACAACACGATATGTCGACCCCGTCGATGCCTTCGACATCTCCACCAACTCCCGGGCCGTCCAGGCACCAGCGAAATCGGCGATAGCGCGCACGACCTTAGCGGCGGGTTCACCCTTCAATGTCCCACGAGGTCGGCCCGGACCTCGCCAAGGGTCGCTATCAGCACCGCGATCAAAGAGAAATAGGCCCGGACGGTCGACCTCCACGCGCATGTTCCCCGTGGCGTCGACGTACGAGATTCCTGCCTCCGTCAGTTTCGCCCGTACGGGTGGCGACAAATAGCGGGCCACAACCAAGCCCTGTGCCCGCGGGAACTCTCGGGCGAACACGTCAAGTCTCTCGCGAAGGCGACCAACATCTCGCCCCTCGACAACACGCTTTGCCTCGACGACCAAGGTGGCAGGCTTCCCGCGCGCATCGCTGATCTCAATGAGAGCATCGGTCCGCTTGTCTCGCCCAGAGACACGGCGCGTCGACCAACCAGCCGGCAAGCGCTCCGCGAGCAGCGCCCTTCCCCGACGTAAGACTTCGGTTTCAGTTTCTGGTGCCTCAGACTCCACGACGACATCCCTTCTCCACAATGTTCAGAAAACATTATAGTTCCGTCGCCGTCGGAAGCCACTATATTTCCGAACAAAGACGGACGCGGCGTCGGCAAGTGGGTCGCCTTCGAGATCGAGGCTGGCCCGACCCAGGCTCTCGATAGCGCCCTCGCGGATAAGCAATGCGGGGTCGCAAACGTGGCTGAACCGCGGCAAGCTGTGGGAATGACGGACACAGGACGGGCCATTGATCTGTCGGTCGAGGTGATCGGCGACGTCGAGACGGTGTGACGAGCGGTGGCGACGGGACCGGGGATCTCGTCGTGGTACGTGCCGCACACTGTCGAGGAGCGCACCGGGGGAACGGCCACGGCCTCGTTCGGGCCCGAGCCCGAGATGCAGATCGCCGGCCGGGTCGCCGCGTGGGAGCCGCCGCGCCGGGTGGTGTTCGACGGGGGCGAGGGCATCGACGGCCTCACCTTCGAGTGGACCGTCGAACCCCACGACGACAACACCTGCACCGTGCGCCTGCACAACGCCGGCTTCGCTGATGGCGATCCACAGTACGACGCCATGGTGGACGGCTGGAAGCTGTTCATGGCAAACCTGCAACTGCACCTAAAGCACTTCGCCGGCCAGACCGCAACAGCGGCGCTGCCGATGGTCATGTGGCCGGTCACGCCCGACGAGGGGTGGGAGATCCTCACCGGCGGGCTCGGCATCAGCGACATGCCCGCAGTGGGCGACCGCCTCGACGTGGCTGCCGACGACGAAACGAAGCTGGGCGGAACTGTCATCGGGACCGGCCCCCGCCGCATCACCCTGCTGGCTGACTCCCCCGCCCCCGGCACGGCATTTCTGACTTCCGAGGACGGAGGCGGGGTCACGATGGTCTCGGTGTGGCTGTACCTCTACGGACCCGATGGCGCCGCCGCAGCCGAGCACGACGACGCTCGCTGGCGCGCGTGGCTCGCCGAGCGAACCCCGCAGACCGACTGATCCTCGAGCAGCCCGAAGGTTTCCCTGCGTAAGGACGGCATTGGGCCAGGGCAGCCGACAGAGAGGCGGAGCCGTTAGTCTCGGTCCGGTGAGCGGGACCGACTCGGCCAACGAACAGCAGCGCGATCAGGCAGACCCTGATTTAGTGCCGCTGCCCGAGGATTGGGAACGGGCCACCCCCGGGTCCGTGTCCGGCGCCTGCATCCAGCCGCTGCCCGAGGATTGGGAACGGGCACTCGCCATAGTGGCCCATCCCGACGATCTCGAATACGGGGCGTCGACGGCTGTCGCCCGCTGGTCCACCATGGGCAAAGACGTCCGGTACGTGCTGGCCACCCGGGGCGAGGCCGGGATCGACTCCATGGAGCCAAGCGAGGCCGGTCCGCTGCGCTCGGCGGAGCAGGTAGCGGCCGGCGCGGCCGTGGGGGTTTCAGTCGTCGAGTTCCTCGATCACCCCGACGGCCTGGTGACCAACGGTATCGAACTGCGGCGAGACCTGGCCGCGGCCATCCGCCACCACCAGCCAGAAGTGATCATCGGATCGAACTACCGCGACCGCTGGGGGGACTCCGGGCCCTGGAACCACGTCGATCACCGGGAACTCGGCAGGGCACTGCCCGACGCCGTGCGCGACGCGGCCAACCGCTGGCTGTTCACCGACGCCGGCGAGCCGTGGAGCGGTGTGCGCTGGATCGCCTACGCGTCCTCCCCCGCGCCCACCCACGGAGTCGACGTGACCGATCACCTCGCCGCCGGCGTGGCCTCGCTGCGCTGCCACCGCGTCTACATCGAGAATCTCGGCGACCCGACCTTCAACCCCGATTCGTTCCTGTCCAACAGTTGCCAGAGGGCGGGCGAGAGGCTGGGCGTGCAGTACGGAGTCACCTTCGAACTGATCCCCATGTGATCACGCACAGCGGGTGTTCTGTGTTCTTGTGTACGAGAACAACGAACGGCCGCCGCTCTAGAGGAAGACACCGTCGTAGCCCTTACGGAAGCTCTAGCTAGCCTCGGTATCAACTCCACCATCTTGGCGAGAGAGCGCCCGAGCGAAAAAGCCAGTGCAGACATCGTGATCGAGGTGGCCGGTCAGCGCTTCTATGTGGAGTCCAAGTCAGTGATCACGGCGGCGCGAGGAGAACAGCTGTCCAGATCTGTCGAAGCGGGAACGCGGCTGCTAGTCGTTGCAGATCGCATTGCCGCTGAGGCCAAGCGCTGGCTGCGCGAATCAAGGGTCAACTACTTCGACCGACGCGGCGAGCTGCGCATCGTGAGTCCACCAATGATCGTCGACACGATCGTGAAGTCTGCTCTGGCAATGGCCCGCGGTGCCGGCGGGTCGCTCGACAGCCAGGTAGCCAAGGAAGTGGCGATCTCTTGCCTGCTGACACCGGACCAACCCCACGGCGTCCGCCAGATCGCCCGCTACATCAATCGCGCCCCCAGCGCGGTATCCAAAGCCATGGCTGACCTACGCAACGATGGTCTACTCACCTCCACTGGTGAGGCAATGATTCCTGATCTCTTCTACGCACTCCTCGCTGTGTGGCGAAGACGAGCCGTTTCCCTAGCGGCTCTGCCCCCCGCCAACAGCCAGCAATCACATCAACTGGCTCTCGGTTTGGAAGATCCTGAACACGCAGCAGGCTGGGCGCTAACCGACATCCTCGCCGCTGCTTCGTGGGGAATACCGATCATCGCAAGGGGCAACCACCCACCAGACTTCTACGTCCCCTCCGAGGCAGCCCTACGCCGAGCCCGCATACTGCTCGGGGAAGCCTCCGATCCCACGACCCGAGCCTGCACAGTGGCGCTACCACCCGCGCGGCTTGCATGCCTCCACCGCGTTGACCACTCCCAGACAACTGGCGAGCGATGGCCGGTCGCCAACTACATCGTCGTCGCGCTCGACATCGCCCAAGACCAAGCCAGAGGTCTTGAAGCCCTCGAACAGTGGACGCCCCAAGGGATCCCCCGTGCCTGGTGAACCAGTCATCCTCGTAGGCGATCGAGGTGGTTGAATCCGCTCATTCGTTGCCGCGCTCGACCGCTTCCCAACCGAGCCGCAATGGGCAGTTGTCAGCGGATTCGCTGTCAACGTCCGCATCGCGCACATTCACCGTCTCACCAACGACATCAACACGGTCAGCCGCAACCAACTCTCCTTCGTTGAGGTTCTCGTTAGCGAATTCCATGCTGATCGCCTCGCCAACGCCAAGCTGCAACTCACACAAGATGACACCGCTGTCATTGTTGAGGTGATGGCTGACACCTCAAGCGCACCGCTCCCGATTGAGGCCGGCGAACGTGCCTTTGCCCTCGCACGGCGTTTGGCTTTGTCCACCTCCGAACCCGCCGATCTTCAGGTTGTCATGGACTCGGAAATCGTCGCCCGTGCAAGCGCCCATCGCGGGTTTCACCCCCACAATGTCGGCCGTTCGCGCTGCCAATCGCAGAACCCTCTCAGAACCACCGGCAACGATCAGCGGCGGACCTCCCGGCCGAACCGGGGCCGGTAGCCCCTGCAAACCGTCGATGGAGTAGTGCTCACCAGAAAACGTCACCGTCTCGCCGGCGAGCAGGCCCCTGATGACCTCGAGCGCTTCACTCAAGCGCTCGATCCGCACACCAGGACGATCCAGCGCAATACCGGTGCTCTGATAGTCGCTGACCTGCCAACCCGCACCGATACCCAACTCGAAACGCCCGCATCGCCGGCATCCTACCCGTCACCAACCCCCTGCCAACTCCAATGTTCGTCGCTCGGTTATAAGAAGTTTTCTATTATTTTTCATTAATATCCAATAGTTTTTGATGTTATTGTCACACCGGTTGGATAGAGTCACATCCATGGAATTAGCTCCTGCGCCCGATCTCTTGGAAGCCGGTGCCGCCCCCGAGCGTGCCTGCGCGAGTTCGGTGTGTGTAGGAGTGGTCGAGGTGGCGGGGCTGTCTGAGGAAGGCTTGCGGTCACGTTTGGGGCTGATCGGCCGCGGCGAGTCACGGCTAGCGGCGATGAAGTCACAGGTTCTTGCCGAGTTGGGTCGCCGCATGAACAAAGCCGAAGTTCAGCGCATCGCCAGTGACGAACTGCAATCGTCGGGCCGTGAAGCCAAACGCGATGTCGAAACCGCGGTCCAGCTCGAACAGTTGCCCGACACGACTGGCGCGTTGGCCTCAGGTGAGATCCCCCAAGGTCATGCCCGGTTGATCGCCCGGGCCGCAGGCGAGGGCCCAGTTGAGGAGGGAGTGTTGGTGACAGCAGCCCGCGGCGAGAACTTCGACCAGTTCGCAAAGACAGTGAAGCGTCACCAACAAGACCAATCAGCAGACGGCGGTCAGGCGCTGCTGGACCGTCAACGCCGGCGCCGCACCGCAAGGATCTTCGAGAGCCCTGACTCGGGCATGTTCGTGCTGACCGCCCAGTTCGATCAGATCACCGGTGCACGCATCGCCACCGCGCTGACAGCCAAAGAGCGCCAACTGTGGCACAACGAAGACGCCAAACAGCGCCGCTCCCCCCAACAGCGCATGGCCGACGCGGTCGCCGAGCTGATCTGCGATGAGGCCGCCGCCGGCGAGGCGAAGAAACAAGGCACCAACCTGCTGGTATTGGCCGATTTCGACGTGGTCAAACAACAACTGGTCAACGCCCGTCTCGCCGACAGCACGCCCATACCAGCCTCAACGCTCAAAGACCTCGCTCTCGAAGCCAACATTCTGCCGTCCATCTTCGACGCCAAAACCCAGCAAATGTGGCTCGGGCGCACCCGGCGCACCGCCTCAGAGGCCCAACGAATGGCCTTGATAGCCCGAGACGAGCATTGCATCGGCTGCGAGGCCAACCCGCTGTGGTGCCGAGCCCATCACATTGTCTGGTGGTCCAACAACGGCGGCACCGACCTCGACAACCTGCTCCTGGTATGCGACGCGTGCCACCAGAAAATCCACGTGCACGGCTGGGAAGTACACCAACACCCCGGCACCAAGAAGTTCTACCTCAAACCCCCACCCGAACCCGAACACTGAGTCTGCCTCCAAGTCGGCCGCGGAGGTTGCTCGTAACGGAGTCCAGGCAACGCAGATCCAGAATGGCAACGGCCCACCACTGAAGCACCTGCCGCGGCCACCCGCAACGGACAACCTGCTCTCAACGGACACAGCCAACCCACGACACCGAAACAACCACCGAAGCACCTGCCGCGGTTACTCGTAACGGAAAACCTGCTCTCAACGGACACAGCCAACCCACGACACCGAAACAACCACCGAAGCACCTGCCGCGGTTACTCGTAACGGAAAACCTGCTCTCAACGGACACAGCCAACCCACGACACCGAAACAACCACCGAAGCAACCATCGCGGCCACCCGCAACGAAAAACCTGCTCTCAACGGACCCAAACACAGCCAACCCACGACCCCGAAACAACCACCGAAGCACCTGCCGCGGTTACTCGTAACGGAGGGCTTCAGTA
>JAPPMP010000002.1:18569-54932 GCA_028819005.1 Acidimicrobiaceae bacterium
CCGAAACAACCACCGAAGCACCTGCCGCGGTTACTCGTAACGGAGGGCTTCAGTAGGCGACAGGCGAGAAGCGCGAACGGCCGGATAGATTCCGGCCAATGCGCCAATGGCGAACGCTGCGCCGAGACCGCCCCAGACCGCTATGTCGGGGATGATCACCCGCCATCCCTGAGTCGTCGAATAGCCCGCGGTAACCGCGACGCCGAGCAGCACCCCGACCGCACCTCCCGCCGCAGACAAAAGTAGCGACTCGGCCAGAAATTGGCTGAGGATATGAGCTCGAGTAGCCCCGATCGCTCGTCGCAAACCGATCTCGCCGCGCCGTTCGAGCACACCGATCACCATCACATTGGCTATACCGATCCCGCCGACGAAGAGTGCCACCGCGCCCAAGCCCAAGAACAGATTGGCGAACTGGTTCTCCGCTGCCTCTTGTGCCTCCAACAAGTCCGAGGGGCGGCTCACCTCGACCTCTTCAGGGTTCGCCGGGTCGGCCGTGGCGGGCATCACATCGCGGGTAATGTCAATCCAACCTTCGTCGACACGCAGATAGACCGTCGTCGCGGTGCCGTCAGCATCGAAATAGTCGATCGAAGCCTGATGCCCGATAATTGCCGCCCGGTCCAGATCGGGGGCCAGCGCAAAAGGCTCCAAGATGCCGACCACCTCCACCCAACGCTCGCCGATGAGCACCCGCGGCCTGTGGGTGAGGTCCCTGATCCCCAGTCGCTGCGCAGTCACCGACCCCAGAACCACGGCGGGATACTCGAGGGCCGCCTCAGTCAAAAAAGTGCCATGGGCGACTTCACCGTTCAGGGTTTCGAGCAGAGCCATGTCGCTCGCCACCACCGAGATGCCGCCAGTCTGACCCGACGGGATGAAGTCGCTGCGGTACACGCCGGCGTCGACTGACGAAACAAACGAAATCTCCTCCACACTCCCCACCCGTCCGATCATCGCCACAGCCTCATCGGGAAGAGTGGCGTCGCCGGCGCCGAAACCGGCTGATGGAGTCACCTGCAACAGGTTGGTGCCCAGAGCATTGATCTTGTCGAGCAAATCGGACTTGGACGACTCCGAGAGTCCGAGCACGCCCACGAGCGATGCGATACCGATGGCGATACCCAGCGCTGACAGGGCCGCGCGCAGCTTCCGCGATTGAAGCCCGGCGAACCCGACACGCAGCACATCAAGTGGCCGCAGCCGGCTCGGTCGGATCTCCGAGGCCGCTGAGGTCACCTGGCCGGCAGGATGAGCCGGGTGAGCCGAGTCCACCATCGGGTGAGCCGAGTCCACCGAGTGAGCCGAGTCCGCCGAATGAGCCGAATCCGCCGAATGAGCCGAATCCGCCGAGTCCCCCATCGGGTGAGCCGAGTCCGCGTTCACGAGCCCCGCCTCTCGTCGGACTGCACCTGCCCGTCGAGCAGACGCACGACCCGGGGCAGTTGGGCCGCAATCTCATCGTTGTGGGTGATCATGACTATCGTGCTGCCCTCGGCATGCAGCCGCTCGAACAGCTCAATGATCGAGGCGCTGGCCTTGGAATCAAGATTGCCGGTCGGCTCATCGGCCAGTATCAACGACGGGCCATGCACCAAAGCCCTCGCGATAGCGACCCTCTGGCGCTCACCGCCGGACATTTTCGATGGAATGTGGGATTTGCGGTTCCCCAGACCCACCCGGTCCAATGCCGCCGCTGCTCGTTCTCGCCTCTCCCGAGCCGGCACACCCGAATAAAGCAGCCCGCCAGCGACATTCTCCAAGGCCGATGTGCCCGACAACAGAAAGAAACGCTGGAACACGAAGCCCAGCTTGCGTCCCCGAATCGCAGACAAATGCCGTTCCGAGAGCTCCGAGGTGTCCAGCCCGTCGACTAGGACTTTGCCGCTGCTCGGCCGGTCGAGCGTGCCCATCATGTGGAGCATGGTCGACTTCCCGCATCCCGACGGACCGACAACACCCAACATTTCGCCGGGCTCGACAGCGAGGCTGACCCCGTCGAGCGCGAGTACAGGCGGGGTGCCTGGATAGGACTTGGTGGCCGACCGGAGTTCCAACGCCGAGACGGCAAACTCAACGGCGGTCACGGAATCACGACATCCAGATTCGGGGCCAATCCGCTGCCGGCGACCTCCACGAACCCGTCGGCGAACAGACCAGTGCTGACCCCGACCAAGCGGACGCTCCCGTCGGGCAGCACAATCTCGACTGCGTAGCCCCCCTCCTGAAGAGCAAGCAAGGCGCTCACTGGAACGCTCAGCACACCCTGGGCGACCTCAGTCGCGAATCGAATTTGAACGGTGGCTCCCGTCCAATTCGGGTCCACCGACTCCAATGGGGCAACCACCACGTCCAGATATGACGATTCGTCGCTCTGGCCAGTCTCGGGAACGATCACCGGAACAGCGCCCAACTCAACGACTTCTCCGTCCACCTCAGTGTTGTCGGGAAGCTCGATCACCACGGAACTGCCGAGCGCCAACAGATCCTGATCAACAAGATCAAGCCGGGCGGTGACGCGCTGCGCTGTGACCGTCTTTTCTGCAACCCCGTCGGGCCCGACCGTGCTCGACACCAGTTCAACCGCAGTCAACTCGTAGAGGGCCGCGCCCTCCTTCACCGAATCGCCTCGCGAGACTGCCAACGCGCTCACCGGGGCCGGTCCGGCGATGAATACCACCTGTCCCAGCGGGACCTCGCCGGTGACCGTCACGCCCACATCTGCCTGCCAGGCGGCGACCGCATCGGCGGTGGCCGCGTCGAAAACCTCATCGACGGTGACGTCGGCTGGATCCCCGTAGCCGAGGGCGATCAAGTTGGTCTCCAGCCACGTGATATCCGGTCCGGGCGCGATGTCGATCGACATGGAACGCCATGCCGCTCCGCCGCCGTAGAACAAGAACGCAGTGTCGGCGCCGGCAAGCAGATCGTCGTAGTCGTCCTTGGCGGAGCGTAGGGCGAGTTCCGCCGACAACAGGTTCGAACGGGCACGCAGCAACTCGACGTTGTCCGGGTCCGCGAGCAGATCGCGGAGGCGGGTTTCAGCGGACTGCAGGTTGGAGCGAGCCTGCTCAACCTCCAAGGCGTCCGGGCCGTCTTGCAGATCCTGCAACCGTTCCTGCGCCGATTGCAGGCTGTTCAGTGCACTGTCGATATCTGCAGACGACGGACCGGCCAACAACTCAGCCAACGAGTCTCTGGCAGCGTCCAAGCTGGCGAGCGCGCTTTCGATGTCCGCAGACGACGGACCGGCCAACAACTCAGCCAACGAGTCTCTGGCAGCGTCCAAGCTGGCCAGTGCCGACTCGTGGGCTGCAACATCGGAGGTGTAGGTCAGGCTCGCATCGACGAGACGCTCCGACAGATCCGCCCAGTCTTCTTCGGTCGATGGTGAGCCATACTGTTCGGCTTCGGCCCGAGCATCGGCGATATCGTCGATCAGGGCCGCTGTTTGCCCCTCGTTCAGAGGCAAACGGCTCAGCACTGTGCCATCACACACCGACATGATCGCCCTGTCGGTCCAGTCACAGTATTCGCGCCAGGTGATCTCCAGAGAAACAAAGGACAGGTCCCGCGCCGCTCGCGTCGAGCCGACGCGCTGATCTGCCAACTGGATCGCCGCAGTGGCCTCGGCTCTGATGGTCGGATCCAAATCGGCAAGCAGGTCGTCGTAAGTCTCCTGGGCACGGGCAACCGCAGCTCGCGCCGCACCCAACTCAGCTTCTGAAGGCGGAGCAAGCAGGTCATCGTAAGCCTCTTGAGCACGGGCAACCGCAGCTCGCGCCGCACCCAACTCTGCTTCGGTGGGTGCGGCGGTCAAATTGTCGAGCAGCAGACGGGCCTGGGCGACCGACGCTTCCGCTGCGGCCAGATCGGCGGGCCCCGCCCCAGTCTCGAGATCGTCGAGCGCGATCTCGGCGCCGGCTACCGACGCTTCGGCGGATGCAATCCTCTGTTCGGCCTGTGTCACTTGCGAGTCGGTGACCATCGAGTCGATGGCGAACAACCGGGCGCCGCGCTCGAGCCGCGTCCCCTCCTCGGGAACCTCCACCACGACACCACTGCTGGGCGCGACCACGATTCGGGCGTCGTCGTAAGCCAGGGTGCCCGCGATGGTGGTCGTCTCAGAAAGATCGCGCACCTCGATGGCGTCAGTTCTCAGCGCCAATGCAGCGGGATCGTCTGGGTTCTCAGTCTGCTCGCCAACCAACCAGAACATTGCGCCCCCAGCGGCTAGCAGCACGATCAAGACCAGGATCAAACCCAACCAACGGCGCTTTGGGCGTTTTCCCGGCGGAGTTGGCGGAACAGTTGGTGGAACTGCTGTTTCGTTCATTTCTGACATTACGGATTTCCTCCCGCTCGCGCGCCACCGGCACCGCCTAGACCGCCGAGCTCCTCTCGGCAGGCTTCGACGGCCGCTTGCACATCCGGGTCGGTCGGATCGAACGCTGGGCCGAACAGCTGAGTGCCGGGATTGTCACCCGTACCGGTGACGAGCCTGGCCAGCACGGGATCGTCCACCTGAATTCCCTCTGCCCGCAGGCACTGCGCAAACCCGAGCAGAGTGTCCTGCTCCTCGGTGACGTTGAATCCGCCGCCGCCGCCTCCTCCGAAAGCGAGACCCTCGAAGTGGTGGCGGCAGACGTCGAGTCCCTGCTGGAAGTCCTCTGAAGAGGGGTCTATACCCGATTCGGCGAACATCCGCCGCCACTGCACGGCGCCAGTGGCGTCCACGGTCGGATCAACGAAGTCCGACAGCCCGTTCTCTCTCATGCACTGGGCGAATTTCAACAACGCTTGCTCGGGGTCTGTCTCCGCTGCGTCGGCTTCTGCCTCGGTCTCGATTTCTGCGTCGGCTTCTGCAAGTTCAGGGTCAACCTCCTGTGCGGCGGCCTCGTCAGCCGCGTCCCCTTGAGAAAAATCTTCCCCGACCGTGGGGATTCCGGGTTCGCTGCTCTGGTAGACGGTCGCTCGGATGGCGGTCCCCTCCCTGGAATCCGAGGAATCCGAGGAATCCGAGGAATCCGAGGAATCCGAGTTTGCTGCTTCAGGGGTCGGCGCGGTGTCCATGAGCGTGTCTGTTTCGAGAGGCTCCACTCCAACCAATGTGGCCACTCCCCTGCTTGAGCCATCTTGATCGCCCCCGCAGGACGCGGCCATCAGCACTGTGGTAAGCGCTGCCACTGCCATGAATTTGAGTCTCAAGCCTCTCTCCGTTCTACGTCACACTCTGTCAAACGCTGTCGAGCGCGATCATCAGCCTCGCGCTCCAAAGTAAGCACCCGGTAAGTCACTCGACCATGTGGGCGCGGAGGGACTTGAACCCCCGACTTCTTCCTTGTAAGGGAAGCGCTCTAGCCGACTGAGCTACGCGCCCGCAGCCATATAGGCCAAATATAGGCTAGGGGGAGGCTCACCCGAACAGTTGCCTCACCGGAGCACGTGCCTTCCCAGAGTACCCGTGTCTAGAGAGGTCCTAGAGAATCTGGCTGAGGAACAGCTTGGTGCGTTCCTCGGTCGGGTTCGTGAAGAAGTGCTCCGGTGGACCCACCTCGACGATTTCGCCGTCCGCCATGAACACCACACGATCAGCGACCTCCCGTGCGAAACCCATCTCGTGAGTTACGCAGATCATGGTCATTCCCTCGGTCGCGAGGTCTTTCATGGTGTCAAGCACCTCTTTGATCATCTCGGGATCAAGCGCGGAGGTGGGCTCGTCGAAGAGCATCACCTTCGGCTTCATCGCCAGAGATCGAGCGATGGCGACCCGCTGCTGCTGACCACCGGACAGCTGGCCGGGGTACTTCCTCGCCTGATCGGGGATCTTCACGCGCTCAAGCAGCTCCATGGCCGTCGCCTCGGCTTCAGCCTTGGGAATATTGCGGACGTTGCGAGGCGCCAGAGTGATGTTGTCCATCACCGACAGGTGCGGAAACAGGTTGAAGCTCTGGAACACCATGCCCGTCTCACGGCGGATCCCCTGGATCGCGCGAATGTCGTCGGAAAGCTCGACTCCATCCACGACAATCGAGCCGCGGTCGTGCCGCTCGAGACGGTTGATGCAGCGGATCAGCGTGGATTTACCAGAACCTGAAGGCCCGATCACCACGACCACCTCCTGCTCCCCGACCGACATGTTGATGTTGCTCAGAGCTTGAAAGTCGCCGAAGAACTTGTCTACCCCCCGCAAGCTGATGATCGTGTCTCCCTGCCCGAGGACCTCGGTTGCGTCTGCGTTGACGGTGGCGTTGGCATCTGTGTCGCTCATCTCACTCCGACTCCTAGTCTCTCTTCGACTCTACGACTCTCTTTGGACATGGTGTAGGCAAAAGCCCAATACCCGAGGGCGACAAAGGGATAGGTGACGGTCACCAGTCCCTGCCCCAAGAACTCTGTCTGTGCGTTGGCCACCGCGGAAGTCTGCAGAAACTCCAGCAAACCAATGATGGTCAACAGCGAAGTGTCCTTGAACAGCGATATGAACTGGCCGACCATGGCGGGAATGACCGCGCGCAGCGCCTGGGGCAGAACGATCAAACGCTGGATCTTGCCGGCGGACATCCCACTGGCCTGCGCGGCTTCAATCTGCCCGCGGGGCACCGCCTGAAGACCTCCGCGGACAATCTCGGCGATGTACGCCGCCGAGAACGCGGTGATGACGATCATCGCCCGAGTCAACGGGCCGGGGATGTCGAGGTCGATCGGGAACAGCAGGGGAAGCATCAACCACGAGAACATCAGCAATGAAATCAAAGGCACGCCGCGCACGAACTCGATGAAGATCACCGATGCGCCCTTGATCACCGGCAGGTCCGACTGGCGTCCGAGGGCCAGCAAGATGCCCACGGGAAGTCCGGCGCTGATGCCGATAACGGTCACGAACAAGGTGAGGTGCAACCCTCCCCAGTCCTCCCAGCCATAACCGCCCAAGTCGATGGTCCGCAATCCGAACCAGACGCCGACGCCGACGACGACTGCCGCAACCCGCGAGGCCAGTGCCCCTCCGACTCGCCGCTTGAACGGATACGGCGGGCGCCAACGCCTCGACCGCCCACGCATCTCCGGAGAACCAACGCCCCGTTCATCTGCGTAACGCCGGGCTTCCGACAATGTCCAGACGCCGGCCAACCCGCCCACGGTCAACGCGACCAAGCCTCCCGATCCCGCGAGCACCAGCAGCGAGAGCAACCCCAGCAGCCCCGCGAAGAACAGTCCTCTGGTGCGGACCGCGGCACTGAACCTGCGGCCCAGTTCGCGACTGACGAAGAACACCACGAAAGTCCCAGCGAGAGCGACGAACGGCGGCACGGTTCTCGCGAAGGAGACAAAGAAGATCAACACCGCGATGATCGCCCAGAACCGGCGCAGCAGATCAGGCCAAGAATGGGACTCCGTGGGCAGACCTTTCTCTTCAGCGTCTGCCTGAGCAGACCGCCACAGGACTCCGGAGCCGATTCCGAACGCCCCCATCAACAGATACCCCGACACCCAAGTCCGCCAGAGCTCGTCGCGCGGGAACTGCCCGATCATGAACAGGGCGAGGTTGCGCCGAATGATCAGAAAATCCGAAGAGAACAACCAGCCCAAAGTTTGAAGGACCGCGAAAGCTATGCCGCAAACCACAACAACCGTGACGAGCGAGTTGTACCAATTGTTGAACAGGTTCTTCCTGGCCCACTCACCCGCGGACAAGCGATGGGTCGGGGGCAGGTCGCTGGTGTCCTGTGCCTCGTCGTGGACAACCGAGTTGGAATCAGCCACCGACATCATGCCCCCTTCAACTGGAGACGCCGGTTGACCAGGTTGCCTATCACCGACAGGATCAACGAGAAGATCAAGTAGATGACCATGAGAATCAACAAGAGCTGCGGCGCCGGCTGAGACTGCCCGAACAGGTTGCTGATGATCGAGGTTGTCTCAGCGAAACCGATCGCAACCGCCAATGAAGAGTTCTTCGTGTAGTTGAGGAACTGGTTGATCAACGGCGGAAAAGCGATGCGGAACGCCTGAGGCAGTATCACGAACCGGTAGCGCTGCAAACCGCTGAGGGCCAGAGCATGGGAGGCCTCGACCTGCCCCTTGTGAACGGCCAAGATACTGCCCCGAACAATCTCGGCGATATGCGAAGCGGTGTAGATGACAAGCGCCATCATCACCGCCACATAGGGCATCTGCATCCGGAAGCCGCCCGACCAGACCCGATTCTCGACGGTGGTCTTGGAGAACTCGAAAGGTCCTCCCAGAGCAAAGAAGAACGCCACTCCGAGCACGACTACGGTCGCCAAGGACCACAGCGCCCTGCGATGCGGCGTCCCCTTGTTGTTGAACACCCAAGTCCGCCACACCCAAACCCCGACGGCCGCGACCAAGCTGGCCACAATCAGCAGTTGGTAGATCCCGAAGTTGTCCAAACCGATGATGGAAGGAAACGCGAATCGGCTATTGCTGAAGATCATCCAGCCGCCGAAGGGTCGCCACGCGGCTTCCGCTGTGGGACTCGCCCCGATCGGGAAGTTGAGGAAGACAGCTCCCCACAAGAACACGATCACCAGCAGGGGCGGAATGTTCCTGAAGAACTCGACGTATGCGGTTGCCAGTTTCCGCACCAGCCAGTTGGCAGACAACCGGGCGATGCCGACGAGGGTCCCGAACAGAACCGAAAGAGGAATCCCCAACAGGATGATCAAGAACGTGTTCTTGACCCCTTGCTGCAACGCGTCGCGAATACCCGCATTCGAGCTGAGCGGGTTGTCGGCTATGGAGATCCCAGAGGGTTGGTCCAGAAAATCGAAGGTGAGCTCGAGGCCGATGGCGTCGGTGCGGTCCCTGAAGTTGCTCCATAGCCAAGCACCGACGGTGACGATGAGCCCGAGGGTGACAACCTGAGCTGCCAGTGACAGCACATTCAGGTCGCGCCACGGTGGAGGTCGGTCAGAGGTGTCCCGCCGGGTGACCTTGTCGATGACATAGCGACCGACAAGAAAAACCGCTGTTACCAGCACTAGGGCGGTCACCAACAACAGCAGCCTGCCGAGCATCTGTGCTTCTCGCCCCCTCTCTGCACATCGTGGTGTATCGGTGGATGTACCGGCTGTCGGCGTGACCGACAACCGAACAGTACCGCAGGTTGCTCACCCCGCGGAGCATTTCAGAAAATCTGTTTCAGAGGCCGAGCGGATTGATCCCGAACACGGTTGCCGAACAGCGAGGCCGTGGCCCGAGCGGCCCGTGAGCGCAGCGAACAAGAGCGGGGAACAACAGGTATCAGCGCAATGACCTTTCAATCCGCGCACGCTCTCAGAATATCTGTTGCGAATGACGCCAGACGCGCAAGACGATCCCGGCGACCCCCGAAAATCTTCGAAGGTCGACCGGAATCGTCTTGCAGAGTCAGATCAGCGCTGGTGGCCTACCGGAAGGGCGGGACGTACATCAGACCGCCGTCAGTCCACAGGGCGTTGACACCACGCTCAAGACCCAGCGGCGCGAGGTTGCGCTCGTAGATCTCACCGTAGTTGCCCACCTGGCTGACGATCTGAGTAGCAAAGTCAGCGGGGAGACCAAGTCCTACCTCAGCCACTTCTCCCTCGATCGGGAGACCGAGGAACCTGCGGATATTGGAGTTGTCGGTGTCGCTGAAGCTAGCGAGGTTGCTCGAGGAGATGCCGTACTCCTCGGCCTGAACCGTGGCCATCGTGGCCCAGTTCACAACCTGCGCCCACTCAGTGTCGCCATCAGCCACCACTGGCCCGAGGGGCTCTTTGGAGATGATGTCGCCAAGGACGCGGGTGCCGACGTCGAGCGTGGCCGAGAAGGCCGCCAATTGGGAGGCGTCGGAGGTCCAGACCTCGCACTGACCTGCAACGAATGCTGGTTGGAGTTCATCGTTGGACTGGAACTCAACGGAGTTGAACGGCACGCCCATGTCGCCGAGAACCGAGTTGAGGTTCAGCAGCGTAGTGGTGCCCTGGAGCACGCAGATGTTGGTGTTGGACATGTCGGCCACCGACTGGATCGGGCTGTCGTCGCGCACCATGAAGCCCTGGCCGTCGAAGAATGTGGTGAACATGAAGTTCGCCTGCTCATTGCCGTCGCGGCTCGCGGTCCAGGTGGTGTTGCGCACCAGCATGTCGATCTCGCCGGACTGCAGCGTCGGGAAACGCTGGGATGCGTCGAGGGGCGTGTAGTTCACAGCGTCGGCGTCTCCGAGCACGGCTGCGGCCACCACGCGGCAGAAGTCGATGTCGAAGCCTTCATTGGTGCCGTCTGCGCTGACGATGCCGAACCCGGGAAGCGTGTCGTTGACACCGCAGTTGACAGCGCCGCGCGCAATCACCGCGGCCAAGCGGCCGCCTTCGTCTTCGGCCATGTCGTCCTCGACAGGGGCAGCAGTCTCCGTCGGAGTTGTCTCGACGGGTTCTGCGTCATCGCCGTCGTCGTCACCACAGGCCGCAGCTACGAGGACGATCGCAAATATCACCGCGAGCAAACGCAGCAACTTACTGTTCTTGTTCATGAATTGTTCCCTTCCAGGTTAACCAAACCCGTATCAGCGGCGCGCAACGCCTTATTGCGGCCTGGGTCAATGGTTCGCGCACAAATCTAGCGCAAATGGAACCGAGCACAACCAAAGATTCGCTACCAGTCGGAACGGCCGGGACCGACAGCTTGCCTCAGTTCCACAAGGTGGTGCAACAGCGCCGGTGGAGCGGCAACCGGCGACCGTTGAGCCTTGTGATCGATACACGCCAAGTCCCGGCCTTCGGCGTCAACCGTCTCCACGCCGACTTCGCGGCAGATCAGCACCGCACCCAAGTAATCCCAAACGTGGAGCGTGTCAGCGAAGTCGACGAAACCAGCGAAACGCCCATCGGCTACAGCGCACAGTTCGAGAGCGCAGGATCCCATGGTGCGAAACTGCCACCAGCCGGGCGAGGCGGGCGGCAGACCGTTGACAGCCACGACTGCTTCGGAGAACTCGACCGGCGGGGGTGTCCGGAGTGCGACGCCGTCAAGGTCGGCTCCGCGACCGCGGATCGCCGTGTAGCGCCGATTGCCGGGATGGTCGTGAACGACCGCGACCCATGGGCCGTCGTCGTCGACCACACACAGGCTCGTCGCAAACCACGGAAGCGGCAGCGAAGCGTTGGTTGAACCGTCCAGAGGATCGACCACCGCCACCAGTCTCCCGCCAAGCCGCTCGGGATCCCCCCGCTCATGCTCGCCCCGCTCCGATCCCCGCCCATGCTCGCCCCGCTCCGATCCCCGCTCATGCTCGCCCCGCTCACCGGGCCGCTCGGGCCGCGGGCCGGGCCGCTCGGGCCCTAGGCCGCTCTCCTCGCTTAGGACCCGGATACCGGTGTCCCCCAGCACACCGAGCACCGCTTCGTCAGCGACCAGGTCCGGTACGTACTGATCGTGGCGCAATCCCGACTTCCCCCAGTCGCGGTTGTCCGCGAAAGCCTCAACGACCGCATCAGCAGCTTCTTGCAGGACGGCCAGAACCTCTTGGGCGGTCAACTCCGTCGACTCTGTCATCTCTCCCACATCTCCACTATCACTTTCCTCTGTCCCTCACTGGCTGTCCCTCACTGGCCCTCACTGTTTCGGGCCGTACGTGCAGGTCGGCACCAGCGACGACTATCACTTTCCTACTGGCCATCACTGGTCCTCACTGGCCCTCATCGTCTTTCTCTATTCCTTTCTTGCCTGCCCCTTGCTTTCTATCCCTCTCCTGTGACCCCTCTCTGTCTCTCGAATCGCTCTGCTGACGAACAATCCCCGACAATCAGGTCGGCGCCCACACGATACGCGCCGAGACATGGCAAGCTAGTGGCAATGGCAGTCATCGACCTACAGGGATTCGTTGCCGATCTCAAGGACCATGTGGTCGAGCACGGCTTCCACGTTCACGATGAGCGGCACTTCATCGAGACTTACACCAACAGACAAACCTGGGAGGTCGACCTGCACCCCGATCGGGCTTGTGACGGCCCGTTGGACATGCATATCGCTCTCGAAGTCGACCCGCGGTCGCTGATCATGTTCGAAGACGAATTGAATCGCGTTGGTGAAGCAGGCGAGCCCTCTGGCGACATCCGCCTGCCGCTCACGATCAGCTTCGCTCTGCCGCCGCTGCCGTATGCGCCCGACTTGCTCATCCTGGCGACCGATCTGGCCGGCGTCGGCTCCACCGAGTTGCCGCTCGAAGTGAGCGCTCTAGACAGTTTCGCCGCGGTGACCGACGGACCGGTTCGGGCAATCAGCATCGTCGCCCGCGTGGAGGTGGAGCTGGCGAGAATCTTCTTCGGTCGAGACGTGCTGTGCGATGTGCTGGATCGCTGCTCGAAGGTCGCCGAATTCCTGCTCGACCGCGCGCCGGCCTGGATTGACGAACCCTGAGGGGTTCTGCACTGATCAGGTGGCCAAGGGGTTCTGCACTGATCAGGTGGCCAACTCTCTCAGGGCCGCCAGCGCCTCGTCGGTGTGAACAGCGATGTCGGTTTCGCTGCGGATCGCCCGGATCACCCGGCGGTCTTGACCTATGACGAAGGTGCTCCGCACCGGCGGAATCAATCCGAAGCGCTTGACGCCGAACAGACGCGCCACCCTGCCCCCGGGGTCCGATAGCAGCGGGAAACCCAGTGTGTGCTTCTCATCGAATCGTCTTTGCCGATTCACCGAATCGGGGCTGATTCCCACTCTGGAGGCGTTGAGTTCGGCGAACTCCGACTTCAGGTCGCGGAAACTGCAGCTTTCCCTGGTTCAACCAGGGGTCATCGTCCGCTGGTAGAAGAACAGGACCAACGGTCCGGTCGCAACCAGGTCGTCCAGCGTCACGGTGTTGCCGTGCTGGTCTTCCAGGCTGAAGTCGCCGACCAGCTCACCTTCGCTCAGCATCGGTTATCCACCTCCGTTGTTCAACGAAGCCGCTGCCGCGAACCCCTTGTCGAGATCCGCGATGATGTCGTCGATCGACTCGAGGCCCACCGACAGCCTCACCAACCCCGGAGTGACGCCGGTCGACTCCTGCTCTTCTGGTGTGAGCTGGGAGTGGGTCGTGGCTGCGGGCTGAATCACCAGGCTGCGGGTGTCGCCGATGTTCGCCAGGTGGCTGTGGAGCTCGAGGGCCTCGACGAATTTCTTGCCCGCTTCGAGCCCGCCCTTGATCACAAAGGCAGGTACCGAGCCGTACCCCTTCCCACCGCCGAGTTCGTTGGCGATGTCGTGCCAGGGCGAGTCGGGCAGCCCCGCGTAGGCGACCGATTCAACCTGATCGTGGGAGGCGAGGTAATCGACGACTGCGTTCGAGTTGGAGAAGTGACGTTCCATCCGCAGGCTCAGCGTCTCAAGACCCTGCAGCAGCAGGAAGGAGTTGAACGGCGCAATAGCCGCTCCGATGTCTCGCAGGAGCTGCACTCGGGCTTTGATGATGTAGGAGCCCGCGCCGAGTGCCGGCCAATAGGCCAGGCCGTGATAGCTGGGGTCTGGTTCGGTGAACATCGGATGCTTGCCGGAAGCCCCGAAATCGAAACTGCCTCCGTCGACGATCACACCGGCGATTGCGGTGCCGTGTCCGCCGATGAACTTCGTCGCCGAATGGACGACGATGTCCGCGCCGTGCTCGATGGGACGGATCAGATACGGGGTGGCCACAGTGTTGTCGACGATGAGCGGCACATTGTTGGCATGGGCGATGTCTGCAACCTTGGCGACGTCGACCACGTTGTTCATCGGATTGCCGATCGACTCGCAGTAATACGCCTTGGTATTGGGCTGCGTGGCAGCTTGCCAGGCGTCGGGATCGTCGGCGTCGTCGATGAAGGTGCAGGTGATCCCCATCTTCGGCAATGTGTAGTGGAACAGGTTGTAAGTCCCGCCGTAGAGGGCAGCCGCCGACACGATGTGGTCGCCGGACTCAGCCAGATTCAGGATCGCCAGGGTTTCTGCTGCTTGGCCCGACGACAGCGCTAGTGCCCCGGGAATGCCGACCGCGGTTTCGGTGCCGCCTTCAAGACTGGCGAGGCGGGACTCGACCACGGCTTGGGTCGGATTCATTATCCGGGTGTAGATGTTGCCGATCTCAGCCAACGCGAACAGGTTCTTGGCGTGATCGGAGTCGCGAAACTGGTAGGCCGTGGTCTGATAGATCGGCACGGCACGGGAACCAGTGGCCGGGTCGGCTTCTTGGCCCGCATGGATTTGGCGGGTCTCAAAACCCCAGTCGTTGCTCATGGTTGTTGCCTTTCGTGGTTTGATCCCAACCTCTGTGAGGCCTTGAACATCGCCGTCAGCCGTGTTAGCCATCCGGCCAGCGACTAATGGAGCCTATAGTGGGCTCGGTGGGGATCGAACCCACGACCGAAGGATTATGAGTCCTTTGCTCTAACCACTGAGCTACGAGCCCAACGAGACACTATCGCTGTAGCCCGGTGAACAGCGAAGCCGACCGCACCTGAGTGCAGACTGCTTGCACCAACAGGCAGTCTCAAGACGGATTCGATGAACGCGACGCTGTTTCGGGCCACAGGTCGTCACCGTCCGGGGGTTCATCGGCTGCTGGGAGTCGTCGTCGTTGGCGGCTAGTGGCGTGGAACGACGCGACCCTGGCCCGGCCGGGTTGGCGCTGCTATTACGCGTCGGCGGGGGTTTCGCTGAGGTCGGTACCGTCGCCGGTGTGGTCGCGTTGGGTTACGGAGACGACTGCGTCCACGAGCGGGCGCTGCACCGCCTCGCTGTGTTGGGCGTGAGACGTCCCCAACGAACACCTCCAGGACAGCTCTTCGACCAACTGGACATGCCGACAGGCCTGTTCGGGCCATAACGGTCACAGCATGGACCGGCCACGGAAACGCCTCGACACGCCCAGCGTGACATACGCACTTGACGTTGCGGCGTTGGTTGTGCTGTTGGGTGCCGGGCTGCGGGCCGAGCGTCGCAGCCCATATACTCAATCCATGACAGCGACGGCCGCAGCTTGGTTATACACGGAGGCGCTTACGGTTCCTGCGCTGGCCGTTGAGATGGTTGATCCGTCCTGGCTGCCCGGTCCCCGGGGGGTGGCGGCGTGATCTGTGATCATCGTTTCGAAGGGTCAGATTTCGCCAGGTTCAACCTCAAGCGAGAAGGAGAGTCACCTGTGGTGGGGGAAGCGGTCATTGAAGACAGCGGCGTGCCGGCGCGGCCGTAGCGGTCGCTGGTGTGGTCGCCGAGCAGTCGCTGGTGTGGTCGCCGAGCGGGCCTAACGGGCCGCTCGCTCATCTGGGGCCGCAGCCGCGACGACGGCTGCGTCCACCAAGCAGGCGGCCCAACGCATCGCCCGTTCCTCTCGGCGGCGGTCGCAGCGGCTGGTGCGTCCACCGGGCACGCCGCGAAGCAGCTCGGCAAGCGAATGAGCAGCGGATTCGACGCCGGCAACGGGCGAGGGGGTGCCACGCATGAGGGGAAGGCCTGTGCGACGATTCATCACCGAGCTGGCGGCCACCACTATAGTCGTGTCGCTCACTGCCGCTGCATCGGGGTCGGTAGCCGCGCAGTCTGCTCAGCCTGGCGGGTTCGGCGATGTGCCGACCGACGCCTACTTCACGGTGCCGGTCACGGACCTGGCCGCCCAAGGTGTCTTCGCGGGCACCGAGTGCGACGACGGCTTGTGCCCGGCGGCACCGATAGACCGCAAGACGATGGCGGTGTGGACTATCAGGGTCCTCGACGGCCAGGATCCGTCCCCCATTACCCAAAGCAGGTTCGACGACGTGGACGCGTCCAGCGTCCATGCACCGTTCATCGAGCGCATGGCCGAGTTGGGGGTTACCCAGGGCTGCGGTGACGGCACCGTGTTCTGTCCCGACCGCAACGTGACTAGGGGCCAGATGGCGGCCTTCCTAAGCCGCGCCTATGGGCTGCCCGAGGGGCCTGACCCGGGCTTCGGCGATGTGCCCGCTGGCGCGTGGTACTCCGCCTATGTGGCCCGGCTGGCCGCCTCGGGGATAACTGTGGGCTGCGGTGACGGCACCGTGTTCTGTCCCGACCGCGACACCACCCGGGGCGAGATGGCCACCTTCCTGCATCGGGCCGAGAACCGTGTCGATGACCGCGAGGAGCGGACCTCGTTCTCGATCCCCGAGGGGCCCCGCGGCAATGACACGCTGATCTCGGCGTCCCGTGCCCGCACCTGCGCGGTCCGTCTCGATAGCGGGGTGGCCTGCTGGGGCACCGACAGCCTGCTGCACCGGTTCGCCCTCGCGGGGCTAAAGGATGTCGTGGCGGTCAGTACGGGCGACGACCCTGACGGCGAGGGGCACGCCTGCGTGCTGCACACCGACGGAACCATCTCCTGCTGGGGAGCGGCAGCTAGTGGCCAACTCGGCCAGGGCGACCCGAGCCGCCACTACCTGCCGGTGAAGGTTCCAGGAATCACCGACGCGGCGGCAGTGAGCGCGGGAGCGTCGCACACATGTGCGGCCCACCGCGACGGCAGCGTCTCGTGCTGGGGCAACAACAGTCTCGGCCAACTGGGCGACGGCACCGATCGGCGGAGTTACTCACCGCAGCGGGTTCCCGGCCTGTCGGACGCGGTGGCGATCGCAGCCGCAAGCAACATCAACTGCGTGGTCCATCGTGACGGTGACATCTCGTGCTGGGGCTGGCCGTACACCAAGGATGACAGCCCCACCGTCCTCAGAAGGATCAGCGGCCCCGACGGCTTCACTTCGGTGTCGATCGGTTGGGGATATGTCTGCGCGGCGACGGTCTCAGGGAATGTCGACTGCTGGCCGCACGGTTGGGCGCCGGAGAACGGGCGCCGCATCCCGAACATGACTGACGTGGTGGAGGTGTCGGCCGGCTACGACAACGTCTGCGCGCTGCACAGCGACGGCGGCGTGTCATGCGCGGGGCGAAACGACGCCGGCGAGATCGGCGACGGCTCGACCGACGACCGGGACCGGGCGATGCGACTGGCCGGAATCACCGATGCGGTGGCCGTGAGCCTCGCTGTCGGAGATCCCGGCGAGAGCCCTCACGCCTGCGCGCTGCACGCCGACGGATCGGCGTCGTGCTGGGGAAGCAACGAAGCAGGGCAGCTGGGCGACGGCAGCAACACGAACCGGCTGGTCCCCACCCGGGTGGATCTGGTCGCCACGATTCCGGCCGATCAGGTGCCGCTCACGCCCACCGGCTTGTTGCGGACGTGGGGGGACGCGGTGGTGCACGAGCACGAGGCCGACTACCCGTGGATGCGGGTCGCCTGGGACCACATCCGCGACAGAAGCTTGGTGGTCCAATCTGGTTTCGGCGGCCTCGTGTGGCGCCACTGCTACGCATCACCGGGCGCGTTCGGTTGCGGGGTCGACGAGATGCACATCACCGCGATGTCGCTCGGCACCCTCGTTCACGAGCTTCTGCACGTCTATGACCTGCACACCGGCCTGGCGCCGAACAGGGTGTGGGGCGCGGTGCAGCTCTACTTCGCCACCACCCACCCCGGTTGCTGGAGCGACGGCGACATCAGCGGTTCCGAGATCCTGGCCGACACGGTGAACCATGTCATGGTCCCGGGCGCCTGGTTGACCTACTACAACTCCCCCGGTTGTGCGACGCTGCCTGTGCCGAGCGAGCCCACCGCCGAGGCCGAGCAGGTGGTGCTGCAGGGCATGGCCGGCCAGGTGCCGGACTGGTACACCGACAACATTACCAACGGCGCCGAGCTGTGGGCGGCCTGGCTGCGGGGTCCGTCGCTGCCGGCGCTGGCCAACCTGGCCGGCGAGTTCGGCGGGCTGTGCACCACCGATTGGATCACGTATCCCTTCGACCCGGGACGGTTCCCGCCGGCCGGCAGCAACCCGTTCAGAGACGGCGGCTGCTGAGTCGTGACAATTGTGGAATTCCTGTCAGAAGCAGTCGGTGAAGTCGACCGCAGACTCTTCCTGGAGCTGTGGGCTTCGTGTTTGCAGTCGTCGTATGACAGACTCTCGGCGTCGTCACCGGGCGGCTGAACGGGTTGGGAGGCCGCCAAGCGGGTGAGGCGGACTTCGAAAGGACGGGCCTCGGACGGCAGCAGCCTCTGCGTTCGCACTGTCAACCGGGGAACCGCCCAACGCGGCCCTTCCAAGGATCCACCCCGAGAGGCTCGCTAAGTCGATGAGGTCGTTGCTGATGAGGCCGGTGTCGATCCCCGACGACATCGAGGACCGGTCGCTGCCTAAGGCCAGCGGCAGGGTGACCCTGCCGCGCCACATCGCTTGGAGTTTCCCCTACAGCTCCAACCTCGACAACCCCAAGTCCCTGCGGTCCTGTTACGCGCGGGTGATGACTGAGGGCCTCGACGACGATGTGCGCTTCTACATCGACCTTGACGTGCTGTTGGACATCTGGGACGAGATGTGGCTGTCGCAGCATGTGCGCGAGGTCTGGAGCGTCTGGCTGCGTGGCCGCGGCCTCATCGACTAGCCCCTGCGGTGCTCACAGACCTCCAGCGCCAGATCAGGGAGGTTGTCGAAGGTCACCGCTGTCTTGCCGGCCTCGAGGTTGTCGAAGGTCACCGCTGTCTTGCCGGCCTCGAGCTTGTCGAAGGTCACCGCTGTCTTGCCGGCCCGGGGGCGTCTGGTCTCTGAGTCGCCGCCGCCCCGTCGCTTCAGGTGGCTCCAGAGGCGCAGCCGAGTCCAGTGGCAGGGGTCAAACTGGAGGACAACCTTCTAGCTTGACAAGCAAGAAATAGCTTCTGACCTATCATTATGTCCGATCTAAGTGGCTCCGGGGGTGGGGATCGAACCCACGACAATTCGGTTAACAGCCGAGCGCTCTGCCAGCTGAGCTACCCCGGATCGGCATTGAAGATGATACCGCCACCAGTTCATGTCGATGCGGTTTTTTTCCGATGTGCAGAGGTTCCGATCAGCGGGATTCCAGATAATCGCGCAGTTGCTCGCTGCGGTGCGGGTGGCGCAACTTCGTCAGAGTCTTGGCCTCGATCTGCCGGATGCGTTCCCGGGTGACTCCGAAGGCCTCGCCGACCTCCTTGAGCGTCCGGGGTCGACCGTCGTCCAGCCCGAAACGCATCCGGACGACTTCCTGCTCCCTTTGGGGAAGGTCGCCCAAAACCTCTCGCACCGCCTCCACCATCAGACTCCGGGTTGCTGCGTCACCCGGGGCCACCGCATTCTGGTCCTCCACGAAATTGGCGAGGTTCGAGTCCTCGCCCTCGCCGATCGGTGAATCGAGCGACAACAGATCCTCAGAGATCCGGAGGATTTCTGAGACCTTCTCGATCGGCTCGTCGACTTCGGCTGCCAGCTCCTCGACCGTGGGCTCGCGCATGAGACCCTGGCGCATCTCCGACTGCACGCGTTTCACCCGATTGACGGTTTCAGCGACATGAACGGGTATGCGGATGGTGCGCGACTGATCCGCGATCGCTCGGGTGATCGATTGGCGGATCCACCAGGTGGCGTAGGTCGAGAACTTGAAGCCCTTGCTGTGATCGAACTTCTCCACCGCTCGGATCAAGCCGAGATTGCCTTCCTGGATCACATCGAGCAATGCCATTCCACGGCCCGCGTAGCGCTTGGCGATCGACACCACGAGCCGGAGGTTCGCTCGTGTCAACTCATCACGAGCCTGCTCTCCGTCGCTGACCAGACACTCGAGGCGCTCTCGCTCAGCAGGTTCGAGTTCTTCATTGGTGACCGACATCTCTGCGAGGGTCTCCGCTGCCTCTCCCCCGCTGCGGATACGGGTTGCGATCCAGACTTCCTCTTCAGCATCGAGCAGGGGCACGCGTCCGATCTCCTTGAGATACAAGCGCACAGCATCGTCAGTCGACCCCGCCTCGGAACTGACACTGAAAGGCACCCTTACCTTGCCCTCCATTCTGCGTGACTCACCAACCATGGTAGCAATTCGTCTATCGCTCGCCGGCGGGTCGCAGGTTCGTCGAGTTTTTCCAGTTCCTGTTTGAGCCAGGTGAACGAGCGGCTGACTTCGATTCTTGCGTCGGCGGCCGGTTCGTAGGAACGCAGACCGCGGTTCAGACCGGCGAGGGTTCGCTGGCCCGCCAGGCGCGCCACCCCCGCCAGCACATCGTCTCGGTCCGCGTCGAACCCTTCCACAGCCAGCCGTCGCAACAAGTCCGCGGCCTGAGGCCCGCAACGGTCCGGGGCCCCGTCGAAGCCATTGTCTCGAAGCGCTTGGAAGGCTTCCTGGCGGACACTGTGACCGAACAGGCTGGCGTGAAGTCGTGCGGCCTGGTCGGGCTGGTCGATGACGAGCCGGATAGCTTCGTCCTCTGCCGCAGTTGCGAGCGAATCGGTGAGGGTCGCTTCGGGCCTGGTGACCTGAGTCTCCCCGTCGGGAGCATTCGGGACCTCGCGTTCTGCGCCCGCCCGTTGGGCGCCGCCTCGCTGGGCACGGCCTTGTTGGGCACGGCCTGCAGTTGCCGGCGGCTTTTGGCGGGCCTTGGAAGCGAGCTCGCGCAGCCTGCTGACCTCAACCCGGCAACGGTCGGCGACCTCCATCAGATAGGGATCCCGAACGAGCGCATCAGGATGCTCGCTAACGACGTCAACTGCTCGCTCCGCTGAGCGGGCCCGGCCTTCGGGACTGGAAAGATCACCGCCGGCCAGAGCCCGTTCCATGCGGAAACGCATGTAGGGAGTTGTCTCCTGCACGGCCCTGGCCAGCTCCGCGGGGTCCTCACGGGCCACATCGTCGGGGTCGACACCGGGTGGCAGATCGGCCACGCGCACGTCGAGCTCGAACTTCTGCTCCCATTCGTAGACGCGTTCGGCGGCGGCAAGGCCGGCTTGGTCAGTATCGAATGCGAGAACCAGGCGATCCGCCGAGAACCTCTTGAGCAGTTTGATGTGCTCCTCGGTCAGAGCAGTGCCACAAGTGGCAACGGCCCTCAGTATGTTCGCGTTGGCGAAGCCGATCACGTCGGTGTAGCCCTCGCAGATGATCGCCTCGCCTTCTTTGACGATGCCCTCGCGGTGGGCGTGCAGTCCGTAGAGCAGCTTGCTCTTGTCGTAGACCGCTGCTTCACCGATCGTGTTCTTGTATTTGGGGCCTTCACCTCCGGGGAGTTCACGACCGCCGAAACCCGTGAAATCCCCCCGCTCATCGGCGATCGGGAACATGATGCGCGCCCTGAAAGAATCCTGCAGTCGGTCAGCCTTATTCACGAACCCGAGGCCGCTGTCTTTGAGGTCAGCAGCGTTCAATCTCAGGTGTTTGGCCAGCTCATCCCAACTGTCAGGAGCCCACCCGAGCTTGTAGGCGCTCACCACTGAACGGTCGTAGCCGCGCGAGCGCAGATAACCGCGGGCCGCTCCGGCGTCGGGGCTGTCGAGCAGCCGCTGGTGGTAGAAGTCGACTGCTTCGGCAACCGCGTCGAGCAGGAGCCGTTTGCGGGCCCGGGTGGTTCCCTCGCCCTGAGTCGTATAACGCAACTGCACCCCGTAACGGGACGCGAGCGACTCGACCGCGCCGACGAAATCGAGCTTCTCGATCTCCTGGACAAAAGTGATCGCGTCGCCGCTGCGTTGACAGCCGAAGCAGTAGTAGACCCCTTTCTCCGCGTTGACCGACAGCGACGGGGTGCGTTCGCCGTGGAGCGGGCAGCGGGCCATCCAATTCCGGCCCGAACGCTTGATGTCGGTGTGTTCGCCGATCAGCGCGACGAGATCGGCGGAGGCACGTACTTTCGCGATGTCGTCACCGTGGATGCCCATCAATCCGCAAACTAGCCCAATCCCGCACCCGTGGTAGAGGCCGCCGGAGCCGATCAGCCGAGCCGAGCAGTGAGAAATCCCCCAAGTTGATCGATCGGCACTCGCTCCTGTTCGCGTGTGTCTCTTTCACGCACAGTGACGGCTCGATCATCGAGCGTGTCGAAGTCGACGGTCACGCAATAGGGCGTGCCGATCTCATCCTGTCGGGCGTAGCGCTTGCCGATGGACTGTGTCTGGTCGTAGTCGGCCATCCAGCGCAGTTTGACGATCTCGAAGACCTCCTGCGCGGTCGGGGTGAGCGTGTCCTTGTTGGACAATGGCAGGACCGCAACCTTGTACGGCGCAAGCCTCGGGTCGAGGCGCAGAACCGTGCGAACGCTGTCGTTGACCGTCTCCTCATCGTAGGCAGCCATCAAGAACGCCATCGCCGCGCGGGTGGCGCCCGCAGCCGGCTCGATCACATGCGGCACGTAGTGCCGGTTGTTCGCCTGATCGAAGAACTCGAGGCGCTCGCCGGAATGCTCAGCATGGACAGTCAAGTCGAAATCGCCCCGGTTGGCGATGCCCTCCAACTCGTCCCAACCCCACGGAAAGCGATACTCCAAGTCCGAAGTTCCCGACGAGTAGTGGCTCAATTCATCACAGTCGTGGGGCCGGAGGCGGATGTCTGCTTCGGGAATGCCCAGATCCAGATACCAGTCCAGCCTCTGCTCACACCAATAGCTGAACCAGTGGTCGGCGTCATCGGGCGGAACGAAGAACTCCATCTCCATCTGCTCGAACTCCCTCGTCCGAAAGACGAAGTTCCCCGGCGTGATCTCGTTGCGAAACGACTTGCCGATCTGGGCGATGCCGAAAGGCGGCTTCTTGCGGCTGGTCTGCAGCACATTGGCGAAGTTGGTGAAAATACCCTGGGCGGTCTCCGGGCGCAGATAGACCTCCGCGGTCGAGTCGGCCATCGGGCCCGCGTGAGTCTTGAACATCAAGTTGAACTCGCGCGCCTCGGTGAGACGACCGGAGGTCCCGCATGTCGGACACGTGTCGGGATCCTCAAGCTTGTCCTGGCGGTGTCGGGCATTGCAGTCGGTGCAGTCCACCAGCGGGTCCGAGAAGTTGGCCAGGTGGCCGCTCGCCTCCCACACCTGAGGCGGCGACAGGATTGCCGCGTCGAGACCGACCACATCGTGCCGGTGCTGGACCATCGAACGCCACCAGGCCTCCTTGACATTGCGCAGCAACAGGACCCCGAGCGGCCCGAAGTCATAAGTCGAACGGAAACCGCCGTATATCTCCGCAGACTGGAACACAAATCCGCGGCGCTTCGATAGGTTCACTATCTTGTCGAAAAGTCCGTCGAACAGTTCCGAGTCGCCCATGGCCGCGAGGCTACCGGAGGTGCATCCCAGTGGAGACCATCGAGCCCAACGATCCGGTGACCGCTGACCCGACGGCCGTGTTCGGCCGCCGCTGCTTCGCCTACGTCATCGACTTTCTCATCCTGTTCTCGGTCGGCGTGATCGCAGTCTTCTCAATGGCCACTCTCGACGAGGTCGATGACCCGGCCCTGGCTACGCAGATATGTGAACACTACGAAGCCTTGGACAACGGCGACGTGTGCGTAGACCTTGATTCAGCGGTGTTCGTATTCGAGGCCGACGGATTCAACACCCTGTTCTTGTTGACGCTCGCCATAGCGGTGTTGAACTCGGTCGTCATTTCTTCGATAACCGGTGGCTCTTTGGGAAAGCTCGCTGCCGGCGTTCGAGTCGTGGACCAGAGCACATTCGACAAAGCCGGCTTCGGCAAACAGTTTCTGCGCTGGATACTGCTGATTGCCGACTCGTTCCCCTGGTTCATACCAGTCACCGGACTGATCCTGGGATTGGCTTCCAAGGGGCATCGACGCATCGGTGACTTCGCCGCCAAGACTCTGGTCGTCGACAAGGAGTATGTCGGCGTGCCCGCACTGGTCCCCGGAGTCGACGAAGTCGCCGGACCAACGACGACGGCGCCCGGACTCTGGGATCCGCCGGTTCAGGCGCCGCCATCCCAACCACCGGCAGCCGACCCGATCGCGTCTGCGCCGGTCGCAACACAACCCCCAGCCGCCGACCCGATCGCGTCTGCACCGATCGCAACACAACCCCCAGCCGCCGACCCGGCAACTGGAGCCTCCGCCGTTGCCGAACCACAAGCCGGCGACACAGTCGCGCCGGCACCGGCGCCTGAAGCAGGTTGCCAAGCCGAAGCGCAACAGCCGGGCGTCGACGCGCCGATGTGGGATGAGGCACGCGACGCCTACATCCAGTGGGACCCCGAGCTTGAAGCCTGGATGGAATGGAGCGAGTCCGGCGGTCGCTGGATACCCATAAGCCAGTAAGCCCTCAACCTGCGACAGGTCGCGGCAGCGCCCGTCCGCCGCCAACTCGCCCAGCACCCAGCGCCTCAACCTGCGACAGGTCGCGGCAGCGCCCGTCCGCCGCCAACTCGCCCAGCGCCCAGCGCCTCAACCTGCGACAGGTCGCGGCAGCGTCAGGTTTGATCCAGCACGGCGATGGAGCGCAGGCGTCGTTCCAAGTGGTGTTCCAACAGCACGGTGGACAGCGCCAGCAGCTCGACCGCAGCAGGCGTCGCGTCTTCAGTCAACACGCTCGCCAGCCCGCCGCTGAGAATCCGCCTCATCAGATCGAGCACCGCCCCAGAGACGGGGCGCCCGCGACGGCACTGGCGGCACAGCACTCCTCCCTCATCGAGATCGAACGCCGCAAGCGCTTCGGGGCTGCCACACCGACAACAGGAGTCGAGTTGAGGTTGCAACCCCTCATGGGCGAGCAGCTTGAGAAAGAAAGCGGCGACAACCAGACAGCTCTGGCCCTTCTCCGGCGTGTGCAGCTCGAGCGTGGCCAGCGCCTTGACCAGCATGACGTGAAGCGCTCGGTCCGGTTCACGATCCTGAGCAACTCCCTCGACTGCCTCGAGCAGCGCTTCGGCGCGAGCGAACCGCTCCGGATCGTCTCGCAGGGACCCGAAACGAGAAATCGTCTCGACCTGGGTGATCGTGTCGAGGTCGCCCCGGCCACGATACAACTGGATCGACACATGGCTGAACGGTTCGAGCCGTGACCCGAACTTTGATTTCGTACGACGGATCCCTTTGGCAACAGCACGGACCTTGCCGTTGTCGTGAGTGTGGAGACTGACGATCCGGTCAGCTTCACCGAGCTTCCATGCCCGCAGGACCACCGCTTGATCCCTGTAGAGACTCATGGCAATGGCCGTTTACAACAAATTCCGCTCACGTCAGCCACCGCTCATATCGCCGTGATCGACGCCGCCGAAACGGCGGTCGCGGTCCTGGAACTCTCTGATCGCGGCAAAGAACTCCTGCCGTTGGAACTCGGGCCAGGGAGTGTCGGTGAAAACCAACTCGCTGTAGGCCAACTCCCACAACAGGAAGTTCGAGATTCGGTACTCACCGGAGGTGCGGATGACCAGATCGGGATCGGGCATTTCGGGGTCGTAAAGATTCCGGGCGATCGTCGTTTCGGTGATCTTCTCGGGGGCCACGCCGGAAGCCGCTATCCGACGCACCGCGTCGACGATCTCCGCTCGACCTCCGTAGTTGAACGCGATGGTGAAGGTGAGCCCACGGTTCCCCCTGGTCAGATCGGACGCCTCGTCCATCCGCCGGATCAGCCGTTTCGGGACCCGCCAGTCGCGTCGGCCGACGAAGCGGATCCGCACCCCGCGTTCGTTCAGTTCATCCCGGCGCCGAACCAGGATCTCTTCGTTGAAGTTGACCAGGAACCGAACCTCGTCGCGGGGCCGGCGCCAGTTCTCGGTGCTGAAGGCATACACGGTCAACCATTCGACGCCGATTTCCAAAGACGCTTCCACCACCTCGAAAAGCGAATGCTCACCCGCCCTGTGCCCCTCGGTGCGGGGCAGACCCCGGGCCTGGGCCCACCTGCCATTGCCGTCCATGACACAGGCGATATGACGGGGAATCCGATCCAGGTCAAGCAGGTCAAGCAAATCGACGGGCACCTCGTAGAACCTATCCGCTCGGAGCGCAGCGCTATTTGATCGTCTTGATCGTCGACTGGATCATCGGCCTAGCCTTCAAACCGTAGGCGCCGCACCGACGCACAGGTCGGGTGTCTGAAGATCCGGGAACTTTCGCCACATGAACACCGTTGAACAATCCCTTGAGATGCTCGCCCGGGTCACGGCTGACCTCCCAGGCGGTGGAGAGCGTCGCAGCGGACAGGAGGAGATGACCGCCACGGTTGCGGACGCGCTGGCGAACAACGGCCATGCGGTGGTGCAAGCCGGTACGGGTACGGGCAAGTCGCTCGCCTATCTGGTGCCTGCCGCGCTGTCTGGCCAGAAGGTCGTGGTCGCGACCGCGACCAAGGCGCTGCAGGACCAGTTGGCCGACAAGGACCTGCCGTTCCTGTCGAGCAGGCTGGAGACGCCGATCGATTTCTCCGTTCTGAAAGGCCGCTCCAACTATCTGTGCCTGCAGCGCCTCACCGAAGCAGAAGAAGCAGAATCCGAACCGGGTCTCGGTCTTGACGTCGATGACGCCGCTCCGGATGACAAGACACTCAAGAAACTCCGGCAGTTCGCCGAGACGAGCGAGAACGGCGACCGATCCGAACTGGCCGACGTCGGCGACCGGGTCTGGCAGCAGGTCAGCGTGGGTCGTCAGGAGTGTCCCGGCGCCAACCGATGTCCCGAGGGCGAGAACTGTTTTGCCGAGAGAGCCTGGCGCCGCGCTGCGGACGCGGACGTGCTGATCGTCAACCTCCATCTCTATGCCATCGATGTCGCGGTTCAAGGGATTCTCCCCGAGCACGACATGGTGATCATCGACGAGGCGCACCAACTCACCGACATTGTCGCCGGCGCCACAGGCCGTTCTGTGAGCCCAGCACGCCTGGTGACCGCCGCGGCCGCCGCGAGGGCGGTGATAGCCGACTCGAAAGCACCCGAAGCGGTCGACGATGCAGCCGAATCGCTCAAGAAACGCCTGGCGCCGATGACCGGGAGCCGTCTGGCCGAAGGCCCGCCAGATGAACTCTCCAGCACGCTGGACCTCGTCTCCGGGCGTGTCGCTGATCTGCTCGACGACCTTCGGGCGGTGCCCGCCGACGCGCCCTCCGATGTGATGAACCGGACCATTCGGGCACGCCAGTCCATCAGCTCGGTGCTTGACGACATCAGCTTCCTCCGCTGGGCCAGAGACGACGAAGTCATGTGGGTGGACGGTCCGGCCCACAACCCCAGCCTGTGTTCCACGCCCCTGGCCATCGACGAGATTCTGGCTGAGAACCTGTGGTCGCACCGCGGCGCGGTGCTCACCTCGGCAACAATGCCGCTGAATGCCACCTCCCAGTTCGGGCTCCCTGCCGACACCGTCGAAATCGACGTCGGGAGTCCCTTCGACTACGAAGCCAATGCCCTGCTGTACTGCGCAGCGGACCTTCCCGACCCGCGGAGTCAACAGCACCGAGAATCGCTGCTGCGCCAGATCGAGTCGTTGATATCGGCGGCCGGCGGAAGGACCTTGGCATTGTTCACAAGTTGGCGGGCGATGCAGCAAGCCGCCGCCCACATCGAGCCGCGAGTCCCCTGGACCGTGTTGCAACAGGGCGAGGGATCGAAAGCACAACTGTTGAAGAGCTTCATCGACAACGAGGAGACCTGCCTCTTCGCGACGTTGTCCTTCTGGCAGGGCATCGACGCGGTCGGACCCACCTGCAGCCTGGTGATAATCGACCGGATCCCCTTTCCGCGACCCGACGATCCAGTGCTGCAGGCACGCCGCGAGCGCGCCGGAACCGACGGTTTCCGAACTGTTGATCTGCCGAGGGCCGCAACAATGCTGGCCCAGGGCGCGGGACGACTCATCCGCTCAACAACCGACTGCGGGGTCGTTGCCGTGCTGGACCCTCGCTTGGCCACCTCGCGCAGCTACCGCTGGGCGCTGCTCGGCGCCCTGCCCCCGATGCGTCGAACCAAGGACCGCAGCGAGGCCGAGAACCTGCTTCGACAGTTGCGGAGCAGCTAGAACAGTTCCAACGAGACGCGAGGCTCAATAACCCAGGCGTCTCAATAACCTAGGCGTTGGACCATCTCGGGGCGACGTTGCCAGTCCTTCTCCACCTTCACGAAGAGCTCGATATAGACCTCTTCGCCGATTTCGGCGCGAACCGCAGTGCCGACCTTCTTGAGCACCTCTCCGCCCTTGCCGATCACCATCGGTTTCTGGGACTCCCGTTCAACGAGGATCTCGCAACGGATCCGCGGCCACTCCCATTCGGTGACCCTGGTGGCGACGCTGTGGGGCAGTTCGTCGCGAGTCAAGGCCAGCAATTTCTCGCGAACGAGCTCGGCCACCCAGAACTCATCGCCGACGTCGGTGAGCATCTCGGCGGGATACAGGCGGGGACCCGGCGGCATCTGATCGATCAGATGGGCAACCAACTCGTCTGTGCCTTCGCCGGTTCTTCCGCTCACCGGGAACCACTGCGCGGCGTCGAGGTGGCTGGTGGCTGCGAGCTGTCCGGCGATCTGTTGACGCGACGCAATGTCGGCTTTGGTCACGACGATCACAGAGTCTTTGGGCATTCGCTCGGCTATGGCGGCGTCGCCGCGGCCGTAGCGCGCGGTCGCATCGAGCACGAAGCACACAACGTCGACCTGCGAGCTCGCCTGGTTGGCAGTGGCGTTGAGGCTGGCGCCGAGGGCGGTCCGAGGCTTGTGGATTCCAGGAGTGTCAACAAACACCATCTGGACCCCGTCGCGATTCAGAACCCCTCGTATCTGGGTGCGGGTCGTCTGGGGCTTGTCGGAGACGATCGACGCCTTGAAGCCGAGGATCTTGTTCAGCAACGTCGATTTTCCGGCGTTGGGACGACCGATGAGGGTGACGAAACCCGAGCGCTCATCGTGGCCGGCCCCCGTTCCGGCAACCGGGCGCTCATCACCCATCGGTTGCGTTCCCATGCCCGGGGGCTTGATTGGAGTTGGCGGCGACCGGAGTCATCCGCACTTTGGTGATCCTGCGGCCCTCCATACGCTCGACCTTCAAAAGCACGCCGCCTTCCTCGATCGACTCACCGACCGTTGGAACATGGCCCAGAGTGCTGAATATCAGGCCCCCGACCGTGTCCCAGTCACCTTCCCCGAGTTTGGACCGCACCAGAGTGCTGAGCTGGTCGATCGGCATCCGCCCGTGCACCAGAGCTTCGCCGCCCGCCAGAGGCTCGACGAGCGGCTCTTCGACGTCGAACTCGTCGACGATTTCGCCGACCAGTTCCTCCACGACGTCCTCGAGCGTGACCAGACCAGCTGTGCCGCCGTACTCGTCGACAGCAACAGCAAGGTGGTATCGACCGGCCTGCATCTCTCGCAGAAGATCGCCTGCATGCTTGGTCTCGGGCACGAAACGCGCCCGCCGCATCACGGTCCGCACCTGCTGAGCGCCGCGGCCGGCCCGCTCGGCGCGGGTCAGATCCTTCATCAGGCAGACGCCGACGATGTCGTCGATGTCTTCAGCGAACACAGGGAGCCTGCTCAAACCCTTCTCGATGGCGAGATCGACAACCTCGGTGATGCTGAATTCGGATGCGACTGCGACCATGTCAGTGCGGGGCACCATCACTTCGCGCACGATCGTGTCGTCCAGCGCGAACACCGATTCGATCAGCTCTCGTTCCTCGTCGTCGATCACATCGTCAGCTGCCGCCGCTTCGGTCAGCGCGATCAACTCGTCCTCGGATGCGACCGGTGCTTCCGCGCGCCTGATCAGAAAGCGCTTCGGAATGCGGTCCGCCAGCGTCAGTGCGACCCCGGCAACGAGCCCTGCGATCAGGGCCGCCGCCACGGTTGCCGGCATCCAGATCATGCGCGGTGGTGCTGTCGGAGCAGAGCCTGTTCGCAGGACTGCATTCGGTCTGTGGTGGCGGTGTCGTAGTGGTCATGTCCAAGCACATGCAGCACACCGTGGACGATCAGCAGCGCCAATTCGTCTTCAAGAGAGCCGTCGTGGCCTCGTTGGCCCTCGTGGTCGCGGGCTTGCGCAGCCGCACGGGCGGGACAGACGACCACATCCCCGATCAGCGTCTCGCCGAACTCGGGGGTGCTCGAATCAACAGAGGGTGATCCGTCAAGTGGAAACGACAGTACGTCGGTCGCGTAGCGTTTTCCCATGTGCCGGCGGTTGAGCCGGGTCATCGCCGCTTCATCGACGAAGATCAGGTTGAGTTCACCGCTCATGACGCCTGAAGACACGAGCGCTCTCGAAGCGAGGCGGTGCCAGCACTCAGTGTCGATTTCGACGTCTCTCTGCTCGTCGAGTACCACCACCACCGGGCCGGCTGCGTCGTTCACGTAGTTCCACCGTGGGCATGGCCGGTTCCACCGTGGGCATGGCCGGTTCCACCGTGGGCATGGCCGGCGGCGTCGGCTCTTTCGTAGGCGTCGACGATCTCCTGCACGATGCGGTGCCGGACGACGTCGCGCTTGGAGAGCCGGACAAAGCCGATGCCGTCGATGCCTCCTAGAATCGGCTCCAAACCCGACAGCCCACTGCGTCCGGTGGCAACGTCGACTTGGGTGATGTCGCCGGTGACCACAGCTTTGGAGCCATGGCCGATCCTGGTCAAGAACATCTTCATCTGTTCTGCGGTCGTATTCTGGGCTTCGTCGAGGATGATGAACGACGAGTTGAGCGTGCGTCCTCGCATGAAAGCAAGCGGCGCCACCTCGACGACGCCTCTTTCCATCAACCGTTCAACACCGTCGGCGCCGGCCATATCGTGAAGCGCGTCATACAGCGGGCGGAGATACGGGTCCACCTTCGCCATCAGGTCACCCGGCAAGAACCCGAGCCGCTCTCCCGCCTCGACCGCCGGCCGGGTGAGGATGATCCGTTCAACCGAGCCGGCTTGAAGCGCCGCAACCGCCATCGCCACGGCCAACCAGGACTTGCCGGTGCCCGCTGGACCGATCCCGAAGGTGACGACATTGCCCTCTATCGCCTCCACGTAGCGTTTCTGCCCGCTCGACTTGGGGCGGATCACTCTGCCCCGGTCGGCGCGGAGAATCTCATGGGTCAGGACGCTTGAAGGTCTTTCGTCAGATCGCACCATGTCGATCGTCGAGTCGAGGGTGTTGAGATCGAGGCGCTGGCCGTTCTCCGCAAGCAGCACGAGCTCCTCGAAAGTCGTTCTGGCGGCTCCCGCTCCCGGACCCGAAAGATGCACCTCATTGCCCCGCACAGTCACGGTTGTGTCCGGGAATGCGTCCTCAATGTGACGCAGATGCTGATCGTACTCACCTAGCAGCGCCCCCATCAGATGATTGCCGGGAATGTGAAGGGTGATGGTGTGTTCGGTCATCGGTCACCTAGATATTAGCGCTACCCTCGGGAATCCATGAACAGAAAGCTCTACAGGGAGCCGATCGACGCCGATCGCGACGACCGGCTGGTCGGTTTGTCCCGTTGGCTGGCTGATTGCCGAGTCGATGAAGCGGTCGCAGCCCGGGCCCGCCAGCAATCCCTTGAACAGCAGGCAGCGCAGGGGGCTTCTGTCGCCGGCGTGCTTTTCGACCTGGCCGAACGAGATCTCTCGGCGACAATCAAAACCACTGCTGGAGAGGTCTGCGAGGGGCAGATCATTGCGGTCGGCGCTGACTTCGTGTTCGTGCGCGGCCCCGAGGGCGACTTGCTCATTCCGACTGGGGCGATCGCGACCATCAGAACCTCGCCGACCACCCGTCCCGTGACCGGGGCGCGCCCAGTGCCGGCGATGATTCTGCTAGACACACTCGACGAGCTGGTCGCTGACCATGCGAACGTTGTCGTGACCGTCGGAGATGAGAGCATCGACGGTCGCCTGCAAGCGGCGGGAACCGATGTGGTCGCGGTGGCTGTCGGCAAGGGGCGCGAAGAACTGGTCCATATTGCGACCGCGACAATCGATCAGGTGCTGGTGGTGGCGCGCTAAAGTCGCCGACCGCGCCGTTGGCGCTCCAGAAATCTGTACACGTCGAGCAGGTCGATTCCCGGAAACGGGCTGAATTCCAGATCTGACGGCGGCAGGGCTGAGAGCACATGGCTGCGTTCTGCGGCCGACGGCCAGGTTATGTCCTTCCATTCGTTCACCAGGGCTGGATCAGGTTCGATCTCCCGGTCCCGGGCATACTCCTTGCGCAGAGTGTCCGATCCGCGGAAATGGTGCGCGTGCTCCGTCGGCGTGCCCAGGGTGATCGCATGGGGCCAGCGATCTGTTTCTGTCTCGATGTAGGTCGTGCAGAAGTACTCCCCGCCGTTGGTGACGGTGAACTGACTGTGCAGCAGGAAACTCCCCGTAGCATTCCAAGCTTGGCGACTCCCCCACTGACGCGGAACCCGCTGGCCCTCGAGTCCGCCGTCGGGGGCCGCCGGAAAACGGATCCCATCGTTCTCGTACGCCTTGTTGATCACGCCTTCTCTGTCGGTGCGCAGGAAGTGGCAGGGGATGCCCAGATGACGCGTGGCGAGGTTGGTGAAGCGGTGGGCAGCCATCTCGTATGAGATGTAGAAGATCTCCTTGAGGTCTTCCACGGAAATATCGTCGTCAGCCTGAGCTTCGCGAAGGAAGTCGACCGCCGGCGCCTCGGGGGCGAGGATCGCCGCCGCGAAATAGTTCGACTCGATGCGTTGACGAAGGTATTCGGCGAAGTCGCTGGTTTCGTGGTGTGCAAGTGCAAAATGTCCGAGCGTCTGCAGCACCACGGACCGAGCCTCGCGGATCTTCAGTCCTCCTCGGTCGGGAATGAAGATGATCTTGTCGCGGATGTCTGTGATGCTGCGCGCGGTCGGGGGCATCGCCCGAACCCGTTCGATCGTGAATCCCTGGTTGGCTACAAGCTCGGTGAGGACCCTCTCGCTGATCGGCCCGGTTCCGGGGTAGCTGGCGTCGGCCAGCGCCTGTGCGGCGATTGCCTCAATTTCGGGATAGTGATTGGCCCTTTCGCGCATTTCGGCGCGCAACGCGATGTTGGCTGATCGGGCAACATCTGCGAAGCGGGTCTCGGACGGAGGCTCCTGTCGGGTTTCGCTGGTCTGACTGCCCAGTTCGTTCCAGAGCGCAACGAGATGTTCCAAGACGTCGTTGGAGACCTTGGCCGACGGTTTGAGGTGCGGCAATCCGAGCGCCCGGTAGGCGGGATCGCTCTGGGCTCGTGCCAGGGAGACCTCCAGAGACGCGCGACGGTTCGGGGGTTCCGGCGCGAGGAAATCGGCCGTCGTCGTGCCGAGCGCCTCAGCGAGTTCACCCAGAAGCGTGAGCTTCGGTTCGACTTTGCCGGTCTCGAGTTGCGACAGGTAGGGCGCTGGGCGGTTCACGATGTCGCTGACTTCCGCGAGCGTGACCCCCGCGCGTCGACGTGCGTGGCGCACTCTGCTACCCAGAACGAGGAGGTCGAATCGGTCTGCCATTGCACAAGAATGTCAGATTTTCTGATTATTGCAAACACGGCAACGAATATCGTCACGATATTTCTGGCATTATTTTAGTTCAGCCAACTCATACTGAATTGTGCTAATGACACTGCCCCGCTGCACCGTAACCCCGCACCCTCTGGCCGGAGCGATCGTGACCGCGCAGGCAGCCGACTTCCTCTCAGAGCTGCACCACAATTTCGAGTCGAGGAGACAGAGACTGCTGGCAGATCGAGTCATCCGCCAAAAGCAGATCGACGCCGGCCGACTTCCGGCCTTTCGGGCCGAGACAGCCCACATTCGCTCAGGCGAATGGGGCGTCGCCCCTCCCCCTCCGGATCTGCAGGATCGCCGCACCGAGGTCACCGGCCCGGTCACAGCCGAGTTCATGATCGAAGCCCTCAATTCGGGCGCGAGAGTCTTCATGGCTGATTTCGAAGATGCGACGTCGCCCACTTGGCACAACATTCTGACCGGCCAAGCCAACGTCAAGGCTGCGTACGCGGGCGAGTTGACAGATCTCAGCGAACAGTCGGCCACACTCATGGTTCGCACCCGGGCATGGCATCTCGACGAGTCGCATGTGACCATCGAAGGTCAGCCGATCTCGGCCGCCCTGACAGACTTCGGACTCTGCTTCTTCCACAACTACGACACCGCAATCGAACGCGGCAGCGGGCCTTACTTCTACCTCCCGAAACTGGAGGGACAGGCTGACGCCCGTCTTTGGAACCAAGTGTTCGACCACACCGAGGACCGGTTCGGCCTGCAGCGCGGCACGATCCGAGTGACAGTGCTGGTCGAGACCATCCTGGCCGCTTTCGAGATGGACGAGATCCTCTTCGAGCTGCGCGATCACATCACCGGTCTCCACACCGGCAACTGGGACTACCTGTTCAGTGTCGCCAAGACCTTTCGGAACAACGGGGATTTCCTGCTTCCCGACCGGGACCAGATAACGGTCAAGACTCCGTTCATGCGAGCCTTCACCGAGTTGTTGGTGTCGACCTGTCATCGTCGCCGGGCCCATGCCATCGGCGGCATGTCGGGGGTCATACCCGACGCCGACGACCCGACGCGCACGGCGGGCGCTCTGCGCAAGGTTGCGGCGGACAAACGGCGCGAAGCGGGAGACGGCTTCGACGGGACCCGAGTCGCGGTGCCCCAGATTGTTCCCGCGGCCGTCGCCGAGTTCGACAAGGTGCTGGGCAACAGGCCGAACCAGGTTGAACGCCGACGGGACGACGTGTATGTCACCGCCGGAGATCTGCTCGCCGTTTCCTCCACCCGCGGCTCGATCTCCGAGGGCGGCGTCCGAACCAACATTCGCATCGTGGTCCGCTATCTCGGCGAGTGGCTCGTCGGCAATGCCGCCGTCCCGATCGACGACCACCTCGAAGACACCGCCATGGCAGAGCTCTGTCGAGCACAGCTCTGGCAATGGCGCCGTCACCAAGTGCGGCTTTCGAACGGACTGACTCTCGACCGAAGCTTCCTCGAGCAACTCATTGACGACGAGACCGAGTCGCTGCGAAGCGAACTCGGCGAGGAGGCATGGGCGGCCGGACGCTTCACAGAGGCACGAGAACTGCTCTCAGAACTCACCACAACCGACGACTACCCCGAGTTCCTCACCACCGAGGCCTGCCGGCTGTTGTGAGGCACCAGCCCCACCCCTCCCGAAAATCCAGAATCACAAGCACAAACCCACACACAAAGATCAGCACGCACAGAGATCAGGAGAGATCAGATGACCGGCAAACCCACAAAGGCCGAGCACCCCAGCTTCGATGAGCAGGTGGCAGCTATTTCAACCGACTGGGCCGGCAACGAACGTTGGGCCGGACTCACGCGCGACTACACGGCCGAAGACGTTGTGCGACTTCGCGGCTCGGTGACCCCCGAACTGACACTGGCACGACAGGGATCAGCCAAGCTGTGGCACCAGCTCCACACGATGGACTACGTACACGCCCTGGGCGCCATGACCGGCGGCCAGGCCATCCAGTACGCCAAGGCCGGCCTCCCCGCCATCTACCTCTCCGGTTGGCAGGTCGCAGGCGACGCGAACCTCTCGGGGCATGTCTATCCCGACCAGTCGCTGTACCCGTCGAATTCGGTGCCTTCGGTCGTGGCTCGGATCAACAACGCTCTGCGGCGCGCGGATCAGATCGAGTGGTCCGAGACATCCGGCTCCCCCAAGGTGGACTACCTGCTGCCGATAGTGGCGGACGCAGAAGCGGGCTTCGGCGGCCCTCTCAACGCCTTTGAACTGATGAAGGCGATGATCGAAGCGGGCGCGGCCGGGGTTCACTGGGAGGACCAGCTGAGCTCGGCCAAAAAGTGCGGGCACATGGGCGGAAAGGTGCTGATTCCGACCCAGCAGCACATTTCAACTCTGAGTGCAGCTCGCCTGGCTGCAGACGTGGTCGGCGTCGACACGATCATTGTTGCGCGCACCGACGCGCTCGGCGCCAACCTCATCACCAGCGACGTCGACGAACGGGACCGCGAGTTCCTCACCGGCGACCGCTCTGCAGAGGGCTTCTTCTACACCGAACCGGGGTTGGCAACGCCCATCAAACGCAGCCTCGCTTACGCCCCCTACTGCGACCTGATCTGGTGCGAGACCTCAACCCCCGACCTCAACGAAGCACGTCGGTTCGCCGAAGCAATACATGCCACCTATCCCGACAAGTTGCTGGCCTACAACTGCTCTCCCTCGTTCAACTGGTCCGCAGCACTGGATGACTCCACGATCGCCAAGTTCCAGAAGGAGCTGGGTTCGATGGGCTATGCGTTCCAGTTCATCACCCTCGCCGGATGGCATGCCCTCAACGCCTCCGCCTTCGAGTTGGCACAGGGTTACGAATCTTCGGACATGTCGGCTTATGTCGAGTTGCAACAACGTGAATTCGGCATGGAAGGCGAGGGCTACACGGCCACACGCCACCAACGCGAGGTCGGGGCGGGATACTTCGATGACGTGGCGACGGTGATCTCAGGCGGCAAGGCGTCGACTCTGGCGCTCAAGGGCAGCACCGAAGAACAGCAGTTCTGAGAACCAGCTCGGCGGCTCGGCAGGCTCCACGGGCCCGGCAGGCTCGGCTCGGCAGGCTCCACGGGCCCGGCAGGCTC
>JAPPMP010000002.1:55032-182994 GCA_028819005.1 Acidimicrobiaceae bacterium
GGCTCCACGGGCCCGGCAGGCTCGGCTCGGCAGGCTCCACGGGCCCGGCAGGCTCGGCTCGGCAGGCTCCACGGGCCCGGCAGGCTCCACGGGGCTCGGCAGGCTCCACGGCTCGGCAGGCTCCACGGCTCGGCAGGCTCCACGGCTCAGCAGGCAGGCTCGGCAGGCAGCCCGACAGGCTCCACGGCTCGGCAGGCTCAGCAGGCTCAGCAGATCAACGAACCGGAGCCCAGATCGGCAGAGCGCGTTTCGATCGGGTGAACACGATCTGCCAGAGCTGAATGGCGCGTGCCCGAAAGCCCGCTGCCGAACTCATCAGGTAGTAGTGCCACATCCGCCGGAAACGTTCGTCATAATGCGGGATCTCATGCCAGTTAGACGAAATGTTGGCATCCCAGGCCAACAACGTGCGGGTGTAGTACGGACCGAAGTTGTGGACGTCTTCGATCGTCCAGCGGGACTGGGCTGCTTTGGCTATCTGGCCGAGCGAGGGCAGCACACCACCCGGAAAGATGTACCGATCGAACCACAGGTCGCCCGACGTGCGCCAATCATTGGAGCCGATGGTGTGGTGCAGCATCATCCCGTCGGGATCGAGGAGTTCGCGGCACTTGTCGAAGAAGGTCGACAAGTTTCTCGGCCCCACATGCTCCATCATTCCGATCGACGTGATGCGGTCGAAAGTTCCGTCCAAGTCGCGATAGTCCGCTCTGACGATTCTCACCGGCAAACCGCTGCAACGTTGCCTCGCCAGGGCTATCTGCTCTTCCGCTGGGGATATCCCCGTCACCTCCACCTGATAGCGCTCTGCGGCGAACTGGGCAAAACCGCCCCAGCCGCAGCCGATGTCGAGCAGCGTCATGCCTGGTTCAAGTCCCAATTTCCGGCAGATGAGATCCAGTTTGGCTTCCTGGGCCAAATCCAGGGCTGTGTCACCCGAACCCGCAGGGTCGTCTGAGCCGCCACCCGAGCCGAGGCCGGCGTCCTCGGCGATGCCACGCCAATAGGCGCACGAGTAGATCATCCGCTTGTCGAGCATCCGCTCGTACAGGTCGTTGCCGATGTTGTAATGGGCCTGCGCGTTGCGGCGGGCCTTTGCCTTCGATTGCTGGTTCATTATTGCGGCCTTGACCCCCAGCACCAGCAACTGGGGGCTCGGAGTCACCATTGACCGGAGATCGGCCGTCTGGACCACGGTCAGGAATTCGTCGAGTTGGTTGGCCTCCCACCAGCCGTCCATGTACGACTCGCCCAATCCCAGTTCCCGGTCTCTGAGGATGCGCGACCAGAGCCGGTCATCGTGAATATGAATGTCCTGGGGCGCGTCGCCGCCGACAGTCACGCCCGCGGCGTCCAAGAGTTCGAGTCCCGTGCTCTTCGCGTCTGGCACTGATCCCCCGTATCGCTATCCGTCGACGGACAGCAGCGGATACTATCGGCGTTCACCTGCCCGCTCAATGCGCAACGATCGGCGCGCACCGATCAGTTGCCCACCGACAAGAAAGAAAAGGCGAAACCCGATGACCGACCCGATACCAGGCGACTACCCGAAACTGACTCCCGCACTCTGCGTCGACGGAGCGAGCGACGCAATCGAGTTCTATAAGAAAGTGCTCGGCGCCACAGAACGGATGCGTTTGGAGGACGGAGGCAAGATCGGCCATGCCGAGCTGGAGTTCGCCGACTCGCTGGTGATGATCTCCGACGAGTACGCCGAAATCGGAGTGGTCGGCCCCAAGACTCTGGGCGGGACAGCGGTTTCGCTGAACGTCTACGTCGAAGATGTGGACGCCACCTTCGCTGCCGCGTTGGCCGCGGGGGCTGCAGAGCTGCGGCCGGTCACAAAGCAGTTCTATGGCGACCGCGCCGGACAGTTCCTCGACCCTTGGGGACACCGCTGGGGCGTCGCATCCCGTGTTGAGGAAGTGGACCATGATGAACTGGCTCGCCGCGCCGCCGAGGCAATGGGCTCGGAAGCCTAGGAGGCCCCGAGCGGCCCGGTGGGCGAAGCGAGCCAAGAGCGGGGAACAACGGCTGCAATTCGAATACCTGCCTATTCGCGCGCGCTCTAGGACCGGCTCGGCGGCAGAGCTTGAATTGCAGTAGTCTCTGCGAATCCGTCGTGGAGACCCGGTTGGATGCCGAGTCGGCATGACAGAAGAGCCGGAAAGGGAGAGGGCGATGGCTGACAAAGTGCGCGCAGCAATCGTGCAAGTGGCGTGGACGGGCGACAAGGAATCGATGATCGCCATCCACGAGAAATACGTCGCGGAAGCCGCCGCCGCGGGCGCCCGGGTCATGTGCTTTCAGGAGTTGTTCTACGGGCCCTACTTCTGTCAAGTCCAGGACACTGAGTTCTACTCATACGCCGAAGCCATCCCCGACGGCCCCACTACGAAGCGCTTTCAGGAGCTGGCCGCACGCCATGAGATGGTGATCGTGCTCCCCATGTACGAACAGGAACAGCCCGGAATCCTGTACAACACCGCCGCGGTCATCGACGCTGACGGTTCGTGCCTGGGGAAATACCGAAAGACTCATATTCCACAGGTCAAGGGATTCTGGGAGAAGTTCTATTTCCGCCCCGGGAATCTGGGTTACCCGGTGTTCGACACGGCGGTGGGCAAAGTGGCCGTCTACATCTGCTACGACCGGCACTTTCCCGAGGGTTGGCGGGCCTTGGGGCTCGGCGGCGCTCAGATCGTCTTCAACCCGTCGGCCACGAGCCGCGGGCTTTCAGCCTACCTCTGGCAACTCGAACAGACTTCCGCGGCGGCCGCCAACATGTACTTCGTGGGCGCCGTCAATCGGGTCGGGGTCGAGCCTCTGGGCGACAACGACTTCTACGGCACGTCCTATTTTGCAACCCCGCGAGGGCAGATCCTCGATGGCGCCGCCTCGGACCAGGCCGAAGAGTTGGTGCTGCGCGATCTGGACCTCGCCCAGATCGCAGAGGTCCGCGACCAGTGGGCGTTCTACCGCGACCGCCGCCCAGACCTGTACGGAGGGCTGACAGCACCCTGAACCGCTGATCGCCGAACATCCTTCGCGGAACACATCGAGCTAGACACATTGCGGAACACATCGAGCTAGACACATCCTTCGCTGAACTGAACACAACGAGCTAGACACGTCGAACTAGACACATTGCGGAACAACTGGAGGAGACCGACATGACGACACTGATCAAGGGGGGCACGGTAGTCGCCTCCACCGGTGCTGCACTCGCTGAAGTTCTGATCGACGGAGAACAGGTGGCTGCGCTCCTGCAACCCGGCAGCGCCATCGCCACAGCCGCCGAAGCGGGCGCTCAGGTAATCGACGCCAGTGGCAAGCTGGTGGTGCCCGGCGGTGTGGACGTCCATACCCACATGGAACTGCCCTTCGGGGGCACCGAAGCCTCCGACGACTTCGAATCGGGAACCCGGGCCGCAGCTTGGGGCGGAACCACCACCATCGTGGACTTCGCGGTCCAGCGCTACGGCGAAGCGGTCCGCGACAGTCTTGACGTGTGGATGGCCAAAGCCGAGGGCAACTGTGCTGTGGACTACGGGTTCCACATGATCATCGGCGACGTCACCAACGACTCCCTCAAGGAGATGGACCTGCTCGTCGACGAGGGCATCACCAGTTTCAAGCTGTTCATGGCCTACCCGGGCGTGTTCTATTCCGACGACGGCCAGATCCTGCGGACGATGCAGCAAGCCGCAGGCAACGGCGGGCTGATAATGATGCACGCCGAGAACGGACTGGCCATCGACGTTCTGGCCGAACAGGCCTTCGAGCGCGGCGACACCAGCCCAGTCAACCACGGCTATGTGCGGCGCAAGGAACTGGAGTCCGAGGCCACCCATCGAGCAATCCAACTGGCCAAGGTGGGCGCAGCGCCGCTCTACATCGTGCACCTGTCCGCACGCGAGGCCCTCGAGCAGGTCGCCATCGCCCGCGACCGCGACATGAACGTGTTCGCCGAGACGTGCCCCCAATACCTGTACTTCAGCTTGGAGGAGCACCTTGACCGGTCCGGTTTCGATGGCGCTGCCTATGTCTGCTCAACACCACTGCGGTCACACCACGAACACCACCAGCAGGAGCTGTGGAGGGGGCTGCGCAGCAACGATCTGGCCGTCGTGTCCACGGACCACTGCCCGTTCTGCATGAAGGAGCAGAAAGAACTCGGGCTAGATGACTTCCGCGCCATCCCCAACGGCATCGGCGGAGTCGAGCACCGCATGGACATGATCTACCAGGGCGTGCGCACCGGCGAGATCGGACTCGCCCGCTGGGTGGAACTATGCGCCACCACACCGGCCCGCATGATGGGCCTCTATCCGCGCAAGGGCATCATCGCCGCCGGCTCGGACGCCGACATCGTGATCTATGACCCCGACAAGGTCTGGACGATCAGCGTCGACAACCACCACATGAACATGGACCACTCCGCCTATGAGGGAGTCGAGGTGACCGGCCATGTCGACACGGTTCTGTCACGGGGCAAGGTGATCGTGGACAACGGACAGTATCTGGGGCGCAAGGGCGACGGTCGCTACCTTCCTCGCAGCCTCTGCCAGTACCTCCAGTAGCCCAGTAACGGCAGAAATCCAACAGAATCCAAGGAGCAATCATGGACTTCGGCGTTGTTCTCCAGACTGATCCCCCCGCCTGGCGGGTGGTTGATCTCACCCAACGAGCTGAGACCTTGGGTTTCAGCCATGGCTGGACGTTCGACAGCCACATGCTGTGGCAGGAGCCTTTCGTCATCTACAGCCAAATGCTCTCAGCGACCAACAAGATGATGGTGGGGCCGATGGTGACCAACCCCGGTACCCGCGACTGGACCGTCACCGCTTCGCTGTTCGCCACGCTCAACGACATGTTCGGCAACCGCACGGTCTGCGGCATCGGCCGGGGAGACTCGGCTCTGCGGGTGATCGGCAACAAACCCGTCAACCTCACGACTCTGGGAGAGTCGATAGCGGTGATCAAGGGTCTGGCCGAGGGACGAGAAGTCGAGCACAACGGCATTGCCCAGCACTTTCCGTGGAGCCGCGACAGCAGACTCGACGTGTGGATGGCTGCCTACGGCCCCAAGGCGCTCCATCTCTGCGGGACCGTGGCCGACGGTTTCATTCTGCAGTTGGCCGATCCCCAGATCGCGGCCTGGACCATCGCCGCTGTGCGCAGAGCTGCAGCCGAGGCCGGCCGCGATCCCGACGACCTCTATATCTGCGTCGCCGCGCCCGCCTACGTCGGCTCCGATCTGGACCATCAACGAGACCAGTGCCGCTGGTTCGGGGGGATGGTCGGCAACCATGTCGCCGATCTGGTCGGACGCTACGGCGACGCCGGCGACGCGGTCCCGACTGCCCTGACCGACTACATCGGTGGCCGCGAGGGCTACGACTACGCGGAGCACGGACGCTCCGGGGCGGTTCACACGGAGTTCGTTCCCGATGCGGTGATAGACCGGTTCTGCATCCTCGGAGACGAGGAGAACCACATCGACCGCTTACGCGATCTGCGCGACCTCGGCGTCGACCAATTCGCCATTTATCTGATGCATGATCAAAAAGACGAGACGCTGAACGCCTACGGCCAGCGGATCATCCCCGCTGTGAACGGCTGAATGTGAACGGCAGAAAAGGCGGAACTGGAAAGGAGTCCCGCCGGCTCCCGCAGAAGCTGATCTGGATCTGCTAGAGCGGATCCGACTGGTAGACACCCAAGATGTTGCCGCTCGGGTCCAGGAAGTGGAGCCGCCGTCCCCCCGGGTAGGGGTAGACCGCCGAGATGATCTCCCCTCCCGCGGCGACCACTTCAGCTTGCTTGGCTTCGATGTCGGAGCAGCTGATCAGCACGAACGGACCGATCGGGTCTTCCGCTCCCGGCGCATGGGCGGGGGCGGCTTTCCCCGCGCCGTTGAGTCCGACCTCGACAGCACCTCCTTCGTAGGCCACGTAGACGGGTCCGTACTCCGTCCAGTCCCAGCCGAATACCCGGCTGTAGAACTGCTTGGTCTGCTCCATCTGCGGTGCCGGAAGTTCAACGTAGCTGATCTGCAGTCTGTCGTTCGCCATCGCCCGACTCTACAGGCCTGCACAACCGTCGAAGGCAGCAAGGTACAGAGGGAGGTTCGATGATGGTGATTTTGAAGGCCTGGTTCATCGGTGCTTCCGTGGTGCTCGTTTTCGCTGTCTTGCCTAAGTTGACGGCGCTGTTGGTGTGTGTGCTCTTCTCTGCGTTCCTAGAACGTCACAGAGTGGCTCGTGGTTTGGCTCGACTTCGTGCCAAAGCGTCGCGGTCCAGCTGAGCTGACCACACCCGACAACCAACTACGGGGGCTCCGGCTACGCCCGGCAACAAACAGAGCACCGCACCTCCGACAGGACTCGAACCTGCAACCTGCGAGGTAGAAGCTCGCTGCTCTATCCAGTTGAGCTACGGAGGCGGAATAATCGTACGCCGAGTGCGGCAACTCGATACACTCATTGCCTGACTCCGGTCCGGGTTAGCGCCCAGAACGGGGCAACATGGTGGGCGTAGCTCAGTTGGTTAGAGCGCCTGGTTGTGGTCCAGGAGGTCGGGGGTTCGAGTCCCCTCGTTCACCCGTAGAATCGCCTTCGGTCGATTCGCGCACCTCTAGCTCAATTGGCAGAGCAACGGACTCTTAATCCGCAGGTTCTGGGTTCGAGTCCCAGGGGGTGTACCAGCAGGTTGAATATCAGGCTGCGCGAATATCAGGCTGCGCAATGGGCTGCGTTACGCGCCGGTGGTGGGAAGTTGTTGTTGCACCGTGAGGGCGTCGGCAAAGAGATCTCCGAGCTCGGCGATCCGATCGAGCACCTCGCCGGCTTCGAAGACGAGCGGTTCGCCGTCGGCGCCGTCGGCAACCTCATCCCAACTCAACGGAGTCGACGCCGTCGGTCGGTCCCTGCCGCGCAGCGAATAGGGCGCGATCGTCGTCTTGTGGCGGGAGTTCTGGCTCCAGTCGACGAAGATCTTGTTGGCACGACGCTTGCGGTTCATGTTGGACGACACCAGCTCCGGAGAGTCCTGTTCAAGCAGTTGCGCCACAGCCAGGGCGAAATCGGAGGCATCGTCATGCGTGTGCGGGGAATTGAGCGGCACATACAGCTGCAGGCCCTTGTTGCCCGACGTCTTGGCGCACGACGCCAAACCGACGCTCTCCAGCACCGACCGGATCGCCAGCGCTACCCGGCAGCACTCGACAATCGTCGCCGGATCACCGGGATCCAGGTCGAAAACGACCATCGACGGCGAGTCGGTCTCGCCGCATCTGGCCATCGGCGAATGGATCTCGAGCGCTGCCAGGTTCGCGGCCCACGCAATCGCTGCCACTGAGTCCAACCGGCAGTAGTCGATGCCACCCCGACGGTCTCCCGGACCCACACAGGTGCCGACCCAACCAGGCCGATGGGAAGGACAGCGCTTCTCGAAGAAAGAGTCGCTGGTGACCCCGTCGGGCCAGCGTCGCAGGGTGATCCCGCGATCGGCGATATGGGGCAACAGCATCGGCGCGACTCGGACGTAGTAGTCGATCACCTGCGCCTTGGTGAACCCGACCAGTGGATACAGCACCTTGTCGAGGTTGCTGACCGACAGCCGTCGGCCGTCGACTGTCACTTCGACGCGCTCGGCCTCAGCCATCGGCGCCGATCACGCCGTGCGCTCTGCCAACTCGGCCTGCTCAGCCTGCCCGGTTTGCCCGGTAGCTTTCGAGTGCCCCGATTTCTGACCTGCTGCAGGCCCCGCTGCAGGGTGGCGCTTGCGGGCCTTCTTGGCCTCGTTCACCGACGCCTCAAGAGCAGCCATAAGGTCGATAACCTTGTCGGAAGAAGGCGCCGGCGCCCGCAGCAGATCATCGCTGCGCTCCCCCGCCGCCTTGCGCTCGATCAACTCGAGCACCGCCTCTCGGTAGGTGTCGCTGTGGCGGGTCGGGTCAAAGGTCGAGTTGAGTGTGGCGATCAACTGCTGCGCCATCGCCTGCTCACGCTCGTCGATCTCGATATCGGCCAGCGTGTCGAACCCGTCGATCTCGCCGTGGTCGACGATCTCGTCGTGATACACCATGGTCGACAGCAACAGCCGCCCGTCGACGGGACGCACCGCCGCCAGATACCGCTTGGAACGCATCACGAAATGGCAGATGCCCACCTTCTGGGCCTCATCCATGGCGTTCGCCAGAAGCTTGTAGGGCTTCGACGCCTGATCGCCGGGAACCAGGTAGTAGGCGTTGTCATAGAAGATCGGATCAATGTCGGACAGATCGATGAACTCGGCAATGTCGATCGTGCGAGCCATATCGGGATCGAGAGCGGTCATCTCCTCTTCAGAGACGGTCACATAGTCGCCGTCATCAAGCGCGTAGCCCTTCACAATCCGTTCCTTGGGGACCTCTTCGCCGTCAACGGCAGAAACCAGTTTCTGCTTGACGCGCGCCCCGGTGGAGGAGTCGATCTGGTTGAACCGGACGGTCTTGCGCCGAACCGCGGTGAACAGGCGCACCGGAATGTTGACCAGTCCGAAGCTGATGCTTCCGCTCCAAATCGCTCTGGGCATGTCTTTGAGTGTAGTTCCGGGCGCGTTGCTTACGCCGGGCGCAACCGGAGCCCGCCGAAAACGCTGCCACCACCAAGCCCAACCGGAGCCGTGTAGGAGCGATCAGGCGTCCAGCAGGATCCGGGCTACTAGATCCTGGCCGAAGGCCGTGAGGATGGCCAGATACATCAGACCCGTGGCAGCCATGACCGCTGAATAAGCGCGTTCTTTCAGGGCTGCTCGAGTGACAGCGACCAGTCCGATCGTGGTCACCACGCAGGCAACCCAGAACCAGCCGAGCAGGCCGTTGTAGGCGTCGTCGATCGTGCCGTTCAGCACCGACACCATCCCTGTGGGCCACAGCAACAGGACCGTCTCGGGGACCCAGACAACACCTGTCCATTTCACCAGCTCAAGGATCGGCCCTCTGGCCAGACCCGGCTGCACGAGATACCAGTGGCCCAACAGCATCGCGTCGGACACGACGCCGAGGAACAGGGCGCTGGCCAACCCGCGGGCAATCGACAGAGCGACCGGATCACCGGCGTTGATCGAGGCGAACAGCACCGCGACCAAGCCGACCGATGCTGCCGCCAGATCCAGAAACGGAGGAAACTCCGGCGCCGAGTCGTCGAAGCGCGGTTCAGCACGGTCGATCCCGGTCATTTCCGCCACTCGTTCCGAGCGTCGCTCAACAAGGGACCTCTGACCCGACACGCCCGCTGACTTGCGAGCTATCGACACGGCCAACGCAATCCCGCCGACCACCAAGAATCCGAGTGTGCCCAGATCGCGTGTCCAGACCACATCGGTTGCCAATGCCGCAGCCACCGAACCCGCACCCAGGGCCAGGAACACGATTCTCTGCAACCAGCCGTAACCGAGCCCCACCTCACGACGCCGCGTCGTGACCCACAAAAAGACCCAACCACCCGCCGCCCATTGCAGCAGAACCGTGGCGGCGTCAACGCGGATCACTGCGTCAAGCTACCGACAAATGGATCGCGTACGCCGCACGAGCCGGGCTCGGCGACCTGCTTGCCGTCGCCGGACACAACCGGAGCCGCGGGGCACTGTCTTGGACCGGCATCGCGCAGGCCGACTCGTCATGCCTCCACAACAGCTAGATGGTGGTCGGCGAGGTTCAACGAGTCAGGGCCTGTGTCGGTCGCGACCACAATGTCCTCAAGGCGCATCCCCCAGCGGCCGGGCATGTAGATCCCGGGCTCGATCGAGAAGGCGTTCCCCGCCACCAGCGGCTCCGTGTTGCCCTCGACGATGTAGGGGTCCTCATGCTCGGAAACCCCGATCCCGTGCCCAGTTCGGTGGATGAAGTAACTGCCGAAACCAGCCGCAGCAATCCGCTCCCGAGACGCCCGGTCGACGTCCTGCGCGGGCGTCCCGACCCTCGCCGCGGCGACCGCCGCCGCCTGCGCCTCGTGCAGAACCGCGTACGCCTCCAGATACTCGCGGTCCGGTCTAGACCCCACCCAGACGCAACGGGTTATGTCAGAGCAGTAGCCGACACCGTCATCTCCGATCATCGTCCCACCGAAGTCGCACAGGAGCGCCTCACCCTCGGCGATTACCCGCGAACCAGCCTCGTGGTGGGGGCTGGCAGCGTTGGGGCCGGTCGCCACGATCGCGAAGTTAACCCGGTCATGGCCTTCGGCAATGATCTGGCGACCGAGTTCAGCCGACACCTCGGCCTCGGTCCTGCCGATGAGAGGAATCTCCCCTTGCTGCAACCGCGCCGCTATCACGTCCACGGCCCGGCTCGCGGCTCGCAAACGTTCGATTTCCGCAGCGTCCTTCACCGAGCGAATGCCGCTGGTGATCGAACTAGCCCGGCGAAACTCGGTTTTTGGTCGAGCAGACATCAGATCGACGAGAAACCCCGACCACATATGGTCGCCGACTGCGGCGGTCGACGCAGTCCCCATCAGTGCCGCTATCAGCGCTATCGGGTCTTCGGTCTCGGACCACGGACTCAGCGTGAACAGCTCAGGACGCGGCTTGACCCGCGAGGCTTCCAGCGCCGGCACGACCAGCGTCGCATCGCCGTCGCGGGGCACGACGAGCATGGTGATCCGCTCCAGCGGCATCGCCTCATAACCGCAGAAGTACGGCAGATCAGCGCCGACCGACAACAGCAGCACATCCACCCCGTCGGCAGACATCTTCTCTCGTGCTCGGTTGAGGCGTTCAGCGAACATAGGGCTCAATGATAGACGTCAGCTCCCCGGCACGAAATCTGCGCGATTTCCCACATTGTTCGTGGTGATTCGCGCAGATTTCAGGGAGTCGACGGACTGGCGGGCGTGGTAGCTCGAACGGGTCAGCGGCGACGACTCCACATGTGCGATTCCCACCGACTCGCCGAAGCGCTTCCATTCGTCGAAGACCTCAGGCTGCCACCACTGGGCCACTGGCAGATGGTGAGACGTCGGGCGCAGATACTGGCCGATCGTGACGATGTCGACGCACAGCGCGGCGAGGTCGACGAGGGTCTGGCGAATCTCGTCGTCGTTCTCCCCCATCCCCGCGATTATCGACGACTTGGTCGTCAGACCAGCCGCTTTGGCTCGACCCAACACCGAAAGACTCCGCGCATAACCAGCCGACGGACGCACTGCACGCTGCAACCGCGCCACCGTTTCGATGTTGTGGCTGAACACATCGGGCTGCGCGTCGAACACGGTTCTCAGCGACTTGTCGCATCCCTTGAAGTCAGATACCAGTGTCTCCACGCGACACTGGGGTGAGCGCTCGCGGATCGCGGCAATCACCTCGGCCACCGCACCGGCACCGCTGTCTTCAAGGTCGTCACGGGCGACCATCGTGACGACAACATGACGCAGCCCCATCAACTCGACCGCCTCTGCCACCCGGGCCGCCTCATCGGGGTCCGGCGCCTGAGGAAGACGCGTGTCGACCAGACAGAACCCGCAAGCTCGGGTGCATCGGTCTCCCAGAATCATGAAAGTGGCCGTGCCGTCATTCCAGCACTCGGAAATATTGGGACAACCCGCTTCTTCGCAGACAGTCACCAGATCGAGGCCGCGCATCGTGGAACGCACCCGGCGATACTCCGGCGCCGGATCGAACTTCACCCGCATCCAGGCAGGTTTGCGGTCACGCAACCGAACCGGGTCATGGCTGGTCGCCCCCGCTTGAGCGAGACGACCGAGCAAACGCACCGAGGTGCCGTCAGCCTGCTCAGAGAACGCCTGCTCAGACGGCGCTTGTCCGGACATTGTCGCCTCAGACAGTCCAGGACCCTCGCCACGGGTGAACGGCGCCAGATCCATCCGCCTGGTTCTGAACCCGACCCCGGCGCGGTCGACTGGGATGTGCGGAGCGAACAGAGCCATCGCCCGTTGCGTGAATACCTCGACCATCTCGGGCATCGAAACGTCGACCCCGAGCGCTGCCAGCGAGGTGACGCCCTTGTCGCGGATCCCGCATGGCACGATTCGCTCGTACCAGCTCAAGTCGGGGTCGACGTTGAGCGCCACGCCGTGCATCGAGCGTCCCCTCGTTATCCGCACCCCTATAGCCGCTATCTTCTGGGGCTGCCGGCCTTGGAGATCTACCCAGACACCGGTGCAGCCGGCGATACGCCCCGACTCGACGCCAACATCGCGCAGCGACTCGATCAGCAACTCTTCAAGCGATGCCACATAAGCAGCCGTGTCGGCCATTCCGCCGCCGCGACGTCCCGGCACTTCAACGATGGGGTACGCGACCAGTTGCCCGGGGCCGTGGTAGGTCACATCACCTCCCCGATCCGTCTCGACCAGCTCAGCGCCGAGCGACTCTATGTCGGCGAGCAGATGATCCACCGGTGTGCGCCGGGTCACAGTAACTACATTCGGATGCTCCAACAAGAGCAGATAGTCGTGTCGGCGATTGCCGGCCAGGGACCGTTGCAAAGCGAGCGCATCTGTGTATGCAACCCTTCCCAGCCAGCGGATGCGCAATGTCCGCTCAGAAGCGACCAGAGTGCTCAGCGGACCTCTGCCTCCCAGTCGCGGGTCTCGATGATCTCTTTGACTCGATGCAGGAATGCAGCCGCGTAGGCCCCGTCGAAAGCGCGGTGGTCCCAGGCCATCGCCAACACCCCCACCGAGTGGACCGCAATCGACTCGTTGCCGAACGAATCAGTGACCACAACCGGTTTTCGGGCCACACCGTCGGTTGACAGGATCGCCACCTGAGGCTGGTTGATGATCGGGAACTGCATCATCGTGCCGTACTGTCCGGCGTTTGTCAGCGTGAAAGTGCCGCCCGAAAGCTCATCGGGCATCAACTGCTTGGTGCGCGCTCTGGCGGCGACGTCCACGATGTCTCGAGCGACCTGTCGCAGCCTCTTGCCCTCGGCGCCCTTGATCACCGGCGCCAACAGCCCGTTGAAGTCGATGTCGACGGCGATGGCAAGGTTGACCTCATCGTGGACGACGAGGTGGTCACCACCGAAGCTGGCATTGAGGTGCGGGTATTCGCGCAACGCATCGACGACTGCGCGAGCGATGAACGGCAGGTAGGTGAGACTGAACCCCTCCTCTGCCTTCCAGCCTGACTTGATCGCCTTGCGTACTTTCTCAACACCCTCATAGTCGATCTCCATCGCTGTGAGCACGTGCGGCGAAGCGCTCTTGGACATGACCATGTGCTCTGCAGTGCGCTTGCGAATGTTGTTGAGAGCGACAACTTTGTCACGCGTCCCGACTTCGGCAGAGGGAACAGCCGGCTGAGCAGGCGGCCTCTTGGCCGCGGGCGCCGATGGCCGCTCGGCGAACGGCGGAGAAAGAACCGATTCTTGAGCAGCCTGCGGGGACGGCGTGGACGGTGCGGACGGCGCTCTCAATCGGATTGCAGCTTCGACATCGGCTCGAGTGATGCGCCCACCGAGGCCCGTGCCGACGATCGTCGACGGATCAAGCCCGTTGTCGGCAATCAATCGGCGTACAACCGGAGACAGAAGCGAACTCGACGCCTCGCGCTCTGGCGTTTCAGCGGCCTGCGACACATCAGCCTGCGACGCAGTGCCCGACGACACAGTGCCCGACGACGCAGTGCCCGACGACTCCTTAGTCGAAGCCGCGTCGCCCGTTGGCGGCGGCGGTGGAGGGGGCAGAGTAGAGGACGGCGGCGCCGCTCCACTCGGCGCTGGGGCCGGTTCAGCGAACACTTGCGCCGGTTCCGGCTCAAGCAGCAGCGGCTCGGGGACAGGATCCGATTCGATCACTGCCTCGGGTCCCCGTACTGGTTCCGCTACTGGCTCCGGCACTGGTGCGGGGGCAGGACCCGGTTCGATCACTGCCTCGGGTCCCCATACTGGCTCCGGCACTGGCTCCGGCAACAGCGGCTCGGGGACAGGACCCGGTTCGATCACTGCCTCGGGTCCCCGTACTGGTTCCGCTACTGGCTCCGGCACTGGCTCGGGGGCAGGATCCGATTCGATCACTGCCTCGGGCTCCCGTACTGGCTCCGCTACTGGCTCCGGCGCGGGTGTGGGCTCAGCGAACACTTCGGGTTCCGCCCCGGCCGCAGTCGGGGCAGGAGTCGGGGCAGCAGAAGCATCGCCGATCTGCGCGAGAACCTGCCCGACCTCCACGAGGTCTCCCTCGTTGGCGAATATCTCGAGCAACGTGCCGGCAATCGGCGACGGCACCTCTGAGTCGACCTTGTCGGTGGACACCTCGAAGAGGATCTCGTCCATCTCCACGTTGTCACCGACTTGTTTGAACCAGCGGGTGATCGTTCCCTCGGTGACGGTCTCCCCCAACTGCGGCATGGTCACGTCAGCCATCAAGTCCTCTTCCTGTTCGATTCTTCCCTGTTCGTTCTCTGTTGCCCACTGGCACCAAGTTTGCATCAACCATGAAGCGAACGCCCGGTCAGAGACAACACCGATTCTCCGAAGAGCTCGCTCATGGTCGGGTGCGGCTGAATGAATGCCGCCACCTCTTCGACCGTCGCCTCCCAGTTGACAGCAAGGTAGGCCTGGCCGAGTTGTTCGGTCACCCAGGGCCCGACCATGTGGACGCCCAGAATCTGACCGCCCGTACCATCGGGCCGCTTCTGCGCGATGACCTTCACGATTCCATCGGTGTCACCAACAATCTTGGCTCTTCCGTTGCCGATGAAACGCAGCGACGAAGTCACAACGTCGTGACCGGCCGCGATCGCTGATTCCTCGGTGTGTCCGGCGAACGCCACCTCAGGATGGCAGTAGATGCACCACGGCGTCCGGTGGTAATCCAACGGAGCGGGTTCTTCTCCCAACGAATCGGCGACGGCCAGCATTCCCTCGGCGAAGGCCACATGGGCGAGCTGTGGGGTATCGATCAGGTCGCCGACAGCCCAGACACCGGGCTCCGCGGTACGACAGCGGCCGTCCACCTCGACAAAACCGCGCTCATCAACAACCACGGAGGTACCGCTCAGGCCCAACAAGTCGGCATTGGGCCGACGGCCGACCGAAACCACCACCAGGTCGACGTCCACGGACTGGCCGTCGCCGAACGACACCGATGTGTGCGAACCGGAAGGATCGGGAGTGTGGCCATGAACCGGAGCCGACGTATGCACGGTGATGCCGCGTTTCTTGAAGCTGCGCGCCACGACCTTGGCAGCGTCGCGGTCACATCCGGTGAGAATCTGGTCCAGCGCTTCAATGACTGTGACGTCCACCCCGAGGTCGGCCATCATCGAAGCGAACTCACAACCGATGGCCCCGCCGCCGATCACTGCGGCACTCTTCGGGAGCGCTTCGATCGACAGCAGTTCGTCGGAGGTCAAGACGAATTTCTGATCGACTTCAAAACCTGGAATCGTGCGCGGCAGAGACCCCGTCGCAAGAATCACCGACGGGGCAGTGAGCGTTCGGGTCTCACCCCCTCCGTCGACCGACACTGCCCGGTCTGCGCCGAGCGTTCCGATCCCGTTGTAAACGGTGACCTTTCGGCCCTTCATCATCGAACCGAGACCGGCAACGAGTTGATCGATGATGGCCTGCTTGCGCTGCATCGCGACGTCCCAGTCGAGGACGGGCGCCGAAGTGCTCACACCGAAGTCGCCGGCATGGGAAACCGTGCGAAAGACGTGCGCCGTCTCCAACAACTCCTTGGCGGGAATGCACCCGACGTGCAGGCAAGTGCCGCCGAGAGAGCCTTTCTCCACGAGCCCCGCGTTCAACCCGATGCCCGCAGCATAAAGTGCGGCTGCGTAGCCGGCGGGGCCACCCCCGACAACGATCACATCGTGTTGCGTCACATCGCTTTGCGTCACATCGTGTTGTGTGTCTTCTATGGGACTTCCTCCCTGTGCGAGCCTCATGCTACCGGAGCCGACCCAGTACCGGGGCGGGCTCAGCTCACGATCATCAACAACTGAACGGCCCCCGCGACAAGAATCGCCAGACCGACCAGAAGCGAGACTCCGATCAACATTCGGGTACTCATCGCGACCTCTTCTTCGTGACCTCTACTTTACTCTCTCGGCCCAATCCCAGGCCGGCAAGGCTACCGTCGAACTTGTGCGCCGAGAGCGCTCGCGGCGCCGGCCAACACACGAACCCTACGACAAAAATACCCCGGTCGCGGCGCCAAGGGCGCAACGGGGGGGCTGCCGGGCGCCGGCCAACACACGAGCCCTACGACAAAAATACCTCTACCATGGCAACAGTGAGGCGAATCTGGCTTTCTCGGATCGCTGCTGTGCTGACGGTCGCAGCACTGTCGGCCGGCGCATGCAGCGATGGAGCCGACAACGAAGCCACCCCAGCACAGCCGGATTCGACGCTCGCGACCCCGACGACGACCACGGACGCGCCACAAGAATCGTCGCCTTCGACAACCGCGAGCGATCAAGTCGCGGCGCCCTGGCCTCACGACTGGACAGAAGAACGCGTCGGTGGAGGCCGATTCGATGCCGGTGACTACGAGGGTCAGGACCTCGTGTTGTGGTTCTGGGCGCCGTGGTGACCGGCTTGCCAACGAGAAGCCGGTACGGTCGCATCGGTTCAGCAACAATTCGCCGGTCGGATCGACGTCGTCGGCATCGGCGGCAGCACAACCTCAGAAGCCAATCTTGAGCGCTTCGTGGGCGGTTACGGAGTCATCGACCTGATAAACGTGTCCGACACCGACAACTCGGTATGGGAGCGCTACGGCGTCTTCAGCCAGCCGATCTACGCGTTCATCAACGACGATGGCACAACCGAGGTGACAAGACTCCCTGTGGCCGAACTCGCCGACCGGATTGAACAGCTGCTGGCCACCTAACCCCGAGATTCCAAGCCGGCCGGCCGCCGATGACTGCCACTCGCGCGTACGCTGACGGACCCTGAAGTCTCAAGGCATCGAGATTCCAAGCCGGCCGGCCGCCGATGACTGCCACTCGCGCGTACGCTGACGGACCCTGAAGTCTCAAGGCCCCGAGATTCCAAGCCGGCCGGCCGCCGATGACTGCCACTCGCGCGTACGCTGACGGACCCTGAAGTCTCAAGGCATCGAGATTCCAAGCCGGCCGGCCGCCGATGACTGCCACTCCGATGACTGTCACTTTCGGCGGCGAATCATCCAACCCAGGATCTCGCTGAGAATCGCGCCTGCTACAGCGGAAATCACAATGATCAACCACAACGGCGCGCTGCGATCAATGAAGAACCACTGGACTGGAGTGCTGTCGGTGTTCTGCACGACGAAAGCGATCAACGCCAGGGCCACCAGCGCAGCTCCGATGAACTTGCCGATACCGGTTCTGGCCGGTGGTTGGCTTCTCTGGTCATCTGACATCCTCGGTCCTTTGCTCGTCTCGGTCCGCGTGCGCTCGACTATTCGCGACGCCCTATGATTCGCATCATAGGACGCGGCTCGCCTTCACACGAGAGGCGGGATCGGAGCAGGGCGATGCGAGTACTGATCAGCGGCTCGACAGGTTTGATCGGGACATCGTTGGTTGCCGCGCTCAAAGCCACCGCTCACACGCCGGTCCGTCTTCTGCGGTCGCAGAACCGAGACGACGCCGAGAGCATTCTCTGGAACCCGGCGGCCGGCGAGTTTCCCAACGAAGCGCTCGAGAACATAGACGCGGTGGTTCATCTCGCCGGAGCTTCAATAGCCGAGAGACGCTGGAGCGATGCCCAGAAGACCCGGATTCTCGACAGCCGAACCACGACCACCTCACTGTTGGCGGGCGCGGTCGCCGCGGCCGAGAATCCTCCGGCGGTGTTCCTTTCGGGTTCAGCCATCGGTTTCTACGGGGACCGCGGCAACGAAGAGCTCAACGAGATCAGTTCCGGCGGCGAAGGTTTTCTTGCCGACGTGGTGCGCGCCTGGGAACATGCAGCGAGCACGGCGCGAGATTCCACACGGCTCGCGTTTCTCCGTACCGGTGTGGTACTGGCCGCCGACGGAGGGGCGCTGAAAGCACAGCTCCCGTTCTTTCGGCTCGGGATCGGCGGGCGCATCGGCGACGGACGCCAGTGGCTGAGTTGGATATCGATCCAAGACATGGTGCAGGCCATCATCTGGCTGCTCGACAACGAGGTCTCAGGCCCGGTCAACATGACGGCCCCCAATCCCGTCACCAACGCCGAGTTCACCGCGACCCTCGGCCGGGTGCTGAGTCGACCAACGATTCTGCCGACCCCCAAAGCCGTCATGTGGGCCACCCTCGGACGGGAGTTGACCGAACAGCTGCTCTATACGAGCCAGAAGGTCGAGCCCGCGGCGCTGATTGCGAGCGGCTACCGGTTCCGCGAACCAGACCTGGCCCAAGCACTGCGGAGCGTTCTCAACAAGCTGCAGTGACATTCAGCTCGAGCCCGGTTCTTGCCTCCAAGACCTCCACAACCCCTCCGGAACAACTAGCCGTCAATGATCCAGACGTCGTCGGGCATTTCACGTTCAAAAGCACTCACCACCTTGCCGACCCGGAGATCGGCTCCATCCCACACGATCAACGCTTCATCGGCGACTTGCCTCAGCCACGCATTCCGCCGCTTGAGCGCTTCACCCGCGTTTTTCGGGGTTGTAGGGACCTTGCGCTGCAAACACACGACTTTCAAAGCCCCGTCCGACATCAGCGAAAAGTGTTTTCTGTCAGCCGCAGGCCACTTGACGGCGGGGTCGGGATAGGGCAATACCACCACGTAAGGAACACCGGAGGCGGCCGCGGCCTCCGCGCCGAGGGTCTCCGCACCGCGGCGCAACCCCGTCAACACCACCAGGTCGTCGTCGAGTTCCTTCTTCGCCGCCAAGATCTCCGCTAGTCGCCGGCGCGTCACGCTTGACCTGCTGTCCTGAGAGTCGTCTTGGGAACCGCCTGAACCGGCGCCGACCGAGCCGGGCTGCATCCCGAGGATCGCCACGCAACGGCTCGCCGGCCGCCACGAACCTGTATCGACGCGCTCGCCCGCGGCTCGCTCACCGGCCCCCGAGGATCCGGGCTCGTCAGCCCCGCCGAGATCATCGGGCACCCCGACGCCGTCGCGTCCCACCTGCGTACGCGAAGCTGCAGTCGCCAGACGATCCGCCACGTCGTTCCATTCGTCTCCGGCGTGGCCTTTCACCCACCTGAACGTGATCTCATGCGGCGCCGCGCGGTAGAGCTCTATCAGCGGTTCCCAAATGTCCCGGTTCGCGACCGGCTGCTTGTTGGAGTTGTGCCAGTCCCGTTCAAGCCAGCCGCCCCACCAGCGGTCGCGGAAACAGTTGACGACATAGGTGGAGTCCGAAACGACTTCAACGGGACCGCCAAGTGGGCCGGCGAGGGCCCGCAGTGCTTCCAGCACCGCTGTGAGCTCCATCCGTTGATTGGTGGTTGCCGCCTCAGCGCCGCTGGCCCAGCGGCCATCGGGCACAACCCAACCCCAACCACCAGGCCCAGGGTTCCCCACGCAGGCGCCGTCTGTGTAGACAGATGTTGTAGCAGTTGCACAATTAATCCGCTCATTCTGTGATCTCCGCTGACAACTTCCACCATTGCCTGGACCCCAAAGCAAAAAATGCTGCGAGAATAGAGACATATATGGCTGACCACTTCTCCCGCCAACTACCCGACATCGACCCTGCCGAAACGACCGAATGGATCGATTCCCTTGATGCAGTCCACGCAAGTCAAGGCCAAGCTCGGGCCCGTTACCTGCTCGCCAAGCTGCTCGAGCGCTCCAACGAACTCCAGATCGGGGTCCCCCCCACCACCAGCACGCCTTACATCAACACCATCCCGGCCGAATCGCAGCCTTTCTTTCCCGGCGACGAGAACATAGAGAGACGCATCCGCGCGATCATCCGCTGGAACGCTGCGGCAATGGTGATACGCGCCAACAAGATCGCAGACGGGATCGGCGGCCACCTGTCGACATTCGCTTCCAGCGCGGCGCTCTACGAAGTCGGCTTCAACCATTTCTTCCGAGGCAAAGAAGACGGACTCCCGGGCGACCATGTGTACTTCCAGGGGCACGCCGCCCCGGGCGTCTACGCACGAGCCTTCCTCGAGGGGAGGCTCAACGAACAGCAGCTCGACAATTTCCGCATGGAAGTCGGCGGGAACGGCCTGTCCAGCTACCCGCACCCTCGCCTGATGCCGGAGTTCTGGGAGTACCCCACCGTCTCAATGGGGCTCGGCCCGATCAATTCGATCTACCACGCCCGGTTCAACCGCTACATGCACCAACGCAAGATCGACGACACCTCCCAGAGCAACGTCTGGAGCTTTCTGGGCGACGGCGAATGCGACGAACCCGAAACCCTCGGAGCGATCGCACTTGCAGGCCGATCCGACCTCGACAACTTGAAGTGGATCGTCAACTGCAACCTGCAACGGCTCGACGGCCCCGTCAGAGGCAACGGAAAGATCATCCAGGAACTCGAAGGCGTGTTCCGCGGCGCCGGCTGGAACGTGATCAAGGTGATCTGGGGCAGCCGCTGGGACGAGCTCCTGCATCGCGACGTGGACGGAGTGCTGCTCAACAAGATGGCCGAAACGGTCGACGGCGAATACCAGCGTTTCGCTGTCGAAGACGGCGCCTACATCCGCGAGAAGTTCTTCGGACCCGACCCCCGGCTGCGGAAACTCGTCGAGCACCTGAGCGACGACGACCTCAAAGCACTCCCCCGCGGCGGCCACGACTACCAGAAGGTCTATGCCGCCTTCAAAGCCGCAGCTCAGACCACTGGACAGCCGACCGTGATCCTCGCCAAGACCATCAAAGGCTGGACCCTCGGCGAGGGTTTCGAAGGACGCAACGCCACCCACCAGATAAAGAAGATGACCAAGGCGCAACTTCTGGAACTGAGGGCCAGGCTCCACATGGAGGACGAGATCTCCGAGGAGTCGCTCGAAGACGGCATCCCGCCGTACTACCGACCCTCACCCGACTCCGAGGAACGCGCCTACATGATGGAGCGGCGCCGGGCCCTCGACGGGCCCCTGCCCAGCCGCATCGTGCGGGATCGCCGACCGCTCAAGCTGCCCAGCGAGGCACCGTTCCTGGACCTTCAGAAAGGCTCATCGGGGCGCGCTGTGTCGACCACGATGGCCTTCACCGCGGTGCTGCGAGACCTGCTGAGAGACAAGCGGTTCGGCGAGCGCGTGGTTCCGATCGTTCCTGACGAAGCCCGAACCTTCGGTATGGACTCACTGTTCCGCGAGTTCCGGATCTACGCGCCGCAAGGGCAGCTTTACGAGCCAGTCGACCACGACCTGCTGCTCTCGTATGCGGAATCCGAAGACGGACAAATCCTAGAAGAGGGCATCACCGAGTGCGGTTCGACCGCCGAGTGGATCGCCGCGGGGACCGCCTATGCCAACAGCGGTGTGCCGATGCTCCCGTTCTACACGTTCTACTCGATGTTCGGATTTCAACGGGTCGGCGACTCGCTGTGGGCAGCGGCTGATGCACGCACCCGAGGCTTTCTCATGGGCGCGACCGCCGGACGCACCACTCTGCTCGGCGAGGGGCTGCAGCATCAAGACGGCCACAGCATGCTGTTGGCCTCAACAGTTCCCTCCTGTGAAGCCTACGACCCGGCATTCGCCTACGAACTCGGCACGATCCTGCGAGAGGGCATGCATCGGATGTACCCCGACGGACGCTCCGCCGACGGCGAGGACGTCTTCTACTACATCACGATCTACAACGAGAACTACGAGCAGCCCCCACGCCCGGACCATGTTCAGGACCGCGACATCACCGAGGGAATCTACAAGTTCGACGACGGCCCGGACGGGGCTGAGCGCCGTGCGACCATCCTCTTCTCCGGAACTTTGAACCTGGCCGCGCGCGAGGCCCAGCAGATACTTGCCGACGAGTACGGCATCGGCGCCGAACTCTGGAGCGTCACCTCATACAAGCGACTCCGCGCAGACTCGCTGGACGTGGAACGACGCAACCGGCTGTCACCGGACCGGCCGGCCGAAGTGTCCAACGTGACACGCAAACTGGGTGACAGCGAAGGACCGATCGTCGCCGTGTCCGATTGGATGACTCTGGTCCCCGATCAGATAGCGCGATGGACGCCCCGCCCTCTGCACGTGCTCGGGACCGATGGATTCGGACGATCCGACACCAGAGAGGCGTTGCGCCGATTCTTCGAGATCGACGCCGACAACGTCGTAGTGGCCGTGCTGTCGGCCATGCTCAAAGAGGGCGCCGCAACCAGAGAGGAAGTCTCCCGCGCCATCGCCAAAGCCGGCATCGATCCGTTCCGGCCCGACCCTGCCCATCCCGACACCGGTGCCTGAGGAGCCGCGGCCCGCCGAGGGCACGCTCGTCGTTACCGGAGACCCCGAAGCGGACCACCTCCTCAACACCAACCCACTCGCGCTGCTGATCGGAATGCTCCTCGACCAGCAGGTCCCGATCGAATGGGCCTTTGCGGGACCCTTCCGACTGGCCCAACGACTCGACGGAACCCTCGACGCCGCTCAGATCGCCGCGATGGACCCAGAGGAACTGGCTGCGGCAGCCGCTGAGAAACCCGCAGTCCACCGCTTTCCGGCCATGATGGGGCGGCGCATCCACAAGCTGTGCGAGCATCTCGTTGACGAACACGAAGGCGATCCAGAATCGCTGTGGGCAGGTATCGATGATGCCGAGGTGGTCTACAAGCGACTCTTGGCCTTGCCCGGCTACGGCCCGGTGAAGGCCCAGATCTTCATGTCCATCCTCGCCAAACGCTTCGGCTGTCAGCCGTCAGGCTGGGAGACCATCTCCGGGGTGTTCGCTTCAGAAGATCTCCGCAGCGTTGCCGACCTCGGCGACCCGGGCGCCCTTGGTCGGCTCCGAGAGAAACGCCGGTCCGAGAAACATTCTCAAGGCTCTGGTTGATCCTCAGGCGACCTCGGAAAGCAACCGGTTGCGTTGGCGGTCAAGCCAACCGAGGACAACCGCTATAGCCCGAGGGTCGTGGCGCAGGTGATGGCTCGCTCCGTCAATGATCCGCAGGTCGGCCGCACCATGCGCGTCGGCAACAGCGCGGGCGTCCAACACCGGCACAACCTCATCATCGCTGCCATGAATCAACAGCAGCTCGCGCGGGGACAAACGAACCGCAGCCTTGCTGGCGTCAACGGAACGCAACTGCTGGGACCAATCACTGAAGTCTTCTGGAAAGTCGCTGTCGCGGATAGCCCCCATCTCGCGTGCGAGCACTAGCAGCTTGCGGGGACTGCGAGCCCAGTCGCTGAAATCGGCGGGCAGAGCGACCGCGCAGACGCCGCGGATCGATTCGTCAGCCGCACCGGCCTCAACGGCCAGAGCACCTCCAGTGCCGAACCCCAGAAGCCACACACCGTCGCAGTACGCCGACTCGCGAAGATATGCGATCGCGCCTTTCAGGTCCCGCAGCCAACCCTCGAGAGAAAAGTCTCCTGCGGACTGTGCAATCCCCCTGCTCGAATATGCCAGCGCAGCCCAACCGCACTCTGTCGCCACTCGATCGGCCAAGCCCGGAAAGCTCGACGTTGAGTTGATACCGCCGCCGGCCTCTGCCGGGAAACCGTGAGCAATCACCAGCCCGGGCTGGGCGGTGCCACGATTCTGGCGGGGGCGAGCGAGATGGGCTTCCAACTCGATGCCGTCAACCGAGAACCGACTATCCACGAAAGCGTCGCCTCGCTGGTCAAGTCGACCGCAACCGATAGCCGCGGTTGCGAGCTTCGGCCAGAGTGTCGGGTCCGAACGCGAGGGCATGGGGGCCATTGGCAAGCTCTGCAATGACAGCCTCGTCGGCGACGTCGTCGAGGTCGTAGACCACCTGGAGCCGCTTGTCGCCCAGAAAGCGGCTGTTCTCGAATCGAGCCGGTCGCTCCATCCACGCAACATAGCGGCAAACGCGACCAAAAAGAGAACCGTCCCAAGGCCGCAACAGCCTTGGGACGGTTCTCGAGCATTGCTGAAAAACAATGTTTGCTGGAAAGCCCAGGGAAGTGGCGGCACCTTGCGGCACCACACCGGGCGTGACATATTCCCGGTCCACCTAGCCCCAGGGGTGGAGCTGGCTTGGTTTGCGCCAGTGGTCCAGCAGCTGTTCTAGCGGCCAGCCACCTCCAAGGTCACAGATCTTCTACACACTGCGGGACCACCTCCTTTCTTTGGTGTCAACAGTGAAGCACAAAAGCGCGTGGGAGTGTGGGATATTTTGCTCCGATCACAAATCCGCCACCTCATCGCCGATGGCTCCGATCGCGGCCAAGTACCTGTTCTGCAGTTCGAGCACACAAACCACATCGACCGCTTCTGGACCACCCGAAGCCATCGAGCGGGCAACGATCGCATCAATCGCAGCATCCTCCGCGGCGACCGCCCCATCGATGCGCACGCGTTCAGTCGCCAGTTCTTGACCGTGACTCGAGGAGACCCCGACGTCTTGGAACCAGTCAAGGTGCCACTTGAGGATTTGGGCGACATCGTCATATGAGATCCGCGCTGTCACCTCTTCAGGCAACCTCTGCGCGATCCACAAGACCGCATCGTTGAGATCGTAGACCGCGGGGTTTCGCTCGACTTCCAGTCGCCCGACCGCCTGCCCGACAGCGACGAAGGCGATCACAACGACGACGAAGGCGCCAACTCCGAAGAAGATCCACTCCAAGCCGCGTCACCCTCGCCGGACAGTCAGATCCCGATGCGTTGGGCGAGCAGTTCGCGATGGTAGGTCGGATCGCCGAACAGCAGCTCGGAACTCTTCGCTCGTTTGAAGTAGAGGTGAGCGGGATGCTCCCATGTGAAGCCGATTCCGCCATGGATCTGGATGTTCTCCGCGGCGGCATGAAAGTAGGCCTCTGAGCAGTAACTCTTGGCCAACGATGCGACCTGGCCCAGTTCGTCGTTCATCTCTGCAGCACACCAACCCGCGTAGTAGGCGGCGGACTTGGCCGACTCGACCTCTAGGAGCATGTCGGCGCACTTGTGCTTGATGGCCTGGAAGGACCCGATCGGGCGGCCGAACTGGACACGGACCTTGGCGTACTCGACCGACATGTCCAGACACATCTGCGCACCGCCCACCTGTTCAGCCGCGAGCGCCACCGCAGCGAGGTCGAGTACCGTCTCCAGGACTTCCCAGCCGGCGCCGTCCCGGCCTATCAACTCGGCGGACACACCGGAGAACTCCAACTTGGCCTGCTTGCGGGTCTGATCCATTGTCGACAGCGCAGTGCGGGTGAGGCCCTCTGCGTCGGCGGCAACACTGAACAGCGACACTCCGGCGTCGCTTCGGGCAGCCACCAGGATCAGACTGGCCGTGTGACCGTCGAGCACATACATCTTCGTGCCGTCGAGGGTCCAGGAGTCGCCGTCGGCCGAGGCCTGCATGGTGATCCCGCCCTCGTCCCAGCGTCCGTTCTCCTCGGTGAAGGCGAGAGTCGCCCGGGTCTCCCCCGAGGCGATTCCCGGAAGGTGGGCGTTCTTGGCATCCTCATCGCCACTTTGCAGAAGCGTGTTGGCGGCGAGCACGCAAGACGAGAAGTAAGGAGCGCACAGCAGTGCCCGACCCATTTCCTCGAGCACCACGATCTGCTCCACGAAACCGAAACCCTGACCTCCGTATTCTTCGGGGATTGCGAGTGCTTGCAGGCCCATTTGTTCAGCCATCTGGCTCCAGACGGCGTCGTCGTATCCAACCTCAGTGTCCATCTGCTCACGCACTGACGTCTCGGGCGACTTGTCTTCGAGGAAGCTGCGGACGAACTCGCGCAACTGTTCCTGCTCTTCTGAGAATGCAAAGTTCATGCGCTGCACTCTACGACGCAGGCACCACAAGTCCAATCGGCTCAGCTGTCAGCGACCCGGTGTTCATGGGTTGAAAGGTCGTTGGTTCGATTGGTGGTAGCGGGCCAGCTTGCGCTGGTGGGCAGGCGATTGTACCGGTCTTGGTTTTAGTCGGCGGCCTGCTACCCGAGGCGCAGTTCAGCACTGTCCACCGGGACGGTTCGGGCGGCGGGACGGTTCGGGCGGCGGTGCTGAAGCCGAATTCTCAACGCGACGCGAGTCCCGAGCGAACCCGCTGTATGCCCCGCTTCACCTACGGGTCGGGATTGCCGGGAGGCGGGTTGTCGGGGTTGCAGCTGCTGCGAGTATCCCACGAACTCCAGGACGGACTCGAAGCCGTGCATTACAACGCGCGAGCCGGGTTCACATTGCAGCTTCCGGTGATACTCGCAGCCATTACGCCTGACGACGATGACGCAACTTTCGAAGCAAAAACAGCGCTGGTGGCCGGGGCGCTCGACATCTACGTCGTACGTCGCATGGTCAACCACCGCAACTTCGGATACTCAACGGTCCAGTACACAATGTTCAACCTCATGAAGACGGTGAGGAACAAACCAACCGACGAAGTTCGCTCCGCTCTGTTCGAGTGGCTTGACCTTGACAGCAAATGGGAAACTCTTGACGGCATCCGCGACTTCGCCCTCACGCAACGGAATCGCAACCACGTCCGCTACGTCTTGGCACGGATCACGGCCTGGCTCGACGGCGAGCTGGAGACCGGCTTGACCTTCGCCGACTACATGGACCGCTCTCGAAAGCACCCCTTTGAGGTCGAACACATCTGGGCAAACCACTTCGAGCGCCACACCGACGAGTTCGACAACATTCGCGATTTCCAGGAGTATCGCAACTACCTCGGCGGGCTTCTGCTGTTGCCCAAGGACTTCAACGCAAGCTACGGCGACATGCCATATGAGCAGAAGGTGGAGCACTACAACACTCAGAATCCGCTCGCCCGATCCCTGCACCCGCAGGCGTACGAGAACAACCCGAGCTTCCGACGGTTGCGCGAGGCCCACGGACTCGAATTCAAGCCCTACCCGACAACGTTCCGAAAAGACGATCTGGACGAGCGTCAAGAGCTTTACCAAGACCTGGCGGAGATCGTCTGGAACCCTGCACGTCTCGTCCTGGATTGAGAGGCCGCGCCACAAGAATGGGTCGTCGCGGATCGGGGGCAATTTCTCCTATGGCCGTAGTGCGAAACCGGTGGTGCTCGTAAACTGGAACGCATGACGACGGTTCCGCTGTTTGAGATCGACGGCCTGCACGCCTCCACCGCCGAAGGAGGCGTCGAAATCCTCAAAGGCATAGATCTGCAGGTCGGGATCGGCGAGGTCCACGCTCTCATGGGGCCCAACGGCTCGGGCAAGAGCACGCTCGCCAACGTGATCCTCGGGAGCCCCGAATACGAGGTCACCGCCGGTTCGATCCGGTTTCGGGGCGAGGACGTCACGCAGTGGCCCACCGATGTGCGCGGCAAGGCCGGGCTGTTCCTGGCCTTCCAATACCCCCAGGAGATCTCCGGCGTCTCGGTCCTCAATTTCTTGCGGCAATCGCTCTCGGCCCGCAAGGGCATCGACATGTCCGTGCTCGAACTCCGCCTGGCCATCATGGAGTGGATGGACCGGCTCAACATGGACGCGTCGTTCGCCGAGCGGTACGTCAACGAGGGCTTCTCAGGCGGCGAGAAGAAGCGCAACGAGATACTGCAGATGGCAATCCTCGAACCAGAGATGGCGATCCTCGACGAGACCGACTCCGGACTCGACATCGACGCGCTGCGGATCGTGGCCACCGGAGTCCAAGAGGTGCGCTCAGAGCGGCCAGAACTCGGCGTGCTCGCCATCACCCACTACCAACGGCTGCTCTCGGAACTGCATCCCGACCAGATCCACGTGATCATCGACGGGCGCATCGTCGAGTCCGGGGGCCTGGAATTGGTCCAACGACTGGAAGCCGAAGGCTACGAGCGGTTCGGAGCGGTGGCCCCATGACTCTCCCCGCCGCCATCAAATCCGACTTTCCGCTTCTGGACCAGCAGTTCCACGATCATCAACTCGTCTACCTCGACTCCGCCAACACTTCGCAGAAGCCCCAGGTCGTCATAGATGCGATGGCGGACTATTACGAGAACACCAACGCCAACGTCCACCGTGGCAGCTATGAGCTCGCCGTGCGGGCCACAGCCGCTCTTGAAGGTGCACGAGCCAAAGTCGCTTCGTTCATCAACGCCAAATCCGTCTCCGAGGTCGTCTTCACCAAGAACGCCACCGAGTCGATGAACCTTCTGGCCCGCTCCTGGGCCGAAACCAATCTCCGCTCAGGCGACGCCGTCGTCATCAGCGAGATGGAGCACCACGCCAACATCGTTCCCTGGCACATGCTGCGAGCCCAGAAGGGCATAGAGCTGCGCTGGATCCCAGTCGACCAATCCGGCCATCTCGATCTCAGCAGCCTCGACCGACTCCTCGACGGGGCCAAACTGCTCTCGGTCACAGCCATGAGCAACGTGCTCGGCACCCTGAACCCGATCGCCCAGCTTTCCGAACGTGCCCACGCGGCGGGAGCGCTGATGGCGGTGGACGCCAGCCAATACGTTCCCCACATGCCCACCGACGTGCAAGCGCTCGGAGCAGACTTTCTGGTCTTCACCGGCCACAAGATGCTCGCTCCGATGGGAATCGGAGTGCTTTGGGCCAGAGCCGAACTGCTCGACGCCATGCCGCCCTTCCTCGGCGGCGGAGAGATGATTCTCAACGTCACCAAAGACGGTTTCACCGCCAACGAGATCCCCTGGAAATTCGAGGCAGGCACACCGATGGTCGCTGAAGCCGTCGGGCTCGGACGCGCCGTCGACTACCTCAGCGATCTCGGCATGGACAATGTCCGCCGGCACGAGGTCGAACTGACCGCATATGCCCTGCGGACCCTCACAGAACGCCACGGCGACAAGATCACCATCCACGGCCCGACAGAACCCGCCGAACGCGGCGGCGTCATGTCGTTCATCTACGGCGATGTGCACCCCCACGACGTCGCCCAGGTGCTCGACCAATCCGGGATTGCGGTGCGAGCAGGCCACCATTGTGCGAAGCCGCTCATGGACGTGCTCGGCACGAACGCCACCTCGCGTGCGTCCCTCTACGTGTACAACGACAAATCCGACCTCGACAAGCTCGCCGACGCCCTCAGTGCAGTCGACGACATCTTCTCGTTCTAGGAGACCACAAGATGATTGGGCTCGAAGACCTGTATCGCGAAATCATCCTCGACCACTACCGAACACCCCGCAACCGCGGTGAGCTCGAAACCCCGCCGGCGCAAAGGGTCGAAGGCTTCAACCCACTATGCGGCGACGAGATCATCGTCTATCTGCAAGTCGACGATTCAGGGGTTATCGACGATGTCGCAATTGGCGGCCAAGGCTGTTCCATCAGCCAATCCTCAGCCTCGATGATGTCGGTTGCGATAAAGGGCAGAACAATCGAAGACGCTCGCAAGCTGATCGTGGCCTTCAAGGGGCTCATGTCGATCCACGAGACCGAAATCGGCGGCGACGGCAGCGAAGCAGCCCTGGGAATAGAACTCGAAGGAGCAGCTGAGGACATGAAGCTCGGCGATCTTGAAGCACTGCGCGGCGTGGTGAAGTTCCCGATACGAATCAAATGCGCCACGCTGAGCTGGAACACGCTCGCCCAAGCGCTCGATGAAGCCGCCGCGGCCTGAGCGCCCGCGCTAGTCAACGAGTGGGCGAGTCAGCTAGTCAGCTGCTCGACGCGTTCTATCCAGGCTCGATCGTTGTTCGATATGCCGCCTGCTGCGTGGTCGGTGATGGCGATGTCGACCCGGTTGTAGACATTGCTCCACTCGGGATGGTGGAACAGCTTCTCAGAAACCACAGCCACCTTTGCCATGAAGCCGAAAGCGTCGACGAAATCAGCGAATTCATAGCTGCGGCAAAGCCGATCTCCGTCGCGTCGCCACTCGCCGAACTCCGCCAGCAGTTCGGCAATCTCATCTTCAGTCAACAGAGTTCTAGCCATCCCGACAGTCTGCCCCAGCTATTCGGCTCAGGCGAGCGGATCGGCAAAAGGATCCGCAAATGGGTCTTCTCCGAGCTTCGACCCAGACGTGGTCGGTGGCGGCGAATCACTCCAGCGTTCGTAACCGGTGTCTTCCAACTCTTGGGCCAACTCCGCGCCACCGGTCTGTTGGATTCGACCCCCAGCGAAGACATGCACCGTGTCGGGCCGGAGTTGCTCGAACAAGCGGCTGTAGTGAGTGATGGCGAGAACTCCCACGGCGTCTTCCTCGGTGGCCGCCTCTACTCGAGCGCTGACCAGCCGCAACGCGTCGAAGTCGAGACCCGAGTCGAGTTCGTCGAGGATCGCGAAGCGCGGACGCAACACCCCGAGCTGCAACGTCTCATTGCGCTTCTTCTCACCACCGGAGAGATCAACGTTGAGCGGTCGCTCCAAGAACTTCTCGTCGAAACCGATGCGCTGAGCCTCAGCGCGCATCAACGATCCGATCTCGTCGGCGTTGTCGCTGGTGCTCGCGGATGCTCGCAGCAGATCCCGCAGCGCCACCCCGGGAACCTCCGTCGGATACTGCATAGCCAGGAACAAACCGGCTTCGGCTCGCTCCCAGACGGGCAGATCCAACAGTTCAACGCCGTCAAGACGCACGGACCCACCCAGAACTTCCAGACCCGGACGACCGGCCAGAGCATGGGCCAGGGTCGACTTTCCCGAACCGTTGGGGCCCATCACCGCATGGACCTCACCAGATGCCATCGCCAGATCAACACCCTTGAGGATCTCTTGTCCTCCCACACGAGCGCGCAGGCCCTCGATCACCAGCTCACTCATCGCCACGCCCCCAGGTTGAACCTCGGCCGGCCCCAGGAGGTTCGGAGCCTCCGGCAATCAAGATCTGGATCATCCCGTCCACGACCGACACGTCATAGGTCGGCACAGGACGAACCGCGGGGAGCGTTTCGGGCTCGCCCGTTTTCAGATCGAACATCGCCCCGTGTCGCCAACACTCAAGCAGACAATCCTCGGCGTCAACGTAGCCCTCAGACAACGAGACGTCCTCATGACTGCAGACGTCGCCGATGGCATACACGTCGTCATCGATGCGGACCAGCGAGATCTGGTGCCCTTCCAGTTCCACCTTGCGCGCCGTGCCGGATTCAAGCTCCTCAAGCGCGAACAACTCGTGAAGGCTCATGACAGAGCTTCCTCAGCCTGGGTTTGGTGGCTCAGTTGTGCTTGGCGGTCCAGTTTGGCGTCTACGGCGGATCGCAATTGCTGGCGCATGGCCGTCACGGGCAACGACTCAAGCACCTCGTCAAGAAAACCAGCGACGATCAAACGCTCAGCCTCACCAGTCGGAACACCACGGCTTTCGAGATAAAACTGCTGCTCGGCATCAACTGGGCCAACCGCCGAAGCATGACTGCAGCGCACATCGTTGTTCTCGATCTCAAGGTTGGGAACCGACTCGACCCAGGCGTTCTCGCCGAGTTTCAGATTGCGGTTGGTCTGGAAGGCGTTCGTCCCTCGGGCATCGGGACGAACTCGAATCAAGCCCGTGTAGATGCTGCGCGACTCGTCGCTCACCACACCCTTGTAGAGCAGGTTGGAAGTTGTGTCTGCGGCGACATGATCCTGATACGTGCGAAAGTCGAGTCCTTGCCGACCATCTCCGAAATACAACGCCGACAGATCGCAGTTAGCGCCGCGTCCCGCCAAGCGAACATCGGATCGGGTACGGGCATAACCGCCGCCGAAAGCTGCCGTGGAAGCAGTGAGCGTGGCGTCGCGTCCGGCCCTCGCCAACTGCGACGAAAACTGCCACGTGCCCGAGCCGAGTTGCTGCACGTTGAGATAACCGAGCCGACCGGCGGCAGCGACATCAAGCTCCGTCACCGGACAAACCAGCAAGGGGCCACTGTCAGAGGTGTGGTAATCGAGAACCTCGGCCTGTGCATTGGTACCAACGTCGACGACGAGTCGCGGGAACGCGGCGACCCGACCGCCGCTGACATGATGGGTCACCACAATCGGCCGCTGCACCACAACACCAGACGGCACTCGAATAAGAATCGGCTCAGCAGCAAAAGCGTCATTGAGAACCGTGAAGTAGTCAGACGCCTCCACAGACACCGCGCCCAACAGAGCAGACCCCGCATCGACACCTGCAAGCGGGCCGACATACACACCGGCGTCTACCAGGTCATCAGCCATTTCGACCGACGCGACCCGCCCGTTGACCGTGTGAACCACCGCGGCTGAGTCAATCGCAAACTCAAGCGTCGGGGCGTCGCAAGTTGTCGACGACAGCACGAAATCAGACAGGTCGAATTCTCGAATCGCGCTGTAGCGCCACTCCTCGTCGGCCACGTCCGGTGGCGCCGATGCCGCAAAGGTCTCGGCTGCACCGACTCGGCGGTCGACAAGCCATGCCGGACCAGCCAAAGACCTCGCGGCATCGGTTGAGAAGTCAGTCATGGCCCTGCCCAATTATTCCGGTGTTCCGGCCCGAGGGCCCGTAAAACACCGTCAATGCTACCGGTTAGCCCACCCGAACAGCGCACCCCCCGATCCCAGCACGGACTCTCATCAGCCTGCGCCCACACCGCCGCGGACAGCCATAGGTGGTTTCAATCGGTCAGTTCATCAGCGTCCGCTTCAGCGAGTGGGCCGACGAGATCGGCACCACACCGTCGATCGAGCAAGTCGGGGACTCGCCATGACGACGTCCTCGCAGAGACGGTCAACGCGCTCTGCAAGGCCGAGATGATCACAGGCCCGGTCTGGAGCGTGGCGCACATTCGCTTGCATCTGAGTATTGAGCCACATACGGTTGAGTTGCCACTCACAAAGAGGATCAGCAACATGAACTGTGATCAATGCCTCCTCAGACAATTGCCCGAGAGTCCCGATCGATGATGCGTCATGCATGAAGACCGATGCGGCCGGTCGATCAAGCAAGACTCTGAGTAGACATGACATCGTCCATGTCAACCCGATGCAATCAGTCTGTGGTATCAGATAACCGACTCAACCCTCGCAGAATTGCCGTTGGATGTGATCCCCACAGGACTGTTCAGCCGAGGACGGGAACTCTATATCGCAGCGGACCACGGATCAGCCTTTGTGCGAACCGTACAGAAGGTTGAAATATGGCAGAGGCACAACAACCTCGCCTGTTCGTCCCCAAACCCTTGACTGAAATTCCACGGCGGAGGACCGAATCGGGCTGCATCCAACGCCGCGTTGCTCCGTGTCGGCCAATTACCGATATTGAGCTTCCTGCCGCAGATCAGCGGGGGCGCCGGCGAAGAAAGCGACCCAGGCCCCGGCGCGCGGCTTTCTGCTGCTCTGCTTCGATCTCCTGAAGCACCTCAGGAGCGGCATCGTTGATGATGTCTTCGGCCGCATCCAGCAACGCTGCGATACTGTCGTCGCTGCCGAGGCTGGCGGGTTCTTCAGGAGTGGCCGGGGTGATCAGCGAACCGTGACTCCAATTGACGTCCGCCATGCGACGGGTGTACTTCGGGCAGTCGTCAGGGCAGCGCCAAGGAGCTTCGGGGGCAAGGTCCAGATCGCACTTGCGCACCGTGTCGCCATTGGCATACGTGCGTGATTCAAAGTACTTGCAATCCTGGCGCATCGGCATCCCTTCATTGTCGCGCAGCAATCGCGCCGCGTCACTAACCCTTGCGATCAACCCGGCCTGCGGTATGTCGCTGCCTCCAGCAGCGCGGGTCAGGTTCCGGGCGTCACTAACCCTTGCGATCAACCCGGCCTGCGGTCCCCACCGGCCACCAGAATCGGCGGTTGATCAGCCGACGCTGCCTTCCATCTGCAGTTCGATCAAACGGCTCCACTCAACCGCGTACTCCATCGGCAGGGTCCGCGTGACCGGCTCGATGAAGCCGTTGACTATCATGCCCATCGCCTGTTCCTCTGTCAGGCCGCGACTCTGGAGATAGAAGAGCTGCTCGTCGGCCACACGGCTGACCGTGGCTTCATGGCCGATGACCGCATCACCGGAACCGACCTCCATGTAGGGGTAGGTGTCCGAGACCGACTCCTCGTCGAGGATCAGGGCATCACACTGCACATGGCTCTTGCAGCCGTAGGCATCGTCCTCGACTCGCACCAATCCCCGATACGAGGTCCGACCACCGTCTTTGGAGATCGACTTCGAGACGATCTTGGAGCTGGTCTCGGGTGCTGCGTGAGTCATCTTTGCGCCGGTGTCCTGATGCTGGTTCGGCCCCGCATAAGCGACGGAGAGAACCTCTCCCGAAGCTTTGGGACCGGCGAGCACGACCGCGGGGTATTTCATGGTCAGCTTCGAACCGATGTTGCCGTCGATCCACTCCATGTGGCCCTCGGCTTCGACGTAGGCGCGTTTGGTCACCAGGTTGAACACGTTGTCGGACCAGTTCTGGATGGTCGTGTAGGTGACCCGTGCCGACGGCTTCACCACGATTTCAACAACCGCCGAATGCAGCGAGTCGGAGGTGTAGGTCGGCGCCGAACAACCCTCGATGTAGTGCACCTTGGAACCCTCGTCCGCGATGATCAGGGTGCGCTCGAACTGGCCCATGTTCTCAGCGTTGATGCGGAAGTAGGCCTGCAAGGGCATGTCGACCTCGACGCCGGGCGGAACATAGATGAACGAGCCGCCCGACCAGGCGGAACTGTTGAGCGCTGAGAACTTGTTGTCGTTGGGCGGGATGACCTTGCCGAAGTAGCGCTTGACCATGTCGGGATACTCGCGCAGCGCAGTGTCCATGTCGCAGAACAGCACACCCTGAGCTTCCAAATCCTCTCGGTTGCGGTGGTAGACGACCTCTGACTCGTACTGGGCGGTCACGCCCGCTAGGTACTTGCGCTCAGCTTCGGGGATGCCGAGCTTCTCGTAGGTGTTCTTGATGGACTCGGGAACGTCGTCCCAATCGTCGCTCAGCTCCTCGGTGGGTTTGATGTAGTAGTAGATGTTGTTGAAGTCGATGTCGGACATGTCGCCACCCCAGTGGGGCATCGGGCGATTGCCGAAACGACGATACGACTTCAAGCGGAAGTCCAGCATCCACTGAGGCTCGCCTTTGAGCCAGGACATCTCGCGCAGAATCTCTTCGTTGAGCCCCTTCTTGGGTTTGAAGACGTAGTCCTCCTCGTCGCTCCACCCCAGTTGGTACTTGCCGAGGTCGACGCCGACGTCGGTGGACGTCGCAGTTTCGGTGGATGTCATGTCGCTCCTCCAGCCGTCTTCTGTCAGGCCATTTCTCCTATCCAGATAGTAACAACTAAGCGCCTGAACGTCTACGATCGCGAGCCAGACGCTCAGTCGATCCGGCGAAGGTGCTCCGGGTAGTACTCGGCGCGCCGCATATAGCTCTCAGAGTTGAGATCGTTGGCGCCCTTTTGGAGTGCGTTCTCGCGAATGCGAGCCGGCACGCCCAGCGCCATTGCCAGAGACGGCACCACCATCTTGGCGGGAACCAGCGCAGCTGCGCCGACCAGAGCTTCAGGGCCGATCACCGCGTCATGCAAAACGATCGAACCCGTGCCGATCAGTGAGCGGTCGAGGACTTGGCAGCCTTCCAGGTGGGCGAGATGGCCGATCGTCACATAGTCGCCGACAGTCGTCTCGTGGACCTCGGTGCAGTGCAGAACCGCACCATCTTGGATCGATGAACCTCGTCCGATCCTGATGAAGTTGTCGTCGGCGCGGATCACCGCCTGGGCCCATACAGAACTCCCGGCACCGACAACTACGCTGCCAATAAGCGTGGCATCCGGATGAATGTACGCGTCGGGATGTATCTCGGGAACACGATCACCAAGCGCATATACAGCCATCAGAGCTTCTCGAAACGGCCGTAGCCACCGCGGAAGAACAGCAGCGGACCCGTGTCGTTCTCGGTCGAGAGCGCTTTCACGAGACCGACCACGATGTGGTGGTCGCCTCCATCGTGGACGGCGTGGACCTCGCAGTCGATCCAAGCGATCGAGCCGCTTATGACGGGCGAACCGGTGACCCTGGCGCCCCATTCGACGCCCGCGAACTTGTCTTCAGACTTGCTCGCGAAAACGCCGCACACATCGGCTTGGTCGTCGCCGAGCACATTGACGCAGAACCTGTCCGTCCCGGACATTCTCGCCCAAGTCGACGATTCCTTGCCCGGACAGAACATCACCAGAGGCGGGTCCAGCGAGACGCTCGCGAACGACCCGATCGCCATCCCCACCGGACCCTCACCGGTGGGCGCAGTCACCACGGTCACACCCGTGGGGAAGTGGCCGAGCACCCGTCGGAACTCACTTGGGTCGATGGACATCAGGTCTCTTCTATGACCGAACGGACTGCTCTAGGCGACCGGCGAAGGGCTCGCGCACAGCGGGGAAAGTCAAGCTGGTTCCTTCGGTTGCCGCCAGTACCGTGTCCACCCCCACCTCAGAGCCTAGTTCTCGCATGCGGGCGCTCATCTCATCAACCGAGGCGTCATCATGCGCGGGGTCGTGATGAAACAACACCAGGGTTTTGACGCCGGCCTGCCGAGCGACTTCAAGCGCATACTCGGGTGTGCTGTGGCCCCAGGCCTGTTTCATCTCCAGTTCATCGGGCCACAATTGCCCGTCGTGAATCAACAGATCGGCGCCGTCGCACAGCTCAAGAACGGCCTCATCGACATGCGTCGGGTCGCCGATCGGCTCTTGGTGATCGGGAATGTATGCGATCGACAGGCCAAGGAGATTGAGCCGGTAGCCGTTGGTGGTGCCGACATGTGGCACTGGTCTCGACGTCACTGAGGCAGGACCCACAATAAAGTCGCTGTCGCAGACATCGTGGAACTCGATGGTTGCGGGCAGATCGGCGGTCCGAATCGGGAAGAACGGCGGGGCGATGAACCGACCGAAAGCCTCGGCCAAGGACTCGCCTCGTTCCGCGCAGCCATAGATGTTCAACGTGGTGTCTCCGCACAGCAGCGGCGCAAAGAACGGCAGGCCTTGAATGTGGTCCCAGTGAAGGTGCGTGACCAACGCGTGCAGCGTCAATCCACTCTGCTGCGACATCGAACAGCCCCACGGGCGCAGACCCGTACCCAAGTCCAGGACAATCGGGTCATGACCGCTGGTTTCGACCGAGACGCAACTCGTGTTGCCGCCATAGCGCTGCACCGTCGGACAGCTGCACGGCGTCGAACCACGAACACCGTGGAACGACACGACTACGGTCTCCTGAGTTTCCCCCATTGACTTTGCACCGTAGGCGAGCCGACCAGCGTCGCACACCGGGTGTGACAGATGTCGCTTCTGTCAGCGTGACCGCCAACTTCTGGTGTGCCACAGTTAGCGGGTGCCCGATACCAACGTCGCTCCACTCCCCGACGGCCTGGTGGCCGTCGTGAAAAAGGACTGCCCGACTTGCGTGCTGGTCGCGCCGGTGCTCGCTGCGATCGCCGAAAGCGTCGGAGTCACCGTGATCACCCAGGACGACCCGGACTTTCCCCAGAGCGCCGACTGGGTGAGACACGACGCCGACCTCGCGCTGTCGTGGCACAACCAGATCGAGACGGTCCCCACCCTGCTGCGCGTGAACAACGGTTCCGAAGCTGATCGCATCGTCGGCTGGTCTCAAAAAGCCTGGGAGGAGTTCACCGGACTCAGCGGACTCGGAACCGATCTCCCCGAGTTCCGACCCGGGTGCGGATCGCTCAGCGTCGACCCCAATCTCAGCGATGAGCTCGCGGTGCGTTTCTCGGGCTCAACCCTCAAGAGTCGACGAATCGAACTCGCCTCGTTAGAAGACGACATCGAAGCGATGTTCGAGCGAGGCTTCAGCGACGGCATGCCGGTCGTGCCTCCAACCGAGGCGCGCGTGCTGCGAATGCTTGAAGGCACAAGCCGCTCGCCCAGCGACACAGTGGCCGTCGTACCGCCCGATCTGGTCGAGTGCACCGTCGAGAAGGTTGCGATCAACGCGGTGATGGCCGGCTGCAAACCCGAGTATCTGCCCGTCGTGCTGAGCGCGATCGAAGCGGCCTGCACCGACGAGTTCAACATGCACGGACTGCTGGCCACAACCATGCCGGTCGGGCCGATCCTCATAGTCAACGGACCTATCCGCCACGAGATCAACATGAACAGCGGCCTCAACCTGCTCGGCCAGGGGAACCGCGCCAACAACACCATCGGACGCGCGCTCCAACTGGTCATTCGCAACGTCGGCGGAGGAAAACCTGGAGGCGTGGACCGCGCCACCCAGGGCAGCCCCTCGAAGATCGGGCTGTGCTTCGCCGAAGACGAGGAGGGCAGCGCCTTCGACACCTTCGCCGAGTCGCGCGGGTATGACCGCGACGCCTCGGTCGTGACGCTTTTCCCTGGAGAAGGCCCCCGGCTGATGTTCGACCAGAAATCGCGTTCGCCGGAATCACTCACCAAGCACTTCGCCGAAATGCTGCGGGTCAACGTCAGCCCGAGAATGGTCATGCAGATGGAGACCGTGATCGTGATGAGCCCCGAACACATGGCCCGATACCGCGATGCAGGTTGGGACCGAGCCCGCTTCCTGGCCGAACTGGAAGCGCTGCTGATGGTCGACGGCGACGACATCATCGCCGGCGCTGATGGAATCGAGGAGGGAATGCCCGCGTTCCTAGCAGGTCATCAGCTGCCGAAGTTCCCTCCCGGAGGAATTCATGTTGTTCACGGAGGCAGCCACGCCGGCCTGTTCTCCACCGCGATCGCCGGCTGGGTGAGTGGCACAACCGGTAGCGTGACCATAACGAAGGAGATCACTCGATGACCGTTGTTCTTGATCCCACATCTGAGTTGCGGCCAGAGACACGCGAGCGTGTCGCTCGACCCGAGTCTCTCAACGGGCTGACAGTCGGACTGCTCGACATCTCCAAACCCCGAGGAGACATTTTTCTCGACCGCGTGGAGGAGAAGCTGACCGGCCTCGGCGCCAACGTGAAGCGATTCAAGAAGCCGACGTTCACCAAACCGGCGCCGGTCGATCTGCGCCATGAGATCGCTGTTTCCTGCGATGCGGTGATTGAAGCGCTGGCCGATTGAGGTTCCTGCACGACGTGCAGTGTGCATGACATCAACGATCTTGAGCGCCGGGGCATTCCGGGGGTGTTCGTCGCCACCGTCGAGTTCGCCGACGGAGCAGAGCAGCAGAGCAGGAGCCTCGGAGGCGACATAGCTCACGTCTTGACCGGGCACCCCATCCAGGACCGCACCGACTCGGAGATGGTCGCAATCGCCGATCAGGCGATCGACGCCCTGTTGAGTTCGCTCACAGGCCCCGGCCCCCCGCCGTAGCAGCGAAACCAGGCACAGGCCGGCAAGCCAGTTAGCCGCGAAACCAGGCACAGGCCGGCAAGCCAGTTAGCCGCAAAACCAGGCACAGGCCGGCAAGCCAGTTAGCCGCAAAACCAGGCACAGGCCGGCAAGCCAGTTAGCCGCGAAGCCAGGCACAGGCCGGCAAATCACGTGTATTCGGCGTACTTGTCCAGATAACGGACCGGGCGGCTCAGCGCGTCCTTGCGGAAGGGGTCGCCGAGCTCCTTGGTGGTCATGACTTCGATCACGGTGGTCTGCCGTTTCGTCATCTGGTCATCGATCGCCCGCTCCAAGACCGGACCGACGTCGTCGAGCAGATCCACACGAAGCCCGTTCGCTCCCATTGCCTGAGCGATCTGCGCGTAGTTCTCCCCGCCTTCGAGTTCGCCGGCCACAAAACGGCGACCGTAGAAATCAACCTGGTTCTTCTTTTCGGCACCCCATTGGCGATTGTGGAACACCACTGCGGTGATCGGAATATCGTGGCGCACTGCGGTCATCACCTCGACCATGCTCATCGCCCAAGCACCGTCACCGGCGTAGGCGACCGCCGGGCGATCAGCGGCGGCCTTCTTGGCGCCGATGATGGTCGGCAGCGCATAACCGCAGTTGCCCCAACTCATGGCCGCAAAGAACGACCGGGGCTCTTCGAAGCGCAGGTAGCTGTTGGACACCGAGTTGATGTTGCCGATGTCGGTTGACACCATCACTCGCTCCGGCATGGACCTCTCCAGTTCCCGCAACACTTGGCGGGGGTGCAGCCAACTGCCCTCCTCAGCGGCCGCCTCTTTGATCATGTCGATGCTGAAGTCGTCGGTCTCCTCGGTCCAATCGTCGAGTTCTGCTTCCCATGCGGTCTTCTCGGCGACCATCGTCGAGGTTCGTTCAGCGCGGTTCTGATCGGAGACGAGGGTGCGCTCGGACAGTCGCTCGGTCAACGCGGCAGCCGCCGCGGCAGCGTCGCCGCAGATCCCGACGTCGATCTTCTTGACTAGGCCCAACATCTTCGCGTCGGCATCAACCTGGATGATCTTGGCGCCTGCGGGCCAATAGTCGAGATCGTGCTGGGGCAGCGTGCCGAAGGGGCCGAGACGGGTGCCGAGCGCCAACACGACGTCGGCCTGAGCGATCAGCTTCATCGCCGCCTTCGAGCCCTGATAGCCGAGCGGTCCGCACCATTGCGGGTGGCTGGCAGGGAACGAATCATTGTGCAGGTAGCTGTTGACCACCGGGCAGCCGAGTCTTTCGGCCAAGGCAACCGTTTCTGCTATTCCGTCCGCCATCACCACTCCGCCGCCGCTGATCATCACCGGGAACCGCGCTCCGGCGAGGAGGTCTGCCGCCTCGTTGAGGGTACGCTCACCTCCGGCTCCCCGGTCGAGCCGCATGGGTGTCGGAATTTCCACATTGATGTCGCCGTAGAAGCGGTCGCGAGGGATGTTGAGCTGCGTCGGGCCCATCTCCGACAACGCCCGGTCGAAGCAGCGAGCTGTGATCTCAGCCATGCGGTTCTCGTTGTTGATGTGCCCCTGATACTTGGTGAACTCCTCGAACATCGGGAGCTGGTTGGCTTCTTGAAAGCCACCGAGTCCCATCCCCATCGTCCCGGCTTCGGGGGTGACGATGACAACGGGACTGTGCGCCCAGAACGCCGCCGCGATTGCGGTCACACAGTTGGAGATGCCGGGGCCGTTCTGTCCGATGACGACCCCATGGCGGCCGCTGACCCGCGCATAACCGTCTGCCATGTGCGCGGCGCCCTGCTCGTGCACGACTGGCACCAACTCGATACCGGCGGGTTCAAAGATGTCCATGGCGTCCATGAACGCGCTGCCCATAATGCCGAAGACAGTCGTCACACCATTGGCCACCATCGTCTCGACGAACGCTTCGCTGGGCGTCATCCGTGTCATGTTTCCTCCATTCCGAGTCGGTTGTAGCGGCGGAGCCAGGTACTCCGAGCCAGTTCTAGCGGCGGAGCCAGGTACTCCAATGCAGTTGTAGCGGCGGAGCCAGGTACTCCAATGCAGTTGTAGCGGCGAAGCCAGGCACCGCCTAGGTCAGGCAGTAGAGCCTATAACCAATCTGCAAGACTATCTAGCGAGAACTTGTTGTCCGCTCATGTTCGCCCCGCCTCGTCTCCCGCTCCTTTTAGCTGCGCTCGAGGGCCGCCCGGACCGCGGACGAGCCGCAGAGCCCGGTCAAGATTCCCGCTCCAGGCGGCGAATCCCCGCAATCAAGAGTTCCAGCAAATGGTCGAACGTGTCATCGAGGTCGTGTTCGTGAGGATGCCCGTCACCAGACTCCAGATGTGAGAATCCATGAAAGGAGCTCCGCAGCCCGCGCGCCACGTGCACACGCTCGGCTTCGTCGATGCTGAAGCTGCCCAGGGCTCGAGCAATGACCGCCACGATCCGTTCCACGGCTTCCTCGAGTTCCGCATCACCCGCGCAGGGGTACCGGTCGGTGGCGGCGTACAAACCGGGGTGCGTGCGCACCACTTCCCGCCAAGCCCGGCCGATGGCCTTGACCGCATCCTCACCCGACACTCCGATTGCCGCCTCGGTGAGCGAACCTGCGAGTTTCTCACGACCTCGCAAAGCCAGCAGCTTGACGAGATCGTCGTAGCCGTTCACATGCCGATACAAGGCCGGCTGACGAACGCCGAGTTCGTCGGCCACGCGGGTAAGGGTGACAGCGTCGAACCCCTCTCTGTCTGCGATTTCTGACGCGCATTCAATGACTTGCGCCGGGTCCAGAGTCCGCCGAAGTGGTCCGGTCATCCGTTAGAAGCTATCACCGCAACGTTAGGGCTGATGCAACCCGGAGGCCTGTATTGAGGCGATGACCGCGACGTTGACGACGTCGTGGACCGAACAGCCCCGCGAGAGGTCGTGCAACACGCCGTCAAGGCCCTGCAGCAAAGGCCCGAAGGCCATGGCCTTGCCCAGGCGCTGGGTGATCTTGTAGGCGATGTTGCCGGAGTCAAGATCCGGAAAGACCATCACGTTGGCTCTGCCGGCGACGTCAGAACCAGGCGCCTTGGCCTCGGCAACCTCCGGCGCCCAAGCAGCGTCGAATTGCAGTTCCCCGTCGATCTTGAGATCCGGGGCCAAGCGCCGCGCAATCGCGGTGGCGTTGCGCACCTTGTCGACGCGCGGGTGTTGCGCGCTCTGCTTGGTGGAGAACGAGAGCATGGCCACACGAGGCTCCTCGCCGCTCAGTTGAGCGAACGTGGCCGCGCTGGAGACAGCCACCGACGCCAACTGCCGCTCATCGGGGTCCGGCAGCACTCCACAGTCTCCGTAGACCATCGAGCGACCATCGGGCAGCACGAAGAAGAAGCAGCTGCTGAGCGTTTCAACCCCGGTCGCCACCCCGAGCACCCGCAACCCGGCCCGCACCACATCCGCGCTGGCGCGGCTCGCGCCGGCCACGCAGCCCGCAGCCCAGCCTGTCTTCACCAAGGCCGCCGAGACCACCAGCGGGTCATCGACGTCCAAATGACGATTCGCCCAAGGCCCCGCATCGACAGCTGCCAGATCATCGAGCAGCTTCTCGGCCGGCCCGTGGCCGAGGGCCGCGAGCGAGCCGAAGTCCCGCCCCGCGACCAGCGCCTCAGCCAGACCCTCACCATTGAGACGATCGGCCGCGGCGACAGCTCGCTGGTCCTGCGCGTCGGCCAGAATGATGCGCTGCGGGTTCGCCCGCGCGCGGCTGTACCAGCCTTCGAGAACGCTCACAGTGATGCGTTCAGCCCTTCCCTCGCCAGGGGATCAGCCTCTTCTCGGCCATGCGCATCGCGACGTCCATGGTGACCCCGAGAATGCTGATGAGGATCACCGCCGAGAGCATCAGGTCGAGCAGGAAGAACTGGCGAGCTTTGAAGATCGTGAAACCGAGTCCCGAAGAGGCGCCCAACAACTCTGCGGCAACCAGCGTGCCCCAACAAACACCTATCGCCACGCGCAGCCCCGTGAAGATCTCCGGCAGCGCGTTGGGCAGAATCACGTGGCGCAACACCTGGGCCTTCGACGCTCCCAGCGAGTACGCAGCATGCACCTTGGTGGTGTTGACAGCAAGCACCCCGGAACGGGCCGCGATCACCATGATCCATATGGCCGCGAACAGCAACAGGTTGACCTTGCCCTCCTCGCCGATGCCGAACCAGACGATGAACAGCGGGATCAACGCCAGCGGGGGAATCGGTCTGAGCAGCTCCACCACCGGGTCGAAGATTCCCCGCCAGCGATTCGACAGGCCCATGGCCAAACCGATCGGCACGCCGATTGCGACCCCCCAGAACAAGCCCTTGGCCAGACGGCTGAAGCTCAACCACAAGTGCTGCCACAGCGTGAAACCGCTGTAGCCGTTGCGGGCGAAGTCCCAAGCAGCGTCCCAGACCTGCAGCGGATGCGGAAGGGTCGACTCGCTGAGCCACTGTGTGTACGAACAGGGCGGGAGCCCGGGGAACTCCGACGGGTCGTCGACGGCCTTCTCGCAGTCGCGCAGCAGGTCGCGCTGGCGGTAGCTCTCGTCCTCGGTGAGCCCCGCGCGGACCTCTTCGGCGTAGTCGGACCACTCGGAGGGAAGTCCCCAGACGGTGGTTGCAATGAACCACACGAAGAGGATGGCGGCGAGGCTCGCGATGGTCCACGGAAGGGCTCCGCTCACCTCGGCTGCGTCGCCGAATGTAACCGTCTTGCGGGCGTCGGAGCCTTTTTTTCCGAACAGCCAGTTGAACGGCCAGTTCGATTGTCGGTTCTGCTGGTCGATGTTGTCTTTGAGGGCGTGTCCCCCAGGACCCTCAGCCATCACTCGCCTCCCGCCGTTCCCATGATCTGTTCCTCCATCTCCCAAATCATCGACAGGATCTCCTCGCGCGTTCGAATGAACTCCGGCGCGGTCTTCAACTCACGGGCGTCCGCGGTGAGCGCCTCCCGGGCGAACGGCAGATCATAGACCCGCTCGATGCGCCCCGGTCGCGGCGCCATCACGAACAGCTGATCCCCCAGATACAGCGCCTCCTCGACACTGTGAGTGACGAGCACGATGGTCTTGCCGGTTTCGTTCCACAGATTGAGAACCAGACTCTGCATCTTCTCGCGGGTCAGCGCGTCGAGGGCTCCGAGCGGTTCGTCCATGAGGATGATCTTGGGATCGTTGGCAAGGCAGCGCGCAAGAGCGACGCGCTGTTGCATGCCGCCGGATAGCTCGTAGACGGCCTTTTCTCCGAATTCCTGCAAGCCGACGATGCGCAGCAGGTCCTGAACCGCCTCACGCGAAGCGGGCCTGGATCGCCCGTTCATGCGAGCGCCGAAACCGACGTTGTCGTTGACCGTCAGCCACTCGAACAATGCCCCCTGCTGGAACACCATGCCCCGTTCCTGGCTTGGTCCGGTGATCAATTCGCTGCCCAGCTTCGCGGTTCCGTCCGTGGGCGCCAGGAATCCGGCGAGAATGTTGAGCAGCGTGGTTTTGCCGCAGCCAGACGGCCCGAGCAGCGTCAGCAAACGACCGGGCTCAAGCGTGAAGGTCACGTCCTTGAGTGCCTCCACGCTGCCGCCGTCGGGCAATTCGTAGACCATGCCGAGTTCTTCCACCACAAGCGGGCTCTCGGTTTTCGACTCACGCGCGACTTCGACCTGCGACGGGTCGAAGTACACCTCTGGTCGGGCCAACGAGAACCAGGCGCGGGCCAGCACGAAAACCGCCAGCAGCAGGCCCAGAAACGGAATGGAGGAGTCCTCTCGCTGCATGTAGGCCAGGATCACCGCCACCACCGAGCTGACGGCCAGTGCGAGCCACACGTATCTGGCCAGAGCGGCCTGTTTGTGTTCCCCAGCTCGCCGGTAGGCCAGAAGGATGCCCAGCAGTGCTGCCCCACCCAGCAATGACGCAGCTGGCTGCCAGGGTGACGCGGTGTCGCGGAACGCCAGGACCACCCCGCCGGCGAGCGCCGCTGCGGCCATGAGCTGACCGATCAGGACGATGCCGTCGCGGGGTTGAGCCGAGTGATCCGCGTTCTTGAAGCGCCGCGTCGGAGTGATCAGCAGATCCACGAGCATGGCCGCGGCTCCGATGGCAGCCAGGACGAAGAACACGACGGACAACCAGTAGGCGCCTCGCGCTATCACATACGTGATGGCGTCGTATACATCGGCCAGACCCTGGACAATCGAATCCACGTAATCCCCCTTCGGGCCCCAGTCGGACTCCGTACTGATTATTGCTCAGCGCGATTATTGCTCAGCGACCATCGCTGGGCAACCACAGCGGCGGTACGCCACCGCGGTTGCCCAGCGGTCGGAGGGGTATTTTAGTCGACTGCTTCGAGGAAGCTGGTGTCGACGAAGGAGTCGTAACTGGGCAGTGCCGAAGCGATCTCGCCCTGGGCCACGAAGAAGTCCATCTGCTCTTTCATGGTGGACTGCACCGTGCCGCCCAACCACGCCTGCGAGAGCTGCACGTCCTTCTCGGGGAACGTAAATGCGTCGAGCAGGGCAATCGTGGGACCGCGGTCCATGCCCGCAGCTTCGGCGATGGTGTCGATGAACGGACTCCGGTCGGCGTTGTAGGCACGGTTGGCGTCCTCAGTCACCTGCAAGAACCCGGTCACGATGTCGGGATGGGCATCGGCGAAGTCGCCGGTGGTCGAGATGATGTCGAACACCCGGATGCCGATGGCCTCCTGCTCAGAACCGGTCATCACCAGATTGCCGCCATTGGCGATCATCTGGTTCACCGCCCCGCCGAAGGCACAGGCCATGGCCACGTCACCGGAGTCCAGAGCTGCAACCGCAGCCGGACCACCCTCAGACTGGATCAACTCCACAGAGGAGGAGTCCACTCCGAGATGCTCCAGCATCTTCAACAGCTTGAAGTGCGTCACGTTGCCCAGCGGCGTGTAGATGCTCTGGCCTGCCAGAGTCTCCGCAGCGTTGTCGGCAGTGATGCCGAAGTCCGAACCGGCCACACAGTTGTCGGCGTCCGCGTATGTGACCGCCACGCCGACCAACAGCAAGTCCGAACCGCCGGTCACGAAGTTGGCGAACGGCGTCAAACCCTGCGAATAGGAGATGTCGATATCTCCGGCCTCCATCGCCTGAGCCATGTCGCCACCGGAGGCGAACGGAATCCAATTCACCTTCAGCCCCAACTCGGCGTCATATGTCTCTTCGGCCTGGGCCACCTGATTCGCCGTCGGCCACTCCAAGAAATACGCCACGTTCAACTCATCGAGCATCATCTCATCGGCGCCGCCCATGCTGTCGCCACCCACGACGGCTTCCAGGAAGCTGGTGTCGACGAAGGAGTCGTAGCTGGGCAGGGCTGATTCGATCTCGCCCTGGGCGACGAAGAAGTCCATCTGCTCTTTCATGGTGGACTGCACCGTGCCGCCCAACCACGCCTGCGAGAGCTGCACGTCCTTCTCGGGGAACGTAAATGCGTCGAGCAGGGCAATCGTGGGACCGCGGTCCATGCCCGCAGCTTCGGCGATGGTGTCGATGAACGGACTCCGGTCGGCGTTGTAGGCACGGTTGGCGTCCTCAGTCACCTGCAAGAACCCGGTCACGATGTCGGGATGGGCATCGGCGAAGTCGCCGGTGGTCGAGATGATGTCGAACACCCGGATGCCGATGGCCTCCTGCTCAGAACCGGTCATCACCAGATTGCCGCCATTGGCGATCATCTGGTTCACCGCCCCGCCGAAGGCACAGGCCATGGCCACGTCACCGGAGTCCAGAGCTGCAACCGCAGCCGGACCACCCTCAGACTGGATCAACTCCACAGAGGAGGAGTCCACTCCGAGATGCTCCAGCATCTTCAACAGCTTGAAGTGCGTCACGTTGCCCAGCGGCGTGTAGATGCTCTGGCCTGCCAGAGTCTCCGCAGCGTTGTCGGCAGTGATGCCGAAGTCCGAACCGGCCACACAGTTGTCGGCGTCCGCGTATGTGACCGCCACGCCGACCAACAGCAAGTCCGAACCGCCGGTCACGAAGTTGGCGAACGGCGTCAAACCCTGCGAATAGGAGATGTCGATATCTCCGGCCTCCATCGCCTGAGCCATGTCGCCACCGGAGGCGAACGGAATCCAATTCACCTTCAGCCCCAACTCGGCGTCATATGTCTCTTCGGCCTGGGCCACCTGATTCGCCGTCGGCCACTCCAAGAAATACGCCACGTTCAACTCATCGAGCCCCGTCTCATTCGGCGCCGGCGCGTCGTCGCCGCCGTCATCGGTGGTCTCTTCAGGCGTCGTGGTGCCACCGTCGTCGCCGCCGTCGGACGAATCATCGTCCCCGCAGGCCGCGGCAATAAGGCCGAGCACCATGAGCAATACCAATAGTCGCTTCATTTGATTACCCTCCAACGGATATTCTGTGGCCTCATGTCGAAGCCTTCAGCCAACCGCCCACGCGGTTGAGCACTTGGTCGACTCGCTCGAGCAAGTCGTCGATCACTGTGGCGTCTGCCACCAACGGCGGTGCAATTGCAAGCATGGCGGCACCGCGGGAGTCGGGTCGGACCAGAACGCGCGTCTCGCGCACGAAGCGTTCCAGCAAGCCACCCGGGAGCAGTTCAGCGAACTCGGCGTCGGTGAGGTCGACGCCGGCCACGCTGTCCCGCATCAGTTCGACGGCGCAGAAGTAGCCCGCGCCGCGCACGTCTTTGACGCAGCGATGGGAGTCCATGAGCGCATGCAGACCGTTCTTCAGGCGGTCCTCGTTGGCCAGGACGCGATCCAGTACTCTTTCTTCGCGCATGGCGGTGATGTTCGCCACAGCCACCGCAGTGGATACCGGGTGACCGCCGAAGGTGGCGCCGTGGACGAACATCGCGGCCGGCGAGTCCCACACCCGCTCCACCAGCGAGTCCCGAACGAGCAGACCGCCCAGCGGCACATATGCGCTGGTCACACCCTTGGCGAAGGTGATCATGTCGGGCACGACTCCGAAACGCTCGCTGCCGAACCAATGGCCGAGGCGCCCGAAGGAGTTGATCACCTCATCCGCGCACAACAGCACACCGTATTTGTCGCAGATCCGGCGCAGTTCCTGCCAATAGCCGTCTGGTGGAACCAGCGCGCCGCGGCCGTTCTGGACCGGTTCGGCGATCACCATGGCCACCGCTTCGGGGCCCTCGGCGAGGATCGCTTCCTCCACGGCGGTCACGCACGGAAGTTCTGACGCTGCAACGTCTGAGCCCGAGCAGCCGAGGGTGTTGTCCACGTGGCATACGAACCTCCCGAGCATCGGCTCGAAGGGGTCGCGGAAATTCGGGATTCCAGTGACGGTCAGGGCGCCCAGAGTGGTGCCGTGATAGGCCCACCGGCGCGCGATCACCTTATGGCGGCTCTCAGCGCCGTTCGCGAGGTGGTAACAGCGGGCGAACTTGAGAGCGGATTCCACCGCCTCCGAACCGGAGTTGACGAAGAACACTCGGTTGAGATCTCCTGGCGCTACCGACGCGATCAGCGATGCTGCCTCAACCGACGACGGGTGGGCGAAGCTCCAGTTGGGGCTGAACGCCAGCTTGTCCATCTGCTTGGCGGCGACCGCCGTCAGATCGCTGCGGCCGTGGCCGATATTGGTGCAGAACAATCCCGAGAGTCCGTCCAAGTACTCGTTGCCTTCGGCGTCCCAGACGTAGGAGCCTTCGCCTCGTTCGATGACGAGCAGGTCGTCGCCCAGCCAGGCTTCGCCGCGCGTGAAATGCGGCACCAAGTGGGCTTGGGCCTTGGTTCGAATCTCGGTCAAGTGACTCCCTCCAGCAAAATCAGTTGCATGTTAGCAAGAAAATGTTAGGAGGTCTAGCGCTATTGCGACGGCGACTAACTCACCGCGCCGCAGCCATCCCACCTGACTCCAACATGGAACTCAAGCACGCAGAGAAACTCCCGGGCGGCTGGTCACCACATCGATGCAGGCTTGGCGGACATCGGCCACTTCGACATCGGTCAAAGTCCGATCATGGGCTTGGAACCGCAGTCGATAAGCCAGACTTCGCGTGTCCGCCGGCAAGCCCTCCCCACGGTACACATCGAACAACTTGATCTCTGTCAGCAACGCCTGCGCAGCTTTGCGAAGCGAACTCTCAACCGCCGCGGCGGTCACCTCGTCGGGCACTTCGAACGCAAGATCAATGTCGCTGGATGGGTACTTCGACACAGGACTGTACTTGCGGCGGCGGCGAGGGCCGCTCAGCAACTCTCCCAGGTTCAGCTCGAGCCACGCGACGGGTCCCGCCACCCCGTAGTTCTCGAGCACAACGGGGTCGACCTCGCCGACCACTCCCCTGGCACTTCCGGCGACGATCACCTCAGCCGAGCGGGTGGCGTGCAAACCCGGAGGCGAAGCCGAGCGCAGGACGACATTCGGCAAACCCAGATCGCGCTCCAACAGATCGAGCACCGCCACCGCCTGCGGCGCTTCCTCGCCCGCCAGCGCAACCGCGAGATGCTCGCGTTCGTCGGGTAGCAGCTGGTCGGTCGGAGGCGGCAGGTAGACATGGCCAATCTCGAAAAACCGCACGTCAGCGTTGCGATGAGACTGGTTGTAAGCAATCGCTTTGAGCTGTCCGGGAAGCAGCGAGGTGCGCAGCACAGACTGCTCGGCAACCAGCGGGTTGGACAGCGGCACCCCATTGTCCACAAGACCCGCTTTCAGCAGGTCCCCCGGCGCCAGGAAAGGCATCGGGAAGGTCTCGTCACAGCCGCATCCGACGAGCACCTGCCTGACCAGCCGACGACGTGCCTGGTAGTCGGTGAGACCTCCGGGGAGCTCGCCTCTGGGAACGGTCCTCACGATGTTCTCGTAGCCGTGCAGACGCGCCACCTCCTCGGCGACGTCTGTTTCGGTCTCGGTGTCCCAGCGCCAGGTGGGGATCGTGACAGCCAGGTCCTCAGCCCCGCCGTCGGCCACAACGACGTCCGCGCCGAAACCTATCGAAGACAGATACCCAGCCATTTCGGCCGCGCTCAATTCGGTGCCCAGCAAACCGTTTATCTTCGCGCTGCGAACCGCGAGCGACGCCCGGTCGGGAGTGTCGCCGGCAACATCCACGAAGCCACGGACCGCGGTTATTCCGAGCTCGGCAGCGAGCTGAATGAAGCGCCGCATCGAGCGATCGACGTTCTCGCCCCAATCGACGCCGCGGCGGAACCTGCTCGAAGCTTCGCTCACAAGGTTGAGCCTCTTCACAGTGCGAGAGATCGTCGGTGGATCCCACCACGCCATCTCCAGCAGGACGTCGGTCGTATGCTCGGAGATCTCGGTGGTTGCACCGCCCATGACTCCTGCCAGGCTGACGATCTCGTCGGACTCGTTGGTGATGACCCCGTCGTTGGCTGTGAGTTCGCGCTCCAGGCCGTCGAGAGTGGTCAACTTCTCACCCGGCACAGCTCGCCGCACCCGCAGACGCCCATTGGGGATCGTGGCCAGATCGAAGGTGTGGTTTGGTTGACCCAACTCGAGCATCACGTAGTTGGAGATGTCGACGATCGAGTTGAGCGGACGCATGCCCGCCAGTCTGAGCCGGTCGGCCATCCACTGCGGCGACGTTCCGACTGTGACGCCGCGCAGGACAGTCGCCACGAACCGCCCGCACAGCGTCGGGTCGAGGATCTCGACGTTCAACAGTTCATTGACGTCCTCGTCGGCGGCCGAACTGTCGGCAACGCGGTAGTCGCCGAACGAGAAGTCGACTCCCAGCGCAGCAGCGAGATCGCGTGCCACTCCCGCCACCGACATGGCGTCGGGACGGTTGGCGTTCACCTCGAGGTCCCACAACACGTCGGGTTCTGCGCCGATGGCAGCCGCCACGTCCATTCCCAGCTCGGCTCCGGGAACAACCCGGTCATTGAGCACGAGGATTCCCTCGTGATCGTCGTTGAGGCCGAGCTCAGCGCCGGAACAGCACATTCCGGCAGACACTTCGCCGCGCATCTTGCGCTGTTGAATCTTCAAACCGTCGGGCATAACGGTGCCCGGCGTCGCGAACGGGATCAGATCACCGACCGCCATGTTGAAGGCGCCGCAGCACACCTGCCGCGCCTGACCGTCACCTGCATCGACATCGACGAGTTGAATCTTGTCGGCTGACGGATGGGGGCGGAGATCGAGAACCTTTGCCAACACGACGCCGTCGACGATGTCGCCGATCAGGGTCATGTCCTCCACGGTCAGACCGAGCGCGCTCAAGGCCTCGCTCAACTCGACCGGATCTCCGTCGATGTCAGGCGCGAACTCCCGAAGCCAGGACAAGGCCACCTTCATCAGAACTGCCTCAGGAATCGAACATCGTTGTTGACCAGTTCACGAATGTCGTCGAGCTCGTGGCGCATGACCGCGAGACGATCGATGCCGAACCCGAATGCGAAGCCCTGCCATTCGTCCGGATCGATTCCGCAGTTGCGCAGGACATTGGGATGCACCATGCCACAGCCTCCCAGCTCCAACCAGCTTCCATCGGCGCGGGAAATGTCGAATTCCGCGCTCGGTTCAGTGAACGGGAAATACGACGGGCGCAGCCGGCTCTCGACGCCGCCGCCGAAGAACGTGTGAACGAATTCGTCGATCGTGCCCGCCAGATCACCCATGGTTATGCCCCGATCGACGACCAGGCCTTCGATCTGATTGAAGGCGGGCAGGTGGGTCGCATCAGCCGTGTCGGTTCTGAAGGTCCTGCCCGGCGCGACGATGTAGATGGGCGGCTTCTGGTTCTCCATCGTGCGGATCTGCACGGGCGACGTGTGCGAACGCAGCATCACCTCTTCAGGCTCACCCAAGTCCACGAAGATCGTGTCGAAGCTGCCGCGGGCCGGGTGCCATTCGGGAATGTTGAGGGCCTCGAAGTTGTACCACGCCGATTCGACTTCGGGGCCTTCTGCGACTGTGAAACCCATGCCCACGAAGACGTCTTCGAGCCTGTCCCGAGACTGGGTGACCAGATGTAGCGAGCCGCGCCGTGCCTGGTTGCGGAACTCCGTGAGATCAAGCCGTTCAGAGGCGAGTTGCAGGTCTCGAGCGGCTTGGGCCAACCGATCACGGGCCGACTCCACAGCGGTTTCGATCTCCGCGCGGATCTCGTTCACCGCCTGTCCGGCGGTTCTGCGCTCGTCTGGGTCCAGCGACCCGAGTTGTCGCTTGGCCAGGGTCACCGCTGATTTTTTCCCCAAGAACTCAACATCAAGCTCTGCCAGCGCGTCGAGGTCTCCAGCCTCGGCCAGTCGGGCCTTCGCTTCAACAGCGGTCTGACGGAGCGTCTCTATCATCAACCGAACAGGCTATGAGGTGCATCTACGCGATGGCTCCCATTATCTGGGAGACTTTGCGGCGTGAACCTTGAAGTTCGAAACAACTCCGCTCGTCAGCGCTATGAACTGATCGTCGAAGGCCGCATCGTGTCGGTCGCCGACTATCAACTCGATGGGACGATCGTCGTGGTTCCGCATGTGGAAACAGACCCGTCGATGCGGGGCCGGGGTCTGGCCGACCGGTTGATGCGAGGAATGCTCGATGACTTGCGGGCGAACAAGCAGAGCATCCTTCCGCTCTGCGGGTTCGCCGCGGCATTCATCGACGATCACCCCGAAGACGCCGACCTGCTCGCTTCATAGGCAAGCAACGTGCCGGCCATTGCGACGTTGAGAGATTCCGCGTCGCCGACCATGTCGATCCGCACCCAGTCATCGACCAGAGAGTCGATCCCATGGCCGAGCCCGTGGGACTCCGAACCGAGCACAATCGCCAGCGGACCTTTGAGCACGCCGCTGTCGTGGGGAATCCCCTCGCGCACATCGGTCGCCACGATTCTGGCTCCGGCTGCTCGCAGCCGACTCAAGCTGGTGTGCATATCGGTGGCGCGCACGACCGGGACCCGCAGCAGCGAGCCGGCCGAGGAGCGGAATGCCTTGGGACGCCACGGGTCAGCGCCGCCGACCACCACAACACATGCCGCCGCTGTGGCATCGGCGACTCGGATGAGCGTGCCGACATTGCCCGGATCAGCAACTCCTGCCAGCACGATCACAAAATCATCTTCGTCGAGCCGGGTCGGCATCCGGGCCTGGGGACGCGGCGCCACGGCCAGCATCGGTTGAGGCGTGACGGAAGGCGCCAGACGCTCAAAGGCTCTGTCTCTCAGCACGAGGATCTCAACCGTGTCGTCAAGCCTCTCCCGCAACGCGGAGTCGGCGAATTCGTCGCTATTTCTCTCAGGTACAACCACAGTGAGCAGCCGCAGTCGGGCGTCAAGCGCCTCGCGTACGGTGCGTTCGCCCTCCAACACGATCTCTTCTGAGTTCGCGCCGACTCGGTCGATGAGCCGCCGCAACTCGACGACTCGACTACTGTTCGGACCCTTGACTTCGATTCGGTCCATTGAATCGGGCCAACTCAGCCGATCTGACAGCCTTTCCGAAATGGACTCAGGCGTCGGCTAGCGCTCCGTTGGCGGTCTCGACCAGAACCGTGAATGTGGCGGGGTCATGAATCGCAGTCTCGGACAACATCTTGCGGTCGACCTCTATCTCCGCTGCCTTCAGGCCCGCGATGAAACGGCTGTAGGAGGTACCGTTCTCGCGGCATGCCGCGTTGATTCGCTGGATCCACAACTTCCGAAACTGGCCTTTGCGAGCGCGCCGGTCGCGAAACGCATAGTTTCCGGCGTGCATGACCGACTCGTTCGCTGATTTGAAACTGCGAGAACGATTGCCGTAGTGACCCTTGGCCCGCTCAAGGACGACCCGGCGATGCTTCTTGGAATGTACGGCGCGTTTTGATCTAGCCATCGTTGGCTCCTTGTCTTAGTGGATGCGGTTCAGACGCCGAGGTCGCGGATGCGCGGTTCGTCAGCCGGGGACACCGAAGCCGGTCTGCGAAGCTGGCGTTTGCGCTTCGGAGACTTCTTCTCGAGGATGTGGTTCTTGTTCTGGCTGCGCCGCCTCAGCTTGCCTGTGCCGGTGCGCTTGAAGCGGGCCTGCGCGCCCTTGTGGGTCTTCATCTTGGGCATGTCAATTCTCAGTTCTGTGATTCTCGGTTCTCGGGATTTTGGATGATCCTTCGACGGCGCCGACGGTCACTCTGTTGTTGTTTGTTGATCGATTGTCTGGGGAGTAGAACTCGGCTCGGCCCCCACGACCGCAGTTTCAGCTTCCTTGCGCAGTTGTTTTTCGTGACGAGCCTGCGCCCGCTTGTCTGGGGCCAACACCATCACCATGTTGCGACCGTCCTGGCGGGGATGAAACTCAACCTTGCCGACGTGAGATGCAGCCTCAGAAACCCGGTCCAGGATCTGACGGCCGAGCTCGGGGTGTTGCATTTCGCGACCTCGAAACATGATCGTGACTTTGACCTTGTGGCCTCCGCCGAGAAACTCAACCACCTTGCGGGTCTTGGTGTCGAAGTCGCCGGGCCCGATCTTGGGTCGGTACTTCATCTCCTTGACCGTGAGGTTGGAGGACTTCTTTTTGGATTCTTTGGCCCGCTGATCGGCCTCGTAGCGCCACTTTCCGTAATCCATGATCCGGCAGACGGGTGGATTGGCCTGCTCTGCCACCTCAACGAGGTCGAGGTCTGCGGCCTGCGCTATGTCGCGCGCTTCGGAAAGCGAAGTGATGCCAATCTGCCCGCCGTCCTGCCCGACAAGTCGGACTTGGTGGGCGCGGATCCGTTCGTTGATCCTTGGCTCGTTGTTTGGCGGTGCTATCGCCCTGGACTCCTCGTGAGCACGAAACCTCCGTCGTGTAGTGGATACCGCAATGTCGACATCCACGATCACGCTCACTCGGAGCATTGCCGATTCGTCGACCTGGGCGCACGACGACCGCCGGGTGGCGATCTTGTGGCCAGGTGGGAGGCATCTGGAGAGATTCCCCCACTTCGGTGTTCAAATTGTCAGCGATAGCGTATCAGCATGAGTTCTTTGTGGACACCCGCTGGGGAACACCCCGTAGATCATCCGTCAACTTTGGATCCTGGCGACGCCGCCGAACCGCCGGCCGATGACAGCCTTGACGACGAGATAGCGGCCGCGTTGCCCGAGGGGATGACCCTTGACGACCTGAGCCCCGAGGAACGAGCAAGGGCTGAAGAAATGGTCAAGGAGATGGCCGATGCACGCGAACGGCTCATCAGCACACCCGCGGCAACGATCGTGGCCAACCACGCGATGGGCCTGTACGAACTGGCAGCTCTTCATCTTTCGGCACAAACGCCGAACTTTGCCGAGGCAACCGTCGCAATCGACGCTCTGAGCGCCATCGCCGACGGCCTCGCAGGCCGACTCGGAGGCGACGAGGAAGCTGTCAAGCAAGCCCTCGATCAGATACGCATGGCTTTCGTGCAGCTGAAGAGCCGGACTGAAGCTACCTGAGGCCTTCGGCTCCGGCTACACCCGACAACGCTGACGCACCCACCCCCTCGGCTCCGGCTACACCCGGCAACGCTGACGCACCCACCCCCTCGGCTCCGGCTACACCCGGCAAAAGCAACGCATCAAGGGACGATCTTGGCAATCGGCAGTTCAACGATGTCGCTCGCCCCGTGGTCGCGCAGAGCCGGAATCAAAATGTTGATCTCAGATTTGGCCACAACGGTCTCGACGGCATAACCAGCCCCCCGGAACAGCTCGTTGACCGTCGGCGCCTTCATGGACGGCAGCAGCTCGATCACCTCATCAAGGCGGTCGGCCGGGACATTCATCTTCACCAGCACCTTGCCTCTCGCATCGAGGACGCCCTGCAGCAGGGTGTTGATCTGGCGCATCGCATGCGCCTTGCGCGGGTCGGCGAACGACTCAGGATTGGCGATCAGCTCGGTGTAGGAGGTGCACAGAGTCTCGATGATGCGCAACCCCGCCGCCCTCAACGCCCGTCCCGTCTCGGTGATGTCGACGACCAGATCAACAATGTCGGGGACTTTCGCTTCGGTGGCTCCGTAGCTGAGACGGACGTCTGCGTCGACGCCGGCGTCACTGAGAAACCTTCTGGTTATCTCGGGATACTCCGTGGACACTCTCACGCCCTCGGGGAGGTCTGATACCGATTGCCAGGGCGAGTCTTGCGGAACCGCCAGAACGACCTGTATCGGCCGCGAGGTCGCCTTGGAGTATCTCAGTTCGCCGAGACTCTCGACTCTGCTGTCGGTCTCGGTGATCCAGTCTCGACCCGTGATGCCGAGATCGAACAGTCCGTCCGCCACGTAGCCAGGAATCTCCTGGGGGCGCAGAATCCGAACCGACTCGACGCGCGGGTCAGCGATAGACGCCTTGTAGGCGATAGACGACGAACGCTCCACGCTCAGATCAGCGGCATCGAAGAGCTCAAGCGTCGCTGACTCCAGCGATCCTTTGGGAAGAACCAGCTTCAACACCGCGACGAGGCTAGCGGCGTACCGCTTCAACCAGCAGCGAATTTCGCGGCGTCAATTCACCAGGTCGATGCGCAGATCGTTGCCGATCTGCTGGACGCTCTCGAACTCTGCACGCCATACATCGCTGATCGTCGCAGCTCCGGGACCGCTGAACAGGCCCGCTCCGTCATCCCCGCCCATCAGTGCCGGGGCCAGATAGAGAACATATTGGTCTATGAGGCTTGCTCTGTGGAAGAAGTGGGCCACCCTCGGCCCGCCCTCCACCAGCAACTGTACGACTCCGGATTCGCCAAGATGCTCGAGGAGTTCGTCGAGGCCGCGATCCCATTCGAGACAGGGGTGTACTTTCGCGGAGCTTGGCGCCGAACCGAGAACGACTCGACGAGGATCGCGGACCTCTTCGGGATCGACTGTTTGATCGTCCCCCGGCCAATGGCGCACGGTCAGCGACGGGTCGTCGGCTCGCACGGTGCCCGCACCGACCACGATCGCGTCCGATATGGCCCTCAAGTAGTGAACATCAGCCCGCGCCTTGGCTCCGGTGATCCATTGTGAGGTTGTGTCGGGTGCTGCCGCTCGGCCATCCAGCGTTGTTGCCAGCTTCAGCACCACCCAGGGGCGGCCGGTGCGGCGATGGTGCAGGTAGGGACGCAACTGCCGTTCTACTTCTGCTGCTCGCACGCCGACCGTGACATCGACCTCCCCTTGACGGAGCCGTTCGAACCCACGGCCGGCAACCAGTGGATCCGGGTCTTCGATCGCGGCGACGACCCGCGAGATCCCCGAACCGATTATTGCTTCACAGCATGCGCCCGTCCGACCCGTGTGATTGCAGGGTTCAAGCGTGGTGTAGAGCGTTCCTCCCTGCGGATCGGTCGCCTCGTTGAGGGCCATGGTCTCAGCGTGGGCGCCTCCGTAGGCCTGTGTGGAGCCCGAAACTACGCTGCCGTCGGCACCGACCAGCACAGCGCCGACCCACGGGTTGGGAGTGCAGCGATGCCGGGCACTGCGGGCCGCTTCGATTGCCAGCCCCATGTAGTGCTCGTCTTGGTGCATCCGAGGCCGCTAGTGATGCGGATGCGGGTCGGTGTTGTCGACTAGGAGCCTCACCGCGTGCGGCAGCACATCGAGCACGGCATCGACGGTTTCGACGCAGCCTTTCGACGATCCTGGCGTGTTGAGGATCAGGCTCGCGCCGAGTGTGCCTGCCACCCCGCGGCTCAAGCGCCCGAGGGGATTCACCAGCCGCATGGCCTCAGCCAACCCAGGCGCCTCACGGTCGATGACTGCTCTGGTTCCTTCAGGGGTGCGGTCGCGGGGACCGAAACCCGTGCCTCCGGTGGTGACGATCAGGCCGTGGAAACCATCGGCGAGGCGCTTGAGAGCCTCGGCCACCGGATGCTCTCCGTCTTCGCTCACAGTCCGCTCCACCACAGTCCACCCCGCTTGGATCAGGTGAGATTCCAGGGCCGCTCCAGAGCGGTCCTCGCGCGTCCCATGTACCACACCGTCAGAGACGGTCATAACCTTCGCACACAGCGGCGCAACATCCGCGTCGTGCTCTTCGTGGTGATGAGCCATGCCCACGACGATACCGACGTCAACAGTCCGCGAAACCGCAGCGGTTGTAACCGCAGGCATAGAATCAGTACCCCCACAACCCCACCTCCGATCTCAAGCACACGAACGCTGCCACTTGGTTGACATAGGAGCCAACTAGCTATCTGGTGCGACAACTTCGAGACGCGCCCCAACTCGTCCAACCGCAGCGGCAGTTGAGAGCAGAAGGTGGTCAAGTCGCCTGAGGCGCTGTAGGCCTCCGCATAAACGTTCTTCTGAACTTTCCCGAGCCTTCATCAAGAGGGGTTGCGTTACGTGTGATTGAAGGATCTTGGCGACCACTTCAAGGTTTGCACGTGGTTCTTGAATCGCTTCGATCAGCGGTTCGACATCGGAACGCGGTTCGCCGTCGTACCAGAGCGGTCCGAGTCGATCCTTTGAGCTTCGCTTACGAAGTTCGCGCACAAGTCTCTGAGGAGAGAGCGAGGGGATGTTCTTTGTCACCTGCGAACACACTTGCTCGTACGGGACTGCAGCAATGGAGCGACGCGAGCCAGACGCGCAAGCCTTGACGTGCCAGACCAACAGTCGTCCTGCTGTTGCGTCAAAGTGCAGGAAGTCACACAGCTCGTCGGGACCGTCGTCGCAGTACAGCCATCCCGAGCGGAGCGTCCGAATGATCCAACCGAACAATGATCGATCATCCTCTTGGCCTCCTAGGCGCCTGATATCGGGCCGAGTCCCGTCGCCAGGCTTTTCAAGGCGAACGTCAGTGTTCTCGAGCGATTCGAACTTCCATCCTCCGAATGCCGTATCGGCGAAATGCTCCGCAACGATACCCTGTCGGCTCACAGTATGTCCCGACCCGTAGTACAGGATCGGTTCGACTTGCTCCATCTCCGCAATGAACCGTTGGGCTAGGTCTTCGTTTCCGGACTTGTAGCTTGGCTCGATCACGATCGACTTTCCCTGCCGATCCGGTCGCAGCGTGATCGTGGAGTCCGCCATCGTCCAAACCGCCCATCCCACCCGCGACCGGTACGCCCGGATAGTCTGGGCGAGTGCCGCCAGCGCCGCAGCAATCCTTGAACACATCGATCAGAGGAAGTCAGGGCAGACTTGGGCAAACGCTGGATCCGCAACGCGTCCGAGTGGGCATCTGGTTGACTTCGCACTCTGTCACACCCCTGCGACACACTGTGCAAGCGCAAACCGCAGGGCCAATCCGGGTCCCCAGACGACAGGAGCGACGATGAGCGGCACCACAGTTCCCGACAGCGACATCACCCCATGGCTAGGCGATACACATCATGGGGACTGCTTGGAAATCATGAGGCAGATGCCATCTGAGAGCATCAAAGTCATCGTGACGAGTCCTCCATACAACCTCAAGAACAGCACCGGCAACGGAATGAAGGACGGACGGGGCGGGAAGTGGGCCAATGCCGCACTCCAAAAAGGGTACGACAACCACGGCGATGCCATGCCACACGATGACTACACCGCATGGCAGAGGGACTGCCTAACCGAGATGATGCGGCTCCTGCGGCCGGACGGAGCGATCTTCTACAACCACAAGTGGCGGGTACAGAACGGCTTGATGCAGGACAGACAGGACATCGTCGGTGGATTTCCGGTCCGTCAGATCATCATCTGGGAACGGTCAGGAGGAATCAACTTCAACCCGGGCTACTTCCTGCCCAACTACGAAGTCGTCTATCTCATCCCTAAGCCGGAGTTCAGACTGGCACCGAAAGCCAATGCGGTGGGATGCGTATGGCGATTCCATCAAGAATCGAACAATGAACACCCCGCTCCGTTCCCGTTCGGGTTGGCAGATCGGTGCATCAAGTCAGTCCAAAGGGACCCCGACGACGACTCCTGCGTCGTGCTGGATCCGTTCATGGGGAGCGGAACCACTGCGCTGGCAGCAATTTCCAACAACGCGGACTGGGTCGGGATCGACATTTCCGAGGCTTACATCGCGATGGCGCAGACGCGTATCTCAGACTGGCTCGACGAAGGTCCCAGGCTTGCCGTATGATCACAGATGCCGAGTTCTTCTCCCGTGTCAAAGAGGTCATCAATGCCGGGGACTGGGAACTCGAAAAGAGTCACGGTGGGACAGGCGGAGTCGGAAAACTGCTGGAGGAACTTCTGGGCATCGACGGCGGCAACTTTGACACGCCCGACCATGGCCGATGGGAAGTCAAGACCCACACAGGCACAAGCACGCTGCTGACCCTGTTCCACAAGACTGGCAGCCCCAACATGAGTTGCATACTCGAATCCGACTACAGCTACCGCCCGAATGACGACCCGACCAAACCCCTCTCCTACCGGAACACAGTGTATGGAAAGACTCCCAACAGCCATGGGTTCTTTGCCGAGTCGGACCGAAACCAGAACAAGGTGACGCTGTTCAACATCAACGACGAGCCCCGAAAACCGTACTCGTCGTGGGGCTACGACGATTTGATGACAGCGTTCAGCTACAAGCTTCGTAGACTGCTGGTCGTGCAAGCAATAAAACGCGGGGGCACAGCGAGCTTCGGACCGGCCACCGCCTACAGCGATCCGTACCTGAGCCGGTTCCCGGACATGGTGGCCGACGGAACCGTAGCCATAGACTTGGACGCCAAATACAAACGTCTCGATTCATCGGCCATACGGGATCACGGTACGAAGTTCAGGATCGCCACAGGCAACCTTCCCAAGCTCTACCAGAACCAACGAACCCTGTAGCTGGCGCCTGCCGATGGATGCACCTGCGACCGGATGATTGGTGCCGCCTATCGGCGGCCGGTGCTGAATGTTCCCCGCCACACGGCGGCGAACATTCCGTCGTGGTCGGAGGTCGGGAGAGAAAGATCGCTTGAGACTGGATCGAACCCGAGCGCGCTGAGAGCTGCGCAGGTTGCCTCGAGCACCCCGGTGGTCTCAGCCGCGGTGAGAGTGCAGACGCTGTAGACGAGGGTCCCGCCCGCAACGACGAGTTCCGCGGCGCACGCCAACAGTTCCCGCTGCAAGGTCACCAGTTCGCCTATGTCTTCGGGCTCAACACGCCAACGCGCGTCGGGACGGCGCCGCAGCGCTCCCAAACCGGAGCACGGAGCGTCGACGAGGACCGCGTCGAACGTTCGGGACCCGAACGGGGGCGCCTTGCCGTCGGCGACCACGACAGCGACTCCGTTCGGTTCGAGTCCGGGGCTGCAGCCGAGCCTCTCGGCATTCCGCACGATCAACCCCGCTCTGCCCAACCGGAGGTCGGCGGCGACCACCGCTGCTCCTCGACCGGCGATTTCAGTCGATTTGCCCCCTGGGGCAGCACACATGTCCAGAACGACGTCGCCCGCTCCGACAGGTACCAGAGCTGCGACTCGCTGGGAGCTGGGGTCCTGAACGTAGCCGTCTTCGCGACGCTGCGGGCGTGCCGGCAGGTTCATCGACCTCAGGGCATCGTCGGCTTCCTGGTTGCCGAGCTCCTCTCTCAGACGCGCAACCATCCAGTCCGGATAGCTGAGCGCAACCGCGTCGTTCGGATAGGAGATGCCCGCCGAGTGCGCGGTCGCGACCTTGCGCAACACGGCATTGACGAGGCCGCGGAACCTCTTCGGCGCAGCTTCCACCGTGGCCGAGACCGCGGCGTGCGGAGGTGTTCCCATCTCGATCAGCTGGTGGGCGCCCAACCGCAGCGCGGCGCGCGCCACAGGCGGTGGATCCTGCACCAGGAACCGGTCGACAACATGGTCGAGTGCCCGTTTGCGTCTGGTGGACCCGTAGACCAACTCGGTTACGAAGCCCTTGTCGCGGATGTCGAGGTCGACGTCAGCGAGCAACTTGGGCAACAGCACGTTGGCGTACGCACCTTCGAATTCGATGCGGACTACAGCATCGACGGCGATCCGGCGGGCATCTGCGCGCACGTCTCAGACGAACCGATCTTCGGGTCTCAGGCGGGCGCCGTTGCGCCAGGCGGACGCAACCTGCCTCGTCCGGCCCTGAGCTTGAACTTCGAGCAGATCGATTCGCCCCTCACCTGTAGCTGCCGACAAACCGCTGATCGCTCCGGGCAACTCGGCGCGCTGCCTGTCAGCATCGGGCGCAACGGGAGAATCATCCACCGCGGTGCGCCAGATCTTGAACTGCTGGTCGCGAAAGGTCGTCCAGGCGCCTCCGACTCGAACCTGTCGGTGAATCTGCACCGCAGGCTGTGTCCAGTCGATATGACGGTCCTCGGTGGTGATCTTCTCGGCGTAGACCGGCTCACCAGTCTGCGGTTCAGGTTCGCCCAATCCTTCGGCGAGCGCATCGATCAACACGTCCGTGCCGAGTGCGACCAGCCGCGCTCGCAAAGCACCGCTGTCTTCGTCAGGCGCGATCGGGATTTCGGCTCGCCGATAGACCGCCCCTGTGTCCAATCCCTCATCGACAGCCATCAAGCTGACCCCGGTCGCCTCATCGCCGGCCAGGATCGCCCGTTCCACCGGCGCCGCTCCCCGCCAACGCGGCAGCAGCGAGAAGTGAAGGTTGACCATCGGCATCTGTTCGAGGAGCGGCGGAGGGATGATCCCACCGTAGGCGACCACCACGCCGAGGTCAGCGCGGACCACAGCCAAGTCTCCGAGATCGTCGCTGACGTCGAGACCAAGATCAAGGGCAGAAGCCTTCACCGGGCTCGGTTGGAAGGCCGCTCCCCGTCCCCGTCGAGTGTCGGGCTGTGACACGACCAGGGGGATCTCGTATCCGGCTTCGCGAAGAGCACGCAGCGGCGGCACCGCCGTGGCGGGCGTGCCCAGATAGACGATGCTTCGAGTCTCCGCCGGTGGCGGAGCGGTCACGGCAGCCTTAGATCTTGGCCGGCACGCGTGTTGGCAGGCCCCGCGCTCGGTGGCACGGGCATGACCTCGGCCAGTTGAAGGTCGCGGATCGCTTTCAGAGCAGTCTTGCGGGCGTCAGAATCGAGACGCTCGATCAGCAAGGTGCCGTCGAGATGGTCGATTTCGTGCTGAAACAGGCGGGCTTCGAGCTCGTCGACCTCCAGGGACATCTCGTTGCCGTCGAGATCGCGTCCGACGAGGTGGACGGTCTTCGGGCGGATTATCTCCCAGGACAGCCCGGGAACCGAGAGACAGCCCTCGTCGTAGAGCCATTCGCCGTCCGATTCGACGATTTCGGGGTTGACGATCACCCGAGGCCCTTCGCCCATGTCCCAAACAAACAGACGCTTCTGGACTCCGACCTGAGGCGCCGCAAGTCCGATCCCCGGCGCCTCATACATGGTTTCGATCATGTCGTCGACGAGGCGCACCAGCGAGCCGTCGATGTCATTGACGCCGCGCGCTTTCTGGCGCAGGACAGGGTCTCCGATGACACGAATGTCGTAACTGGCCACTCGCTCAGGTTAGCGCGAGGTTTCGTCCGCCCGGGCCCACAGGCGTCAGCCGACGCGGAACCGTGCCGACAACAGTGCTGCGGGGTACGGTCGAAGCCGTGGGGACCGCTCACTATTTCAACGAGGAACCGACGGCGGCCTCGAAACCGGCACGAGTCGAGGTCAACCTGCCGGACCTGACCGTGACCCTCGCCTCGGACCGCGGAGTGTTCTCCCGGGACCGTCTCGACCCGGGCACCAAACTGCTGTTGACAGAAATGCCGCCGGTCGACGACGACGCGGTGACGCTCGACCTCGGCTGCGGCTGGGGCCCGATTGCCTGCGTCACGGCGCTGCGAACCCGCAGCGGCCGGATCTGGGCCATAGACGTCAACACCCGCGCCCGGACCCTCACCGAGGTCAATGCCCGAGCAATCGGAGCCTCCGATCGGATTTCTGTGGCGCCACCCTCGGGGGTTCCGGTGGATGTTCGCTTCGATCGCATCCTGTCCAACCCGCCGATTCGAATCGGCAAACCGGCGTTGCATCAACTCCTCGAGGATTGGCTCAGCCGCCTCAATCCAGGTGGCCAAGCTCATCTGGTCGTGCAGAAGCATCTAGGCAGCGACTCTCTGCACCGCCGGCTCAGCGACCAAGGATTCCCGACAATTCGGTTGGCCGGCCGCTCCGGTTATCGCATACTCGAAGTCAACCCGCGGGAGGACTAGTGACACAGCTCGATGGCACTGGCATGAAACGGCTTCACCGGTCATGGCGCCGGCGCACCGCCGGCCGCGTGGCGCTGATTCTCGACGGAGTCGCAAATCCGTTCAACGTGGGCTCGATCGTTCGCACCGCCGCCGCGCAGCGCGTCGACCACCTGTGGATCGCCGCGGGCACATCTCCGGACCACGACAAGGTCGGCAAGACCGCTCTGGGGAGCGCCCGTTACCTGAGTTGGACAGAGATCGATTCGGGGCCTGCGGCGGTGACCGCGGCGCGGGCTAACGGTTACCGCGTGGTGGCGGTGGAGCTCACCAGCGATGCTCTGCCGCTGCATGACACCGATCTGGCGGGCGACATCGCTTTGGCGATCGGTCATGAGGACCGCGGGATCACCCCGGCCACGCTCGCCGCCTGCGACAGCGTCGCCTTCATTCCCCAACTCGGCAAGGTCGGCTCACTCAACGTTGCGATCGCCGCCGCGATTGCGCTCTACGAGACCCGTCGCACCAACTGGACTGCGACCCCCGACCACTGAACCGGACTGTCAGCAGTTGCGGCCGCAACAAGCCCGCAGCTTCAGACGCGGAGGGGGTCGACCTCGATTCGCAGGCGGCTGTCGGGGCGCGGGGCGTCTTCAAGGGCATCGAGGATCGGCTCATGGGTGTCGGCCTGCAGCAGCCAGCGATTGTTTGAAGGACCCAGGATTCGAACCCCGAACGGCTGACCGAGCGCTGTGACGAACTCCTGCGCACCCGCACCGGAGACCAAGACCTGTGCGCCATAAGGCGCGATCCCCGCGGCTCTGCGACGATCGCGTTCTGCCACCGCGACGATCGAGGGGTCGCCGCGCAGCACAGCTTGCACCACCTCGTGTGCCGGCTGGCGGGTCTGCAGCACGAGACGCCCGCCGGAGTCTCGTCGTCCCAACAGGCGAGCCGCTCGTGCCAGCAGCGCCATCGCCTGTTCCACAGCTCTCTGGCGAGGCGCCAGCAGTTCCTGGTCGAGGTCCAGGAAAATAACGGCGTCGGCCGCCTCGACACGATGCAGGACCGCTTCGGTCCCGATCACCACGCGGGTCGCCGGTTGCGCCACCGACGATGCGGTGACCTCATCGACTGCCTCCCCGACGAGAGCCTCCAGTTCTTCTTTGGCTCTGGCGACGCCTGCGCGGAGGTTCTTCAAACGGGTGTGGCCGCAGTGCGCGCAGACCGGCGGGCGGACCTCGGCGCCGTCGGGCGAACGAAGCTCGTCGTCATCGAGAACCATGGGCAGCACACCGTCGAGGGAGCGAACCAGTTCACCGCAGGAAGCGCATGCCATGAGCCGCGAGCGCCCCTTGCGATTCAACACACAGACCACACGACTCCCACCGCGCAGCACGCGGGCAATGCCTTCAGCGAACAGACCCGCTTTTGCGGGATCGTCAGCGCGGCGGTCGAATACTTCAACCAGCGGCCAGCCGGTTCGCTGCGCGGTCCTCTCAGGTCGCAGCAACGGACCCGCGCGCAGGGCTTCCAGTGACGGGACCGGGGAGCTCAGGACCGCCGGCACGCCACTTCGGCGAGCTCTTTCCAACCCGACTTCACGCGCATGCCATGTTGGGGACAGCTCCGCGCCGTGCGATTCGTCGTGCTCGTCGAAGACAACCACCGCAGACAGCCGCGGCATGGGCATCCACGCTGCGGGACGAGTCCCCACCACGGTGGCGCCACTCGCAGCCACAGGCCATTCGCGGGTCCCCAGAGCGACCCTCACGCCGGCACGGCGCAAGGCGATCCCAAGGCGGCTGGCCCGAACAGGATCAGCCGACAACAACAACGCGTCGCCCCTCCGGCAGGCTTCAAGCGCCAAGGGCACGTCATCGTCGCTCGGCGGGGTCCTGACCACCGCAACACCGCTCTGCTGGGCGACCTCGAATGCCTGCGAAAACACGTCTGCCGGTCCAGACGGCACCGCTGCGGGACTTGACGCCTGCGGCACCCCGGCCAACATCGATGGCGGCGAAGCAGCGCGCAGGAACCTCACTCGGCTGCCCGCCCAGCGCCACGCCGCCCACTCGGCCAGCTCCATCATCTCGGCGCTGGGACCGACGCCGCTCAGGGTCTTCAACGGAGCCAGCTCGACGTCAACAGGAGGCTCGACATCGACAGCGCTCACCCACGCAGCCACCCGGCGCCCCGCCAGAGACACGCGCACCATCGACCCTATGGCCAGTCGCTGCGAGCGTCCGTCGGCCTTCCATGCTTCAGGAACGAGATAGTCGAACTCCCGATTGATCCCCAAGACGTCGGGAATGACCCGCACGACCCTTCCTTCACCCCTCGGGGCCATTCGCTGGGATGTGCCCAAGCCCATCTTCCACGCTCGACGCTTGGACCTCAGAGTCCCAACGCCGATTGTATTTCGTTGACCCTGTCGGTTTTCTCCCACGGGAACAGGCCGTATTCGCTGGAGCGGCCGAAATGCCCGTACGAGGCCGTCTTGGCGTAGATCGGCCGCCTCAGGTCGAGATCACGGAGGATCGCCGCTGGGCGCAGATCGAAGATCTCGTCGATCGCGGCGTCGACCGCAGCCTTGTCGACGGTTTCTGTGCCGAAAGTCTCGATGAGGACCGACACGGGCCGCGCCATGCCGATGGCATAGGCGACCTGAACCTCACAACGGCCGGCCGCTCCTGCTGCCACCAGGTTCTTGGCCACCCAGCGCGCCGCGTAGGCGGCGGAGCGGTCGACTTTGGAGGGGTCCTTGCCCGAGAATGCGCCTCCACCGTGACGGGCCATGCCGCCATAGGTGTCGACGATGATCTTGCGTCCGGTCAGGCCGCAGTCCCCCACCGGTCCACCGATCACGAATCGGCCGGTCGGATTGACGTAGACGTCGTAGTCGTCGTCGGCGAACTCCGCGGGGATGACCGGAGCGATGACGTGTTCGATCAAGTCGGGCCTGATCATGGTGTCGCGGTCTATGCCGTCGTTGTGCTGTGTCGAGACCAGGACCGTCTTGAGCCGGACGGGTCGGCTGTCCTCGTATTCGAAAGTCACCTGGGTCTTCGCATCGGGACGGATGTAGGGGATGGTGCCCGCCCTGCGGACCTCTGCGTGGCGCTCGGCCATTCGATGGGCGAGATGGATCGGCAGCGGCATCAATTCCTCAGTCTCATCGCAGGCGTAGCCGAACATCATTCCCTGATCGCCGGCGCCCTGCAGGTCAAGCACGTCCTGCTCCCCCGCGATCCCTGAGCGGACCTCCTCAGATGCGCGCAGACCCAGATCTATGTCGGACGACTGTTCGTCGATGGTGACCATCACCCCGCAGGTGTTGCCGTCGTAACCGAAAGCCTCGCGGTCGTAGCCGATTCCTTTGATCGTCTCGCGCACCGTGCCAGCGATGTCGACGTACGCCTCGGTGGTTATCTCTCCGGCGACAATGGCGAGGCCGGTCGTGACCATGGTCTCACACGCCACTCGACTCATCGGATCCTGAGCCAGCATGGCATCCAGAATCGAGTCTGAAATCTGGTCGGCCATCTTGTCGGGATGACCCTCCGTCACGCTTTCAGAGGTAAAGGTCCAGCGGCTCACTCTTGCTCCTGTCGTCGTCAGTCAACGGCTCGGCCGTTACGGGTGCGGCGGTTCAGTGCTTCGACTGCGGCGTCGAGCACGGCTCGTGCCACTTCGTCCTTGCTGCACAGCGGAGTCTGGTGCCGACCGCCATCGGCGCTCAGCACCACAACCTCGTTGGTCTCGTGCTCGAATCCCACACCCGGTTTGGAAACATCGTTGGCCACGATGACGTCGAGGTTCTTCCTGTCGAGTTTTGCCGCCGCGTTGTGTTCTACGTCGTCGGTCTCAGCAGCGAATCCGACAAGTACCTGACCATCGGGCTTGGCCGCACCGAGTCCGGCGAGGACGTCGACGGTGGGCTCGAATTCGACGCTGAGCGTGCCCTGGTCCTTCTTGAGCTTGCGGTCCGCGATCTGCCGGGGTCGGAAGTCCGCAACCGCGGCGGCCATGACGACCACGTCGGCTCGTGGCGCTTCTTCGCGACAGGCCCGGTGCATTTCGTCTGCGGTGCAGACGCCCACAACCCGAACGCCGCCGGGCGCACTGCGCGGATCGGTGGTCACCAGCACGACGTCGGCACCGCGTTCAGCAGCGTTGCGAGCCAGTGCATGCCCCTGTCTGCCCGATGAGCGGTTGCCGACGAAGCGAACTGCATCGATCGGTTCACGGGTGCCTCCTGCGGTGACCAACACCCGTTTGCCGGCGAGGTCGCCGGCGGCGAACACGTTCTGGACAGCGGTCACAATCGTGGCCGGCTCGGCGAGGCGCCCCATGCCGATATCCCCTCCTGCGAGTCGACCGCTCTCGGGATCCACAACATGCACTCCCCGACAACGCAACACTTCGAGGTTCTCCTGCACGGACGCCTGTTCCCACATTTCGGTGTGCATTGCCGGGCAGACCATCAGCGGCGCCCGGGTGGCGAGAATCGTGGCCGTCAGCAGGTCGGCGGAGCGACCGGTGCGAATGTCGGAAATGATCCGGGCGGTCGCAGGGGCCACGAGGACCATGTCCGCGTTCTGCCCCATCACTGTGTGGGGAATCGGCGTCGAGGGATCGTTGAACAACGATGTGCGTGCGCGTTCGCCGGCCAACGCCGAGAAGGTGGCCTCACCCACCATCTCGAGCGCACCGCTGGTCAACACCGGCGTGACGTGTGCCCCGGCGTCGACGAGACGACGACACAGGTCGACCGCTTTATAGGCGGCGATCCCGCCGGTGACACCAAGAATGATGCGTCGACCCGAGAGCGTGGTCATGCCGCAGACACTGTCAGCTGACTGGGTCAGGCACCCACGTAGTCCAAAGCGTTTTCAGCTTCGGTCTCGGCTTCGAGCCCCAGTTCGGCTTCGGGATCGACCTCCATCGCGACGATCTTGTCCGCGGCGATTTCCTCAAAGGCGATCGACAGGGGCTTGCTGGCCGTCGATGCGACCTGAGGAGGTATGGACGCGCCCATGCCTCGGCTGAGTTGCCCCACATAGTTGGTGATCTCGCGACTCCGCATGGCCGAGAGCGTCACAAGACGGAACTTGGAACCGACGTCCCCGAGCAGGCCCTCAATCGAGGGATTCATCATCGTGTCGTAGCCGTGAGCCATTGTGCCTTCTCCCGAGACGTCGACGAACCTTGCCGTCTACCGCATGATCTGCAACCGGCTTACAAGCGTATCAGTGCCGCTAACTCCCGCGACGCTCGCGAATCAAGCGTTCCAACTCGACCAGCGCCCGACCGAAGTCATCATTGATCAGGATCTCCGCTCCGAGTTCGCGGGCCATCGCCAACTCGTCCGCTGCCTTCGCGAGTCGAGCTTCAATGGCCTCGGGAGGGTCGCCACGGCCTTCGAGCCTCCTCCGCTGAGCTTCACGGGATGGCGCATCCACAAAGACGATCAGCGCATCGGGAAAATGCTGCCGGATCTGTTGAGCGCCGTACACGTCTATCTCATAGACGAGATCATGCCCGGGCGGTGGTTCCACCACCGGCGTGCCCTGGCGATAATCGAGAAAATCCACCCACTCGAGGAAGCCCCCCGCTTCCATGTGCCTGTCGAAGTACTCCCGGTTGGTGAAGTGGTAGGCCTCCATCGACTCGCCGGGACGACGCGCCCTGGTGGTCCAGGAGCGCGACAACCAGAGCCGCTGGTCCCGGTCCAACAACCGGGCGACAAGCGTGCCTTTCCCGACCCCGCCGGGGCCCGAGACGACGATGACCAACTGGCCTGAGGCTGCAATCACCATTGATCAACCAGCCTCGCTTGAGACCTTCGGGTCAGCCGAACCTTTCCAGAAGCTCAGCTCTCTGTTTCTGGCCGAGGCCGCGAAGACGACGGTTTTCAGCGATACCGATGTCTTCCATGGCACGCCGGGCCTTGACTTTTCCCACTCCGGGAAGCGACTCGATCACCGCCAGCGTCTTCGTATTGGCGACGATTTCGTCACTGTCGGCTTTTTCGAGAACCTCAGCGAGAGTCAACGATCGCATCTTCAACAGATGCTTCAACTCTCTACGGGCCTTTCGCGCTTCGGTTGCCTTTGCAAGTGCTGCGGCTCGCGCTTCGTCTGACAACTTTGGAGGGTTAGACATGGCAGAAACACTAGAGGCCAAGACAAACGAAGGCAATTACATGCGTCGATAGTCAGCCATGGGCCGAGCCGATGAGGTCGCTGAGTCGCCCCACCTCGTTGCGGTCGCACCATTGTTCGAACTCACTCTGTATCCGGATCGGTGCTCGAGGGTCAGCGAACGTGGCGGTGCCGACCTGAACCGCGCTGGCGCCTGCGAGCAGGTATTCCACCACGTCGATTCCACAGGCGACGCCGCCGACTCCGATGATCGGCAATCCCGAGACCGCCTCGTGGACGTCGTACACAGCCCGCACCGCGACCGGGCGCATGGCAGCTCCCGACAGCCCGCCCCGCTTCGCTCCCAATACCGGAAGGCGGGTCTTGGGATCTATCACCATCGCCAGAAGCGTGTTGGTCAGAACCACGGCCTCGGCGCCGCCCGAGCGGGCGGCCGCGGCGATTTCTGCGATCTCGGGGGCGTTGGGGCTGAGTTTGGCCCAGCGGGGCCGACCGCAACCGGTTGTGGCCTCAATCGCGTCGGAAGTGGCGCCGGCACTGTGGGCGAACATGCGGCTGCGGTCTTCGAGGTTGGGGCACGACACGTTGACTTCAACCGCCACCACTGCCGGTGGTGCGTCTTTGAGCGCATCGGCGGCCTTGGAGTATTCGTCCACGGTGTTGCCCCAGATGCTGGCCACGATCGTGGCGCCCGTCGCCTCCAGGTCGGGCAGTTCATGCTCGAGCCAGTGGTGCACTCCCGAGCCCTGGAGCCCGACGCTGTTGATCATGCCGGCGGGAGTCGGATGCACCCGAGGTGCGGGATTGCCCTCCCACGGCGTTGCCTTCATCGACTTGACCACCACTGCACCCAGTTCGGCCGGACGCAGGTAACGGGCGAACTCCGCCCCGTAGCCCACCGTGCCCGAAGCGGTCATTACCGGGGCTTTGAGCTTCACCGAGCCCACGGAGGTCGACAGGTCTGTCACTGCGGGTTCACCCGCTCGGCCATTCGAAACCGCCGACCGCACCGGGATACCCGCCTCTTTGGTGGTATTCTTGGAGGCTCCGAACCCTCAACGGGTATCGCGCCCAATCGCGCAACCCCTCAACTGCGGCCATCGCTGCGGCCGCGGTCGTCAGCAGCGGCACATTAGCCAGCCCGGCAGCGGACCGAATGTGCGCTCCGTCGGCGCGGGGGCGGCGACCCCTCGGCGAATTGACGACAAGTTGCACATCACCGCGTTCGATCAACTCGACCGCGTGGACTCCGCCGCTCTCCCCGAGTTTGGAGACGATGGCGTCGACGTCGACCCCGGCTTCTTGCAGCATCGCCGCGGTGCCGCTGGTGGCGACGATCGAGAAACCGAGATCTCGAAAACCGCGCCCCACTTCAGCTCCGAGAGCCTTGTCGCGGTCCGCCAACGACATGAACACCGTGACTTGTGCCGTTCCGGCTTCGGGCAGTCGGGTGCCGGCCGACAGCTGCGATTTCATGAACGCCAGTCCCGGGGTCAGATCGATCCCCATTACCTCGCCGGTGGAGCGCATCTCTGGCCCGAGAACCGCGTCGGCTTCAGGGAAACGATTGAACGGCAGCACCGCCTCCTTCACCGCCACGTGATCGGACTTCGCCGGCTCCGTCAATAGCTCCTCAGCTCGAAGTTCGTCCAGCGATGCACCGAGCATCACCCGGCTGGCCACTTTCGCTAGGGGCACACCGGTCGCCTTGGCGACGAACGGGACCGTTCTCGAAGCCCGCGGGTTCGCCTCGATCACAAATACCTGGTTCTCCTTGACCGCGTACTGCACGTTGATCAGTCCCTTCACCTCGAGGGCCGCGGCGATCCTGGCGGTGTAGCTCTCGATCAACTCGACGGTGGGCGCACCGAGATTCGTCGGGGGAATCGCGCAAGCGGAGTCCCCGCTGTGCACGCCGGCTTCCTCCACATGCTCCATCACTCCGCCGATCACGAAATCGCCGAGGTGATCGCGGATCGCATCGACGTCCACCTCGGTGGCGTCTTCAAGGAAGCGGTCGATAAGGACCGGGCGTTGCGAGGAGAGCCCTCCCTCACGGCCAAGCGATCCGAAACCGGCCAGTTCGTCCATGGCTCTGCGGAGATTCTCATCGTCGTAGACGATCTCCATTGCCCGCCCGCCGAGCACATATGACGGGCGCACCAGCGCCGGGTAGCCGATCCGGGAAGTGATCTCCAGAGCTTCTTCAATGCTTCGGGCCGTTCCGCCGGCCGGTTGGGGGATTTCAAGCCTGGCGCAGAGCGCATTCCATTGTTCGCGATCCTCCGCCGCGTCGATCGCGCTCGGCGACGTTCCCAAAATGAGCGCTGCGGGCAGTTGATCGGCAAGCTTCAGCGGGGTCTGTCCGCCCAAGGACACGATCACGCCGAGCGGTTTCTCGCTCTCGATGACGTTCATCACATCCTCGTAGGTGAGCGGCTCGAAATAGAGGCGGTCGGAGGTGTCGTAGTCGGTGGAGACCGTTTCGGGGTTGCAGTTGACCATCACCGTCTCATATCCGGCGTCTCTGAGGGCGAAACTGGCATGCACGCAGCAGTAGTCGAACTCGATGCCCTGACCGATCCGGTTCGGCCCCGAACCCAGGATGACGACACGCTCGCGTTCACCGGGTCGAACCTCATCGGCGTCTTCGTAGGTCGAATAGTGGTACGGGGTTTCGGCATTGAACTCAGCGGCGCAGGTGTCGACGGTCTTGAAGGTCGTTTTCACGCCGGCAGCCAACCGTTTCTCACGAACCTGCGCCTCAGTCGTGCCCCACAGGTAGGCGAGTTGGCAGTCCGAGAAGCCGAGTTGCTTGGCGCGTTTGAGATCCCGCCTGTCGACGTCGGCGAGAGTGAGCGTGGCCAGGTAGGCCCGTTCCTCGGTGATCAACAGCATCTGATCGAGGAACCAGCGGTCGACGGCCGTCGCTTGATAGAGGTCCTCCACCGCAATTCCTCTTCGGAGCAGGGCTTCCAGCTGAAAGGGACGGTCCGGCGTGGCGACCGAAGCGGCTGCCAGCAGCTCTTGATCGCCCAGTTGGTCGAACGCTGCTTCTCCCGGGTCGCAGTTGAGGCCGTATCGCCCTTGTTCAAGTGACCGCAGAGCCTTCTGCAACGATTCCGGGAAGGTCCTGCCGATGGACATCACCTCGCCGACGCTCTGCATCGAAGTACCCAGGATCCCCGAGGCGCCCGGGAACTTCTCGAATGCCCAACGCGGAACCTTCGTGACCACATAGTCGATTGAAGGCTCGAACGAGGCGGGGGTTTTCTTGGTGATGTCGTTGGGTATCTCGTCGAGGGTGTAGCCGACCGCGAGCTTGGCTGCGATCTTGGCTATCGGGAAGCCGGTTGCTTTCGACGCCAGCGCTGAGGAGCGGCTCACCCGCGGGTTCATCTCGATGATGACCTGCCGGCCGGTGTCGGGGTGGACCGCCCATTGCACGTTGGAGCCACCGGTCTCGACCCCCACCCGGCGGATACAGGCGAAGGATCCGTCGCGCAGTTTCTGGTACTCGACGTCGGTGAGGGTCTGTGTCGGTGCGACGGTTATCGAATCGCCGGTGTGCACGCCCATAGGGTCGAAGTTCTCGATGGCGCACACCACCACGCAGTTGTCGTTGCGGTCGCGCATGACCTCGAGTTCGTATTCTTTCCAACCAGCTATCGACTCTTCGATGAGGATCTCCGATATCGGGCTGCACTCGAGACCGTAGCCGGCGATCTTCTCGAATTCTTCGGGCGTCGAGGCGATTCCGGTGCCGCGGCCCCCGAGGATGTACGCGGGCCGGATGATGACCGGCAGGCCGACTTCCCCGACCACCTCGCGCGCTTTCTCCATGTCGTGGGCAATCCCCGAGCGCGCCACCTCGAGTCCTATCTCGGTCATGGCCTGCTTGAACAGGTCTCGATCCTCGGCAGTGGCGATGGCAGTTGCGTCTGCCCCGATCAACTCGACGCCGTGGTGCGCCAACACGCCTTCCAGTTCGAGCTCCATTGCCAGGTTCAACCCGGTCTGTCCCCCCAGTGTCGGCAGCAGAGCCATGGTCTGGTCAGGGTTGTCGCGTTTTTCTTTCTCGATGATCTTGGCGAGCACCGCTGCATCGAGGGGCTCGAGGTAGGTGGCGTCCGCGAAATCGGGGTCGGTCATGATCGTCGCCGGGTTCGAGTTGGCCAGGACCACCCGGTAGCCCTCCTCTTTGAGGGCTCGACAGGCCTGCGTTCCCGAGTAGTCGAACTCGCAGGCCTGACCAATGACGATCGGGCCAGAACCGATGATCAGGATTGACTCGATGTCGTCTCTGCGCGGCACTAGGCAACCGAGCCTGTCGTGTCCATGAGCCGCGCGAAATCCTCGAAGAGGTAGCGGCTGTCGTGGGGCCCTGGTCCCGCTTCAGGGTGGTACTGCACGCCGAACACCGGAAGGTCTTTGTGGAACATCCCTTCCAGAGCACCATCGTTGAGGCACAGATGCGTCTCAACGACATCGGGAACAGAGCCGATCTCCACCGCGAAGTTGTGGTTCTGGCTGGTGATCTCAACCTTGCCGCTGCGCACATCCTTCACGGGCACGTTGCCGCCGTGGTGACCGAACTTCATCTTGAAGGTGGTCCCGCCCAGGGCCAGTGACAACACCTGATGCCCGAGGCAGATCCCGAAGATAGGCACGCGTCCGAGCAGTTTGGGGAGTTCGGTCACTATCGATCCGGCCATTTGCGGGTCACCGGGACCATTGGACAGGAAGACGCCGTCGGGCGAGGAGGCCAGCACGTCGGAAGCGGGCGTGTCTGCAGGCACGACCGTGACCGTTGCCAACTCTGAGAGATGACGCAGCATTGTGGACTTGACCCCGAGGTCATAGGCGACAACTCGGCGCGTGCCGCTGCCGATCGTGTAGGGCTCTCGGGTCGACACCACCGACACCAGGTCGACCCCGCTGGTCGTGGGGTCTGCGATTGCCGCCGCCTGCAGTTCATCGACGTCGGCCGAACCGAACGCTCCGGGCATGGCTCCGAAGTCGCGGATGTGACGGGTGAGACGGCGCGTGTCCACGCCTGCGATGCCGGCCAGGCCATGGCTGCGCAGGAAGCTGTCGAGATCCCCTTCTGAGCGCCAGTTGCTGTGTCGACGGGCCAGGTCGCGGATGATGACGCCGCGGCAGAACGGCCTGCGGGCTTCGTCGTCTGTGGGGTTCACCCCGTAGTTGCCGATGTGCGGGTAGGTGAACGTGATGACCTGTCCCGCATACGAAGGATCGGTGATCACCTCCTGATAGCCGGACAGGACCGTGTTGAACACGACCTCGCCCGACACGATCCCGTCGGCCGAATCGGCTCCGATTCCTTCCCCTTCAAAGACTTCGCCGTCTGCCAACACCAGCCGATAGGCGCGTGGCTGCCGAGATGCGCTCATCGTTGCGCGACTCCGTCGATCACCACGGCCTCTCCCTGGTAGATGGTGTGGCGCACTCTCCCCCGCAACGCCATGCCCTCATAGGGCGTGTTGGAACTGCGGCTAGCCAATTCAGCTGCCGAGACTGTCCAAGCCGCGTCGGGGTCGATCACCGCGAGGTTCGCCATGGAACCTTCCTCTATGGGCCCACCGTGGGCGCCGTTCAGGCCTGCTATGGCCGCTGGTCGCCAGGACATCGCCCCGAGCAGGGAATCGACAGGCATGTCAAGATACGTGTTGGCCACCGCGAAGGCGGTCTCAAGCCCGAGCATCCCGGGAGGCGCGTCAGCGAAAGTCTGCTGCTTCGACTTGGAGGTGTGGGGCGCATGGTCGGTTGCGATCGCGTCGATCGTGCCGTCCGCAAGGCCCGCTCTCACCGCTTCAACGTCGGCGTCGGTGCGCAGCGGTGGATGAACCTTGTATACGGGGTCGTAGCTCTGACAGCACGCGTCGGTCAGGGAGAAGTGATGTGTCGCGGCTTCAGCGGTGACCGGCAGGCCGGCGGCTTTGGCCGCACGGATCATGGAGATCGAACCGGCGGTCGACATGTGCTGGAAATGGACCCGTGCACCGGTGAGACGGCAGAGAGCGATGTCTCTCATCACCATCAACTCTTCTGCCTCAGACGGTTGTCCGGGGATTCCCAACCAACTCGACCACGATCCCTCGTGCATGTATCCGCCCTTGCTGAGGGATTCAACCTCGCAGTGCTGGGCCAGCACGATGGTTTCGCCGGGACACAGGTGTCCCAAGGAACTCGCATAATCCAACGCGGTGCGCATCAGTTTGTCGTCCTGCACTCCTGCGCCGTCGTCTGTGAAGATCCGAACGCCTGCACGGACGAGTTCAGCCATGGGAGCCAACGCCTCTCCCCTGCGGCCCACAGAGATTGCTGCTGAGGGGACGACATCGCATATCGCCGACTCGCCAAGAGCCCGCACTTCGCTTATCACCGACACGCTGTCCATGGCTGGGTCGGTGTTGGGCATCGCCACCACCGCGGTGAATCCGCCCAGAGCAGCCGCGCGGGCCCCGGTGTCGATGGTCTCCGCTTCTTCGTTTCCGGGTTGGCGGAGATGAACGTGAAGATCGACCAGACCGGGAGCGACAATGCAATCGCCGGCGTCGAGTTCATGATCCGCGGTGAGTCCCGAACCGACGGCGAGGATCGTGCCCTCATCGCCGACGACCACATCGGCGCGTCGGGAGCCCTGCGCGTCGACCACTGTTCCCCCGCGAAGAGCCAGCGTGCTCATGCCACCGCACTCTCTTGGTCGGCAAGACTGCCTTCTTCGACCAGATCGAGCCTCGAGCCGATCAGCACGAACAGTACTGCCATGCGCACGGCAACACCGTTCGCGACCTGCTCGGTTATGACCGCATTGGGCCGGTCGGCAACTTCGCCGGCGATCTCGACGTCTCGGTTCATGGGGCCGGGATGCATGATCAGCGCACCGTCTTTGAGCCGGTCAGCGCGCGCCGCGGTCAGCCCGAACTCATGGTGGAACTCTCTCAGCGTGGGCACGGGAGCATCATGTTGTCGCTCGAGTTGCATGCGCAGCAGATAACAGACGTCAATCTCTTCCACGACTTCGTCGAGGTTGTGGGTGGCGCTGACTGGCCAGCCTTCAAGACTCGCCGGCAGCAGCGTCTGCGGGGCGACGAAGACGACCTCTGCACCCATTTTGGCGAACCCGATGGCGTTGGATCGCGCAACTCGCGAGTTCTTGACGTCGCCCACGATGGCAACACGCTTGCCGTCCAACTCTCCGAGATGTCGACGCGCGGTGAACAGGTCGGCCAGTGACTGGGTGGGGTGCTGGTTGCGTCCGTCCCCTCCGTTTATCACCGAGGCGTCGGTCCATTCGCGCACGCGCCAAGGGGCGCCTGCGCCGAAGTGACGCAGCACGATGCCATGGATGCCCATCGCAGAGATGGTCTCGATCGTGTCGCGCAAAGACTCGCCCTTGTTGGCCGAAGAACGTTTGACATCGAACCCCAAGGCGTCGGCGGATAGCCGACTGGCTGCGGTTGCGAAGCTGATTCGGGTGCGCGTGGAGTCCTCGTAGAAGACCAGGGCGACGGTCTTGCCTCTCAGAGCCGGGATTCTCGGGATTTTTCGTTCGCTCACCTCCACGTAGCGTTGGGTGAGGTCCAGCAGATAGTCGATGTCGTCGCGGTCGAGGTCGTCCATCGACAGCAGGTGCCGCAGGGCTTTCATGAGATCTCCCCAAGGTCGACGCCGTCGCTGTTGACATCGACCATTTCAGCTCGGCGAGTCGGCAGGTTCTTGCCGACGAAGTCTGGGCGAATCGGAAGCTCGCGGTGGCCGCGGTCGACCATCACCGCCAGTTGAATCGCTTTCGGTCGCCCATAGCTGTGAATCGCGTCCAACGCAGCGCGTACGGTGCGACCCGTGTACAGAACGTCGTCGACCAACACGATGATCTTGCCCGTTGGATCGACCGGGATCACAGTAGCTGCTTCGGACATGATCGGTCGGAGATCAAAGTCATCGCGGTGCATGGTTGCATCGAGGCTCCCAACGGGGACGTCGGCTCCTTCAATCTCACTGATGTCGCTCACCAAACGCTCGGCAAGACTCACGCCGCCTGTCTGCAGGCCAACAATCACGACGTCTTCGCAGCCAGAGTTGCGTTCAAGGATCTCGTGGGCCATGCGCCGGATCGCTCGGGTTACATCGGGCGCTGTCATTACCTGCGTCCTGGCTTGGAAAACACCCCCCGAGGGTGTGCCGGCCAATCGCCGTTCTCGCTCTGCCACTGAGTTCTCCCGTCCATTCGAGCCTCGCTGGACTCGTTTCATGGTCGAGACCTGAAGGTATCACGCGTGCTCGGCTGCTCCACGGCACTCGCCTGTGGATTTCTCGAATTCGTCGCGCTGTGTCGGGCCGGCACTCCCGCTCTCGCCCGCTCCGCTCGCCCGGCCGCTCGGACCGGCACTCCCGCTCTCGCCCGCTCCGCTCGCCCGGCCGCTCGGACCGGGGGCGCGGCGCACAAAGACCGCTGGGTTCGAATCGTCGGCGGGGCGCAGGAGATCGAAACCGCAACGAGCGGCCAATTCCATCGACTTGACGTTGCTCGTCTTGATTTCAGCTAGAACCGCTGTCAGGCGACCATCAAGAGCCCAGGCGGCCAACAGGTTCACAGCTCGTGTGGCGAGACCTCGGCCCCGCGCCTCAGCGGCCAGCCACCAGCTCATCTCAGCCGCCCGCCGTGCTTTGTCGAGTCGGTACAGGCCCACCTCGCCGAGCAGCGCATCGCTGCCGGCGTCCGCAATGACCAGATCCAGCGCCAACCCCGCTCGACGGCGGACGTCGGTTCTTGATATCCACTTGCGGGCGTCTCGCAGAGAACGGTTTTCGGGGGCAACCGAATCGCTCAAGATCGCCGGGTCCATCCAGGCCTTCTCCAACTCGGGTGCGTCTGCGGTCTGCCACCGACGCAGGCGAATCAACTCGCACCCGAGGTCCGGCGCCTCCAACACGATCGCCCGACCGCTCAACTCAACCGTCCTCCGCTCCCCGGGTTTCATTTGCGACCGCGCGCAGCACCCCGTTCAAGAAGCGGGGTGATTCGGATCCCGAATACTGCGAAGCGAGCTCCACTGCCTCGCTCAACACCACACCCGTCGGCACATCTTTGCGTTCACACAGCTCCCAGGTCGCCATGCGGGCGAGCACCCGGTCAACCACGGCCAGCCGATCAACGGTCCAGTCCATGAGGTGGGCGCCAATACGCTTGTCGTAGGCGGTGACCTGCCCAGCGACGCCCTCGATCATCTCCAGGGCATAGTCTTTCGGCGGCAGAGGTTTGGCTTTCAGGGCCGCCTGCAGCGAATCACCTGTGACCTCCATCTCATAGAGGAATCCCAGAGCTTCTTCTCGGGCCTCCCTACGGCTGCCGATGCTTGAGGGTCCCTCGTTCACGCGCGGCTGAGGTATTGACCTGAACGCGTGTCGATCTTGACCCGTTCGCCGGTCTCTATGAATAGCGGGACTTGGATCACGAGGCCGGTCTCGAGGGTGGCAGGCTTGGTGCCTCCCGAGGATCGATCCCCCTGCAGTCCAGGCTCAGTCGCGGCCACGGTCAACTCGACGGCCGCGGACATGTCAGTACCGATGATCTCAGATCCGAACATCAACAGGATGGCGGTGGAGCCATCGACGATGAAGTTGGCGGCGTCGCCGAGCGTGGCAGGGGCGACGCTGATCTGCTCGTAGGACTCATTGTCCATGAACACGTAATTTTCGCCGTCACGGTAGAGAAACTGCATCTCGCGTTTGTCGATGTTGGCTCGTTCGACCTTCTCCCCGGCCCTGAACGTGCGTTCGACGGTCCCTCCGGCGCGCAGGTTCTTGAGGTTCGTGCGAACGAAGGCATGGCCTTTGCCGGGCTTGACATGTTGAAAGTCGACGATCTGGAAGAGTCCGTCATCGAGGTTTAGGGTCATCCCGTTCTTCAGATCGTTGGTTGTGATGACAGGCACACGAACTCCTTGGGATACTTTGTCAGCGGGCGGCACCCGTCTGTGGTGACGACCACCGTGTCTTCGACTCGCACACCTCCGTAACCGGGGAGATAGATCCCCGGTTCGACGGTGATTACCTGGCCGGGCGAAAGGATAGCGGTGTTGCCGCGACGCACCGCCGGCAATTCGTGAATGTCGAGACCGACGCCATGGCCAGTCCCGTGCACGAAGGCGTCTCCGTATCCCCCGCGCGCGATGAAATCCCGGCAGACCCTGTCGATTTCTCCCGCTTCGACGCCGGCGCGCACAGTCGCGACTCCCTCCGCTTGAGCTCGGGTCACGATGTCGTGGATCTCCACTGCCCGATCGTCGGGTGAACCGACGACGAACGTGCGGGTCATGTCGCTGCGATAGCCCTCGACCAGCGCCCCCGCGTCGACCACCACCAGATCACCGTTCGCGAGCCGTCGCGAGCCCGCACAGGCATGGGGCAGCGCGGCGTTGGGGCCAGAGGCCACAATCGTGTCGTATGCAGGGCCATCGGCGCCTGCGGCACGCATGCCGTCATCGAGGATCTGCGCCAGCTCGCGTTCGCTCATGCCCGCAACGAACCGGTCCTGACTCTCTTCGAGCACCGAGTCGACGATGTCGGCCGCGGTCTGGATGCGGATCAGTTCTGCCTCGTCTTTCACGCTGCGCAGTTCCGCGATCAAACCGACGCTCTCCGCCAGTTCCGCGGCGAGCGCGTCGGACAGGCGACGTTGATCCGCCCACACAATCCGGTCGGCTTCGAGTGCGACCCTCGCCGGGTCCGCGCCGTTGAGATCCTTGAGGATCGTGGCGACTGCCGCGACCCAGTCCGAGCCGATCAACACCTCTGCTTCGCAGCCCGACGCCTCGAGTTGAGACGGGGCCTGATCGCGATATCGACTGTCGGTGATCAACACATGGCGGTCCCTGCTGATGACAAGCACCCCGGCCGAACCTGTGAACCCGGTACACCAGCGGATATTGGTCAGGTCCGTGACGACCAACGCGTCAGCACCCTTCGCTTCGACCGCGGCTCGTACCCGTTCGCTGCGACCATGTGCGAGCAACGGCGGCAGGGGACTGTGCTTTCGCCGGGCGTAGCGTTGCTTTCGCCGGGCGTAGCCGGAGCCGCGTGGTCGTGTCATCGGAGTCTTGTCATCGGGAGTCGGGGCATCGGAGCCGTGCATCGGAGCCGCGTGGTCGTGTCATCGGAGTCTTGTCATCGGGAGTCGTGACATCGGGAGTCGTGACATCGGGAGTCGGGGCATCGGGAGTCGTGACATCGGGAGTCGGGGCATCGGAGCCGTGCGCGGGAGCCCGAATATCATGAAGCGAGTTGTGCTGCGACGGCTTCTATCGCGAGGCGATAGCCGTCACCGCCGAAACCGACGATCGACCCGGTGGCCACCGGAGCAACGACCGAAACATGGCGCCACGATTCGCGAGCCTTGGGGTTGGACAGATGGAGTTCGACTATGACTCCTGAGAACGCGGCCAGTGCATCGTGAATGGCCCACGAAGAGTGAGTCAGAGCGCCCGGATTGATCACGATGGCAGCCGCCCGATCTCTAGCGCCCTGGATCGCCTCGATCAGTTCCCCTTCGTGGTTGGACTGAAAGTGCTCGATCTCCAGATCGTGGTCGGCGGCGGTCGCGCTTGCGGTGGCGACGTGGTCCGCGAGGGTCTCGGCGCCGTATACGTCGGGTTCTCGGCTGCCCAACAGATTGAGATTGGGTCCTGACAGAAGCAGAACAACAGAACTCATGAACGGTCTCCAGTCGCTACGCCCAACTCGAGTGCTGAATCAGAGGCGGTCATCGCAGCGTACCCAGTGCGTCGCGCAGGACCTGCGGGTCGATCCCGGTGACGGGTTCGACCCCGTTGGGTCCGTCCAGCACCAATGTGACGCCTTCGATCGCCTTCTTGTCGCGCTTGAAAAGGTCGAGCAGTCTGTCGGCATCCAGTCCTTCGGGCAGCGCGCAGGGCAGGTCATAGGCGCCGAGCACGCGGCGATGTTCCATCACTCGCGCTTCGCTGATGCGTCCAAGGAGCCGAGCCACCTCAGCTGCGTATGCGATCCCGACCGCTACGGCTTCACCGTGACGCAAGTCGTATTCGCCGGCCGTTTCGATGGCATGGGCGAGCGTATGGCCATAGTTGAGAATCGCCCGTCTGCCTCCTTCCCGCTCGTCGGCAGCTACCACATCGGCTTTGATCTGCACACAGGCCGAAACCACATCGGCATTCACTTTCCCCTCGGGTGAGCCTGCGGGTGCGTCGGGAACCGAGCCGAGGAAGTGGTACTTGGCAACCTCGCCCAAGCCGCTGCGGTATTCGCGGACCGGCAGCGTCGCCAACATCTCCGTGTCGCAGACCACCGCTGTCGGTTGCCAGAAAGCTCCCACGAGGTTCTTGCCTTCAAGCAGGTTGACCCCTGTTTTTCCGCCGATCGCGGCGTCGACTTGGGCCAACAGCGTGGTTGCCACGTTGATGAAACGAACACCGCGGTGATAGACCGCGGCCGCGAACCCTCCAACGTCGGTGACGACGCCGCCGCCAACTGCCACGACCACATCAGCGCGGGTGAACCCGGCGACCGTCATTTTGCGACAGATGTCTTCGACAAGGCTCATCGACTTCGCTGATTCTCCGTCTGGAACTGTGATTGTCAGTTGCGCCAGGCCGGGATCGACGTTCCACGGAATCGACTCCTGGGTGACGACGGCAACCCGCTTGGCGTCGGTGGGGATCAGCTCGCCCAGAAGTTCCCGCACCCCCGGCCCAACGTGAACCTGGTAGCCGCGATCGCGCAGTTCAACGTCGATTACCGGCATTGGGCTGCCCCTTCAACGTTGCGGGCACGCGCTGCGACAATCAGCTCGACGCACTCCGCGACCGACCTGTCGGACGTGTCGATTCGGAGGTCCGCGACCTCGTTGTATCCCTCGGCGCGTTCGGCGACTTTGGTTCGCAGCGCGCCTGTCACATCATCACCAGCCAGCAGGGGTCTGCCCTCGCCACGGCCAACCCTGCAGGCCAACACCTCCACGGCGGCATCCAACCACACCACCCATGCATCGGCTTGACGCAGCAGATCCCTGTTGGACTCGCTGACAACCACACCGCCTCCAGCGGAGATCACCGCCGGGTGACCCGCAACCGCCTGCGACAGAGCCTCGTGTTCAAGCGCCCTAAAACCAGATTCGCCCTCTGTCGCGAATATCTCTGGGATCGTGAGGCCGCGAGTCTGCGCGATCATCTCGTCGACATCGACATGATCCAAGCGCTCCCTTTTTGCCAGAGCGCGGCCGACTGCCGTCTTCCCTGAGCCCATCGGACCTACCAGAATGACCGAAGCCAACGACATGACAAGAGGTTACCTGACCCATTCCCGGACACCGGAAGGTTTATACCCGGGAGCGCTACGCCCTGCGCGTGTTTAAAACGCTGGGATTGAGTCGGCGAGGAGGACCACAGTCATGGTGGCGCAGGCCAGTGCGGGGCCGAAGGGGAAGCTCTGGGCCAGGATCCTCACCGGCTGGTCAGCTACCGCTTGCGGATCCGGTAGCACGTCTCGTTTGAGCCTTCGCCTCAGAACACTGATCGAGATTCCGCCCACCAGACCGATGAGGCTGGCCAGAAGCTGTGCCCAGAACACATAGCGGACCACGTCAACCCAGTCTCCATTGCTGGACCCGGTGACCCAACCCAAGTTCAATCCAAGGAGCAGAGAAAACTTCACGTCGCCGAACCCCAGACCTCTCGGCGAAATCAGATGAACCACCAACAAGAAGCTGAAATAGACGCACATACCCAAGACCGCATACCCGAGAACGCGACGATCACCGCTGCCTATCGCCCCGGCCACCATCACCAGCGACGACAATCCCAGCGCTGAAAAAACGAACCGATCAGGAAGCCGATAGCTGTACAAGTCGACCAACGAAAGCGCCATCAATGAGACCACCAGCACAAGCGGCGGAAACAGCTGCCACCCCCAACCGAACCGCAGGGTTGCCGCAACCCACAACGCTGAGGTCGTCAACTCGATGGTCGGATACATGAGGCCGATCCGAACCAAGCAGTGCCGGCAACGGCCTCGCAGCACCAGCCACGACACCAGCGGAATGGTCTCGGACCAGGCCAGGCGCGCCTTGCAGGCACCACACCGAGAACGAAACGAGAGGGCCTCGCCGCCGACGACCCGGTCTGCCGGAATCGTCACCAGGCCGCCGACGACCAAGCCGACGGCAGACACAGCAACGATCAGCGCCGTGTTCACGTGCCCGCCTCTCTTTCGATCCCGTCCGCGGCGCTGTTTTCATCCAAACACGCCGCGCTGGAGGAACCGATCCTAACCTCTTCTCCGTGGGTACACAATCAGCCTGCGCAATACCCAGGGTGAATCAGTGTGCTGACCGGAAGTCGCTGTGAGAGCTGCGCTGAGTCGGTGTAGCGCTCCTCAGCCGAGCTTGAGAGCCTATCGACCGGCCCCACCCGCATCCACGCGCTAACAACCTCACGCGAACCGACAACTAGATACTTTGGATCGCTCGGACAATCACGACGGCAAAGAACAGTGGCACTGTCCAGCGGTTGAGCGTCTTGACGCTCCGACTGAGGAGACCACAACAAGATTTCTTGAGCGCGGCACGGTCTCCGACACGGTGTAGCGGCCCGTCTGTACTTGAGGAATTGGCTTTTCTGCTGGAATCGACCCCCAGACACCACCTATGTAGTAACGGTAAGACTTGATGGGGGTTGGCGAAGCAACCGGTGCGTTCCAAAAACCTGCCGACAACGCGCGTGTTTGTTTGCAAGGGCGGCTCAGCTCAGGTGCGCTCGCAGTGCCGACCTCATGGCGTCGACGGGGGCGGTGCGGCCGGTCCAGTGGGCGATGGCGACAGCGGCCTGGTGGACCAGCATCGACCCGCCGTTGTACGAGCGGATCCCCGCGGCACGCGCGGCCGCCAGCCAAACCGTCTCAGACGGGTTGTAGACGATATCCACCACGATTTGACCGCGGTGCAACAACGCTGGATCGCACGGCATGGCGCTGTCGGGCGCCATGCCGACCGTTGTGGCATTGACCACGATGTCGGCGCCGGCTATGTCCGCGTGTCGGGCCACCGTGCCGACCGAACCGGCCAACCCTGCACAGACTTCAGCACGCTGCGCGGTGCGGTTGACGATCAACACGCCCGCCGCGCCCGCATCAGCGCAAGCCCGCGAGATCGCCCGGGCCGCTCCGCCGGCGCCGAGCACCGCTACCGTTTTTTCTTGGACGGTTGTGTCGGCATCCTCGAGCAAGGCCCCAAGGAAGCCGTCTCCGTCTGTGTTCTCGGCACGAACCCGTCCGTCTGCTGATGCTACGAGACAGTTCGCCGCACCGAGAGCCGCTACCGCGTCTGAAACCTCGTCCGCGGCTTGGGCCACCGCGTCCTTGTGCGGAGTTGTGACCGACAAGCCGGCCAATCCAACGGTTCGCATCGCCTCAACTGCTTGGGCGCCCCTGCCCGCGCTGACTGGAAAGGGAACCGAGACCCAGTCAATTCCGAGCGCCGCGAACGCCGCATTGTGCAACGCAGGCGAGAGCGAATGGGTCACGGGATCGCCGATGACTCCCGTCACTCTGGTGGCGCCGGACACGCTAATCATCGGCAGAACCAGAACTCATCGGCAGTACCCCAGTTCTCGACAGACGACCACGGCCGCGTTGTGGTCGTCGAGGTTGGTGGTGAACGTGTGGGCGCCGTCGACTCCGCCGTGGTCAGTCCGAGCCCAGAACAGCAGTTCTGGGTCGGGGTCTGGTTGCAGTGCCGCGCGCAGAGCCGCCTCGCCCGGAGCGGCGATCGGGGTCGGCGGAATCCCCGTGTTGAGCCGAGTGTTGTACGGCGAGTCGACAAGCAGGTCCGTCGCGGTCAAACCCTGTGTGAACGACTTGTTGAGCGCGTAGTAGACGCTGGCGTCGACGCCGAGCGGTTCGCCCCGCAACAGGCGGTTGTACATGACTCTGGCCATCTGGGGGCGATCGACGTCGACTCTCGCCTCTTCCTCGATCAACGACGCGATGGTGATGATCTGGTAGTCCGTCAGACCGAGCTGCTCGATCACCGGATCTCTTCCAACCTCATCAATCAGGGCTCCGAAACGCTGGTCGAACGTGTTGCTCATTCGCTGGACAAACCTAGCTTCGTCGCGCAGGCCGTCTTCGGGAACATCGTAGGTGGCCGGAAAGAGCAGGCCTTCGAACCACGAGAACTGACCGATGTCGGTGGGCAGATAGTTCGATACGTAGGCTGGATTGTTGAGCGCTTCGACGATCTGGGCACGATCGAACTGCGGGTTCACCTCGACCATACGGTCGATGATCTCGACGACTCTCAGACCCTCAGGAATCGTGAAGCTCTCATAGACCACAGGAATCGGGCCGCTGACCAGGGTGTTGTTGACGTCTGCGTAGGGCATATTCTCGAACAGCGCGTATTCGCCGACCTCGAACGAAGTGTCGAGGTCGCATCGCAGAAAGCCCCAAATGGTGATTTCTCCCCCGTTGGGGCCGTCGCACCGAAGCCAATAGCGAAAGACTGTGGCGTTGCCGATCACCCCGGCGTTGTCGAGGTTGGTGGCTATCTGATTGACCGCTTCACCGTTTCTGATCGTGAAGATCACCGGTTCGCCCAACGGTCCCGACGGAACGATCTGGCCGTCGATCCAATCGTAGATCCGCCCGCGGATCGTTGTGACCAACAAGAAGATGATCACAGCGACGCCGAGCAGGCGCAGGAACCCGCCCCAGTGGCTTCGGTAGCGGACCCAGTTCCGATCCTCGGCGTCGTAGCGGGGGTCCACGAGCGGATCGGCGTCGGGTTCGTCTTCGAAGACATACTCGATGCCGTCTGCGTCGAATCCTGCTGACAGTTCGACCGCCGGCGGCGCCTCGTAGTCCGGGAGTGCGAACGGGATTTCTCTGCCCTGGGGGTCCGCATGCCATTCGTCGGCTCGGCTGTCGGGCCCCGTGCCGGGCGATGCGACGCCGGCGCCGACCAAGGCCCGATCTTCTGACCGGGCAAGTTCTGTATCCAGCGATAGAGCGGACGGCTCCGGTCGCGCCTCGACGGGAATGGCGGAGATCCAGCCGAGCAGGAACGCACGATAGTCGGTGCGGACTCGACGAGGGTCCTTCTCAGCCACGGGGCATTCCGGCATCAAGCCACGACTGCAACATCACTGCCGCAGCAACCTTGTCGACCACGCGACGACGGGCGTCGGCTTTCATCTCTTGTCGCATGAGGAAACGCTCCGCGGAAACCGTGGTCAGACGTTCATCGTAGGCAACGACCTCAATGTCGAGCGTTTCGCCCAATGCCGTCGCCTCACGCAGGTACTTCTTGGCCGCAGGCCCGAGCGACCCGTTCATATTGTAGGGGACGCCCACCACCACGATCTCCGCTTCCCAGTCGTTCGCCAGAGCAGCAAGCTCGCGATGCTCGCTCTGTCGATCCCCCTGGCGTTTTACGACTTCGATCGGGGTGGCTATCGAACCCCGCGAGTCGCTCACGGCTACGCCGATTCTTTTTGAGCCGAGATCGATCCCTAGGGCTCGCATGTCAGTCGCGGCCGGACGCGGCGCGGACCTCGTCGAGTGCGTCATCAAGCGCCTCGGCTTTGGATCCTCCGGCGACTGCGAACTCGTCGGCCGACTTGCCTCCCCCACCTACAATCTTCTTGGCGTCTTCGATCAGGACACCAGCGTTGAACCGGCTGTCAGCGGTGACAGCCGACACCAGTGCCACGCCCCCGCTGTCCAGCGCCGCTCCGAGGACCACAGCGTCGACTCCGTCGTGATCGCGCACCGACAGGGCCAGATCGCGGAGTCCGTTTCGGTCCAGCCCATCGACCCGTGCCACCACCACGCCTCCCACGGCTTGGGCGGCCAGTGTCGGCGCTTGAGCGATCGCCATCTTCTGTTTCAGCGCGGTGACTTCATGGCGCAGGGACTTCGCTTCGGTCGCGAGCCGCTCGACGCCCACTAGGAGGTCGTTGGCCGGAACGTTCAGAGTCTTCGCAGCAGCGCTCGCACTGGAGTCGACCGAACGGAAGTAGTCGATCGTGGCCTGACCGGTGAGCGCCTCGACACGACGAATGTTGCTTCCGATCGAACCTTCCGAGACGATGCGCAACGGTCCGATGTCACCCAGCGCGCGCACATGGGTCCCGCCACAGAGTTCCGTTGAATGCGGACCGGCCTGCAGGACCCGCACGACATCGCCGTACTTGTCGCCGAAGAATGCGATCGCGCCGAGACGCTTAGCTTCGTCCATCGTCGTTTCGAAATGCTCACAGGCGGGGTTGGCGAGCACTTCGGCATTGACGAAGTCCTCGATTTCAGTGATCTCGCCGGGAGTCAACGCCTGGTAGTGGCTGAAGTCGAAGCGCAGCCGATCGGGGCCGACATAGGACCCTTGCTGTTTGACATGGTCGCCGACGATCAGGCGCAGGGCTGCGTGCAGCAGGTGAGTGGCGGTGTGGTTGCGCCGAATCAACTCGCGGCGCTCGTTGTCTATTGCCGCCTTTGCTGTCTGGCCCACTGCCACCTCGCCCGCGACCGACTCGATGGCATGGACGACCAGTCCCGGCACTCCATAGCGGGCGTCGGCGACTGAGACCTCTCCCGTGTCGGTCCGGATGGTCCCCGTATCGCCGATCTGACCGCCGGACTCGGCATAGAACGGCGTGCGGTCGAGGACCACAACCTCGTCGTCGATATGGATGATCTCCGCGACCGTTTCTGTCTCGGTGCGGCCGGTGAACTCGGTCTCGCCGTACGTGTCGACCAACTCGACGAGGGGGCCGGCATCGCCGGCGGCGACTTCTCCGCGGGCGTCTTTGGCCCGTTTCTGCTGCTCCGCCATGGCGACGCGGAAACCATCGACGTCGACGGCGATACCCCGCTCCTTGGTGATCTCCTCGGTGAGTTCCAGCGGGAAACCGTAGGTGTCATGCAGCAGGAACGCAGTGGCTCCGGGCAGCGACCTGCCTGTGTCGACGCTGTCGAGGGGGTCCAGCTTGGCAAGCTCAGCATCGAGGATGAGCTGACCAGTGCGCAGCGTCTCTCTGAATCGCCGCTCCTCGCGGTCGATCACGTCACGCACGAACTGGTGGTTCTTGACCAGATCCGGGTAATCGGCGCCCATCACATCCACCACACGGTCGACCATTCGGCCCATCACGGTGTCGCTGTCGCCGTTGGACTCTTCGACGCCGAGCAGGTAGGAGTGGCGGACCGCGCGGCGCAGGATGCGACGCAGCACATAGCCTCGGGCCTCGTTGGACGGAAAGACGCCGTCGCTGACCAGCATCGATGTGCTGCGGGCATGGTCGGCCAGAATCCGCAGCGAAACCGACTGCTGTTCCGAGGCGCTCGCGGCGTCCACACCGGTGAGCTCCGCCGCTGTGCCCAGCAGTTTCTGGAGTTCATCGGTCTCCCACACCGAATCAACACCCTGGAGCACCGAGACCGTGCGTTCCAAGCCCATCCCCGTGTCTATCGAAGGCTTGGGCAGGGGGGTCTTGGAGCCGTCGGGGCGTTGATCGAACTGCATGAAGACGAGGTTCCAGATCTCGATGTAGCGATCCTCGCCTCCGTGTTCGGGACCGCCACCAGCTCCGAAGGCGGGACCCTTGTCCCAGAAGATCTCCGAACACGGCCCGCACGGTCCCGAGGCGCCCATCTTCCAATAGTTGTCCTCGTCGAGGCGCTGGAGGCGCTCGGCGGGAATCCCCACCTCGTTCAGCCAAATGGCGGCGGCCTCGTCGTCGCTGAGATGCACGGTGACCCACAGACGCTCCGGGTCGAGGCCCAGAACATCGACCACGAACTCCCACGCCCAGGCGATCGCCTCAGATTTGAAGTAGTCGCCGAAACTGAAATTGCCCATCATCTCGAAGAAGGTGAAATGACGGCTGGTCCGCCCTATTTCGTCGAGGTCGTTGTGTTTGCCGCCTGCTCTCACACACTTTTGGATGGTCACTGCCTTCTCGAAGGGTGGGGCCTGCTCTCCGGTGAAGTAGGTCTTGAACGGGACCATTCCCGCGACGGTGAACAGCAGGGTCGGGTCGTGGGGAATGAGGCTCGCTGAGGGCTGGTGGCTGTGGCCGCGCTCAGCGAAGAACGACGTGAAAGCGCGGCGAACTTCGTTGGCTTGCATGAACGGCGAAGTCTATCGCCGCCAATACGCCACCTAGAACGGGACAAGCATGCGCTGACGCCTCCCGCTCTTTGTTCGCTGCGCTCACCGGGCTGCTCAAACCGCGGCGGGCCGCTCAGGCCGCGGCCTCGCAACCGGAACCCGAATTCGAGTCCCAGAATGTCTGTGCCGGTCCGCTCAACCTCTCAGTGGCGGATACGCGCGGGGCGGTGGCGGTGCGCTTGGCTGTCCTCAGCGAACTCAGCGCGCAGGTCGTGCTCAGTTCGGCGCATCGTTTCGCCGCCCTGCTGTGCCGCATCGCGCAGGTCCGCCAACAGATCGCGGGTTTTCGCCGCGACGCGTTTGCCGGCACCCGCCACGTCCTGCCGGACCTGCTCGGGGGTGTAGCGCTCGACCGCGCGCCGGAGCCGCTTCTGAACGTAGACGGAACTGCCGACACCGAGAGCAAATCCGGTCGTAGCCCAGAATGTGCGCTTCATCGAACCTTGGACTTTCTCGACCGTCTGGCAACCCTCGAGCTGTGGCTGGTGCCTGCCTTGCGAGCGGGGAGAGCTTTTTGAGAACGTCCTCTCCGAAGAGTCAGGGCGGCTCTGCCTGCCCCTTTCATCATGGCCGCCGTCTTGATCAGTGGAGGGGTGAAGACTCTCTGCGTCAGCCGCGAGGCGACATCGGCTGTTGCGACGACCCTCTCGGCTCGACCGATCACGTCATCGACTCGTTCGAGTTCGTCCCCCGCCTTGGCAACCGTGGTGCGCAGGTCGTCGAACATCGGGAGGCTCTCGCCTCGCAGTTCGTCGATCGTCTCGCGAAGCTGACGCAACGTCGCAACGAGGGCCTGCACGGCCAGCACCAGGATGACCACGACCACCAGACAGACAACCGTGACAACAACCGCCGCGAGGTCGACCGCGCTCATAGCTCGCCCAGCTTGCCCTGCTGGAAATCTCCGGTGACCGCGCCCCACACACCCGACACCTTAGCCTGGATCCACCGGTGGGCTGGGCTGGGGGTTGGGGACTGTCAGTTTTTTGTGTGACCGGTGGTGTGGCTCTATGAGCCGCCGCAGCGTCAACAGCTCTCAGACTCGCTGATGATGCCGTGCTTGCGCAAGAGTTCAGTGTCGCCGAACGCACCCCAGCACTTCCACGCCAGCCTGCGTTCAGGTGTCAGATAACCCCCCGGGCCATAAAGGTTCACAGTACCGTCGGAGTTGGTGGGTCTCTCCGGGGGCTCAGGCCGCGGATACCGATCCTCCACAGGGGTCTCAGGCTCGATCTCAGGCAGCGTCGTCGTCGGCGGCGGCGGCACGAACTGCTGGACGCCAGTGAACGCCACCCCTGCGTTGCGGGTGCACACCCAGTAGCTGCTGTGATTGTTGACCGAGACGCCCAGAGTCAGGCCACCAGCCCGACGCGGCACCGACAGGGTCGCCTTGGTGCGGGTGTAAAACTGTTGGGGCACCATCCTTGTGGCAGGACTCGCCGGCACCACGACGGTGGTGTCAGTGAACGAGCCGCCGTCATAGGAGTACCTCACCCGCACCGTCACAGCCCTCTCATTGCCGCGTAAATGGCGGACCTCCACATCGAAACCCACACTCGTCTCACCGATGGTGGTACCCCCAACAGCCACAACCGGACGGTCCGCATCCGGAACACACCGAGCCATCGCCCTCTGCTCAACCGACTTGACAACACCACCGAGGCTGAACTTGAGCTCTCTGACATTGGTGGTCCATGCGCCCGTTGAGTTCCATGCCCGTTGCAAGACATTGTTGCCGATGCTCCAACCAGGCAGACCCCCACTGTCCTCGCTGTTCGAGCCCGTGGCATCAAGATCCGTATTACTCTCACTCTTGCCCATATCGATCACCAGAAAATAGGTGGTGCTCGCACTCAAGTCGATACCCGAGCTCGTGAACGTCAAAGTCTGAGTCGAAGCCGACACCGGAAAACTGGACGGTTTGGTCAAAGAACCCAGCAAACTGCCCGGAGACCCGCCCGAATCAGTGTAGATGCCCGCAGTCAACGACGAAGCGCTGAAACCGACGTCGACAATATCGAACAGCACACCGACACTGCGCAGACTGTAACCCGCGCTGTTGGAACCCGTCGTGAACGGCTGCGCATAATCATTGGACAAAGTAAGCCAGTGATTGCCTGACTGAGTGCCGTTGCCAACAAACGTCTGCGTCGTCTGCGCGGCAGCCCGCTCAAGCGGCAGCGCCGCCAGCACCCCCGCAGCCAACACCAGAGCGGCCAGCGCTCCCCCGCAACGCCTCACAAAACCCCGTCCCAAAATCCGAGAGAGAGAGAGAGAGAGAGAGAGAGAGAGAGAGTCAGGAACAGTTGAGACAGGCATCATAAACCCCCACAGAAAACCAGCAGACCGAAAAACCTTCCCAAACATACCATTTGCGTACCCGAACACAACAACACCGCCCCATGCGCCGTGGCGCTGCTCATGACCAACGGGGGTTCGATTGTCGCGCTCGACTTCGACGCAACCGTCACTTGGACGGCCTACAACGTAAACCCCAACCCGAGTCGACCCTGGTCCGCTTATCTGCTCGACAGAAGGCGGGGCACGAGTCTGCAGTTCTCGGTTTCACCACAACAACCAACACAGACGACGACAACCGACGTTCCAGTACATCTCGCTGCACGTGGTTTGACCCTTGGTTGCCGAGTCGTCGTTAACCGAAGCCGGCCTATGGACCGCGATCGCGGTGGTGAGCTGGACTCTGCGCTGAATCGCAGAGCGGTGGCAGCGAGAACGCCCATGAGGCCGTTCTGAAATCGGGATACACGGGTCCTTCCGGCACCACCTCGGGCCACCATATCACCGGCACCACCATGTACAGAATCGAGCACCGCTGCGCAAGCTCCGAAATATTCACCGCTAGGTAAGTGTCTTTGCTGTCCATAACGCACTCTGAAAGCTTGATCGGCCCCAAAACTGTGTCGGGATCGTGCTCATAAAGCCGATGAGGGGAAGATTCGAAAGTGCTACACGTTGCCTCAGCCAGCCTCGGGGCAGTCTCTGAGGGCCGCTGGTCAAAGACCCAGAAATCGACCGTGCGGAATGTGTCTATGCCGTCGATAAGGCTGATCCGCACGATGTCGGCGGCTGACAGCATCATGATGTCACCCAAGTCTGGGTCACCGTCAGGCGGGTTCCACTCTGTGTAGAAAGGTGCCAGAGTGTGCCCGTTGACCTGCAGTACAGGTTCAAAAACCGGGGGTTCCAATGTTGTCACCTCACCCGTAGAGCAAGCCAGCATAGACAATCCGGCGATCACCGAGAAAGACATTGCGGCAACCGCGTGGACATGCACCGCTGATCACAGGTTGCGGCAGTGGGACTCCATCAGGCACATGCGAACAGTACTTCGAGGGTGAGACACTCATTCGCTCAAACGTCCGACTGCGGATTCGTGACTCAGGCCCACAAGCTAGTCCTCCCGGTCGGTTTCGTCGCGGATGTCGCCTACCAGGGCCTCCAGAACATCTTCAAGGGTGACCATGCCGAGCAGGAGGCCTTGTGGTGTCTGCACCAGGGCTGCGTGGCAACGATGCAGGCGCATCGACCACATGAGGTCGCGAACCGGCTGATCAGGGCCGACAATGAGCATCCGGCGGATCATCTCCAACGGAACCTGATCCAGATGCGAAGCGTCGTCGCCGTTGAGGTCACCGAGGCGCAGCAGGTCCTTCGAGTGGACGAATCCAACGATGTTGTCGGGTCGGGTGCCCTCCATGGGAATCCGACTGTGACCAGAGGCTGCGACGATCTCCTCGATCTCATGGACCGACGTGGAGCGCGGCGCTGACACCATCTCAGAGGCCGGCACCATGATCGACCCGGCCGTGCGGTCTCTGAACGCGAGCGCTCCGGCCAGCAGATCATGCTCGGCGTCCTCGATCTTGCCCTCCTCGAGGACGCCGTCGAACAGGGTGTGGAACTCGTTGACCGTGAGCGCAGTGTTGATCTCATCCACCGGCTCGGTGCCCAGCATCCGCACGATCCCGTTGGAGACGGCGTTGAGGGTCCACACCACCGGCCTCAACACCAACAGATAGAAGGCATGGATCGGGGCGAGCACCCGAGCAACACGCTCGGGGTTGGAGATCGCCAGATTCTTGGGGAGCATCTCGCCGACGACCATGTGTGCAGTGACCACGAGCCCCATCGACGCCACGAACGAGATCGTGTGGAGCACCCCGCCGGGCAGCTCTGCGAACGACTCGACCGCCGACTCGATCAACGAGGCCACCACGGGTTCGGCCACAAATCCAAGACCCAACGACGCCATGGTGATTCCGAGCTGCGCGCCGACGAGCTGCGGCTGCAGGTCCTGGACGGCTTCGAGAGCCGCGGAGGCGCCGGCGTCATCTCCGCCCTCCGCCATCGGTTCCAGCCTGGTGACCCGACTCGCCAGCAGGGCGAATTCGGCGGCGACGAAGAAGCCGTTGACGGCGATCAGCAAGACAGAGACTGCCAGGAGGCCAACAGTCATGACGCGCCCTTCACCGGTGCCACCACCCGTACCGAGGCGACGCGCAGGCGCTCCATCGCCACCACTTCGAGGCGCCAACCGTCCACGGTGCACATCTCGCCCGGGTCGGGAATGTGCCCAAGGCGGTCAAGCACCAGCCCCGCGAGCGTTTCGTACTCCCCTTCGGGCATCACGAAACCGGTAGCGTCGCGGACTTCGTCGGGGTGCAGCGAGGCCGGGACGACCGTCGAGCCGATCGCCTCCACCTTGGTCAGAGCGGCGGAGCGGTGGTCGTATTCGTCGTCGATCTCACCGACGATCTCTTCCAGCACGTCTTCCAAGGTGATGATCCCAGCGGTGCCGCCGTGTTCATCGATGACCACCGCCAACTGTTGGCCGCCTTCGCGCAGGTCAACGAGCAGGTCGTCGAGCGCACGGGCTTCGGGCACCGCAAGAACCGGGGCCATCAACGCCACGACCTGGGTTTTGCCGCGATCCTTCAAGGCGACGGTGTGAACCGACTTCACATGGACGACGCCGACAACATCATCGAGGCCGTCCCCCATCACCGGAAATCGCGAGTGTCCCGTTTCGATCGCCAGCGAGACCAGCGAATCGATGGTTGCGGTCTTGTCGATCGTCACCATGCGAACTCTCGGAACCATGGCATCGTCCGCGGATTTCCCCGCCAAACGGATCGACCGTGTCAACAGCTCGACCTCACCCGCGTCGAGCGTGCCCTTCTCGCCCGACGAGCGGATTATCGACTCGATCTCTTCGCGGTCGCGAATCGGTTCGAGTTCATCGGTCGGTTCTACCCCCAGCGCGCGAGTCAGGCGGACGGCCAGCCCGTCGAGCAGCGCCACAACGGGTCGGGCCAGGATGCCGTACACCGCCGTCGGCCGGGCCAGCAACGACGAAGCTGCGAGCGGATGACTCGTCGCCAGCGACTTGGGAACCAACTCGCCCAGCACCATCTGCACGACCGTGGCTATCAGCAACGCCAACGCGATCGACCAGGCCTGCGAATCCACCCCCGACACCTGTTCAAGCGCGGGTTCGATCGCAGAAGCGACCGCCGGTTCTGCCACTGCCCCCAACAACAGCGATGTCACGGTGATGCCTAGTTGCGCGCCCGAAAGGTGATAGGAGAGCCGGCTCAACAGGCGTTGAACATGGCGGGCGGAACCACTGCCGTGCTTGGCGCGCTCGTCGACCTTGGTGCGGTCGACAGAGACCAGCGCGAATTCGACGGCTACGAAGCCGGCGTTGGCGACAATCAAGCCCAGCGCAGCGAGCAGCCGTAGGGCGGTGGGGATCACAATCTCAGAATGTAGCCGTAGGTTGTGACGATGCCTGCCGTGCGTTCCGCCTCTGAGTCTGTGGGGCTCTCCGCGATTGCGTCACGACCCACACGGCCGCCGCTCAAGAGTCGATACCCCGAACCGTCCTGCAGCGTTGACCCTGACGACTCCAAGGGCTGGCTTCGCCGCGTATGGCCCGTGGTGTGGACACAGAAGTTCATTTTCGTCCGTGGCATCGTCTTCGGGTTGCTGGCCACGGTCGCCACCGTGCTGGTGCCGCTGGCGGTGGGGCGCGGCATAGACGCCATCGCCGACGGCGACACTCCGACCCCGTTCGTCATCGCTCTCGTAGCCCTCGCGGTAATGCGATTCGTGTTCGGGTTCGGGTATCGGTTCAGTTTGTTCAGGGCCGCTCATCGGATCGAGAACGATCTGCGGAATCTGATCTTCGCGCGGCTCACCGAGCTGTCGTTCAGCTATTGGGACCGGGTACAGAGCGGCCAGATAATCAGTCGGGCGAACACCGATATCAGGTCGATTCAACTGCTTTTCGCCTTCGGGCCGCTGATCGCCATGCAGTTGGTGCTGCTGACAATGGCCCTGGTCGTGATGCTCGTAACCGATGTGGCGCTCACGGTGGTGGCCCTGGCCGGCCTGCCTATGGTGTTCGTGCTCGGCGTGAGCCTGCGAAAGCGCATATTCCCTCTCTCCTGGGTGGCGCAGGCACGACAGGCCGAGGTGGCCACGATCGTCGACGAGAACATTCAGGGCGCTCGTGTCGTCAAAGCCTTCGCTCAGGAGGAGGCTCAGCTTCAGGTCCTGGCCGAAGCTTCGCACCGCCTGCGTTGGGTCGGCGCCGCGGTGGCCGACACACGGGCTCGCTTCGCTCCCGCCATGGAGGCTTTCCCGCGGATGGGGCTGGCGCTGGTGCTCTGGTACGGCGGCGTTCAGACGATCAGCGGCGACATCCAAATCGGCGACCTCGTCGCCTTCAGCACATACGTCGTGCTGCTCGCGACCCCCTTCCGGATGGTCGGATTCATGCTGTTGCAGTGGCAGCGTGCCGCGGCTGCCGCTCTGCGCGTCTATGAGATTCTCGATGAACAGCCTGACATCATCGAGCCCGAAAACCCGCTCCGCCTCATCGAGCCTGTGGGCCGGATCGAATTCGCGGATGTCGGGTTCTCCTATCCGAGCTCCGATGCTTCGGCAGTGCTCGACCGGGTCAGCTTCACGATCGAACCGGGCGAGACGGTCGCCATTGTGGGCCCTACAGGAAGCGGCAAATCAACCATCGCCCGCTTGCTGCCCCGTTTCTACGATCCCGATTCGGGAGCGGTCCGCATCGACGGCTGCGACGTCGGCTCGTTGTCGTTGAGTGACCTGCGCAACGCGGTCAGCGTGGTGACCGACGATCCCTTCCTGTTCGACACCAGCGTGTACGACAACGTCGCCTTTGCCCGTCCGGCCGCTGAACCCCACGAGGTCGACGCCGCCATTGCCGACGCTGCCGCGGTCGATTTCGTGGTCGATCTTCCCCAGGGAGTGCTGACCGAGATTGGCGAGCGCGGCGCCACGCTCTCGGGTGGCCAACGCCAGCGCCTCGCCCTGGCAAGAGGGCTGCTCGCTGATCCGACAGTGCTGGTGCTAGACGACGCCACCAGTGCTATCGACGTGAGCGTGGAACAGCGAATCCACGATGCAGTCACGCGGCGCCGCTCGAACCGCACCACGATTCTGATCGCTCATCGGCTGTCGACCATCGCCCTGGCCGATCGTGTGCTGCTGTTGGACGAAGGGCAGATCGTGGCCGCGGGCGATCACTACGAGCTGTTGGAGAACAACCCGCGCTACGCCTCGATTCTCGCCGACACCACATCAGACTTCGCCTCGGCTGCTGAGAGCAGCCCTGATACCGGCGGGGTTCGCTGATGTTCGCTCTCGGTGGCGGATTCAGTCCGCGCGGCGGTGGCCCGACGTCGCTGGAGGCCAACGCGGCGGCAGGTCTGCCCCATGCTGAGGTGCCAGGGGATCTGCGCGAGAAAGTCGTCAAGGTCCTCGAACACGAGCCCGAGCACGCATACCCCCAGGTTCATTGGCGCCGCGACCAGTGGGACCGACGCCCGTTCACCCTCTTGCGATTCTTGTGGCCCCATCGATTCCGTCTGCTTGCCGCGGTCTCGCTGGTGCTCATCGAGACGATCTCCCTGCAGATGGGGCCAATCCTCACCCAGATCGGCATCGACGACGGGGTGCGCGCCGGCCAACGAGACGTACTGGTCACGGCCGCGGTGGTCTACGTCGCAACGGTGGTCCTCGCGGGTGTGCTCAGCAAAGCCCGCGTGTCCTACACGGGGCGTTTGGGAGAGCACCTCAATGACAGTCTGCGGATTCGGGTCTTCGGCCACATGCAACGCCAGAGCATCGCCTACTACAACGAGCAGAAGGCCGGCGTTCTGATCACCCGAATGACCTCAGACATCGAGGCCCTGGCCGTTCTGTTCCAGGAGGGCATCGTGAACTTGCTCGTGCAGGTCTTCACCTTGCTGGTGATCACCGCGGCGCTGTTCTTCTATGACCCTCTGCTGGCCGTGATCACGCTGGCGGTGGCGGTGCCGCCGACGTTGATCACCTCGCTGTGGTTCCGGGATGTCTCGGCGCGTTCTTATCTGGTCGTGCGTGAGCGCATCGCCGCGTTGCTCTCCAATCTTTCGGAGTCGCTCGCCGGCATCCGCGTGATCGCCGCTCACAACCGCAGGTCGACCAACATGGCGATGCACAGCGATCTGGTCGGGGAGCACCGCGATGCAGCTGTGTCGGCAGCGAAGGCCAACTCGATCTACGCGCCGGCCACTGAATTCGTCGGCATATGCACTCAGGCCGCGCTGCTCGGAGTCGGCGGCGCCATGGTTGTCAACGGACGCATCAGCATCGGCGAAATGACCGCCTTCCTGCTGTTCCTTACCTCTTTCTTCGCCCCGATCCAGACTCTCGTCCAGTTGTACAACTCCTATCAGCAGGGCGGTGCGGCCATCGTAAAGCTGCGTGAGCTGCTCGGCACCGAGCCGTCGGTGGCTCAAGCGCCTGATGCGTATCGGTTGCCCCCGATCGAGGGTGAGATCGAGCTTCGCAACGTGACGTTCGGGTATGCCGACGAGCGTCCGGTCCTTCACAACGTCTCGCTTCGCATCGCGCCTGGAGAAACGGTGGCTTTCGTGGGGGAGACCGGAGCGGGCAAGTCGACGGTCGCGCAACTGTTGATGCGGTTCTACGACCCGCAACAGGGATCTATCCTGATCGACGGTCATGATCTGCACTCAGCCGAGATCACCAGCCTGCGGTCCCAACTCGGGGTGGTTCCTCAGGAGCCGTTCCTGTTCGCCGGCGTGGTGCGTGACAACCTCGCCTTCGCTCAGCGCGATGCGAGCGACCTCACGCTTTGGGCGGCGTTGCAGGCTGTCGGCATCGACGACCTGGTGGAACGACTGGGTGGATTGGACGCGGTGGTCCATGAGCGGGGTGCGTCGTTGTCGGCCGGCGAGCGACAACTCTTGGCACTGGCACGCGCCCTGGTTGCGCGGCCCCGGGTGCTGATTCTCGATGAGGCCACCAGCAACCTCGACCTCGTCTCGGAGTCGCGCGTTGAGGTGGCCCTTGACGTCGTGCTCGAGAGCCGTACGGCGGTGATCATCGCCCATCGTTTGGCCACTGCTCGTCGGGCCGACCGGATCGCGGTGGTTCACGACGGTGAAATCGTCGAGTTGGGTTCACATGACGAGTTGGTGGCCCTGGGGGGTCGGTACGCCGAGATGTATGCCACCTGGATCGCCCACGGCGGGGCAGAATGAGGTCCAACCAATGAACCGCGAGATGAACCGCGAGATCAAGCCATGAACGTCGAACCCGAGATCATTGTCGCCGCCGTGGTGATCATGGCCGTGGCTTCATGTGTGCAGGCTTCGATCGGTTTCGGCTGCGGGTTGCTGGCCATCCCCCTGTTCGCCCTGCTCGACCCCGACTTGGTTCCAGGACCGATCTTCGTGGGCAACGCAGTGCTCGCGACGTCCACGGCGCTGCGCGAACGCCAAGACATCGACTGGTCGGCGGTCCGCTGGGGAACCGCGGGCCGGCTTCCCGGAACCATCGCCGGTTCGCTGGTGCTGGCCAGAGTGACTGACACGAGCCTCCAGTTGCTGGTGGCGGTGATCATCCTGTTGGCGGTGGCTCTGTCGGCAGGCCCGATCAAGGTGCCGACCAACGCCTCGACCCTGCTGGGAGCGGGTGGTTTCTCCGGGTTCAGTTCCACGTCTGTGGGTTTCGGGGGGCCGCCGATGGCGTTGGTTTTGCAGCATCGTCCCGGGCCTGCGTTCCGGTCGACGATGGGCATGTACTTCACCGTCGGCCTGTTCATGGTGTTTCCCGGAATCGCCCTCGCCGGCCGCCTCGGGATCGATGAGTTGCTGGTAGGGGCAGCGCTCGTCCCAGGCGCGATCGCTGGATTCGCGGCGTCCGGGCCGCTGCGAAAGCATGTCGATGCCCGCAGCCTGGTCCCGATTGTGCTCATAGGGGCGACCGCGGCCGCCGTCGCTCTGCTGGCGAAGGTGTTCACCTGATGTGCTTTCGTCCGAAGGGCAGGGCACAGGCAGGCTCGACTGTGGGCGCGGTACTGAATCTGCGCGGAGTGCAACGCACGATCGACGGTGTGGAGGTTCTGCGTGACATCAATTGGCGCATCGAGCCGCAGCAGCACTGGGTCGTTCTGGGTCCCAACGGTTCAGGGAAGACGACGCTGATGCAGATCGCCTCGATGTGGCTTCATCCCTCATCAGGCGAAGTGGCCGTGCTCGGACAGCGACTCGGGCACACCGACGTCCGAACGCTGCGCTCCCGCATCGGGTTCACGAGCGCTGCTCTGGCCAAGATGTTGCGTCCGCATATACAGGTGTCCGATGTGGTGATGACCGCGTTGAACGCCGCTCTGGAACCTTGGTGGCACGAATACCGCGACGAGGACCGCGCGAACGCCCGGCGAGTCCTGGAGCGGGTCGGAGCGGGCCACCTCGCCCAGAGACGGTTCGGCACGTGCTCGGACGGCGAACGACAGCGGGTGTTGGTGGCTCGTTCGTTGATGACCGACCCCGGGCTCATCTTGTTGGACGAACCGACGGCTGCTCTTGACCTCACCGGCCGTGAACAGTTCATCTCGATGCTCAACGACCTGGCCTCAGATCCCGCCAACCCTCCGATGGTGCTGGTAACCCATCACGTTGAGGAGATTCCAGATCGTTTCACCCACTGCCTGCTGCTTCGTGACGGGCGAACCCTCGCTCAGGGTCCGCTCAGCGAAGTGCTCTCCGACGAACTGCTCAGCTCCTGTTTCGGCCTTCCCCTCACTATCGAGCAACGTAACGGGCGCTGGACCGCTAGGACGAACTGATCGCTATCACTACTCCCGTTTCGATCCTGACCGTCGGCGAAGCGGCCACGACCGAATTGGAGATTCCCAGAGCCACCAGGCCAGGCAGCTCCGCATCAACGAGGGGGTGCTTCAATTTCGTGGTGGTCACTCCCGTAGCTGTTCCGCCGACGGCGTGAAGCGCCAGCGGTTCGCCCGCAACCAACGGAATCGTTCGTTCACCGTGCACAACCCAGACCCGATGCTCGCCCACAACCGCGTCGATCTCGGCGGATCGCCAACGCGTCGACGCCAGCACCAGCAGATTCGCCAGTTGATGATCGAGGCGACCTCCGTCGCGCAACACTGCATGGATCCGTTGAACCCCGCTGTCGATCGCGGCAGACAAGGCGAGCTCAAGATCCGACTCGTCCTTGTCGCGCGGATGTCGCGTGATCTCCGCACCAGCCGCAGCAGCCGCCAAAAGTGCATCCGCGGAGACAGAGTCGAGGTCGCCGACCACCAGGTCGACAGGTCGGCGCGCGACCAACAGAGCTTCCAAGCCTGCGTCGGCCGCGATCACGAGGTCGGACTGCGGGGCGCGCTCAACTGCGTGTTGAGGCGCGCCCGAGGCGACAATCAGGGCACTGTCAGCGGAGCGCATCAGGTTCCGAGCAACAGGAGCAGTCCGATGACGGTGTAGGCGACCATCACCAGCAGCATCGGATACTGGGAGCGCAACGCAGTTTCACGCGGATACCGGTCGATTGCCCGGTCGTGTGCTGCGATCACCGCAAGCACATGGCCAATGGCGATCGCAACGGCCTGAACCCAGGCTATCTCAGAGGGACTGACCAGGGTCCAGTTGATCGCATAGTCACGGGTACCGAACAGGTCCCAGCCGTGACCGAAGGGGTCCGACAGCAGGTTGATCAACAACTGCCCGTCGAGCATGAGGGCACTGAAATAGTGCGCTGCCGCATAGGCCACCACGATGGGCACGAGCGTCGGGGCGAATTCAATGGCCAGTTCTCGGGTTGAGTCGCCAGTGACGACAGCCATCACTTTGACAGCCAGCGTGTAGAGCAGTGCGACGAAAGCGACGATCACGCCCAGACCCAGGGTGTTTGCGAACGTGGCTTCCCAGCCGGTGAGGTCACCGGCCAGATCGAGCCAGATCGAACTGCGCGTGAACCCGTCGAACGTCGTGGACCCCAGCACCGTCAAGATGAAAGCGACCGTGTAAACGCCGCCACGCAAGGTTGTGAGTCCCGATAGCGGGGTCCTCAATCGAAGATCTCGGGCTTGGTCGCGATACAGCGGAGCGATCAGAGAGATCTTTGTGAACAACACGGCAAAACCATCGGCAGAACGGGCCCAACCAAGGCCGAACACAGCCGCGCCCCCGAGCATCACCGCCGAGTACGCGGTCAAGAAGACTGCGACAGACCGGGGCGAGTCGGTGCTGTGGTAGGCGAGTTCATACCACAGATAGGCGGCGATCAACCCGACCGCGACCCAGCCGCCGGTCCCGTCTCTGCTCTCATCGCCTGCCGGTGACGGTGGGATCCTGCGGATTCTGGCCTTCATCGACGCGGCGGTGTCGGCAATCGTCGGGTACGGGTTGAACGCTCGGTACACGTCGCCAACGAGCACCGACACGAGTTGCAGTCCGACCCAGAACCAGATCAGGAACGCGGTCGGCGCAATGTTCGTCGCCGCGCTGGGCTTCCCCCACCAAGCCGCGAAGATCACCATTCCGAACAGGCCGACTCCGATGATCTTGCAGGCAATCTCCAGGGCCTTCGCCGGCGATGAGGCCAGCGATACCAGGCGCCGACCCATAGCTGCGGCAACGAGCCGCGGTTTGTCCCAGAAGGTTCCGAGCGCAACGAACGAAACGATCACCGAGAACGCGGCGGCCCAGGCCATCTGCCATGCCGGCAACGGCAGATCGGTGCGGCTCCCGGTGCCGTGTGCCGACGCCGGCAGCGCCGCGCCCAACACCGACACACCCACGATCACCGGTGCGACTATCAACGGTGGGAGCCATCGTCGGTTCATGAAGTGGCAGGGTAGTCCGGTTCGACAGCCGCTCACGACGCGGCGAATCTATCGGTGTGACCGAATCCGCGAACGACGAGTACAGCGACATGGCGGCACCGCTCGCAGCGTGGTTGACCGAGCGACTTGATGATGTGAACCACGTCGAGGTCGGCGCATTCGACCGGCCGAGCGGCGGGTACTCCGCGGAGACCCTGATCGTGCCGATAACGGTGACGACGCCTGCTTCAACCGAAGATCGAACGGTTGTGCTGCGCCGGGAGATGCCCGAACCCCCCGTCTACCCGGTCCAGGTTCCCGTCGACAACGAGATAGAGATCCAGTGGCGGGTCATGTCAGCGCTGGCCACCCACGCCGACGTCCCGATCGCCCCGCTGCTCGGATACGAGACTGACCCCGACGTGCTCGGCTCACCGTTTTTCGTGATGGACTTCATCGGCGGGGACATTCCCCGCGAGGACCCCGCCTACGTGCTCTCGGGCTTCTATGCGGAAGCTGATTCCGCCGCGCGCGAACTCATGGCCACCAGGTGCATCGACGTCATGGCTGGAGTGCATGCAGTCGACATAGAGACGGCTGATCTGGGCTGGCTGTCGGACAGCGACGTCAACGACGGACATCGCCAGCTCGAGATCTGGCGGGACTACGCGGAGCGGGAACTCGATGGGCGACCTCACGACTTGATGATGGCGGCATTCGACCGTGTCGCCGATGAACTGCCCAAGACCGACACGACCGTACTTGCCTGGGGAGACGCGCGACTCGGCAACGTGATCTGGCAGGACTTCCGACCTGCGTGTCTGACCGACTTCGAAGCCGCTGCTCTGGCGCCGCCCGAGATGGACCTCGGTTGGTGTCTGATGTTTGAACAGTGGTCCCACGCGCTAGCCGGCATCGACCTGCTTCCGGGCATTCCGAGCACAGAACTCCAGGTTGAGCACTACGTGGCGGTGAGCAACCATGAGGTCGCCGACATCGGTCCCTGGGTCTTGTTCGCGGCCGCGCGCTACGCGGCGATAGTCGTGCGGATCATGAACCGCTGGGTCGACCGAGGCCTGCTCGACGCAGACCAAACCGTCTACCTCGACCCGATCGCTCCAGTCCTGCGCCCGCTACTGGACGCCTGAGTCCTCCGGGCGCCCGACGCAGCGAGAAGGCTTGACAGAACCGTTGCTCAGAGTTATCTTGCGCGAGTCCAAAGCGAGACTGTTTCTTGAGAACGAACTATTTCTTGAGAAAAGGAACTGATGATGATCAAGAAGTTGAAGCGTCGCAGTGTTGCGTTTGTTGCCTTGGTCTTCTTGTTGCTGGTCAATTTCGCCGGTCCAGCGCAGCAGGTTACAGGGAGGACAGGATCAGCTGTCAGAGCGGCTGGGTTGTGTCCACGGAGTCCTACTCGGGGCAGGGCAACGATACTATCCACGAACACTGCCTAGAGTCTTATCCGACGCGGTACGCATATACGTATTTCGCGTTCACAATCTGGACAGGACCTAGGAACTACGGCTCATGGTCAGTGAGAGCCATGCCACTGCTCTCGGGTAGCGCGGGATGCACGCCGCGATAATTGATGGGAAGCCTAGGAACGAAGCTTCTTGTCGTTGCGGTCATACCGCTTCTCGTGGTGGCCGGCAGTTGCTCATCTGACGGGGACCAGACCGTTGACCAGAGTCGGCGAGGCGGCAACGCGGCTGAGGGCTATCCCTTGGAGCGGGCCTTGGTCGCGTGCATTCAAGACCAGGGCATCGACGCAGAGTTGTTGCCAAACGGGGTTGTTGAAAGCGACAAGAACGGCACGCTGTCGCGTGAGGAATCGCGTGCATTGAGTGATCTGTGCTACCAGCGTCTTGAAGACGAGGGATTCATCCTCTACGAGGAACCGAGCGCCGAGTCGATCGAGCGCTCCTACAACGCCTGGGTGGTTTCCCGTGAGTGCCTCATCGAAGAGGGAATCCCGATAGGAGAGCTGGTCAGCTTCGAGTCGTACGTTGCGAATCCGGAGTCTGTGGCCAATCTCCTCAGAGCTGCCATTCGTGAACACGGCACGGCGTTCGCAGAGGCCTATGAGAAGTGCCCTTGGCGGTGAACGAGCAGGCTCGATCAGCATGGTAGGAAGATCTCCTATCCGAGTGCTGTTGTTGGCGCTCGCCGTAGCGGCGGCGGGTGGAGCGGGGTACTGGGCGGGCCAACAGTTCGGCAGCGAAGTCGACAATGCCGGAAGCGAGACTCCCGAGCCGGTGACGGCCACGGCGCGAACGGGCACATTGGGGGAGGAGTACCCCGTACCGATCAGCCTGGAATGGACCCAGGACCTGTCGCTGCCGTTCCTGGGAGACACTGGGGTGGTCACGGCCCTGAAAGCCGAAGCCGGTGGTTTCGCCAGTGTCGACTCAGGGGCAGTGATCGGCACGGTCGACGGCCAGCCGGTCGTCGTCCTGGAAGGCGAGCATCCCGCGTATCGCCTCATGGCGCTCGGCGTTTCCGGAGACGACATCGCGCAGCTTCAGGATCATCTGGTCGCCGCGGGCCACCTGGCCGTTGCCGACGCCAACGGATTCTTCGGGCCGACAACGGCGCAAGCCGTACGAGAATGGTGGGAGACAACCGTGGGCTGGGACCGCGACACCGTGCCGGTCGGAAGCGTCATATTCGCAGGCGATCTGCCGAGACTGCTTTCCACGGACCCGTCCGTTCGGCTCGGCGAACTCATTTCGACAGGCGCTCCCTTCCTCGTGGGGGTGTCCTCGAATCCGGTTGCGACCGTGACGCTCACCGAAATCCAAGAACAGCGCTACCGAGCCGAAACAGCGACGTTCACCGTCAACGACCCGACCGGCGCGGACGTCGAGATGACCGTGCTCGGGACTCGGATTCGGGACCGTGCCACGGAGATTGAACTTGCGCCGGCGTCCGGCCGGTTCGACGAATGGCCGGGGTTGACGTTGTCGGAGGGGAATCCGACGCGGCTCAGCGGACGAATGGTCGTGACGCCGCCCACGGAGGGGACGATCGTGCCTTTGGCGGCACTCAACGACCTAGTAGAGTCCGGTGCGACACTTCGGCTCGCCGACGGCACGGCGGCAGAGGTCGAGGTCCTCGCCATTGTCGGCGGCCTGGCCATAGTCGATCCGCTTGCGCCCGGCGCCGCGGTAGTCGTAGACCAGTGAGTCCGTCCGTCGGGCCGACCGCCGAAGCCCGAGGTCTCCGCTTCCGATTTGATCCGGCCGGCGATTGGCTGTTCCACGACCTCGATATCGAGTTCCCCGCCCGATCCGTCTCGGCGGTCACAGGGCGATCGGGATCGGGCAAGTCGACCCTGTTGAACCTCTTCGGTCTCTTGTTGTCGCCCAACGACGGGCAGATCAAGATCGCCGGTCGAACGACGGAGACGATGTCGGATTTTTCCAGGTCGATGCTGCGGGCAACCCACATCGGCTTCTTGTTCCAAGACGCTCTTCTCGATCCGACGCGGACAGTGTTCGACAACATCGCCGAGGGGGCGCTCTTCGCCGGGCTGTCAACTCGCCGGTTCAGGGCACGAGCTCGAGACCTGTTGCGAGAGGTGGACCTTGACACCGACCTTCTGTCGGGGCGCCTGCCCGCGACCATCTCGGGCGGTCAAGCCCAACGGGTCGCGCTGTGCCGGGCTTTGATCAAACAACCCTCAATCGTGCTCGCCGACGAACCCACCGGGAATCTCGACGCTGAGAGTTCGGGCATCGTGATGGAACTGCTCAGCAACGCTGCTCGGTCCGGTGCCGCGGTGATCATCGCAACCCACGACGACGCGGTGATCCAATACGCCGACCGCGTGGTGTCACTCGACTGACAACATGGCTAACACGCAGCACCATCGCCGGACAAGCCTGGTCAGGCTAACCCGTGAGGCGCTGGCGATCCTGGCAGCTCGACGCACGGTTACCGCGATCGTGATGCTGATCGCCGCTGTCGGAGCGTTCATTCCGCTCGCCATCAGCGCCGGGGCCCAGAATGCACGATCCGATGCGTTGACCGCTCTAGACCGCCCGGAGCAGCGAATCGTCAGGATCACGGACAACGAGTTCGATCAGCCGAGCGCGACCCTCGACCCCGCGACGGTCTCACAACTGCGCGAGCTGTCGATCGTGGACAACCTGATCGCGCTCGGGACAGTCCAGGACACCAGACCCGCTGCGGGTTGGCCGACCAGCGAGCGAATCCCGATGGTCGACGTCCTGTCAGTCGACGGGGGGCAAGACGACCCGTGCGGATCAGTTAGGCTGCCGCAAACCCATCGCGGCTCGACCAGAACGCTGCATCTCGCGCTTGAACCCGCGTTCATCGCAGTAGTCGGCCAACGACAAACCGAGGCGCACCCGTTCGCCGACCCAGGTTTGGCAACCCGCAGCATATGTGACTGGACCTCTGCCCGACGGATCCTAGCACTGGTCGACGAACCCGCCTCTGTGCAACGGCTGGTCGGTCTCGTTGGTTCCTTCGGCGGCCTCAACCTCAGCGTCTCAGTGCCAGATGATCTCGAGGAACTCCGCCAGGACGTCGCCACCGGACTCAGTGACTCCGCCCGGCAACTCAGGAATCTCGCGATGCTCGGTGCAGGATTCCTGGTCGGAGCGACCACCTTCGCAACCAACACGGCCCAAACCCGTCACATGGCACGACGACGGGCCCTCGGCGCCACCCGCTCAGACGTCGCCATCCTCATCCTTGCCCAGGTCGGGGCATCGGTGGTGGCCGGAGTTCTCATCGCCGTCAGCGCTTTCACCGCCGGCGATGCAATCCTGCACTACCCCATCGCCTGGTCGCTGGTCATGGCCGTCGCCGTCAACATCGGTCTGACAAGCCTGCTGGCGTCCCTTCCTGTGGCGTTGATCGCAGCCAACCGCGACCCCGCCCGAGTTCTCAGAGTCCCCTGAACCCGAACCGACCTGCCTTGTCGCCGGCGGTCTCTGAGCGATCTGCGTACCGTCGTCACAAATCGAACACTGGCAGTACTTCGATGCCGAACTCGTGGCCAGATGAGATGGTCTCGGCGGGAATCTCCAAGGGGTCCGACCATGAGACCGAGGCATTATCCGTGTCGCCCAACGCGGGCGGACCGAAGAGAGCGACAGCAGGACACAGCTAGTGGTGTGTCTTTGGTTGTTTTGCGGGGTAGTGTGTGGGGATGAGTTTGGCTGCGGTTGCGTTGGAGGTGTCTGAGGGGGATCGGGGGGTGTTGGAGCGTTTGGCGCGTTCGGGGAGCGTGTCGGCTCGGTCGTCCCGTCAGGCGCGGGTGCTGTTGTTGGCGTCTGATGGTGTGGCCAACGAGGAGATCGCGCGGCGCTGCGGGGTGGCTCCGAACACGGTGAGGGCGTGGCGGCGCGGGTTTGACGTTGGGGGTGTGGGGTGGCTGGGCACCGCGGTGGGCGGCCGCGGCCCGGCCCGGTCGCTGGACGCGGGGCGGGTGTCGGCGATAGTGGCCGATACTTTGTTCGAGGAGCCCCCCGACGGGTCGGCTTGCTGGTCGACGCGGCTGATGGGCGAGCGCCACGGCGTCGGCAAGGACATCGTGGCGCGCGTGTGGCGCGAGCACGGGCTGCGCCCCTGGCGCCAAGACGTCTACAAGCTGTCCCGGGACCCGGACTTCGAGGCCGAGCTCGTTGATGTCGTCGGCCTGTATTTGGACCCGCCCGAGGCCGCAGCGGTGTTCGCGTTCGACGAGAAGACCCAGGTCCAGGCCCTGGACCAGTTCGCTTGACTTTCAATGGTCCGGGAATGAGAATGCCCACGTATTTTGGCAAGGCGACGCTTGCGATACGGCCCCCAACGACAGTCTTTGGATCATGACGGACGACATTCCTGTTTTGGGGCGCGAGAACACATGCTTTGAAGACGGCGCAATTATCAAGTCGACGATACGGTTCGACACTGATGGACCGTCGTGGTACACGGGAGTCTCGACATCTGTACCTTCTGGAAAGTCAGATGCGCGATCGGTGGCAATCCACGAATTCGGCCATGCCGCGGGTTTCAAGGGTCACTTCGAGGGCACGTCCCTTTGCAGTGGTTCGATCCGCCAGACCATGTGTCCGACACTACCGAGCGGAACCTCCTACATGAGAACCCTGGAATCTCATGACAAACACACCATCGTGTCGGCATATTAGGCAACCGGTTCGCGTTCAACCCCAAGCTGTCCGTTCTAAGTCGGTTGGATTCGGGTCGTGAGCGAAATACAGGACGCGGTTGTTCGACATCTGTCTGTCCGGTTGCTTCTGGGCAGCATCGTTTTGGCTGTGTTCTGTTTGAGCGCATGTGGCGGTCAGACCGATTCTGGTATTCCCGAAATCGCCGGGACTGATCCCGGTGTTCTCGAAGTCGCTGATGATGCATACTTGGTGCCTGCCGAGTTTCCGGAGTGTCGGTGGCAAGGAGACGTTGACTCAATTTTGGCGGAGGGGTACGGGTTCCCGACAGCTCACGAGGCTCTCCTCGAAGAAAAGGAACTCTACTATGACAACTTTGTGGTTATCGATCAGACCGACGACACTGTGATCTGGGAAATGAGCGATGCGCGGGGCACCCGCGCGGGCACGGTAACCGCAAGCAAATCCAGTTCGGGACTGTGGGCGGTGCATACTGCTGTGTTTTGTATACCAAGCCGAAAAGCAGCAAAGCTGGACCGCGAGTAGTGCCTGGTTAACCCTGCCGGGGTCGGACGACGATTCACCACTTGCAGCCTCCTTTATCTCGGGGCAACCTTGTTGATCCAGCTGGCGAGGAGGTTCTCCCAGCGGGTTTGGTTGAATCGGGCGAAGTCGGAGTCGGCGCTCAGGATCGTGAGGCCGCTCTCGATCGCCAGCGCGGCCAACATCGCATATCCGGATCTGGAAGAATAAGAGAGCGGCAGGCTAACTCTCCAACCCCGATACGGATCCGATTGTTCCGGTTCTCGCCCCCTCTATTGGAAGCCTGAATCGGCTCTGTAGGAGGGGTTGGCGACCGCGAGCTTGTCGAGCGTGGTCTCCCAAAGTGCTTCTGCGAGTTGACCTTGGCGATCGTCGAACGCGCCGCTGCGGATCGCCTCGGCCAGCTGCGACTCGCTGTCGGCGCCGAGCGACGCGAGTCTCGCGGTGTGAGCAGCGCGGTCTGTGGCGCCCGAGCGCATTTCTCTGGCCACGATGCTGAGAGCGTTGGCGGCTATCCGCAACAGCCACTTGTCGCGGCCTTCGGCTCGCGGACCCAGATCGTCGGCCAGATATGCGCGCACAACCTCGAGCAGTTCCTCCGCATCGGGCAGATCGTGGGGCCAGTTCCTCGCAAGTTCTTGGTCGGTGCTCATGCCGATGCCTCGCCGAGCAGCTCCGGCCTCACTAGCTCCGGCCGCACTAGCTCTGGCATCAACAGGAGCATCACGTCGTATTCAGTCTCCACGACTCGACGCCCGATCACAGCCTGCTCCATGGAGCTGCTACGACCCTGACGATGATCGGCAACCATCGCCATGGTCACCACGCCCCAACGAAGGCAGGCCAGCATCTCCCACCAACGCAGCTCTTCGAGGGTGACGGCTACGCCTCCGTTCGACTGATACGCGTCGAGCAGTTCGGTTCTGGCGCCGACTCCACCAACCTCTCCGACTTCGCCGAAACGCCAGGCTCGCGCCACGAGCCACCCGAGATCGAAGGCCGGATCGCCGATGTATGCGAGTTCCCAGTCCAGAACCGCAGCGAGTCCCCCGCTATCGACCAAAATGTTGCCCATTCGAAAATCGCCGTGAACGACACATGGCCGCCTGGGGCGCGGACGACACTGGTCGAGCCAACGAAAAGCCAGGTCGAAGACCGGGTGCGGGTCATCAAAAGCCTCGTACAGCGTTCGTTGCACCGCCAGCGGATCGTCCATGGCCGGGATTCGGCCGCTGGAGTCCATCTCCAGACGGTGAATCGCAGCCAACTCCCGCCCGAAGTCAGCGACCAGACCTTTGCGTGCCGCAGCGAAGGAATCGTCACGCAGAATCTTGCGGGGAATCGACTCTCCCCGGATTCGTCGACTGATCGTGAACGGCGCGCCGATCGAGTTCTCGCCACTCGTGTCTGCCGCCACTATTTCCGGCACCCTCACACCGCCGGCACGGGCACATCGAAGCAGCCTCGGTTCGTCGAGTCCATCTCGGGGCCCCGGAATCCCGGATCGGTGGCGCTGTAGGATCAACTGGTGGGATTCGTTCGAAGCTACCGCATCGAACGACCACGTTTCGCGGCTCGCGCCGGCGGACAAACGCTTCAGATCCTGGATCTTGACGTTGCCGAGCGCATCGGAGAGCGAGCCGACAAGTGCGTTCTCCAACTCAGCGCTCATCAGCGCCTGATACCTCTCATATGAACATGCTCGGGCTGGACAGGACGTTGCGCCGATACCGGTTGTTTCCCGCTCTTGTTCGCTGCGCTCACGGGCCGCTCGGGCCACGGCCTCGTTGCGCGGCAGCCATATTGAGGTCAATCCGCTCGGCCTCTAGGCTCATGTCGGCGCCGATGGGAAGCCCATCGACGATCTGATCGAGGTATTCGCTCATCCCCATCCCGACGCGGCCGTTGCACTCGTAGCGGGTCATCGCCTCAGTAATGCGGGTGTGCAGTTGTTGCCCATCGTCGGTGGTGCGACGGTTGCGCAGAGGAATCATCGACAGCACCCGGCCGACTATCTCATACTCGTTGTCGTCTGTGGCGGCCCAGCAGCGCATCGAGGTCTGGTAATGCTCGGAGTCCCACTCGGATTCGATCCTGCAGTCGCGGATCAGCGAATATTCGCCGTCGGTTAGCACCATCCCGCTGCGGGCGGGGGTGCCGTCGCGGTCGACTATCGACAGCATCATGGCGAAGTCGGGGCCGAAGATCATCGGCAACCAGCGATACCAGCGCAGCGCTTGCCAATAGCGGGGACCCCATGACTTGTCTCGCAATCCCAAACCGTCGAGCGAGATCGTCTCAGTGTCGACCTGGATCGTTCCGACAACCGCGGTGTGCTGTTCGTAGTGCGCCTTGGCAAAGCTCTTGGTGGAATCGGTCTTGAGCGGACTGCCGTCTTCGTATTGGGGCAGCCCCCCGTACATCGGCGATATGCCGGTCACATCAAGACGCACCGAGCAGTCGACGAAGGGATTGTCGCGGAACGCCACCCGAGGATCCGCCATCTGGCGGGGTTCGTCGAGCAGGCACACCTTGCCGTCGTAGTGCACCGTCAGATGCTCGAACGGCTTTTCGACCCTGATCTCCAACCCGCCCGCTCGCATCTCGACGTTGTCAGTGATTTCGGGCCGGCCGTAGATGAACCCGACCCGGCCGTCGGGAAGATAGATGCACACCGTCATCTCGGCGTAACCCTCGTTGACCCGGTTGCCGATCCTGAACCATGCGCCCAATTCCGCTTCGAGGTCGAAGCCGTTGAGATACATCGACTCGTTGTAGTTCGAAACCGGATCAGGTTCGTGGGTGTATTCGTCTTCGGGTTCTAGGACGGTGACGATCTTGGGGTCAGCCATCTCGCTTACTCCTCCGGACTCTGATCACCCTCAGAACGCTGCGCGCCTTTGGAGCTCTGCTTGCCTTCAGAGAAGGCTGCTCGCAGGTCTTCAAGTCCGGCGGGAAGTTCGATCGGAGGGTCGGGCAACTGTTCCACGCCGCGATCGGTGAGCAGGCGCGCCATGGAATCCACATCGTCGCTCCAGGAACGCGGGTCGCCCATCATCACCTCGTACAGCTCCACGCCTTCGGGACCCGCGACGAACGGCCCGAACGAGGCCCCCAGCGGCAGTTCAATATGGCCGCCCGGACCGAGTTCCACATCGCCGCAGGTGAACGACCCGGACAGGACAGTGAGCGTGTGCGGGCTGTAGTGCCCGTGATGGCGCACGATCATGCCCGGATCCCAGCGAGCGAACAATGCCAGGTATAGGGGATCTACTGAGAAAGCCACCCATTTCTCCCAGACATGGGACTCCGAACCATCGGCGTTGCGCTGGCTGCGCACCGCGATGAACGGAATGTCACCATCGTCGATGTTGGTGAAAGTGGGTTCCAGTCCCGCTATGCGCGGTGTGTCGCTCATCCGCGGTCTGGGCCGCGAACCTAGGCGAGTGCGGCTTCGAGCGCTTCTACAGAAGGAGCGAAGTAGAACGAACCAGAGGCCGGCGTCGAGTAGTCGGTGATGGCGTCGAGCGCCTGGCCATTGATCCCATACATGGCCTCCATGCGCTCGCGCATCGGCGCCTGGGTCTTGCAGAAGCCCATGAAATAGAGTCCGACGGTGCCCTCGTGGAACGCGTAGGGCGTGGACCGGCGCACCATCTCGCCCCGCTTGGGGGTCGACTCATCGGCAGTCGCGCCTTCGCGGAGCTCGACGTGGGACAGATGCGAAGTCGGGACCTGGGCGTCGAGCTTGACCGAGTCGGCCTTGGTGCGACCGAAGGTGTTCTCCTCCTCTTCGAGCGAGAGCGTGGCCCAGTAGTCCATGTCGTGCACCCAGCGCTGGGCGATGCAGTAGCTGCCGCCCTCACCCGGCCGACCGTCGTCGACGATGCCGCGGCCTTTCTGGTCCTCGGGCTCCGGATTGCCGGTGCCGTCGATATGGCCGGTCAGGTCGAGACTGTTCTTGTAGATGAACGTCGGAGTCTCACGGGCCACCTCGAGGTGCCCGGCCACCGCCTTGCGGAAAGTGTGCTGCACCTCCCAGATCAGATCCTTGTCGGCGTGATGGAGCCACATGAGAAGCTCCTCCTGGGTTCCCTTGGCGACGCGAGAGCCGTCGGGCGATTCGTATCCGGGGTATGGCTGAAAATCGTCGGTTTCGATCCCGAGGTCGTCAGCGAGGGTCGGACCGAAGAGGACGCAAAGGTTGACCCCCTGTGCCGCAGCGTCGGCAAGACTGTCCTGTATTGCGCTCTTGATGAGACCGAGATCGGCGTTTTCGGTACGGCTCATGTGTACGTACCACTGGTACTTCTGAAGATCCATGAGGATCGCGGGCTGCGAAGTTGCCATTGGATGATTCCTCTGTCGATTAGTGGTGGATGACGACTCCGAGGCTAGAGGATTGATGCCGCCACGAGACACGGCAAGTCCCGTATTTTGTCCAAACTCCGCGGTTCAAACGTCTAGGTCACAGCGCCGACGACGGTGAAACCCTCTTCGCCGAAACCGACTTCGACGCCGCGGTTGATCGAAACCCAGTCGCGGGCCTCGAGATAGGGGCGGAAAGTGGCGGCGATGGCCTGTTCGTCGGCCTTGGTCTTGGGGCGTTGGATCTCATAGAGATGGGGGAACTCGAGCCAGCCGCAGACCGTGTCCCAGAGCCGCAGCGCCGCGTCGTCGAGGGGCGGATCCACCAGCACCGGACCGAAGATCGTCTGCTCGCTGCCGGCGCCGTCGGAGAAGAACAGGGTCGGCACTCCATAACCCGACGCCGCGACAACCTTGTCGTGCTCGGCTTTCACCTCGTCGTGGGTGGTCGGGTCGGCGATCGCCGCGTCGACAAGGCCGGGATCAAGTCCGATCTGGGACAACAGGCGCCTGGCCACATCGGGTTCGTGCGGTTTGTTGCCGTCTTCGTGCAACGCCTTGCCCGCCGCCGCGTACCAATCGTCAAGATGGGCCATGTCGATGCGGCGCAGTGCCGCACCAATGCGCATCATCGACCAGCCGTAGGACCATTCACGTTCCCAAGGGTGCTTCTTGCCCTCCACCCTGTTGATCTCCTCGAGGCTGAAGAAACGCCAGTTGATCGCGAGTTCGGTCTGCTCGCGTACCGCTCGAATCCAGCGTGAAGTCTGGTAGGCGTACGGGCACATGACGTCGAAGTGGAAGTCCACACGAGTAGGTCGATCCATGACATGACCTTATTGCGTTCAACCGAGCGAGACACCGCGCCCCTGTCGCCGCGGGTGGAACCGCCGCGTCGATGACCGTCCTAGTCGACCTGACTGCGCCCCTGTCGCCGCGGGTGGAACTCGCCGTGTGATCACCTCTTGGGCTATTGTCCCGCGCTGACCATCGATGATCGCCACGAAAGGAACCAGCCATGGCAGACGACTATTACAGGGTGAACTTGCCGGAATCGGAACTCCCGACCCAGTGGTACAACGTGATCCCGGATCTGCCCGCACCTCCGCCGCCGCCGCTGCATCCCGGCACTCTGGAGCCCGCCGGGCCCGAAGATCTCGCGCCGTTGTTCCCCATGGCGCTGATACTCCAGGAGGTCAGCAGCGACTCCTACATCGACATACCAGGCGGGGTGCTCGACGTGCTGCGACTCTGGCGGCCCAGTCCGCTGTTCCGGGCGCGGCGCCTTGAAAAAGCGCTCGACACGCCCGCAAAGATCTTCTACAAGTACGAAGGGGTCAGCCCTGCTGGTTCCCACAAGCCCAACACCGCGGTCCCTCAGGCCTACTACAACAGCGCTGAGGGCGTTACCAAGCTCACAACCGAGACCGGGGCAGGACAATGGGGCAGCGCCTTGGCTTTCGCCTGCTCTCAATACGGCATGGAATGCGAAGTGTGGCAGGTGGCTGCCTCCTACCGCCAGAAGCCGTACCGCAAGACCATGATGGAACTTTGGGGCGCGAAGGTGCACTCCAGCCCCTCGCCGGTGACCGAATTCGGTCGAGAGTTGTTGGCGGCGGACCCCGACCACCCCGGTTCGCTCGGCATCGCGATTTCTGAGGCTGTGTCGGTGGCGGCCGCTGACCCTGCGGTGCGCTACTCGCTCGGCAGCGTCTTGAACCATGTGCTGATGCACCAGACTGTCATCGGCGAGGAGGCCCTCCGGCAGTTGGCCATGGTGGACGAGACCCCGGACTTGCTTGTGGGCTGCACCGGCGGGGGTTCCAACTTCGGCGGATTGGCGCTGCCGTTCCTGCGCGAGAAGCTGGCAGGCAACATGGCGCCCACGATCCGCTGTGTCGAGCCTGCTTCGTGCCCGACTTTGACGAAAGGCGAATACCGCTACGACTTCGGCGACACTGCGTGCTCCACTCCCCTGTTCAAGATGCACACCTTGGGTCACGGGTTCATTCCCGCAGCCATCCACGCAGGAGGTTTGAGATACCACGGCATGTCGCCTCTGGTGTCGCACATTCACGACCTGGGCCTCACCGAGGCGGTCGCCATTCCCCAGAGCGAGTGCTTCGCTGCCGGGTTGCAGTTCGCTCGCACCGAGGGCATCGTGCCCGCTCCTGAACCCACACACGCCCTCGCCGCGACCATCCGCGAGGCCCTCGCGTGCAAGGAGTCTGGCGAGTCCAGGACGATCCTCACCGCGATGTGCGGCCACGGGCACCTCGACCTATCGGCCTATGAGTCCTACATCTCTGGCGCCGTGAGCGATTTCGACCTCTCCGATGAGGCCATTGCGGCTTCGTTGAGCAGCGTTCCTGTTCTCAGCTGAGGCCTTTGTAGAGCCCGGTCGACATGAACCGTAGCGAAGCAGATGGTGTTCGCGTAGGTTTGAGATGGTTCGGGGCAACTTGATGGCGCCGCCTGTCGTGCTGATCCGCGGGTTCGCGACTTCGACCGAGCGGACCTGGCGGGAGCCCGGTTGGTTCGACCTGCTCAAAGATGCTCGTCGCCATGCCATCGGCATCGACCTGTTGGGTCACGGTGACGCGCCCAAACCCACCGACCCTGAGGCCTACGACGATCTGGTGACGGGGCCTGCACGCCTCGCTTTGGTCCCGATTCGGTGAGGACGACCGGGCCTACAGAACCACGTTCAGCTTGAAGCGGGGATTGGCCGCGGACGCGGCCAGAATGATCGAATAGCACCCCGGGTCGATCACCCAGTCGTGCACCTCCGGATCCCAACGGGCAAAGGAACGATCCCTCAACTTGATGCAAGCCGCCTTGGTCTCGCCTGGAGCCAATGCCAGCTTCGCAAAACCGGCGAGTTCTTTGATGGGCCGAGCCACAACAGCATGAACGGGAGCGACATAGGCCTGTACAACCTCGCTGCCCAGCCGTTGTCCGGTGTTCGTGATCGGTATCTCGACGGTCAAGTCGGCGCCTGCGCCATGAACGGACGGCCGGCCCCAATCGAATGTGGTGTAGGACCCGCCATGGCCGAAGGGGATCATCGGTTTGACGCCGCGGGCGTCATAGAAGCGGTAGCCGACGAATATCCCCTCGCCGTAACGCACCACTCCCGCCTCTCCCGGATAGTTCAAGAACGCCGGCGTGTCGCGCTCGTCGCTAGCCCAGGTGGTGGGCATGCGTCCTGCCGGCTCAGCATCGCCCACCAGCACGTCCGTGATCGCGTTGCCTGCTTCCTGCCCTGGGTACCAGGCCAAAAGGGCCGCTGAGACATCCTCGAGCCACGGTAGCGACATGGGCGCGCCGCAATTGAGGACCACAACAGTGTTCGGGTTGGCCGCAATGACCCGCCGAACGAGTTCGTCCTGCTGGTTGGGCAGATCAATCGAGCCGCGATCGCCCCCCTCCGATTCCCACTCAGAACTCGACCCCACCACGACCACGGCGGTATCGGCTTGAGCGGCGAGGGATGCAGCCTCGTCGAGGCCGACACCGCGGTCGAGGTCGCCGGCAAGATCACGGCGGCGCATGTCGATTCCCGTTGCAACGCCGATCACGCGGTCGCCCAGCCGCGCCTGCATCGCTTCTGCAACCGTGGATGCGCGGTGCGGTTCCAGGCTGGCCGACCCTCCGCCGAGCAGAGAGGTGTGAGCAACGCCGGGGCCGATGAGCGCGATCGTGCCGTCTCCGGCGAGCGGCAGAAGGTCTCGGTCGTTGCGTAGCAGAACCATCGACTCGGTCGCTGCTCGCCGCGCCAGCTCACGATGCTCGGGCCGTTCGATGTGCTGTTCGGTGTGGTCGGTCGGGGTCCCGATCCGGCCGGCCCAGTCGAGGAATCTGATGATCCGCCGTACCTTGTCGTCGATCAGGTGCTCGTCGACCTCGCCCGATTCCACCGCAGCCTGAAGTCGGCCTTCACCCCAGAAGTCGCCGGGTCCTGGCATTTCAAGGTCGAGGCCGTGGCGGGCAGGCGCCGCGGTCTCTTTTACGGCTTCCCAGTCCGACACCACGAAACCGTCGAATCCCCACTCGTTCTTCAGGAGTTCGACCAAGAATTCCGGGTGCGCGCAGGCGTGGTGGCCGTTCACGAAGTTGTAGGCACCCATCACGCTGCGCACACCGGCTTCTTTCACGGCCGCTTCGAAGGGGGGCAGGTAGATCTCGCGGAGGCTTCGCTCATCGACCTCCACGTTGATCGTGTAACGCTCGAACTCCTGGTCATTGGCGACAAGATGTTTGACGCAGGCGCCCACGCCCTGGCTCTGGACGCCACGAATGTAAGCGACCGCGATTTCTGAACTGAGCTCCGGGTCCTCGCTGTAGGACTCGAAATGGCGCCCGCCGCGAGGCGACCGGTGAAGATTCACGGTCGGGGCCAGCAGCACATCCACCTTGCGGTCCTTGGCTTCCACGCCAAGCGCTGCACCTATCTCCTCCACAAGGCTGGGGTCCCAGGTCGCCGCGACCGCAGATGGGCTCGGAATCAACAGGCCTGGACCGGTGGCTCTGCCTCGGACGCCGACGGGACCGTCGCTGAGGCACCACTCCGGGATTTGAAGACGTTCGCAGCCCTTCACGACCCAGCGGGTCTCCCCCACGACCATGGTGCACTTCTCTTCCAGTGTCATCTGCGCAATCAGCGCGTCGATGTCGGCCATGGTCCTGCTCCTATCACCCTGCTAGCTGCGAATGGTCGACGAATCCGACCGCCAGCAGCCGCTCTGACGGACTCTCCTGAACCTGGGTGGCCTGCACAACTCGCCGATCTCAATCGCGCCTACCATCTGTTCGACCGTGGCTCCGCACGAAGCCAACAGTTCAATCAGTTCTCGGCGGGTATCCGCGCCTTGCGCTTCGGGGTCATACAATCCCGCAGCCGCGACCGCGTCCCAGTCCACACTCACCGCTCCAGTGTGCCCCATCTGCCGAGCCAACGCGCCGCGTCCGTTACGCGGCCCGAGTTGTGAGCACAGCTAGGATCGCGGCGTGACGAGAGCGACCGTCAGATGCCCGTAGCAACATTTGGGGCCTTGGGACTCATCGCAGAGATCCCCGCCGCTCCCGGGCTGGTTCCGATCATCTACCTGCACGGCTGGGGACGCTCACGGAACGACTTCGCTCAGGTCGCGGGCCAGAGGCCCGGAATGCTGCTTGATCTGCCGGGATTCGGTTCATCGGCTCAACCCCCGGTTGCCATGGGCTCAGCCGAGTACGCAGCCGAGGTGCTTGCGGCAATTTCCGAATGGACCGACTCCGAGAGGGTTCTCCTTGTCGGTCACTCGTTCGGCGGTCGGATCGCGCTGCAGATCGCGGCGACTGCCCCACAGTCTGTTCGTGGTCTGATCATCGCTGGTACGCCGCTCTTTCGGACCAAGTCGCACTCACGACCACCTCTGGCGTATCGAGCGGCAAGGAGGCTTCACAGACTCGGGCTCGCTAGCGGGGCCCGCCTCGAGTCCGCCCGGAAGAAATACGGCTCGGCCGACTATCTGGCTGCTTCCGGGGTCATGAGGGAGATCTTGGTGAAGGTCGTAAACGAGTCCTACGAGACCGAGTTGGCACAGATCCGTTGCCCGACCGCGTTTGTGTGGGGTCGAGCCGACAGCGCCGCTCCGGTCGAAGACGCCAGACGAGCCCAGCAGATCGTGGAGGGATCGATCCTCGAGGAGCGGGACTGCGGCCATGACGTCCACCTTCAACATCCTCTGCTCTTCGTCGAGTTGATCGACCGGCTCGTGCAGCAATGATTCCAGTCCTGCTTGCTGTGGCCGGCGCGGTGATCTGGATGCCCAAGTGGTGGCGGGTCGCTCAACGCGAGCACTACCTGCCCGGCTCGGTGAACACCACGCTTTTTCGCTGGCTTGAGACCGCGCCCCTGCCAAACATGGGGCTTGCGCCGCTCGGACTCATTTTGGTGGTCGCAACGATTCTGTTGGACGGTTCGGCAAGACTCGGGGCACTTGCTGCTGTTGTTGTGATCGCCGCGATCACGCCAATCGGACTACCGCTGCGCGGCAGGACTTCCAAACTTCGGTTCACGCGGCGAATGAAGACCACGGCGGTTCTGTCGATTCTCTTTTGGGCGGCAGCGCTGTGGCTGCTCAGCGTCTTTGCAGCGACTTCGTCCGCCGCGGCGATCTGCTCATTGTTCGGGTGTGTCGCGGTTGACGCCGCTTTAACCGTCGCCGTTCCTTTGGAGTCGCGGCTTGCCAAGCGTTTCCAAACAAGCGCCGAAGAGCGGCTCCGCGCGGTTGCCCCACTTGTGATCGCTGTCACCGGCTCCTACGGCAAGACCTCTACCAAAGAACATTTGGCAGCGCTACTAGGCCCGATTCGTCCCACCGTCGCCTCGCCCGCGTCCTGGAACAATCAAGCGGGTCTTTCACGGGCAATCAACGAGCATCTGAGTTCATCCACAGAAGTCTTCATCGCCGAGATGGGCACCTATGGCAAAGGCGAGATTCGCAGACTCTGCGGTTGGATCAAGCCGGAGGTCGTGGCGATCACCGCGATCGGGCCGGTCCATCTGGAGCGCATGGGTTCGATCGACAACATCGTCGAGGCGAAGATGGAGATCGCCGAGAGCGCCGAAACCGTTGTGCTCAACGTTGACGCTCCCGAGTTGGCCGAGCAGGCCGAACGGATCGCGCACACTCATCGGCTGATCCGCTGTTCCGGCAAGCGCGACAGCGTTGCCGATGTTCGGGTGTCAACAGACAACTCCGGAGGGGATCTGCGCGTCGACTATTTCACTGAGTCGTATCCGCTCGGCTCGTTGCACGATTCGGTGCAAAGCTCAAATGTCGCGGTGGCCGCAGCTCTCGCCGTGGAGGCCGGTTTGGCGCCAGACCGCCTCGGAGCGCTCGTCGAAGGGCTCGAAACCGGTGAACACCGGGCAAGTGTTTCGGTAACGGATTCAGGATTGACGGTCATCGACAACACGTTCAACTCGAATCCCGCCGGCGCGAGAGTGGCGCTGGCCACGCTGCTGGCTCGCAGTCGCGAGGGCAGATCGATTGTCATCACTCCCGGAATGGTCGAACTGGGAGACCAGCAGGAATCCGAGAATGCCGAATTCGCTCGGTTGGTCGTTGAATCCGGGGGTGAACTCGTCATCGTCGGGCGGACGAACCGCCGGGCGCTTCGCCGTGGCGCGTCGGCGGTTGGCGGTATCGTGATCGAGGTCTCAAGCCGTGATGCTGCGCGGGAGTGGGTTCGACTGAATCTGAGCGCAGGTGACGGAGTTCTCTGGGAGAACGATCTGCCCGACCACTATCCGTAGGACCGAGGAGCCAAGTTGAAGGCCGCAGTTGTATTCGGGGGGCCGTCGCCGGAGCACGACATCAGCATTCTGACCGGCCTGCAAGCGGCGCGGGTGCTGCGCGACGCGGGCACCGACACGAGCCTCGTCTACTGGACCAAGCAGGCGAGATTCGAACGGGCGCCAGTTGATGCGGAGGCCGGCGACTTTGCCGGGCCGGATCGAGAGGGCTTCACCTGCCTGGACTTTACGATTCCCGGTGGATTCGTCGAACCGGGGCGCCTGCGGAGCCGACCGCTCGACATCTCTGCTGTTTTGAACTGCTGCCACGGGGGTCCTGGCGAAGACGGGAGCCTGGATTCGCTGCTTCGCCTAGCCGGCATTCGTGTTACCGGTCCTGGTGCGCAATCGTGCGCGGCCTCGATGGACAAATTGGCGACAACCGCAATCGCAGACGCGGTTGGTATCGACACGATCCCGAGCGTTCCGTTCGAACCCGGAACCGACTTCGCCGTGCCGTTCGATCCTCCCTGGGCGGTCAAGCCGAGGTTCGGCGGCTCGTCTATCGGCGTGGAGGTCGGCGTGGCCGATGTTGCGACCGTCGAGTCCTTGTCAAAGGTGGCTTCCGCACGCTCCGGCCTCGTGGTTCAGCCGTACCTCGACGGCTGGATCGACCTGAACATCGCAGTGCGCAGGTTCCCGGAGTTGCAGCTTTCAGCAATCGAAAGACCTTTCGCCGACGGCGTCTACGACTACGCCACGAAATACCTGTCGGGCGCAGAGGGCATGGAGTCTGCTCCCCGCGAACTGCCCGCCGATCTACCGCCTTCGATCACCGAAACGATCGAAAACGCCGCAAAGACACTCGCCGCTGCTGTGCAGGCAACCGGGGCGCCGCGAATCGATTTTCTGTGGGACGGCGAGAACACCGTCTTGCTGAACGAAATAAATCCCATCCCCGGGGCGTTCGGAATGTACTTGTGGTCCCCCGTCGGAGTGGACCGAGCGACACTGCTCGCAGATCTGCTCCATGAAGCCGAGAGCCAGCCGGTGCATCCGGGCTCATGGAACGCGTCAAGCGATGGCGCCGCACTGCGAGCAGCCCGCGGCATAGCCGCCAAGCTCGCCTAGGCGACCAGCGATCAGAAAAGAGGGTCACGCCCATGGGCAGCCGAACAGCTCGTCTTGACAGCGGGCCTTGGAGTATTCGTTTCGCACTGGGAATGAAGGTCGCTTTGGCGCTCGCTTTCGTCGTTGCGTTGACAGTTCCGCTGGACCATCTCGAAGGCAAGGGGATGGGATTCCGCTTCCCGTTGTTCATGCTTTCAGCCGTGGTGGTTCCCGCGGCTTGGCGGCGACGGTTCGATCCTTATCCTGCGACTGCAGACGTGCTGTTGGTGGCACCGTTCCTGCTCGACACGCTGGCCAACCTCGTGGGTCTCTACGACACCTTCGCCGCAACCGACGATGTCCTGCACACCCTGAACTGGGTGCTGCTGGTGTCGGCCTTCCACGCTTGGCGATTCCGCCGAGCCGATTCGACAAGCGAGACGTCGAGAGCCGACGCCTGGCTCTTGGGTGCGGGCATCGGGGCCTTGGCCATCGTGGGTTGGGAGATCGCCGAGTGGATCGTGGCCGAGACCGGCGCGGGAGGCGGACTCTCGTTGACCTATGAAGACACGATTGGCGACCTTGCCCTGTCGACCGCCGGCGGCATGATCGGATCCCTCCTCAGCATCCGCTACCTCAGCGAATGGTGAGACGATTCGCTTGGCTCGCGATCCAGTCGGCGGTTTGACTGATCTCGGCGGTCACGGAGTCGGGCGGGCCTGAGAGGTTGATAGCGCGGGTGTGGAGGAGCTTGCCGGCGTGGCGGACTGCAACGGTGCTCTCGGGCTCGCCACCGTCAACAAGGCAGTAGATCAGAACGCCCTCGGGTAGATCGAGAGCGGTGGTGTAAGCGAGAAGCTGGTAGTAATCGCTGTTGCGAGCTTTGGCGTCGGCGGTCAGCTTGTACTTGATGTCGGCGACATACACCTCACGACCTTGTTTGCGGAAGACAAGGTCAGGACGTATCGGCACTTGCTTGCGCACTCCCAGGTGAGACTTAGCCTGGCTGCGAACTTCGAGTCGCCCGCGAAGCGCCCGTCGGAGCCGCTGGGTGACGAAGTCCTCGAACAAACGGTTCATGTCGACCAGGAACGAGGACGCGGATCGGTTGCCGCGTCGGTCGACCAGGCTCAGGTTCTCCAGCAGGAGCCGAGCAAGACGTAGCGCCGGTTCATAGTGGTCGTTCAGACGAGTGAACAGCAACCGGTCCAGATCGTCAGGCCTAACGGGATCATCGGATACGTCCTCGAGGGCAACGACCTGTTGGAGCAACCGTCGGCGATCCTCGGCTTGGACTCCCGGCACACGCAGGGCCAGTCGGGCCGCCGCTTTCACGTAACGGTTCTCGAAAATGTCGGGCGTGTACTCGTCATATCGGCAAGCGACTGGCATAGGCACCCCCGCCTGGCGGAACTGGGACGCCACATCGACTCGGCCGCGCAACGCGACTAGACGTTCTTCTTCGGGTCGGTACGACCGCAACAAACCGCAGGCAAGCGTGTTGGCAAGCGTTCGGGCGTAGAACCCCACGATCGATGGCAACAGGTCTGCGTTGGTGGTGTACTCGAAGGATTCTTTTCGCCACGCATTGGGTGCGAGGCCCACCTCAAGCAGCAAGAAAAGGTTCTCGGGTCGAATCTTGGGACGGATCAGGATCCGTATGTCGTCAACGACGAGGGTGCCCACCATGTTTTGCGCTGTCAGCTTGTAAACGCCGGGATCGTCGGTCAGTTCAACGACAACCGCGCCGCGCCCGACAGCGCTGAGACGGCTCGCTTGACTAACCGAGAGCCGCACCGTCGTCGACTCGTACTCGCGGAGTTCGATCAGTTCGATCACTCGCTCGTTGGTGTTTCACTCGGGGAATCGAGTTCGTCGGTCTCATGCTCAACGGCGACCAACTCGGTGGTCTCTTCGACCCCAGACTCCTCGCGATAGCGCTTCAAGACTTCGTTGAAACGAAACATGTCGATCTGCTCACTGATATCGAAGAACTGATCCTCAATGAACGGCTCGATGTTGTACTCCCAGATTCGGCGAACAGCCTCTTCATCAAGGTTTTCTTGCATGAAGTAACTCGGTCCCAACAGAAGATGTGATCCCCCCAATTCGTCTTTGAGCTCATCGTTCACCTGCGCGACCAGCTCCGCTACCCAGGTTGGCTCGCCCTTGTCTTCCAACCAGCGTTCTAGAAGGTCCTCAATCGGCCACCGGTTCGGGAAGAACGGCACAAAGTGAAACCGGCGGCGGAGCGCAGCGTCGACCAAGGCGATCGAGCGGTCGGCGGTGTTCATCGTCCCGATGAACCAGAGGTTGCGCGGCAGCACGAACCCCTCGTCTGGTCGGTAGAGGGTCTGCACCGGTTCGTCGCGGTACTCGAACAGATAGAGCAACTCGCCGAGGACCTTCGGCAGGTTTGCCCGGTTGATCTCGTCGATGATCATGATGTGTCTGCGATCGGGTTTGGAGCGCGCTTTGTCGGCCATGCGCGCCAACGGACCCGGCTTCCGTCGATAGGTCAACGAACCATCCGCTCCTTCTTCGGGCCGGTAACCCTCGAAGAAGTCTTCATATGAACTAGAGGGATGAAACTGCACAATGGCTCTGCGGTCCGCATCGGGGATCAAGGCCTCCGCAAACTTTCGGGCCAAATACGTTTTGCCCGTGCCGGGCGGGCCGTAGAGGATCACCTGGCGCTTGTCCTTCAACAGGGATTCGATGTCGTCCAGAAAGCTGCGATCAATCAGCAGTTCATCGGCGAGTTCACCAAGAAAATCACGGTCATCGTCGACTTCGGATTCGCGCTCTCTCGCTGACGGGTCCGCGGATTCATCTGGACCGAAAACACCCTCAGTGCCGAGACCCGAACTCAGCAACTCTTCATACAGCGGCTTCAGTAGGGTCGCGATTTCCACGACCGTCTCCGTATGGCCGAGTTCAGCTATCAGTCCTCGCTCAAACCAGCGTCCGTAGACGTAGCCCTTGCCATGGAAACCGACATCTCTAACTATATCGGAGCCTTTACCGCCGAGAACTTCACAGCCCGGATAGTCCGCCGCCTCGATAATCGGCGTCACTTCCTCGTGCCAACCTTCGGGCTGAAATCCAGGAGACAGTCCCACCGCGACACCCCGATGATTGCCCCACACCCGCACCCCCAGATCGACCCCTCGTCTGGTCCGAAAGTCAACCCAGAGGTCGTTGCGAAAACTGCCGTCGGGTCGTTGAATCTTGGGTTTGCTGACCTTCAGATCATCTCCAAGCGCATCGCTGACTTTTTGTCGAAACCAGTATCCAATGTGTTCGGCGATGCGCGTCAACGCTTGAGCGTTGGCTCGCAGTTCTGACTCGCTAGCTGTCGTTCTATCAAGCCCGAATTCGGCGCGATCACAAAGCACTTCGTCGAGAAGCACAGGATTGGTCCTGCGCCACCACGATGCGGTCATCTCGAACTCAATGTTGTCGGCGGACATTTCGCTTACCCGATTGACAAATGTCTGGTACCGCTCAGCGGGGTCGGCGGGAAGTTTCGCTCCCGTCAAGAACTCAACGTAGTGCCTAGCACTCGGCCAGATGACCGGCCAGCGATCGTGATCAGCAAGGCCCCAGAAATACGATGAAACGAAGGGCACGTTGGTGAGCGCGGGTGCTGCGCCCCTCTTGATGCTCCTCGAATAGTCGGCGAGCGCTCCAATCTTGGCGCGAGCTTCATGGTCAGATGCGGGAACGCTCAACGAATCTACTAGGAGCCTCGCGATCCGATCCGGTTCGTCTGCGCGATTAACGAAGATGTTCAGCATCATCTGGCCGATCGTTCCCTTGAATCCGAGCGTTGTCGGCTTCACCGCCCACTCCTGTGTGCGCTTCTTGAACGATTCGAGATCGCCTGTCCGGCGGAGACCGGCGAGCAACCCGAGCGCTTCGGGTGCGCTTGCAGGGAAGCGGTCCGCCCTCGCCTTGCCCTGTTGATACTGTTGTTCGTCCGCGATGAAACGGTCACGGTGTGCCTCGTGCCAGCGGCGACGAAACTCTTGTTCGCGAGTCATTTTCGCTCCTCACCCCTTCGTAGGCCAGATACAGGGTTACCCGTTGCACCGCACACACTAGGCGCAGCATGTGACAACCAACCTAAACCTCAGAAGCCCTCACCACCAGTCCTGGAAGGCTCTCCTGGTTGTTTCGCGGGCCTTTCCCGAGCGAGGGAACCAGGCGAGTTCACGGTTGCCTCCAACGACGGCGGAACGGCAGTCAACACCGTCGAGTCCCGCATCGAAGGTCGCTTGACCGACAGGTTGGCAGACATCGTGCGGGATCAGGTCGCCGTTGTCGTCGTGAGGATATGTGATCGGCACACCGATGGCCACAAGACCGTCATCCGCGTAAGCGTCCGCCGCTTTCCCATAGCTATCGGTCGCCGTCTCCTCCTTGCAGACGCTGTCGGAGTTGGTCGAGTTCCGGCAATGCTTCGCGGTCCTTCGTCCGGTTGCTGCTCTTCTTCGATGTGATGATGTCGTCGAGTGAGGCTACGGGGATTCGAAGCTCGGTGATTGGGGCGAGCGTGGCGCGGACACGGAGGTCCTGGTAGTGAACGGGACGACCGTCAACCCCGGTGATTTCGCTTAGAGCGCGCGCAAATAGGTGGTTAGCTGGTGTTGTATCGGTCGGCGTGTT